>NZ_JTCM02000097.1 GCF_000817785.2 Hassallia byssoidea VB512170 | reverse complement strand
ACGGTGATGCTGAACCACTGTACCAAAAAGCTTTGCAACTAACGCAACGCTTGCTGGGAGAAGAGCATCCCTCTGTTGCCATGAGTTACAACAACCTGGCAGGACTCTACCAATCCCAAGGACGGTACAGTGATGCTGAACCACTGTACCAAAAAGCTTTGCAACTTTATCAACGCTTGCTGGGAGAAGAGCATCCCGATGTTGCCATGAGTTACAACAACCTGGCAGGACTCTACCGTTCCCAAGGACGGTACGGTGAAGCTAAACCACTGTACCAAAAAGCTTTGCAAATTGCTGAACAAAGCTTAGGGGTTAATCATCCCAACACAATTACTACCCGTGAAAATCTGACTAATTTAGGACTTACGCAAAATGACCAAAAACGAACCGCAGAGGACGCAGAGAACACAGAGGAATAAGAGGAGCGATCTTGGTTTTTGCGTAAGTCCTGTAATTGTCTGCGAGAATGGTCGCTATCAATTCAGAAAAGGCAAAACGGAGAAGGATAATTTTTAGTGGGTTTAGATTTTGCAGGGTGTTGTTACTGCTCATCAAAAAGTGCATTTAAATTGTGGCTGCATTAAAACTAAAGTCGAGTGTAAAACCTAAGAATTATTGGGTTTTGAAGTCAAAGTTGCTTCTGTCCTACAATAATGATAAAAGTCCACGGGCTTCAAGAGAGGAAATTGTTGATATGTCCTACCCTAAAGTTAATGATGAAGAAATTACCCGACGTGGCAAAGAACTCTATGAAAAGAGTATCCGCACTCAAGTAGAAACACCAGAGAATATTGGCAAAATTATCTCAATAAATGTTGAGACAGGTGAATATGAGATTGGTGATGATTTGGTTGTCACGAGTCTGCGGTTAAGAGCCAAACAAGCTGATGCCGCAGTTTGGGCAGAAAAAATCGGATTTAATGCAGTCTACGCAGTTGGTGGTACATTGGTCAGGACGGCATAGTGATACACGGAACTGTAGTTGGGCTTCAAGCTCAAATTGGTGTAATTCTTTGTCTGTGTGAAGGTACAAACATAGAAATTAAGTGTGTTGTTGATACAGGCTTTGAAGGTTTTTTGACCTTGCCACCTGATGCCATTAGTGAACTTGGGTTGACTTATGTTGCCCGAATCAATGCAAATCTTGCTGATAATTCCAATGTTGCAACTAACGTTTATTTGGCAACTATTTTGTGGAACGGTGTAGAGCGTGATGTAGCAGTTTTAGCTATGGGTCGTCGTCCGCTTATTGGAACTGCGCTACTTGAAGATTACCATCTCAGTATAGACTTCTGTGCTGGTGGTACAGTTCTAGTTGATAATATTTTATAATTTTGAGCAATAAACTGGCAATTGCGCTTGAGCGATCGCCTATTCTCGTCATGTAGATTGTCTAGAATACTCTTCCAAAAAGTTTTGGAAATTGCTGAACTCAGTTTAAAGATAAATCATCAATACGCGATCGCTACAAGGCTACTGCAAAATCTGTGTACTGCCGCATGTTAGGCTCGTGGAATGCCAACACAATATCTTCCTTGGGAACACCCGCACGAACTATATCAGTTGCAATGCCATTTTCAGTCCAATCTTCCTCAATCTTTGATTTTACCATCACGAATGCGAACATAAACGGTAATACCAGTAATGCGATCGCCGTTCTCCCAACCAAGGTTCATCCAGATGTAATGCTTCTTTGACTCATCCACAATCAAAAATGTCTCAATGTCTTTGTTGGGACGACGGTTGCATAATTCTACATACTCAGATATAATACGCCTGATTAGCTTGGGATACTCGGTTAATTTATCCATTGCCTAATCTCCTCTTTCTCTATGTCTACAATAATGAGTATTCAGTAGGGTGTGTTACGGCATTAGCCGTAACGCACTCTCGATGAATCGTGCGTTGCGCGAGCGACAACGCACCCTACAAAATTCTGACTGTACTACAAAATTCTGACTGTACCAAAAAGCATCTTGCGGTTTAGTCATCATATTGTATCGGGTGACAATGCGATTGCATCGAGTCACAATGCGATTGTGTCGGGTGACAATGCGATTGTGTCGAGTCACAATGCGATTGCATCGAGTCACAATGCGATTGTGTCGGGTGACAATGCGATTGTGTCGAGTCACAATGCGATTGTGTCGGGTGACAATGCGATTGTGTCGGGTGACAATGCGATTGTGTCGGGTGACAATGCCATTGTGTCGAGTGACATCAAGTCCAAATAAGTAGTTATGATTCTCACACTCACTGCACCCCACCCCTTAATCCCCTCCCCGCAAGCGGGGAGGGGAGACAAAGCACAGCTTTGACGGGGTGGGGTTCTGCGGATAAGAGTAAGTAATAAAGCGGACGTGATATGATAATGCGATCGCATCAACCTGCAAACATTAAATCACCTTTTTTTCGCCTTACTGTTATATTTTTTGTTTGAATGGGTACATTAAATATACAATTTACCGCGTATGCAACTATGCCTACCCCAGATATAACACGTCGTTTGTCCCGTCAACTGATTAGTCAAGATATTGACTCAATGCACGGTTTGCAAACAATCACTACCTATGATACACCCCGTACTGATGCCTCTGGGACAAAGTTACAGCAAGCTTATCAGGCTATGTTGACTTCTCAACAAGCCGAAACCGAAAAACTAACTTTATATCGTGCTGCTGCGGATGCTGCGCGATTAGCAGAATGGGAATTTCACAATACTGTATTAGCGATGAAAGAAGTCGTGCGCGGGCAATATGGGACAGATAGCGATCAAGCTCAAGCGGTTGGATTGAAGAAAAAATCAGACCGCAAGCGTCCCACTCGCAGAAAGCCAGTTGCGATCGCAAGTTAATACCAAGAGCGAAAAAAGAATGCGACAGATGGGTAGGGGCACGGCACTGCCGTGCCCCTACGAAGAATTTATGTGTCGCAAACATTATTTAAATTGGTATAATCAACCAAGAATGAGGGGAAAGAGAAAATTTCCCCTTCCCCACGCAAATTCACTAGCTTTGAATAGCGGAAATCGCAAACAACCAGATTGCTACGCCAAAACTGGCTATAATCGCGGCTGTGAAAACTGGATGCTTCTCCGCTTTCACGTACAGGCTGCCTGAACGAATCCATCCTTGGTGGGTTCCGCGCTCGTGCATACCATAGCCAGCGCGATACAGCGCGTTGTCTTCGCGATCGCGTGAGGGGCGATCGGACTGCTGAGAGAAAAACGCCCAAATCTCCATCAACTTGTCCGTCAGTCGCGGCGCCATACCACCTAGCACCGCAAGGGATTTGGCTTGAAAGCCTACGAACATGTCCCGCTTCGGATGTTCTGCCGAATACAAAATTGCTTCAGCTACCGCTTCGGGTGGGTAAATCATGCCGCGATGAGCCGGTTGCTTAGGCATATAACTGCGGGCGTGTTCGTTGTACGGTGTGTCGATTCGTCCGGGGTGAATCAACGTTACGGAGACAGGAGCCTTTTCCTTTTCTAACTCCATCCGCAAAGCATCCGTCCAGCCATGAATCGCGTGCTTTGAAGCCGAATAGGTAGATTGGACTGGTGCTGCGCGATCGCCCAAAAAGCTACCAACGTTGATCAGCGCACCGCTTCTTCCGCGTTCCCTAAAGTGTTTGACGGCAGCGCGGGAACCATAGACGGTTCCCCAAAAGTTGGTGTCAAACATGCGCTTCATGTCCGGTATCGAAACTTCTTCGCAAGCACCGAAGATGGATACACCCGCGTTGTTTACCCAGGTGTCGAAACCAGAGAACTCGGCGATCGCTTTCTGTGCAATGCGATTAACGTCTTCTTCTTGTCCTACATCAGCGACGACGTAGATTGCTTGACCCCCTTTGCTTTTGATCTCATCAGTCAGTTGACGCAAAGCGTCTTCATTACGGGCTGCAAGGACAAGTTTTGCACCCTGCTTTGCAGCCATTCTCGCAGTCACCAAGCCAATTCCGCTGGAAGCACCAGTAATGACAATTACTTGGTTTTGGAGGGGTTTAAGTGAAATAGTCATGATTTCTAACTCTCTACAAAATCTTTATAGAACCGTCGAACAATCGCGCTCGTGTCTTCTTGGGACATTCCCGCTTTTATTCGATGCATTTTTTTTTGACAATGCCGCTATGTTCTATAACTTATAGGTGAAAGAAATCGTCTTATCCTCCGTTGCAGGTATGAGGCGATTACCCATTAAAGCGATCGCCTTATACTACACACTGTTAAACAAGCGCAAATTTTTACCTTATATCATCCGCACGGTTGCCGCAAACCCTGACCATCTGTATATTTTGAGTAAATCATTTGCGAAACTTTCGGCGGTTTTTCGCCAATATGAAACGCTCGCACACGTTCTTCAATTAGGCGATCGCTATTCGTCACCCGTTCAAATTGCCGTTTGTGTTCTGCCCAAGATTCGACAATTTGTGTTTCCACAAACCGACCTGGGTCTGATAAATCTTGATACAAACCCCACCGAATCGCTCCATCACGCCGGCGAATTTGACTTAGTGCTTGCATCGCTTTGGTAAACTCCTCCGCGTTCGCTGGGTCAATGCGATATTCTAAACTAATCAACACAGGTCCATCATTCGGACATGGTTCAAAAACATTTGTCGGTTGATCCCAATGCAGCGAAGACCGCAAATCCAACTTTTCCGCACACCGCAAGCGATAGCGTGCAGTCAGTGCCACACCCACAATCAAGCCCACTCCCGCGCTAGTCAAAGCTACGGTGATGCTTGTGCGTTGGGCTACAGCACCCCACAAGAGGCTTCCCAAGGTCATACATCCCTGGAACACAAGTAATTGCACCGATAAAGCTCTCGCACGCACCCAGGTAGGCACGGCTGTTTGCGCTGAGACACTGAAACTAACCATACAGCTGAGAGAAGCAATTCCCACCAACAGCATCAAGGCACATACTACGTAAAAATTCCGCACTGTTCCTAGCGCCAGCAACATTATACCCATCAATACTGATGAGCCTGCCACCAATTTATCTATAGAAAACTGCTCCCGTAGCTTCGGTAAAATGAACGCTCCTGCTAATCCACCAATACCCCAAAAGCCTAGAATCATTCCGTATCCGAAAGCATCAAGCTTTAATTCTCGTCTTCCTAAAAGCGGTAAAAGGGCAAATAAGGCACTAGCAAATAAAATGTAAGCTGAGGTGCGAATTAGCACTGATTGAAAAGTTGGAGCGTAGCGCACGTAACGAATACCCGCTTGTACCGCTCCGATGAAGCGTTCTGTCGGTAAGCCGCTTTTTTGCGGGGTGCGACGCCACTGATAAACTACTATTATCACCCCAACAAAGGAAGCCGCATTAAGTAGAAAAACTGCTCCCGTACCAGCTTGGGCGATAATTATCCCCGCTAAAGCCGGACCAATCGATCGCGAAAGGTTAACCACAATGCCACTAAGGGTGATAGCTTGGGGAAGTTCTTCTTTTTCTACTAGTTCTGGGGTTACGGCTTGCCATACAGGCATATTCATCGAACTGCCGAGACTCAGAGCAAAAGTGAGAACTAAGAGAATCCACGGTGTAGTAATGTTTGCCAGGGTGAGAAATCCCAACAAAGTAGCGACAATCAGCATCCAACCCTGAGTCCACAAAATCATTTTTCGCCGATCGACGACATCTGCCAGCGCTCCCGCTGGTAATGCCAGCAAAAAAAACGGCAAGCTTGATGCTGCCTGCATCAACGCAATTAAAAACGGTGACGGTGAAAGTGAAGTCATCAACCATGCTGCGCCGACGTCATGCATCCAAGTGCCAACACTAGACACCGCTGAGGCTGTCCAAAGGGCACGAAACACTGGCTGACGTAGGGGAGTCCACATCGAAACAGAAGCTGCTGGTGCGGTCATAATTCAAAAAGTGGAGGAGGATATTAGGAATGAGCGCAAAATCATGATAAAACGAACCGCCAAGTACGCCAAGTGCGCCAAGCAATAAGAGTTGCAGAGAGTTTTTGCGCTCATTCCTGGATATATAGTCTTTCTCACTTCGTTGCAATACAGTCGGAACCCCACCCCGCATTTGCTTACGCAAACGCTCCCCTCCCCGCTTGCGGGGAGGGGGTAGGGGGTGGGGTTGAAGCGTACCTCATGCAACTGAGAACCGCTATAAAACTCAAGCAACGAAAAGCAACTTTTTTCCAAGTGGGGTACTTGACGGTTGATCTAATTAGCAGCCAGGAAGAGTGTTATTTAGTACTACAAATTTATATACACTTAAAGCAACGGCGATCGCTTATTCGCTTATTTTTTTATAGAGGAGCGAATCTCAACATGGATTGGCAATCACTTCTTGTTGTCAGCAGTGTTATTTCATTCGGAATTCTAGAAAATCTGTTTCCGTTTTTCAGTTTTAAAGAGAGTTTCGATAAAAGAGTTTATACTAATTTAGTTCTCGGCTTGATAAATGTATTGGCAAATAATTTTACCATAGCTTTACTCTTAAATTGCATTTGGCAACAAACTTCATGGTTCGGTATTTTTCATTTTATTCATTCACCTATCTTAAAAATAGTCTTGTCTTTCTTATTGCTCGATGGATATATGTATGCGTGGCACAGATTAATGCATACTCTGCCTATTGCATGGCGTTTTCATAAAGTTCATCATACAGAAATGTTAATGAATACTTCTACTGCTTATCGCTTTCATCCAGTTGAGGCAATTTTAGCTAATCTACCTAAGTTATTTTTAATCTGGTTATTTGGTATTACTCTAGAAAACTTATTACTCTATGAAATCTTATTGGCATGTGAATTAATCTTTCATCACAGTAATTGGGCTATCCCGTTAAAAATTGATAGATATCTCAGCTACCTAATTGTCACACCCAATTATCATCGCTCTCATCATTCTCAAGCCCGAAAAGAAGCAACAGCAAATTATGCGAGTTTTTTCACTATATGGGATATACTTTTCAATTCTTATAATTATCCTCGCAATCCAAAGGCGATTAAATTAGGTTTACCTCAGGAAAAGAAAGAATTAAGTATTATAAATCTACTAAAATTACCTTTTTAATTTGGGAATAGGTAATAGGTAATGGGTAATGGGTAGTGGGTAGTGGGTAATGGGTAATAACTTTTCTCACTCTTCAATTAGCAATTCCCAATTCCCAATTACCTATTCCCAATTCCCAATTCCCCATTACCATTATTTAGAGTGAAACACTTTTCACAGCAGTTTCCTGTTGACAAATTTGCATCGGTTGAGCCGATCGCAATACCGCATCCAGCAACCCCGGAAACAATTCATCTATATCCTGACGCCGCAGCATGTTAATATGCTGTGTTCCTTCTTTGCGCGTGAAGACTACCCCCGATTCCCGCAAAATCTTAAAGTGATTCGACATCGTAGATTTGGCGATCGCAAAATCAAACCCCGCACACGGTTGCGCTCCCACAGTCGCAAGCAACCGCACAATCTCCAACCTCACCGGATCGCCTAAAGCATACAGCACTCCTGATAAAGATATGTCTTTTCTGTCTGGGTGATAAATAAATCTCATAGTTGCACTATCTCGAAAAATAAACTATATTTAATTTATTCGATTATATCGAACTAAAGAATATTACAGGAGGACAACTATGTCATCCGTTACAAACGTAACAGAAGCCACCTTTAAGCAAGAAGTCCTAGAAAGTGAAATTCCCGTGTTAGTGGACTTTTGGGCACCTTGGTGCGGTCCTTGTCGGATGGTGGCTCCAGTAGTCGATGAGTTTGCTGGTGAACACGTAGGACAGGTGAAAGTGGTGAAACTGAACACAGATGAAAATCCCACTGTCGCTAGCCATTATGGAATTCGCAGCATTCCCACACTGTTAGTGTTTAAAGGCGGTCGGCAAGTAGATACGGTTGTAGGTGCAGTACCCAAAACAACCTTGACTAAAACTTTATCACAGTATCTGTAATTGAAAATTGGGGATTGGGAATTGGGAATTGGTAATTGGGCATAGGTTTGGCTGTGCGTTGGGCGGGGATGCCGACAGTCACGCACCTGCCGTCATTGGGCATAGGTTTGGCTGTGCGGTCTTGGGAGCAAATCGCCACTCCCCTCAAGTCGGGAAACCCTGACTGTGGGGGTGGCGACCCAAGTGGAGCACCTGTCGTCATTGGGCATTGGTAATTGGGAAAAAGGTAATTGGTAATAATTCTTTCCCCATTACCCATTCCCTATTACCCATTCCCCATTCCCCATTCCCCAATGCCCCATTAATAGAGGTAACTTATGAATACCGATATCAATTTACTTTCTCCGTACAAGTTAGGTGAACTTGAATTACCTAACCGAATTGTGATGGCTCCCTTAACGCGACAAAGGGCAGGTAAGGGAAATGTTCCACATCAGTTAAACGCCGAATATTACGTTCAACGAGCTTCAGCGGGACTGATTATCGCCGAAGCAACTCAAGTTTCTCCTCAAGGGCAGGGGTATCCGAATACACCAGGCATTTATTCAGCAGAACAGGTGGCAGGTTGGCGATCGCTGACAGATGCAGTACATCAGCACAAAGGAAGAATTTACTTGCAACTGTGGCACGTTGGGAGAATTTCTCACCCAGATTTGCAACCAAATAAAGCGTTACCTGTAGCACCGAGCGCGATCGCTCCCCAAGGACAAGTAATGACTTACGAAGGAATGAAACCTTTTGTTACTCCTCGCGCTTTGGAAACTTGGGAGATTCCAGAGATTGTCGAACAGTACCGCCAAGGAGCGAAAAATGCATTAGAAGCTGGGTTTGATGGGGTAGAAATTCACGCAGCAAATGGTTATTTAATTGACCAGTTTCTCCGGGATGGTACGAATCAGCGTACAGATAAATATGGCGGTTCAATTGAAAATCGCGCCCGACTGCTGGTAGAAGTGACAGAAGCGGTAATTGGTGTATGGGGTGCTAATAGAGTAGGGGTGCGGCTTTCACCCAGCGGCACTTTTAACGATATACGTGATTCTAACCCTTTAGAAACCTTTGGTTATGCGGTTGAGGCGCTGAATAAATTTAATTTAGCATATCTGCATATCTTTGAAGCGATAGAAGCAGATATCAGACATGGGGCAACGGTGGTGCCAACCAGTCATCTCAAAGAGCGCTTTCAAGGTACACTCATTGTCAATGGCGGTTATGACAAAAGCAGAGGTAATACTGTTTTGTCAACAGGTGCGGCTGATTTAGTTGCATTTGGTACTTTGTATATAGCCAATCCCGATTTGCCTGAACGCTTTGCTTTGAATGCACCGTTAAATCAACCCGATCCGACAACCTTTTATGGTGGCGGTGAAAAAGGATACACAGACTATCCAGCGATCGCTAGTTAACTTATTCTACTAACGTAAATTCTGCAAAGTTGTCACGGTGCTGATTGCAATTGCGATCGCTTCATCTTGACTAACAAAAACACGGGGAGGAAATCATGCCACACTTATTCGATTCTTATCAACTTAAAAGCGTAACATTACGTAACCGTATTGGGATTTCGCCGATGTGCCAATATAGTTCCGATGATGGAATGGCTAATGATTTCCACTTAGTTCATCTTGGTTCGCGTGCAATAGGTGGTGCAGGATTAATTATCGCCGAAGCTACTGCTGTGGAACCGCGAGGACGCATCACGCCAAAAGACGCGGGAATTTGGTCAGACAAACACATTGAACCGCTACAGCGCATCAACAAGTTTATCAAAGAACATGGTGCAGTACCGGGGATTCAGCTAGCGCACGCTGGGAGAAAAGCCAGCGCAGCGCGTCCGTGGGAAGGCGATAATTCGCTTAAAGATTCTGAAGGTGGTTGGGAGACAATCGCACCTTCGGCGATCGCCTTTGATAATCAAAAATTATGGCGTGTTCCCAATGAAATGACACACCAAGATATTCAGCAAATACAGGATAATTTTCGATCTGCCACAGTGCGATCGCTTGAAGCTGGATATGAATGGTTAGAATTACATTTTGCCCACGGTTATTTAGCACATAGCTTTTATTCACCGCTATCTAACAAACGTACAGATGAGTATGGCGGTAGTTTTGAAAATAGAATTCGCTTTTTGTTAGAAACAACACGCGCTGTCAGGGAAGTTTGGCCCGATCGCCTGCCCTTAACTGCCAGATTATCATGTTCTGATTGGGTAGAAGGCGGTTGGACAATTGATGATTCGGTGGAATTGTCGAAAAAGCTGAAAGCTGAAGGTGTCGATTTGATTGATTGTAGTTCGGCTTTCAACACTCCTGATAACAAAAACATTCCCTTTGGTTCTGGTTGGCAAATTCCTTTTTCCGAAAAGATTCGTCACGATGCCAACATTGCCACCGCTGCCGTGGGTTTGATTACCAACGCCATGCAAGCCGATGAAATTATCCGCAATAATCGTGCAGATATTGTACTATTAGCACGGGAAGCGCTACGCGACCCTTATTGGACTTATCGCGCTGCCCAAGAACTTCACCAAAAAAATATTGCTACATTGCCGATACAATATGCAAGTTGGCTGTAAAAAGCTGAACTAATAAACGAAGCTTTGGAAAGAAGTTAATATTATGTCCGGCAAATTAACCTTAATCCCATTGAGACCTCTTCAAAAACTAGAACCGCTTACTACAAACTTTCGTGAAAAAGTGCGTAAGTCCTAATTTTGCTCATGTTAATTAGTTCCTACTAAAAAATGCGCGTCTTTGATTTAAGCGCTGAAGCGCTGACTACAATAGGAGAAATCACAAATGATTGACCTTTACTACTGGACAACTCCCAACGGACATAAAATCACAATGTTCCTTGAAGAAGTCGGACTGCCTTATAATATTATTCCGGTAAATATAGGAATTGGCGATCAATTTAAACCTGATTTTCTCCAGATTTCCCCGAATAATCGCATTCCGGCAATAATTGATCGCGAACCTGCAATTGGTGGTGAACCGATTTCCGTCTTTGAGTCTGGGGCAATCTTATTATATTTAGCAGACAAAACCGGCAAGTTGATTTCAAGAGATTTGCGCGATCGCGTTGAAACCCTGCAATGGTTATTCTGGCAAATGGGCGGTTTGGGACCAATGGCAGGACAAAATCATCACTTCGTTCAATACGCACCCGAAAAGATTGACTATGCTATCAATCGCTATGTCAATGAAACAGGGCGTTTATATGGAGTGCTGAATAAGCGATTAGCAGATAGAGAATTTGTAGCTGGTGATTATTCTATCGCTGATATTGCCGCTTATCCGTGGATTACCGGATATGAGGGTCAACGTCAGAAATTAGAGGATTTTCCTAACTTGAAGCGCTGGTTTGAAGTTATTAAAGCACGTCCGGCAACAATTCGCGCCTACCAAAAGGCAGAGGCATTTAAAAATCAGACGCTTAATATTGAGAAATCGCGGGAGTTATTATTTAACCAGTCGGCGAAGACGATTCAATGACAAATAAAACACCCGTTTCATTAGGACTGTTGGGCGCTGCGGGCTTCATGGTAATTGCCGACGTGCGGGTAATTGACCCGCTGCTACGTGTCATTGCCGACGATTTTAAACTAAATGTTGGCAGTGCAGCGGTGATTGTCAGCGCCTATACAATTCCTTACGGACTGTTTCAATTAGTTTACGGTCCCTTGAGCGATCGCATTGGTAAACTCAAGGTAATAACGGCGGCAATGGCTGCATTTGCTGTGGGGACAGCTGCTTGTGCCTTTGTGCCAAACATCGCCATACTCGCATTGCTGCGGTGTCTCACGGGTATAGTTGCAGCCGGGATTATTCCAGTATCGCTAGCTTATATTGGCGATAACTTCGCCTACGAAGAACGCCAAACAGCAATCGGAAGGTATCTAAGTGGAGTTATATTGGGTCAAATTCTCGGCGGCACTTTGGGTGGTATCTTCGGGGAGTATCTTAGCTGGCGTGACATTTTTCTGCTGTTTGGGGTTGTATCTTTAGCGATCGCTGCTTTAATGTGGCGTCGAAGTCACCGCTTACCCAAAGAACAGCATCATACTTCAAGTCCGATGGGTTTGGCAACGTTCAAACCTTATTATCAACTTATGACCCAAGCGATCGCTCGCACTATCATCATAGGAATCTTTATTGAAGGCTTTTTCGTCTATGGCGCATTTGCTTACATTGGTGCATTTCTCAGAGACAAATACAACTTATCTTATTTAATCATCGGCTTTATGCTCTGTGGCTTCGGGCTAGGTGGTCTAATTTATAGTGGTACAGTCAAATGGCTAATACGCAAGCTTGGCGAAAGAAATTTGATTGCAGTTGGAGGATGGTTGTTGTGTGCTGGCTACTTATCCATAGCAGCATTTCATAACTGGATGCTGTTTATCCCTCTAAGCATCCTCATGGGATTGGGCTTTTATATGATGCACAGCACTCTCCAAACAAAAGCCACAGAACTCACCCCCGAAGCACGAGGGACAGCAGTTTCGCTGTTCGTGTTCAGCCTGTTTATGGGACAGGGAATCGGTGCAGCAGTCTTTGGTAGGATTGTCGATAATTTCGGCTATATTCCTTGTTTTATTATCGCTGGCGTTGCCAGTGCGCTGCTCTCAGTCTGGCTGGTGATGCAGAATAAACATGTGCGATTCAGATAAAACTTTAGCTCGTAGTAAGCGATTTATCGCTTTCTTTCTCCTCTTTCTTCAAATTGCGTCTACCCCAAGGCTTGAGAACCGAAACAGCAACGATCGCTAAAACACAAAAAGTCTGAATAATCCTACCTATAATCACTCCCTTTTGGTCAAATATATACAGCGGATTTTGCAGCGCTTGTAACCTGTCGGTTGACGAAATCGCTGTCATAGCGTTCACCCACGGACCCAGCCAGATAGTACCCGTAACAATCAGTGTTACCGTTGCTACCCACTTAACTATTACCCAGTAGTGTTTGAAAAATCCCCAAATCGTCAGCCAGCAAAGCAACCCACCTGTTAAGAGCGATAAATTAGCAGAGGGAATAATTACAAAGTCATCTAGTCGTTTAAGAATCGAATTTATTGCATATAAGGAGTCCCCGTTAGGAGTGTTGCGGTTACTCCAAGCAATAACAACCATACACAAAGCAGTTCCAAACCAAATTCCTCCAAAGGCAACATGGAAGGATAACAACCAGTTTTTCTGCTTGACGTTTAGCTTCTTCATCAGGCTTTACCTTAGTTATTAGTCACCTTATAGTTAGGCGGCTAATTAAAATTTACAATAAGTCTGATTTTTTCACAACAGATTTTACAGGTCAAACATTGCCGGAGTTCCAGCCTTTACCTTAGCTAGCAGTTTAATTAAAGTCTTTTTTTCAGCTTCAGTCAGATGAGCCATTAAATTTGTGGTACGGCAAAAGTGGTCAGGAAGCATTTGAGAAAGTAACTCCCTGCCTTTATCAGTTAATTGCACACTTAACATCCGCCTATCTGCCGGGCAAGGCTGACGTATGATTAATTTATCTCGTTCTAGTCCGTCAAGCAAGCCGGTGACAGTAGCTCTAGTAACACCTGTGCGTTCAGCACATTCGGATGGTGTTAATTGCTTATCAGCTTGAAGCAACTGCATTAACAGCGTGAATTTCCCCATTGAAAGATTATATCGGGCAAAATGAGCGTCTAAAGCTGCATATACATCAGCCGTGGTGTTGAGAAACGCTAAACAAGTCTCTACAGAAGCGATATCTAATTCAGGATAGGAGTTGGCAAGATTTTGTAAAGTTTGGCGATCAACAAAAGAATGTAGTGTTACCACTGTCTTCGAGAACCTTAATTAGGTGGCTAATCACCAGGTTATATCAAGTCCGGCTAAATAGTGTTCAATAAAACCTATGCTTATTCACAAGGGTGCGATCGCCAATGCCGAAACTTGTAAAGATTGAACCTCATCTAAGTGTAAAGGAACTATAACAAAATGTTTATCACTACCCATATTTACCACTACCCTGACAGATTCCATTGCATAACCAAATTTGATTGATGCAGCTCTTGTGTACTTAGTAAATTTATGCGACATTTTCAATAATACAAAGAACGCTTAAGACGAACCAATAAATCCTTAGATAATCAACAGAGGAGGAGTCGATGCTTTATAAGCCTCATGACCGTCGTCGTTTTCTTCAAAAGGCCGCCCTCTTCTCTACTGGTTTAGTCACCTCAGTAATTTCTCCTCGTTTTGCGAGTGCTGGTTTTGGAAAACATGGAATGTCTCGATATGATTATATTGTGATTGGTGCAGGTTCAGCAGGCTGTGTGGTTGCCAACCGTCTCACAGAAGACCCCCAAACAACTGTGTTGTTGCTTGAAGCAGGCAATCGGGATACCAAACCAGAGATTCAAATCCCACGGGAAGCTAGGAATTTACCTGGCTCCGAGGTGGACTGGAAATATTTCTCGGAACCTGAACCGTACCTTAACAATCGCAAGATATTTTGTCCCCGTGGTAAAGTCTTGGGGGGCAGCAGTTCGATTAATTACATGGTGTATATGCGGGGCAATCATCACGACTTTGACCACTGGCAGGAATTGGGCAACCCCGGTTGGTCGTACCAAGATGTCTTGCCCTATTTCAAGAAATCTGAGCATCAGCAACGTGGTGCCTCGGAATATCACAGTGTGGATGGGGAGTTGAGCGTCACCGATATCGTGTCTCCTGCTGCGGTTTCAAGAGCGTTTGTAGAAGCAGCGGTGGCAATGGGATATGAGTACAATCCTGATTTCAATGCAGAGCAGCAAGAAGGGGTAGGACCGCTTCAGTTTACAATCAAAGATGGTAAGCGGCACAGTACTGCTGCTGCATTTCTCACGCCGATTCTGGATCGTCCGAACTTAACGGTGCAAACAGGTGCGTTGGTGACTCGATTGTTGTTTGAGGAGACTCGCACTATCGGGGTGGAATACCTGCACTCTGGAACGCTACACCAGGTTAGGGTCAGTCAGGAAGTCATTTTAAGTGCGGGGGCGTTCGATTCGCCCAAGCTGCTAATGCTTTCTGGCATTGGGAATGCAGAACACTTGCAAGCAATGGGGATTTCAGTCGTCGTCGATCTGCCGGGTGTGGGTCAAAACCTGCAAGACCACGTTGGCTTTCCCGTGCCCTACCAGGGAACTCAAAAAGTGCAACCTGCTGCCACTGGTAATGGTATTTCTGAAGCTGCAATATTTATGCATAGCGAGGGGAATCTCGATGTTGAGCCAGATTTGCTGTTTTTCTTCGATCCCCGTCCTTTATCACCTCCTGGGTATGTCCGCGTTGATTCGGGGTTCACAGGCTATGTTAGTTTGACCCATCCCCAGAACATTGGCAGTGTCGCTTTGCGATCGCTTGACCCCACCGATGCCCCGATCCTTCGGATGAACTATCTGCAAAGTCAATCGGATGTGCAGAAGCTAGTGGCAGGGATTCAATTCTTTCGCGACTTGTTTCATTCAAGTCCCTTTGATGAGTTTCGAGGTGAGGAAATTGCTCCCGGTGTCGAGGTTCAGAGCAATGAAGCACTCGTTGCTTATGTTCGGGAAGTTTGCGGGACTGTGTATCATCCTGTCGGAACTTGCAAAATGGGAACTGACCCAATGGCGGTTGTAGATTCTGAACTCCGGGTACATGGGGTGAAGGGATTGCGTGTCGTCGATGCCTCGATCATGCCAACGATCACCACGGGAAATACGAACGCGCCCACCATTATGATTGGTGAGAAAGCAGCCGATCTGATTAAAGCCGCAAAGCACAGTTCTAAACAACACGGTAGTGGTAAAAAGCACAGGATACGAGAGAATGGGAGACGATGATTGAGTTAGTTCGCTAGGAAAGGAACCCATAAAAGCCCTCCTTAATCGCGCATAGGAAGGAAAATATTCGCCCTCTTTGTTGGTATACTTTTTAAGCTCGGCAGCAATGCTATCTGCAAAACTAACAATTAATATCATGTCCTTTAATCACACATATTGTAGAGACGTTCCGTCGAAACGTCTCTACGACGGTTGCAGTATTTTTATTAGTATTAATTCAACGGACATGATATAAAATAAGACCCCGACTTCAAAGAAGAAGTCGGGGCAAATCGTTTCTCACGCTCTTCCGAGCAAACTGCTATGGAAATAATTAGATATTAACCGTATTTTGTAGAGACATATAACTAATCTAACTCTCGGCGTCCTTCTAAAGCTCTTGCCAGCGTTACCTCATCAGCGTATTCCAAATCGCCACCGACAGGCAAACCAAAAGCAATCCGCGTCACTTTAGTAAATGGCTTTATTAGCTGACCAATATATAACGTGGTCGTTTCTCCTTCGACACTGGGACTAATTGCCAGAATAACTTCTTGCGGCTTATCTTTACTTACCCGTCGCACCAAAGCTTGCAAAGTTAACTGTTCTGGACCAATTCCATCTATGGGAGAAATCACCCCACCCAAGACATGATACTTGCCTTTGAACTCGCGGGTTTTTTCTAGTGCAATCACATCGCGAGAATCTGCTACTACACAGATAGTGCTGTTGTCACGGTTGGAGTTGCGGCAGATTTCACAAACAGGTTCAGAAGAAAGGTGAAAGCAGACAGAACACAAGCCTATCTGTTTTTTTGCTTCAATTAAAGCTTGTGCTAAATCTTCTACTTCTGATTCTGGACGCTTCAAGATGTGCAGCGCTAGACGTTGGGCAGTTTTCGGACCCACTCCTGGCAAGCGTTGCAGTTGTTCAATTAACCGTGCTAAAGGACGTGCGTAAACCGTTGTCTTATCTCCAGTATGTTCGTACTATTACTATAATGACATTTTTCAGGATTTTGGATTGGTCATTTGACTCAAATTCATCGTATTTGCTTAAGAAAAGGCGATCGCGCAATAAAGATATCTTAAGTAAAGAAAACTGATGCAGTTTGGGGCATTCTAATGATATATCTCAAATTTATCTCAAAGAATGTGAGATAAATTCTTGAATAGTGCATCCAAAATGCTTTTTCAATACAACCTTTACTTTATCTTTCTTAGTTTAACTGCAATTATTTCAGCTATTGTTGCCTTTGGTGCGTGGCAGCGTCGCAAAACTTCTTCTGTTAGCAAACCGTTTATTTTGATGATGCTGGCGATCGCGCTTTATGCTATGGTTGCGGCGATGGAAGCAGGTGCGATCGCTCTAAAAGATAAAATATTTTGGTCAAAGCTAGAATACCTTGGATCGGGTAGTGTAATTACGCTTTTCTTAATATTTGCGATCCACTTCACGAACAAAAGACCGTGGCTGACATCTCGCAATACAGTGTTGTTATGGATTATTCCCGCCTTGAATGTGGCAATGGTTGCGACCAACGAATGGCATAATCTGATTTGGCATGGCTTTTTGCCCGATCCTCATAAAAGTAATGTTGTGATTTACCAACATAATATCGGCTTTTTTTGGGTGATGGCGTGTATTTATGTTTACACACTTGCAGGCATATTGCTGCTTACCAAAAGAGCTTTGCTCCCGTCTATTCTGTATAGACACCAGTCTTGTATGGTATTAGCTGGTGCGTTGATACCACTGCTTGGGGCTAGTGCTTATATGCTACACCTTACTCCCCCAGGTTTGAACATCACCCCGATGAGCTTCATGCTGACCGGACTGATCTGTGCTGTTAACATCTTTCGCTTCCGCATGTTTGACCTTGTTCCGGTAGCGCGGGACATTTTGATTGACAGCATGAGTGATGGTGTGCTTGTCTTGGATGTGCAAAACCGCATTCTTGACATTAATCCTGCGGCACAAAATCTGATTGGGACTACAGCACACCTGATTGGACAATCTGCCGAGCAAGTTTTGTCAAAATGGCAATATAACATCACATACCACGAATATGAATGCGTCAACACAGAGATATTAATCGATTCGGCAACACTTCGTTATCTGGAGCTACAAATTACGCCATTACGCGATCGCCGCAGGCAATTAACAGGATATCTGCTTATTTTGCGTGACATTACTCAACGCCATCAGGCTGAGGTTGAACTTCGGCAGGCTAACGAACGTTTGCGTCTTCAGGTGCTGGAAATTGAGACTTTACAGGCTCAACTACGAGAACAGGCAATGCAGGACGGACTGACTGGCTTATTCAATCGGCGTTATTTTGACTCCTCACTCCAAAGAGAACTGGTAAGGGCAGCACAAGAGTCTTATCCAGTTGCCGTTATTTTAATGGATATCGATTACTTTAAGAAAATTAACGATACATTTGGGCATCAGGCAGGCGATCGCGTGTTACAAGTATTTGCAGACTTGCTGCGCCAATACAGCCGCTCCACTGACATAGTGTGTCGATATGGTGGTGAAGAGTTTGTATTAGCTTTGCCCGGTATAACACTAAATAATGCGTTTCAACGTGCTGAACAAATCCGGTTATCCTTTCAAGCTGCGCGAGTTAAATTTGCAGACAAGGAAATTAATACAACGGTTTCGGGTGGGATTAGCGTATTTCCCGAACAGGGAAAAACCAGCGATGAGCTGTTGCAAGTTGCCGATAAAGCATTGTATATCGCCAAAGCATATGGACGCAATTGTATAAAATGTATCCGATAATACTCACCGATACTACGCAAAATACCTCTCCAACTCTTATTCCTCTGTGTCCTCTGCGTTCTCTGCGGTTCGTCCCGTCCGTGAAAAACTGCGTAAGTCCTAACTCAATCAGGCATAATTGTTTCCTGAAGATTCGCGCCGGTAAAGTTAGCCCCTCTAATTTTAGCGCCGGTGAAGTTAGCGCCTTTCAGGTTAGCGCCTGCCAAGTTCGCACCATTTAAGTTAGTCCATCTCAAGTTAGCTTTGCTCAAGTCGGCTTCACTCAAGTTAGCCTTGCTCAGATATGCACCACCCAAATGAGCATAACTTAAATTAGCTTTGTACAAATCAGTTTTATAAAGATAAGCCCCGATTACTTCCGCTTCATACAGATTCGCTTGGCTTAAGTCAGCTTCACTCAAGTTAGCTTCCATTAAATTTGCAAAACAGAGGTTAGCCCGACAAAGTTTTGCACAAGCCAAATCAGCACCTTTCAAATTAGCTTTGCTCAAGTCAGTGCCAATTAAATTAGCATAAGCGATCGCAGCGTCTTTGAGATTTGCCTCACTCAAATTAGCTCCAATCAGATTCGCATAACTCAAATCTGCCTGTGTCAGTGTAGCACCACTCAAGTTAGCAACACTAAAGTTAGCTTCACTCAGGTTAGCTTCACTCAGGTTAGCTTTATAAAGGTTAGCGCTGCTCAAGTTAGCACCACTAAGGTTTGCTCGCACCAGTAAAGCATTACTCAAATCCACCCGGCTCAAGTTTACCCCTTGGAGGTTCGCGCCTCTGAGATTATACCCTTGCAAATTCGCCGCGCTGAGGTCTGGTTCAATTTGGGGATTTTTCTTTCTCCACTCGATCCATGTGACTGCACCTGCTTTCAGTAAAGCTAGATGCTCTCGATTTGCCATGATATTTATTTTACTCCTGACGCCCACTCAGAGGATTTGTCCGACCAGCGACACTTTCAATCGCTGCTAACGCTCCTGCCGCACCTGCGAGAATATCACGTTCGTGTCCACCTAAATAAAGCCGTCCAAAGCTTCCTACAGCTTGCACCTCAAGAATATTAATCGATGCGGCTTTCTCAGCTTCATTTGCGGCAAGTGCAGCGTAAGCAGCAGGCTCAACTTCTAAAACATACAGCGTTTGTCCCGCTAATAGTAACTGTCCGCGTCGCGTGCGATTGATAAGTTGTGTTTGATAAGCATCAATATTGCGGATAATCTGGGTAGAAACAACACGCGGTTTCAGACACTCTTCTCTTTTAACTCCTAATGTCGCCAAAATCGCTTGACCAGCAGCTCGCGTTTCCCCTTGAGAGGCAGAATGAACTTCTAATAAACCGTAGAGTCGTTCGACTACCTGTACTCCCGGACGAACAGAAGCCGATTTGAGGGCTACATCGGTAATTTTATTAATTTCGATACCAGGAGAGATTTCAATCCACAGCGATGTATCTCCTGGTAATGGCAAGAAACCTTGGGCTACTGTTCCTATATATGCTGCGTGTTGAGGTTGCAGGCTGTCGAGAAAGACAAAACTGCGTAGTTCTATTCCCAAAGTTTAGCTCTCCAGTCATATTGCGATGTATGGGCGTAACTTTAAACTACTATAAGGCTAGGTGGATGCGTAAGCCGAGTAAAGTTGAAAAGAGTTGGTCATTCAATTGAGTATAAATCGGCGATGATGCTGTCTAAACTTTTACCTCACTCTCACCACGCATAATCTTGAAAATATCTCTAACAATCTTGTTGCGAATCTCCATTAAGCTGTCTACATTAAGTTTTTTAACTTTGAGTTGTTCAAAATAGTCAACGAGGCGATCGCAATGGCTTTCTAAGTGTCCGTTGTAACGCTTTTGTCTACAAGCACTGTCTAAAATAGATTGGTTAGAGCTAGTTGGTAAAGTTTCTAGTAGCTGATTTATTTGTTGCCAATCATAAGTTGAATTATATAAAAGTAAAATAGATTTACAAGTTGCTGTCCAAATTTTTCCTAAATCTGCAAACTGAGTTAAACGGTGAGGATAAAATCCTCTTACTAAACAATCTCCTTCACTAAAAATTCTTTCTAAATAAAATGTTTCATTATCACGATTTCTTTTTAGTTTCTTTCCATCTTCAGCGATTGCCGAACAATATGTAAACATTCTGATAGCTTTTTTAATTTTTAACCCCAGTTGACTTTCATTTTCATCATCACATAGTTCCAGTATTCCCATGCCAAATAACAGAATACATGAATGCGTTCCAAATAAATACGTAGATTTATTATCGTCAGTACAAATTTTCTTTAAAATCGAAAAATCAATCTTTATAACATTATTTTCCGATTCATAAATCTGCTTATACTCACCGTTTTGCTCACTTAACTCTTGAATGAGAGGCACGACTTGGATTAGTACATCTCCGTAATTTTTATAATATTTATCATCTATACTCACATCGGTTATTCTGCCACCATTATCTTTAATCTTTTGGTAGGATTTTTTCCCAATATTTTTATAACAAATTAAAGCATGTTCTATCAGTCGTTTAGCCCAATGCAGACATTCTTCTCTAGGAAATTTTGTAGGAGATGGTTGATAATCCCCCAAATAAGCCACCATAATATAGCACCAACTTTGGTAAGCAGACCAGTAAGCATAAATTGCCGGGTTGCCATCTCTAGCTGCATAAATTCGCGCCTTTTCTAAAAGGCTTATAGGCTTTATCAGACCATCCCATCTACCTCCACCACGGTCTATATAAGAAGATGTGAATATATAAAGTTTTGCTCGGTGCGCGTATACTCTTGATAAAAGATAAAAGAATGGATGAAAATTACTTTGAACACAAGCACTGATAGCATAATACTTTTTTAAAATATTTTTCAGATATCTTTCGGCATTATCTAAACTATCTGTAGCCGCTCGAATAGCAATAGCACGATCTGAATGTAGTTGACGGATTTCTAAATCTTCTAAATCTGTCAAGTAATGATATCTAAACTTACATAGCTCATATTTGGCAAACATGAAATCATCAAAGCATTGATTACTACCTATTTTGGCATTTTCAATGTGAGGTTCTAAAACATCAAGATATTTTTTAGCAATGCGGTAAAGTCCTTCTTTTAGATAGTTTTCAGTTATATTTAAGTGAGCATTGTAAGCTACTGCACTCCAAGGCTTACCGTCATTTATTTCTGAAAACTTTAACTGACTATTTGCAATACGATATCTACCTCGAAAAACTGTCTGATTTAAATAACCTTCCATCGCTTTTAAAGAAAATGGATAAAAATCCAAATAACTTTCTGCTTTTCTGAGTGCATTAATTTCTTCGACTCGATGGCACAGTTCGGTAAGATATACTACAGGATTTATCCCAGTCTGTTTAATTGCTCTTAATCTAGCTTGTAGTGCAGCCTTAGCAGCTATTTCTACAGAATCAAAACCGCAGTATTCACCATAAGCAGTTTCATCGCTGCTGATAATCTCTTCATAATTTTTATTTGAATTAATTGCTTTATCAATATCATCTTTCTTACAAAGATTAACTAAACTATAAGACCAAACGAGACTGGAACTCCCAAAAAACTCGTTGTTAGTTAAAAGATTACGAGCCACTGGAAAATAATTACTTAGTGCCGGAATATCCGAGAATAATACTCTATTGATTGCAGAAATAATATGATAAATTGGACTGCCAATTCCAGTAATTTCTTCAAAAAACTCTAATTTATTTTCATTTTGATTAAAAAAACTTATTTGATGATATTCTCCTTCAATCCAAGCTTGATAATCATCTGGAACTTTTACATAAAAATGTATTTTTACTTTATACGCAAATTGTCTTTCTAACCCAACAACGTCCTCCTCATCTTCTTCATCGTCTAGCAAAAGTGGATTGAGCAAACCAAACTTTTGTTCTTCCGTCTTTACATAAAGGGGTAAAGGATGTATTTTTTCAATTTCTAATTGCTTGAGATGGATAGGAAACTCATCGGTGAGTATTTCATTTTCTACAAGAGAGCGAGTTAAATGTTCTATAAAATTATGAGGCAATAAGCTAATATCTGGTTGTAGCTCACCTCTGAACATATCATCTTTCAACAGAGATTTATATTGCCTAAAGCCTGTTTGCAACTCAATTCGACTTATTTCACGACAAACTTTGTTGACCAGTTCTTTAGTTTTTTGTATTTTTAAATTTTCATTTATTCCCTGATAATGGTCTTCGAGGAAAAGTTCAACATTTATTTTAATTATATCTGTGATTGACAAAGGTAAAGAGGATTTCTTTTTTAACTCTAATTTCTTGAATGAATTATAAAATAAATTTGTAACTCTTTTGTAGAAAGGTATGACATCTTCAGTTTTTAAACCTTTGACAGGATCGGTAACAATTGCCAAAAATTCTTGTAGCATCGGTTCTCCTGGATGTACGGAAAGATTTAACTTTTCCTTTTCTTCCAGAGTTAATTGATAAAACTTGCGAAATGCTCTTAACTTTTCTGCTCTAGTTAAAATTCGGGGAACTTCAGATTCTGGGGTGTTTAATCTTTGTTTAGCCCAGTAATTTTGTATTCCCGCTAAAATTTCGACTAACTTTCCTAAAGTTAATCCTGGAACTACAGAGACTCTCTCTTCCTGACTATAGTATTCAGGAAGTACGGAACGTAAAACACGCCTGATAAAAATCCGGTTATTTTTTTGATGCCATTGTTCAGCAATACTCCTTTCATTGGGTTTAGCGTTTTCTTGCTTTTCATTTATTCCAAGGTCACTTAAACATTGTAATAAATATTTATATACAGATTTATCCCTTTGTTGATCTTCAAGAGAGCGTCTTCCTAAATTTTGTAAATCTTGATCGGATGACTCATGATTTGGTAAGTTATCCATGTTTGCAGACTTTTTAGTTCTTTTTGCCATACTGCCATACTTTAGTTTTTGAGTTAGCTTTCATTAAATGTACATAAAGTTTATTATTTACCCATGCAATTTGTACATAATGTACACAAAAATACAGAAAAAATTGCTCTTGAGATGCTATTTTGAAGATTTCAAGGCTAATGAGGTTATATTAAGCTGTTGCGATCGCTCTAATCATACTTAAATTTTATACATTTTGTACAATACTAATTTTTTAGTTGTACACCTTGAAGTGTATCCCTAAATTATGTATAAACAAGTAATCGCACATAACACGACAACAACTAAGCGGGATTAAACCAAACTTCATGAATAGAAATGGTATGAAAACTTTCACTTTCCATACCGAAGACCAAATTTCAGCATTCAAGCCTCGTGGTATTGATGATCTAGTCTATGTACTGAAGAGAGCTGACTTAGAAGGAAAAAAGCTAATAGACATGTTCAAAGAAGTGGGAGATAGGTTAATGCCAGTACTGGAGGAAGCTTTACTGGAAGTTGAACCCGCAAGAGGTTTTGTTGCATCTCACAAACCAATCCACCAGTCGAAGTTGGAAGGGGTATCCGTTAAAAGTTGGCAGAAGACTAAGACACATACAATTAAGTTTCGCCAAAGGTATAAAAATATTCCCGTGTATGGCGCTCTTGTAACACTGGAAGTTGACGATAACTACAATTTGCTGGCAATCAACTCAGCTATTGGCGATCCTAGTGGCATTGACGCATCCCCCAAGTTGAAGCCTGAGAAACTTAAGGAGTTAATTCAGAAACTGACAAAGCATAATTTGGCAAATTTGGATTTAACTGCAACTGTCTATTACTACTTTGACACTAAGTTTAAGAACTGGCGGTTAGTGTATGTCGTTGAGAACCCATTTCAAAATACTAATGCTCCCCCTAAGTCTGAATCAATACCAGAAATGGTAGACTATGTAATTGATGCTCATACGGGAGATTTAGTTTCTGAGCTACCCCGTGTGAAGACTATTAGATAAAGTTTTCAGGGAGAATCTGGGTTGGCGCAGTATCAGGAAGAGCTACTAATTAATTTGGTCAACAGCGTACCTTTTCTTCTGAAGATAACCCGCAACGACGGATATATTTAGAGGATGCAATAGTGGATGGTACGTACGTATTATTTTAATAAAGCTATAGATAATGCTCTTCCCGGTAGAGAAATAGTCAATCCCCCCCAAGAGCAAACCTTTAACGCTCATAATAATGTTTTTAACGTTAAAAGATTCTTTAGAGATGTCCTCGAACACTCTTTAGAAGATGAAGAAACAGAGGTTTACATCTCTAGTATTATGTGTGTTGAAGACCCTCACCCGAATTACCAAGAAGATAATTGTGCTTACTGGCACGATCGCCTAGAGCAAGCATTTTTCGGGCAGTGTTTCATCCAAAATGGCGAACTGCGTTCTTTAGCTATAGCTCAAGATATTGTTGCTCATGAGTTTGGTCACGGATTGACCAGTTGGACTGCCAAGCTTGTATATAGAGACGAATCAGGGGCACTGGACGAGTCCTTCGCGGATATTTTTGCTATCTTGGTTGCTAATTACAACATACTTAATATTGGCATGTGGAACTGGGAAATAGGACGCGGATTTGGTCAAAACGGTCAAGCAATTAGGGATCTAAGTTCTCCCCCTAGATACGGTCATCCCGAACACATGAACAATTATCAGTATCTGGTTCACGATCGCGGTGGGGTTCACTTTAATTGTGGAATTCACAACAAGGCAGCTTATAATTTATTAACTTCGCAAGATAATGAAGATAACTATCTTTTCGATCCAGAATCTGCCGCCGTACTTTTCTATAAAGCATTAACACAACTGGGTGAAACCTCTAGTTTTAGTGATAGCCGTCGTGCTATTCAGGAAGTAGGAAAAACTCTGTTTCGCAACAATCCTAACATGGATGAAAAGCTTCAAGCGATCGCTACAGCTTTCGATGAAGTGGGAATTTTCTTGGAGTAAATATTCTTAACAAAAAAGCGCCCCCCGGTTGACCAGGAGGCGCTTTTTAATTTGTAAAGACGCGAGGGAATCGCGTCTCTACTGGTTTAAAAATTAACCGTTGATAGCAGGTGCAGTCAATGCTACAGGTGCTACATCAGCAGCAGCCAAATCTAGAGGGAAGTTGTGAGCGTTGCGCTCGTGCATTACTTCCATACCCAGGTTAGCGCGGTTGATTACATCAGCCCATGTGTTGATTACACGACCAG
>NZ_JTCM02000096.1 GCF_000817785.2 Hassallia byssoidea VB512170 | reverse complement strand
AAACGGAGACGGTTCCTTCATCCTTTGATAGTCGCTCTTGTGCCCTTGGATCTATTAAACTTGGCTGTCCCGTAATGTCGGCGTTTTAGCGTAGGGGTTTTGCGAGAATGAACCTAGACGAATTGCGATCGCGGTGTAAAACAGTAATACGGTGCGAGGCTGTAAACCTGTAAAAAAAGTATCGAGTCAATGCGCTGGAATCGAGATTTAGAAAAATTAATTTTGACGACGTTGTTTGTTTGCTTGGGAGGATGTACAACCAATCCAACCGATGCTCAATTAAAACCCAGGCGTTTTGAAGCAAGCGATCGCAATGCTCAAATTGTCGCAGCTAATGCCCTCAAACAAAAGCCGAGTCAGACGATCCGGCTAACCTAGTTCGGTTGAGTAGTTGTGAAGTCCGTGAGTGCGATGTAATTTTGGCTTTTATGAGATAATTTCTTATTAAAAGTTAAAGTTTTTATCTCAATATCGCTATGACAATCACCCTTTCCCAGCAAGCCTTTGATGAGCTATTTCAGGAGACGGTGGAACGTTCCCAACACCCAGATCCAGATGATGTGTTGGACGTGGTGTACAAATATCCGCGACGGTTGGGACAAGGTTACTGGCGGGTAATTCAGTTGCGCCAAGGGTTGGAGTTGATAATTGGCAACTTGCAAATGCGCGATCGCATGATTACAACACACCCAGAACAGGAAAATGATTGGTTAGAGTATCACTTTCATTTTTCTGGAGAACACTACGATAAATACAGAACTGTTGGTGCAGGCGAGTACAGTTTCGTGGGAAGTGGACTAGATCCCAAGCAAACAAGTGATTGTTCGGATAAAAACTCCTTTCTGGAAGTGAATATCCTGATGCAGGCGGAATCACTATATTCTTTTGCTGCCAATCAAGATGGACAATTACCCCAGGCATTGCAACCGTGGATTCGGCAATCTCATCAAACATATTACTGCCGTTGTGGAACTGCCACACCTGCTATGCAGACTGCTGCACGGCAAATTTTAAAGTGTCCTTATCAGGGAATTGCCAAGCGGCTGTATTTGGAAGGAAAAGCTTTAGAGTTGATGGGAATGTTGGTTGCACAGGAGATAGAAATCAACGATGGTAATAAGCTTCACACTTTGAAGCCGGATGTAGTAGAAAGAATTTACCATGCCAGAGATATTCTGCTGAAACGATTGAGTAATCCGCCTTCGTTTATGGAATTGTCAAGGGCAGTAGGTTTAAACGATTATCTTCTCAAACAAGGGTTTCGTCAGGTATTTGGTACAACAGCTTTTAGTTATTTACATGACTATCGCTTAGAACAAGCGCGTCAACTCCTAGTAAATGGAGATATGAGAGTGTCAGAAATTGCTAACATTGTGGGGTTTATCAGTCACAGTTATTTTACTACCGCCTTCAGGAAAAAATTCGGGTTTTGTCCCAAGGAATATCAAATGCAGCAAAAAAAATCCCTCTAGCGATAAAAAAAAATCCGTCTAGGGATAAAAAAGCCTTCACATCATACTAGAGATTCAAGTAATGTTCTTGAGAATTACTTTCAAGTTTGGTGTGAGCAATGTTGAATTTGTGGCAGCGTAGATGCGTAGCAGCTTGTCGGCAGACATCGCTTTTTTTAACGAGTGTATTTTGTGTTCTAGGTATGGAAGCGGTGTGGGCGAAATCTCCTATCCTGGCAAAAAAGGAAACAAAAACTACTTTAGCCTCTATACAAATACAAGATGAGAAACCTTCCATCCGTTGGGTGAGAGATTTAGAGAAGGTTTCAACTCGTGTAGCAGATTTGTTTGCTCAACAACCAACCACTACCCCAGTCATCTCAATAACGGGAGTGAAGGCAAATCCTACAGACAAAGGTGTGGAGGTAATTTTAGAGACAATTGGGCAACAACTGCAAGTTACAAATCGCAGTACAGGTAATAATTTTATTGCCGATATTCCTAATGCTCAGTTGCGTTTACCCAATGGGAATGGTTTCACCTTCCGTTCAGAGAAACCACTTGCGGAAATTACTGAAATAACGGTTACGAATGTTGATGCAAATACTGTGCGGGTGACGGTGGTAGGTGAAAAGGCTTTGCCGACGGTTGAGTTATTTGATGATAATGCCGGGTTGGTTTTTGGGATAAATTCTGCTGCAACAGCGACGCAGCCACCACAGCAACCTCAAACACCACAAGCTCAAGAAAAGCCAACAACTGAGACACCGCAAGAGGAACCACCATTATCGCAGCAGGATGAGCCAATTGAGTTGGTGGTGACGGGAGAGCAAGATGGGTATCGCGTACCGAATACCTCAACTGGGACAAGAACCGATACACCTTTGCGTGATATCCCTCAATCAATTCAGGTAGTGCCTCAAGAAGTGTTGCGCGACCAACAGGTGACTCGCATAGAAGATGCGCTTAGAAATGTCCCTGGTGTTAATCAGAACTTTAACTTTGGCCCACTTACCAGTTATACCATTCGCGGATTCGAGGCAACAGCAACAAATCTCCTCAGAGATGGGCTACTTGACTTTTTAGCTGGAGAAACGAGTGAACTTTCCAGTATTGATCGAGTCGAAGTTCTCAAAGGCCCTGCATCAGTGCTATTTGGTTTAGGTAATCCAGGGGGAAGTATCAACCTAGTATCTAAACGTCCCTTAAGCGAACCTTTTTATGCTATTGACGCAACCGTTGGAACTTATAGTTATTATCGAGGTGCGATTGATTTATCAGGTCCGTTAAATGACTCGAAGACAGTTTTATATCGCCTCAATACAGCCTACAGAAATTCAGGTAGTTTTGTTGATTTCTATAATGGTGAACACTTTAATATATCGCCTGTTGTCAGTGTGGCTATTGGCGAGAGAACTAACCTAACTTTAGAGGGAGAATACATCTATACAAGAGATTCTTATGCCTCTGGTGTACCTGTCATTGGTAGTGTATTATCTAACCCCAATGGCGAAGTGTCCCGTAACCGCAACTTTGGTGAACCTTCTGATGTTATTGAACAGAAAACTATAAGGCTTGGATACCAACTAGAACACAAGTTAAGCGATAACTGGTCATTACGCAATGCGTTTCGGTTTACGTATCGTGATTACACTGACCTACTTACGCTTCCCGGAAGATTGGATGCAGACAATCGAACTTTTAATCGTGTAGATCGAGAATACGAGCTTGAAAATACAAATTATGCTCTGACCGCAAATGTGGTTGGCAAGTTCTCCACTGGTTCAATTCAGCATCAGCTACTATTTGGAGTTGATTTTAATAGTTTAGAAAACTTGTCACCAATATATGCTGAACGGGAAGCGAACCCGATTGATATCTTTAATCCTGTTTATGGTCAAGCAAAAATACCGGGAGCTGCCGTCACTTTTGAAAGTAGCGATCGCGCGCTCACCAACTCGCTAGGAATTTATCTTCAAGACCAAGTTACACTGACAGATGGCTTAAAGTTGTTGTTAGGTGTGCGGTTTGATACTTTTGATCGCAAATACGAAGAGTTCATCACTAACACAGAAAGCAGTGGGTCAGATAGTGCATTCAGTCCTCGTTTTGGGATTGTCTATCAACCCATACCTGCCATCTCACTCTATGCAAGTTACACAAGTTCATTTACTCCACCAGGCGGTACATTCTTTTTCGGTGTTGACTCTACCTTGGAGTCAGAACGCGGTAATCAGTATGAGGTTGGGGTAAAGGCAGATTTGAACGATCGCCTATCGGCAACGCTGGCATTGTTTGATTTAACCCGTACTAATGTCTCTACAGCAGACCCCAATCGTCAAGGTTTTCAAATCCAAGTAGGTGAGCAAAATAGCCAAGGTATTGAACTGAATATTGCAGGTGAAATTTTGCCGGGATGGAATATTTATGCTGGCTATGCTTATATTGATGCACGCATTACTGAGGATAATACTTTTACACCTGGAAATCGCTTACCAAATACCGCAGACCATTCTTTTAACTTGTGGACAAGCTACGAAATTCAACAAGGTAATTTACAAGGTTTAGGGGCTGGATTCGGCTTGTTTTTTGTAGGCGATCGCGCTGGAGATTTGGACAATAATTATGATGTGCCTAGTTATGTTCGCACTGATGCAGCTATTTTCTATAACCGAGATAGATTCCGAGTTGCACTCAACTTCAAAAATCTATTTGACGTAGACTATTTTGAAAGTGCGCTTAATTCTAATCGTGTTTACTACGGACAGCCTTTTACAGTTCAAGGAACTGTTTCTTGGCAGTTTTAAAGAGTCGAACGTATGCGTTTTTAAATGACTACTTGGCTTGTATGGCAAAAGCGATAGATGATGAAGCCGGCGGCTTTATTGATAAGTATATTGGTGATGCGATTATGGCACTGTTTGATGATGAAGCTACAGATGGGGCACTTAAGGCGGCTTCCTTAATGCAGCAGGCGCTGTTAAAGTTTAATTATGAGCGAACTGCTTCGCAGCGCCAAGGGCGAACGCAAAACAGTTTAGCAAAAATCGCTGTGGGAATTGGCATTCATCGCGGCGAAGTAGTCATGGGCACAATCGGTTTTGCTTGTCGCATTGATTCTACGGTAGTGGGTGATGCAGTAAATATCGCCTCGCGCATTGAAGGACTAACTAAGCAGTATAAGTGTGGAATTTTAATAACAGAATCGGTGGTGAGTAGTTTGCAATACCCAGAATTATTCGCGTTGAGATTAATAGATAATGCAGTCAAGGTGAAGGGTAAAGATGAAGCGATCGCCTTGTACGAACTTCAGATTTAATTGATAAATAACCTATGATCTACCCGCAGATTGTCGCCGAAAATTAATTTATGATCTAGCATAAGTAGCGAGGCTGTTCGGCGAATCTCTCAACAATGCTTTGAACAGGTCTCACTGAGAAAATTATTTGCACATCAGGTACATATAAGTGGATAGTGTCTATGCTTACAGCTGTTTGTACTTTATTTGAAGGTGACTATCACTATGGCGTGGGAGTTTTAGCCAACTCTCTTTATAATCATGGTTTTCGCGGTGTAGTTTGGGTAGGGTATCGGGGAACTTTGCCACCTTGGGCTAAACCTCTTAAAAGCGATCGAGGTTATCAAGAGTTTTCTCTAGCGTCCGATTGTGTAATTCGATTCATTGAGCTAAATACCCCAAAGTTTTTGTCTAATTACAAACCCGATTTTATGCTGAAACTTTGGGAAAGTTATTGCCCAGAAGTTGAAGCATTATTTTATTTCGATCCTGATATTGTCAACAAAAGTTGCTGGGATTTCTACGAACAGTGGGTAAGTCGCGGAATTAGCTTATGTGAGGATGCTTACGACTATATGCCCGTTAATCATCCTAATCGATTAGCCTGGAAAGAACTTGCTGAAGGCTATAATTATGTATGCGATCGCGAAACAGACCGATACTACAATTCTGGCTTTATTGGAGTGAGGCAAAACCAGAAGTCGATACTTTCGCTGTGGCAGCAATTACTAGAAACCTTTGAAGCAGCAGGATACATCAATCTCAGTAATTTCAATCTTTCTTTAGGGCGTTATCCCTATTTCCAAAGCGATCAATGTATCCTTAATTTAGCGCTGATGTTGACTTGTGAACCACTAAGCACTGTTAGTCGAATGGGAATGGATTTTGGTGGTGCCAGTGTCGGTATTATGTCACATGCATCAGGAGCGCAAATAAAACCGTGGCGCAAACAATTGATTTTTAAAGCTTTGGAAGGTGTACCTCCAACTATGACAGACAAAGCATATTGGCTACACACTCAAACACCAATTCAACTATATTCTCCAGCGCAATACACCCAGAAAAAAATTGCTTTGCGTAGTGCAGCTGCGATTGGACGCTTTATCCGTCGCTCTTAAAACTTGTCATCAGTTTCGCTTATGTTCTGATTCAAACGAAGGCGTAAGCGACTATCAAGATTAATGTGGTAATATTTTAGTTGGCGCTGTCTTTTCACTTAGTGCTAACTGAAAGATTTCAAATTGTAAATGCGATCGCTATCTACCAACGAACTGATTCAATAACGTTATATAGCTTGCAAATTGCTTTCAATACTTGCAGTAGTTCCATTGAAGATTCTACACGAGTAATATCTAGTTTGGGCAGTAATTGATAAATTGGTGGATTTCCTTGCTGGATGTAGACAAACTGATAATCCATACCGTTAGTAGTTAATCCCCAAGCTGATGTTTGTTGTTCTATGCCTTTATAAGCATAAGCGAGCAATTGAGGTAAACCATCAAAAGCATTAAGGCTACTATTTTTAGCTTCGATTACCAATATCCAAAATGGTGTAGTCGTGGTTCTTCCTTCAGTCTTATTGACTGCTAAAATATCCATCCGTCCTTTGACGATTGTATCTTCATCTTCAACGGATATATCAGCAATATTTTCTTCTAAAGTTATTTTAATCCTCGGATGATAAAAGCCCGCTAACTTCATCAACGGAGCCAGAAAAAGAAACTTTATTTGCCCTTCGGATATTTTACCTTCTGAGTAGTATTCCTGAAAGATATTTCGGATTTGCAACAGTTCTTGCTGTTCAAACTCTGTCAGAGATTCCAGAGATAGTAATGATGTAAATGAGTTATTGAGTTGCTCTTCAAATTGGAATAGCTGCCGAACTTGTTTTAAGCTGAGATTTCTAGCGTCTAAAGTTGTAGTCATTGCTTAATTTCCTCTCATATTAAATGTAATTTTACAATCAGGCTAGGATAGAAGCAGACGTGAATTATAGATTTTTAGCCGATATAGTCGGATTGCTCTGCGTAACGCCATTAGCAATCAAGTCCTTTTCAGTTGCTTAGTACAGCATTTCATGAATACGATCGCTTTCTTAAATTTTGCATCCCGATGCAATGCCATTGTCACTCGATGCAATGCCATTGTCACTCGATGCAATGCCATTGTCACCCGATGCAATGCCATTGTCACTCGATGCAATGCCATTGTCACTCGATGCAATGCCATTGTCACTCGATGCAATGCCATTGTCACTCGATGCAATGCCATTGTCACTCGATGCAATGCGATTCTTCGCCGATGCAATGCGATTCTTCGCCGATGCAATGCGATAGCCTCAAACTTTCTCCCCCTCCCCCTCAACGATAAAATTAAAAGCTTCACAGCTTTGTGAAGAGCGTTCTAGCCAGAAAAAAGCCGCTGCGATGCAATAATTCTTAATTTACCCTCGCAAAATGTTGCGAATCTTGATTTAATTGATAGACTTGTAGCTTGTTAGCACAAGACAGATAGCGCCTTATGGTGCATATCAAGCGCGTTGAACTTACCAATTTTAAATCCTTCGGCGGTACTACTTCTGTCCCTTTACTGCCGGAGTTTACTGTCATTTCTGGTCCAAATGGCTCCGGAAAGTCTAATATCCTAGACGCGCTGCTATTTTGCCTCGGACTCGCGAGTTCTAAGGGAATGCGAGCCGATCGCCTTCCGGATTTGGTAAATAATACTCAAACTGCGAAAGGACGTTCTACCATCGAAGCTAGCGTGACGGTGACGTTTGATTTGGGGGATGAGGATTTCTCACGCAAAGACGCATCGCAAAGTGAGGAAGGGGGAGAAGAAAATCCCCACTCAGACACTCAGACACTCCCCCAATCCCCACTCCCCACTCCCCACTCCCCAAAAGATTGGAGTGTGACCCGCAGGTTAAGGGTTACTCACCAAGGTACTTATACATCGAATTACTATATTAATGGTGAAGCTTGTACGCTGACGGATTTACATGAGCAATTAAATGACCTGCGGATTTATCCTGAAGGTTATAATGTGGTGCTGCAAGGCGATGTTACCAGCATTATCTCGATGAATGCGCGAGAGCGACGGGAAATTATTGATGAATTGGCTGGGGTAGCGTCGTTCGATCGCAAGATTAATCAAGCGAAAGGTACTTTAGACGAAGTTAAGGATAAAGAAGATAGTTGTCGAATTGTGGAGACGGAGTTAACTTCACAGCGCGATCGCCTTTCTCAAGATCGTGCAAAAGCAGAAAAATATCAAAAGCTTCGCACGGAGTTTCTCGAAAAGCAATCTTGGGAAGCTGTGTTATCATGGCGTACTCTACAAGCGCAACAGGAAAGGTTAGCGAATCAAATTCAATCAGGCGATCGCACTTCTACGGAAATTTCAACTCAATTAACAACGCTTGATTCTCAAATTGCTCAAAAAACTGTTGAACTAGATGAACTTAATCGACTTGTAAAGGCGTTGGGAGAAGAGGAAGTTTTAGCGGTACAATCTACTTTGGCGACTCAAGAAGCGGAAAGAAAGCAACTTCAACGTCAACAAAGTGAGTTGGAAGCTGCTTTTCAAGAAACGCTTAAGCGTCTGGAACAACAATCGCAAGAGGTTCAACAATATCGAGTTTCTTTGGGAGAATTTGCAGGGCAAGAAAATCAGGGGACGCAATTAATTGCGTCACTACAGCAAGAAAGAGATGAAGCGCGGCAATGTTTGGAAAGTTCTCGCGAAGCTGCTGCGGAAATTGCTTCTGCTAGTGAAGCTTGGGTACAACAACAAACTGCGTTAAATCGTCAAATTGATACTTTGCTGCAATCTTTGGAACCGCAACGCACCGAACAAGCGCAACTTAGAGAACGCAATAATCAATTACAAGAACTAATTCAAGAACAAAGTCTGTTAATTGAACGCGATGAACCGAACTTAGCAGAAAAGCAAGCTGAATGTACGCGATTAGAAGCAGAATTTAATGCTTCTAGCGAACCGATTCAAAATTTAGCGCAAACTTTAACTGCGACAGATCAAGAATTGGTAATTCAACAAGAAACGCAAAAACGGTTACTTTCTGAACAACGTGAAAAACAACGTTCTTTAGATAAGTTAGAAGCGCAAGTTGCCGCACAGCAAGAAGTACAAGGAACTCAAGCAAGTAAAGTTATTTTACAATCGGGAATGCCGGGAGTATGCGGGTTAGTTGTACAGTTAGGAAAAGTCGAACCGCGCTATCAACTCGCGTTAGAAATTTGTGCTGGTGGACGTTTGGGACATATTGTGGTAGAAGATGATAGCATCGCCGCAGCGGGAATTGAACTGTTAAAACAAAAGCGTGCGGGAAGAGCGACTTTTTTACCGTTAAATAAAATTAATGCATCTAAATATGTTCAAGATGCAACGCTGCGTTATGCGAATGGGTTTGTCGATTATGCGGTGAATTTAGTGGAGTGCGATCGCCGTTATCGAGATATATTCAACTACGTTTTGGGTAATACGGTCGTGTTTGATTCGATTGAGCAAGCACGCAAGCAGTTAGGATTATACCGCATTGTCACTCTTCAAGGCGAATTGTTGGAAACTAGCGGTGCAATGACTGGGGGAAGTAACACGCAGCGATCGGCTTTACGATTTGGTACGGTGGAAGCTGGGGAATCTGATGAAGTTATTGCTTTGAAAAGTCGCTTAAATGAAATTGAGCGCGTTTTAGAACGTTGTGGTGAAGCGATAAACACTCTCTCAGTTAGAAGTAAAAGACTTTCGCAAGAGGTAACAGAAGCACGTCAAGCGAAAAGAGAACAACAACTGCAATTAGAGCAGTTACAAAAAGAAATAAAAACTTTGACGACGCAATTAGAAGGAACGCGATCGCACCTTGACCAAAACAGCGAAAAGTTAACTGTTGCTCAAAGTCGTTTGGAAATCTTGGATCGGGAATTACCAGGGCAAGAACATCAACTGCAACAATTGCGACAAGCTTTATCTGAGTTGGAAGCGTCGCAAACTCCGAGCGAATGGCAAGAAATTCAGGCGACGATAAAAACTCAAGAGCAACAATTGCAACAACGCGAAACAGCGTTAAGAGAAGCCGAACAAAGATTAAAAAATCTAGAAAATCAGCAGCAGCGTTTGCAAGAGAAAATTGAAGAAGGAAAACAGCGAATTGGCGAGTATCAAACGCAACAAACATCATGTAGAGACGCGATAGATCGCGTCTCAACACAAATCACAGCAATTAGCACGCAAATAAAAGAAACTCGCGCTAAATTGAGTGAACTAGAAGCGAATTTAGGACAAGAGAAACAAAAACGCGATCGCACAGAACAAGAATTGCGATCTGCTTTACTGCGTCAGCAACAATTACAATGGGAGCTGGAAAAACTCCAAGAAACTCAACAAACAAGGGCGGAGGAATTAGCCGCAGTTAGAGAGCAACTGCAAATTGTAGCCCCAGAATTGCCCAGCCCTTTACCGGAAGTACCCGATAAAGTAGACTTAGAAGAATTGCAGAAAGAATTGCGATCGCTTGCCAAACGCCTGCAAGCGATGGAACCAGTGAATATGCTTGCGCTGGAAGAATACGAACGCACTTCAAACCGTCTTCAGGAACTTACAGAAAAGTTACAGACATTAGAAGGTGAACGCACCGAATTACTTTTGCGGATAGAAAATTTTACCACATTGCGGCAACGCGCTTTTAAAGAAGCGTTTGACGCGGTGAATGAAAACTTTCAATCAATATTTGCTACGCTTTCTGAAGGTGACGGCTATCTGCAACTTGAAGATCCCGAAGATCCGTTTAGCAGCGGATTGAATTTAGTTGCCCATCCCAAAGGTAAACCCGTACAGCGATTAGCTTCGATGTCTGGGGGAGAAAAATCTCTGACAGCGTTGAGTTTTATTTTTGCCCTGCAACGCTATCGCCCATCGCCATTTTACGCCTTTGATGAAGTAGATATGTTTCTAGATGGAGCAAACGTAGAACGATTAGCTAAAATGATTAAGCAACAGGCGCAACAAGCACAATTTATAGTTGTTAGTTTGCGGCGTCCGATGATAGAATCAGCCGAACGCACAATTGGCGTTACTCAAGCACGAGGAGCTTACACCCAGGTTTTAGGCATTAAGTTGCCATCAGACCATACATCGGCTTGATTTTTTGTTAATAATAGTGTATATATTAACCGGATTCGAGATCGGGACTCGGCAAGCGAATGACCTCTGAACAAACAATTAGACGCTCTGATATTTTAAACACCCAGGTAATCACCCGCGACAACGCCAAACGGCTAGGAATCGTCAGTCAAGTTTGGGTAGATATAGACCAAAGAGAGGTTGTGGCTCTTAGTTTGCGAGATAGCCTGATCTCTGTTTCGGGTATTCCGCGCTACATGTACCTCAACAGCATCAATCAATTTGGCGATGCCATCCTAGTTGACAACGAGGATGTAATCGAAGATGTAGAAGTTGATCTTTACAGCAACCTAGTTAACTGGGAAGTAATTACAGAAACCGGCGAAGTATTAGGTAGAGTGCGAGGCTTCAAATTCAACGGCGAAACTGGTAAAATTTACTCAATCGTCATCGCTTCTTTGGGATTACCACAAATTCCCGATCAATTCCTCAGCACCTACGAATTTCCAGTTGAAGAAATCGTCAGCACCGGTCCTAACAGATTGATTGTCTTTGAAGGTGCGGAAGAAAGGGTGAATCAGTTATCAGTCGGTTTGCTAGAACGTCTCGGTATCGGCAAAGCACCTTGGGAACGCGACGCAGACGAAGCTTATGACTATCAGCCTCGCGCAGTCACACCAGACAAACAACTGCCCAGCGGAGTACCTTTACAGCCACCCAAGCCCAAAATTCGCACACCCGAACCGGTAGCGGAAGAATGGAACGAAGACTATATTGAGGAAGAAGTCCCCGTGCGTCGTGCTGTGGAAGCGCGGCAGTATGAGTCAATTCAGTACGAAGAAGACGACGAGGAAGACAACTGGAGTGAAGCGACGGGTAAAGACAAATATCAAAAACCCATTAGTTACGAAGCCAAACCCGTCAACAACAAGCCATACACCGACGACTACGACGATTACGACGACGATTTAGACAGCGACGCTTGGGATGATGCACCAAAGCCGATAAATATTCCCAAGAAAGTTAAAGAAAGACAGCCAGAATACGAAGAAGAAGGCGGATATTAAGTTTATTTTCTCGTTGTCTCGTTCCCAGGCTGCATAGCCTGGGAATGTTTTTTTAGAGGCTTTGCCTCGGCTAGCGCTTCTTGTCAGTCAATTTGGATAGCTTGTTAGGTTTAAGTGCTGAAAGTGCGCCGATGCCGAGGACGAGTAAGCTAGGGATAGAAGTGGGTTCTGGGACGGTGATTATGCTTGCAGAAAAACGAATGGGTAACTCACTATCTTCCAATCCTAAATTTTCAAAACCTGGTATGATTGGCGGCGCAGAAAAAACCTCTAAATAACCTGGTGTCGGCAAAAAATCAGCGAAAAATGGATTAGAAAAGTTTCCTCCCGAAGTGGAATACCCAAAACCGTTACCTGTTAACTGCTGAGTATTAAGACTAATTAAATTGTCAACATTAAAAGGTTCGTTTCCCGGTACTGGAGTCCCGGCAAGTTGCAAACCAGTAATTGTTTCACCATTTCGTGTACCAGTAATTCCCGAAATCAGGTAAAAACCCAAATCGTTAGGGGTGTCATTAGTGGTGAAAGTACCGTTTGCCGCGATGCCAGTACCAGAATAATTCCAGTTCCAATTTAAAGCAGATGCGGCTTGCATTGTCCCAAAAACTAATCCAAATGTGGTGGCAAGCGCTGTGGCAGATAGTAGGGCTATTTTCATGGGGGTCGAAGTGTGCGATCGCCTAAATCAAGCGGATATTAAGTTTATTATCGTTCCCAGGTTCCCCGCCTGTGAATGCCTTTTTTGCTCATTTATTATACACATTTCATAATAAATTGAATAGACGTTTTAACCATTCCACAAAGGCGATCGCTCTTGTCGAGTCGTAACGCAATACCCTTGCTGTAATCGCTTGTCCCATCGGCATACCTGGCTTTTCTTGCCAAGCCAACCAAGTATAAATTAGTGCTTTAGGGCGATGAATGAACGTATAGGGGTTAATGCCAGCCTGTTCAATTTCTTGCAAAATTGATTCAGCTTTTGGTAGCAGCTTGTCATTAGCGGGGATGAGATGGGTGACAAAATCTTCTAACATTCCAGGTAGTTGATTGTTCGGCATGAGCCAAACTCCCACCTTGGGTAACTCTGGTGCAGTATAAACCCAACCTTCAGTTGGTGGTGCATCAGGAATATCTTGGTAGCCACTCATTCTTAATCGATACCCCAATGCTTGCCATCGTGCCCCTAAATCTTGGTCTGCATCAACTACAATTCCCAATATTTCTAAATTCTTTTCCCTCAACTTCAACGGCAATCCATCCAAAAGTGCCTCTATACCTTCTGTAGCATCTGCTGCGGGTACTTCTACAGAAAATGTCTCTGGCAGTTGATATTGATTGCACAAAGCCCAAATAACGTGCCTGTCATTTTTACCTTCAACCAATAGCTGATGAGGCTTGCTTTTTTTCGACATCAGCGCACCTCAATATTTTGCTGCAAAGCAATCTTCAAGTCCTGAGCTAGATACTCGACAGCGCGGATTTTTCCATACTTCATATCCAAGCGAAATAGTTTACCTATCTCGCTATTCACATTACCTAATGCTTCTTGAAAGGCAGAAACACAATCCCAACTATGAGTAGTTGCAAAAACCTGCACATTTAACCGCTGTGCTGTTTCCAATATTAAGCGCCACATATCAGCTTGCACTTCATAATAAAGTCCAGTGTCAATTTCATCTATTAGTAAAAAACCATTCTCAACGTTTACGGCAGACATCGCCAAAGTCAAAATACGACGTATTCCATCACCCATACTACCTAACGGGATAGGGTCGCGCTGTCCGCGCATTTTTATAATAATGCCACTCTTAGAGGTTTGACGGCTAGTGAAACTAATGCGCTCTACATCTGGTTCTAGAATTTGTAATGCTCTAACTACTTCGTCTTCTTTGGGAGTAAGATTAATTCCATCCCAAAGTTCGGCTAGTTTCTTAAATGTGATGTTATCAGTAGTCAGATATTCACAAGGTGGTGCAGTGATAAATAAAGATGGTCGAGGAGATTTAGCTACTCGAAAAAATCGCGTTTCCACAGAACCATCATCTAAAACTGGTATTCGGATTTGTTCATCTGGCTTATATATAAAACTTAGCTCAAATCCCGACAATTCCTCGTCTTGTATATCTTCAAATAATTGCCCTTGTCTATTGATTGGGGATAACTCAATTTGCAGTGATAGAGGACGGTCTTTTTGAGATTCAAGCAGAATGGTTTGGTCAAAGCTAAGTTGATGAGTGTGGAATATATGTTTAATTTGATAAGTAGGACTGATTAAGTTGCGATTATTTGAAAGTGTAGAAGCTTTGGTAAGAGCAATTTCACCTCGATTGTCTAGTAAATCAATTAAACATTGCGGTTTATTTTGATTCACTAATAAATAGATAGCCTCCAACAAACTGGTTTTACCGCTGTTATTACTACCGACAATGAGATTAACCCGCGCCAAACCGTCAATTTGAAAGTCTTTGAAAGAACGATAGTTTTGGATGGTAAGGTCGTATAACATTTGACTAGAAAAAATTGCTTTAGTGTCTGGGACTATCATAACTAAAAATTTAAAATATCCAAAGATTCCTCTATTTCTAACTCTAAAATCCTCTCCCGTGCATCTTTATGTTCCGCTAACTTTCCTTCTTTCCAATATAAATCTGTGGCTTTCTGAAAATCCTCAATTGCTAACAGCTTATCTCCTAAATCAGAACGAGCATTACCACGGTTGTAATAAGCATCGCCATAATTGTAATTAATCTTAATTGCTTGAGTATAATCTTCAATTGCTCCAGCGCGATCGCCTAAATCAAAACGAGCATTTCCCCGGTTATAATAAGCATCCGCATCATCAGGATTTATTTTAATCGCTTGCTCATAATCTTCTAATTCAGAACGAGCATTACTATCAACATAATCAGGATTAATCTTAATTGCTTGAGTATAATCCTCAATTGCTCCCTGATTATCTCCTATGTGAAAACGAGCATCAGCACGATTTCTATAAGCAACTGCATCAAAGGGATTAATTCTAATCGCTTGCGTGTAATCTTCAATTGCTTGTTCGTAATCTCCTAACTCATAACGAGCCAAACCAAGTTGATTGTAAGCTTTGGCATATTTAGGATTAATTTTTATTGCTTGATTGTAGTCTTGAATTGCTTTCTCGTCATCGACTAAATAATAACGAGCTAAACCACGTTTATAATAAACTTCAGCATCATGCGGATTAAGTTGCAATGCGGCGTTATAATTCTTAATAGCCGCTTCATATTCTCTTTTTTGAAAGCATTCATCACCCTGTTTGACGTGAAGTTGAGTTAAATCTTCACTATATATATAATGTCGAAACTGATTTTTTTGCTGCTTAGAAAAATGATGATTTTCCGCAAATTGCAACTGTTCTAAATAGCCAAATAAGCCACCACCATATAACAATTGCTCTATCCCAAATGAAATTCTACCAGTTTTCAGCTTAATCATCTGAGTGGGAAGAAACCCAGCGACAAAAAGGTGATATTCTGGTTGCGCTTCGTTGACTTCTTCTTGAATCAAAATACAGACGACAACGGCATTTTTTTCAACTTCTTCGGAACTAACTGACCATCTAACTCGATCAATGCTGCCGTGACGCGATTTTACTTCAATACCGATCGCGCGATCGCAACTCAAGGTAAAATCAATGTTACCATCACCGCCGAATCGTTTTTCATAATCTACTTCGGTGATATAATCGGCTAAACGTTCTTTGACTACTTCTTCACCCAGTTTTCCTTTCAGATTGTTGATAAAAACATCCCTAACTGGTGAAGTGCGTTTATATTTTTCTGCCATTAACCAGCAGAAATCTCGTAATGATTTTAATCTTTCTCCAGATATTATTGTCAATTCACTATATTGACCTTCGGTTTGACAATGCAGCAAACAACCGGATGGTAATCTTTTGATAAAATCTGACTGTAGCGATCGCAGTAGGGTAATCCAGTCCATGCGTGATTTCTGCGATTTTTATGAGATTATCTTATTAAAATATCAAGTCTGCTTTGATTTTTCAATTAGCTGTGAGCAATTCTATTTTATTAAACTAACCGCACAGAGAAGCTGATGAATCATTTAGGAGTAGCATATGAACAGAATTATTTAAAATAAAGTCGCAAAATTTAACTTTATAACAATAATAAAAAAACCGTCACCTTGGTAGAGACGTTCCAATGGAACGTCTCTACAGATAATATTACAATTTGTAACAAATTTTACGCAAAAAGTTATGACGTGCTTTGACATCATCAGCATTTTCTACACCTCTGGGGGAAAATCCATCCACAACACCTAAAATCCCGCGTCCCTGTTGTGTTTCTGCGACAATCACTTCTACGGTATTTGCTGTAGCACAATATATATTGCAGACTTCCGGACACTGCTTGATGGCATTTAAGAAGTTAATTGGATACGCTTGTTTCAGTAAAATTACGAAACTGTGTCCGGAGCGCGATCGCGCTATGCGTTTATATTTGCTGTTTGTTGAAGATGGCGATCGTTACCCGCTAATCTAATCAAGCATAATTGAGATGCTTCACAAAAAGCAATGGCAAATTTAATGTAATGCGAACTTGCCACCATTATCTCATATAAATCTTCGATTGTTTTAATAAAGTGGGTTTGACCAACAATAATGTTACTTCCCTCCGGAATTTCCATGACAACTGATTTTATTTCCATATAGTTTTTTTAACATTTGTAAACACAGTTATTCGATTTGTCAAACAATATTTATTAAACTATACTATCTTTCTAAGATGAATATTAATAGTAACTTTTGGAAAAGTTGCATTTTAATTAGTTTTGTCAATAATTGTCATCTAAATTAACCATAACTCAAATTTATTTTATGAAAATATTACTTGTGGAGGATGACGAGTTTGTTGCTGAGGCTCTCGTCGCTGTTCTTAATAACCAAAACTATGTAGTAGAAACTGCCCCCGATGGTGAAACAGCTTGGGATTTAGTGGAAATATTTGATTATGACTTAATACTTTTAGATGTCATCCTCCCGAAGTTAGATGGTATTAGTCTTTGCCGTAAAATTAGAACTCATGGTTTGCAAATGCCAATCATGTTGTTGACTGGGTGCGATAGCAGTCACGAGAAGGCTACAGGATTAGATGCAGGCGCCGATGACTACCTGGTTAAACCGTTCGATCAAGAGGAATTAATTGCACGGGTGCGAGCGCTGTTGCGTCGCGGTGTTATTCCGTCACAACCTGTGTTGTCATGGAATAATTTACGCCTCGATCCGACAAGTTGTGAAGTCACTTATGGCGAACAACCGCTATCATTAACTCCGAAAGAATATGCGTTGCTAGAACTTTTTTTGCGAAACAGTCACCGCGTATTTAGCTGCGGCATGATTTTAGAACATCTTTGGTCTTATAATGACGCTCCAGGTGAAGAAGCCGTTCGCACTCATATTAAAGGATTGCGAACGAAGCTTAGAAGCGTCGGGGCACCAGGAAATCTGGTTGAAACAGTTTATGGAATTGGCTATCGTCTGAAGCTAGCGAAAGAGGAGGAGGGGACAGGGGGACAGGGGGGACAAGGGGACAGGGGGACAGGGGGACAGGGGGGACAAGGGGGACAAGGGGGACAGGGGGGACAAGGGGGACAAGGAGGAAAAATTTCTCCCTTGTCTTCCCCATCTCCCCATCTCCCCCTCTCCCCCTCCCCCCCTCCTTCATCACCGACTCCAAAGCAGACATTATTAGCGATCGCCTCAGTTTGGAACCGATTTAAAGGACGAATAGGTGAACAGGTGACTTTGTTGGAGGAAGCTGCTGCTGCTTCTAGTGACAATGCTTTGAATCAAGAACTCCGCAAACAAGCATTTCAAGAAGCTCATACTTTAGCAGGATCGTTAGGTACTTTTGGCTTTCCTCTAGGCTCAAAGTTGGCACGAAAAATTGAGCATCTACTGAAAACTGATAAAATTTTGACTAAAGCCCAAATGACGCAGTTTCAAAGTTGGGTAGAGCTATTGCGTCAGGAAATTGAGCGAAATCAGGATGAGACTGTTTCCTCTTCACTTCCAGAAGATGAATACCCTTTGGTGTTGGTAGTCGATCGCGATCGCTCGCTCGCTTCCCAACTTGCAATTGATGCACGCCTCAATTTCAAAGTGGCGATCGCTACCAATATTCAAACCGCCATCCAGAAATTATACCAAGAACATCCCAGCGCAGTACTATTAGATCCGAGCGTTTCCCCACTTGAAGAAGACAGCTTGCGGCTACTTTGGGAGTTGAAAGACCGCAAACCACCAGTCAGCGTGATAGTATTTACCGAACAAAGCGATTTTAGCCATCGATTGCAAGTTGCTCGCCACGGAGGACACACATTTTTACAAAAACCCTTACCCATTGCACAGATACTACAAGCGGTGACACAAGTATTGCAACATGCACCTGATGCAGAAGCTCATGTCTTAGCTGTAGACGACGATCCGAAAATAGGTGCGCTGTTGCAAGTATTGCTGACTCCTTGGGGAATCAAGGTGACAACCCTCAACGATCCGCAACGTTTTTGGGAAACTTTGGAATCTATAAAGCCAGATTTTCTGATTTTGGATGTGGAAATGCCGGATGTCAATGGTATGGAGATTTGCCAGGTAGTACGCAACGATCCGCGTTGGAGTGAATTGCCGATTTTATTTTTGACAGTTCATAATGATGCTAATATTATTGATCGGGTGTTTGCAGTCGGTGCAGATGACTTTGTAAGCAAGCCAATCGTCGGACCAGAACTTGTCACTCGCATTATCAATCGTCTGGAAAGGATTAAATTACGGCAGCGTCTTGCCCAAACTCAACAAGCTGAAGCTGCTGCTAGCAAAAATGATATAACCCGCATTCGCCAACAAACAACAGTTGCTCAGTTGGCTCAGTCAGCTCTTTCTGGCAAAGATTTTTCTAGCTTGATGAATGAAGCAGTGGAGATTGTAGCACAAAATCTGGAAGTAGAATACAGTAATATTTCGGAACTTCTGCCAAAAGAAAACACCTGGGTGCTACGCTCTGGGGTGGGCTGGGATGCGGAATTAATCGGGCAAGAAATAATCAATTTAGACGCGGTTGTACTCTCTCCTGTGATGATTTCAGATTTAGAAACATCTGAGAGTAATTCCTTTTTGCAGCAACATCAAGTTAAGAGCGGCTTAAGTGTACCAATTTGCACACAGAATCGAATTTATGGCGTTTTAGGAGCTTATACGCGCAAAAAACAGACTTTCAGTTTAGATGATATGAATTTTGTCCAAGCGATCGCAAACATCTTGTCAGCGGCACTTGAGCGGCAGCAAACTGAGCAAGCTTTACGTAAAGGTAAGGACGAATTAGAATTAAGCGTAGCAGAACGCACAGCAGAATTAATTAGAATTAATCAACAGCTTCAATTAGAACTTAATGAGCGTCAACGCACACAAGAAGCATTGCGAAACTCTCAAAGTCGATTTGCGGGAATTGTAGAAATCGCCGATGATGCAATTATTTCGATTGATAGCAGCCAACGCATTACCTTATTTAACCAAGGGGCAGAAAAAATTTTTGGATACACGGCAGCAGAAGTACTAGGACAGCCTTTGGATTTACTGTTACCGTTGCGATATACTGAAACACATCGTCAGCATGTAAGTGAATTTGGCAACTCTACAAAAGTCGCTCGTCGCATGGGAGAACGTCGCGAGATTTATGGTTGTCGCAAAGATGGTAGTGAATTTCCGGCGGAAGCTTCGATTTCTAAGTTAAAGCTGGGGGAAGAAACAGTATATACCGTTTACTTGCAAGATATTAGCGATCGCAAGCAAGTTGAACGCATGAAAGATGAGTTTGTCTCGGTGACTAGTCACGAACTTCGCACACCCCTAACTTCAATTCACGGCTCATTAAAAATGCTGGCAAGCGATCTAATTAAGTCAGATTCTCAACAAGGAAAACGTCTGCTAGAAATAGCTGTCAATAGTAGCGAGCGTTTGGTACGCTTAGTCAACGACATTCTTGACATCGAGCGCATCGAGTCGGGCAAAGTGAAGATGGAAAAACAAACCTGCAACATTGCCGACTTAATCGCACAAGCAGTAAATGTAATTCAGCCGCTTGCCGAGGCAGCCAATGTTAGTTTATCTGTTTCTAGCTTATCACTTCTTCTCTGGGTAGATGGCGATCGCATCGTCCAAACCCTAACTAACCTACTAAGTAACGCGATTAAATTCTCCAACCTCGGTGCAACTATCCAACTTAGCGCCGAATTGAGAAATGGACAAGGAAGACTCCTTGGAGACAAGGGCGACGGGCGTGGGGGACAAGGAGGACGACTTGGGGACAAGGAGACAAGGAGACTTGGGGACAATTCTTTCTCCCCATCCCCCTTGTCTCCCCCCTCCCCCCCCTCTCCCCCCTCTCCCCCTCTCCCCCTCTCCCCATCCCATCTCCTCATCCGAGTGAAAGATACTGGACGCGGCATTCCTCCTGATAAACTTGAAAGTATATTTGAGCGCTTTCAACAGGTAGACTCTTCAGATTCTCGCAACTATGATGGCACTGGTTTGGGCTTGGCAATTTGCAAAAGCATTGTGCAACAGCATGGTGGATGTATTTGGGCGGAAAGTGTGCTGGGTGAAGGTAGTAATTTTTACTTAGCTTTGCCTGTAGTTCAGTCCCAAGAATCTGAATTACTATTTTCTTAACGAAGAGTGCTGTTTAAGGTAAAAATATTAATGGGAACAAAGCGTATTCTGGTAGTTGATAATGAAGAGTACATCCAAGAAGTTGCTAAGATTTGCTTAGAAACGGTAGCAGGCTGGGAAGTACTGACAGCCGGTTCCGGATTGGAAGGTATAAAAAAAGCCGAAATTTACCAACCTGATGCAATTATTTTGGATGTAATGATGCCAGAAATGGATGGTATGACTACCTTTAGCAAACTACAGGCGAATCCGGCGACTCAAGCAATCCCGGTAATTTTTTTAACAGCAAAGATCCAAACTTCTGACAGGCGCCGCTATGCTCAAATGGGTATGCCGAGCGCGATCGCTAAACCCTTCAATCCTCTAGAATTAGCAGGACAAATCGCCAATGCTCTAAACTGGAGTATATGAAATGCGGAAGCGATCGGTCAGTCCCTGCTTCTCTACAAATTTTTTTAGCTGGGCGTGGTTTTCAGGGCTAAAGTAGCCCACTACACGGGGGTTTTTAGTCGCCATAGCAGCCACCGACCTAGATGGTAAAAATCCCTCGTGCTTTGTTGGAACGTTTGACCGATACCTTGGGCTACTTTTCTTAAATGGATAAAGTCGAGCTAAAAGTTCAAGTTACTTAGGGTACTGAAAATCTGCCGTCGATTATCGTTAAATTCTTTACGACCGTGCATGAATCTGGAATTATCAATCATTACCAAATCGCCAGCTTGCCACGGTATCTTTTCCATCAACTTGTCTGTAACTTTCTCGATTTCGCCGATAATTTCATCAGGCACAATTGAATCGTCTTCCAAAGTTGCTTCTCCATAATCCAATGTCAAGATGCTGTTGGCAAACGCATCGTCATGACCATATTTAGTTTTAACTACAGCTGAACAAATATATTCTATCGAGATCGATTCATTTTCCTTGATCTGGTAATTCACACCCTCAAGACTATCCAGTACTTGCTTAATATCAGTTATGGTACCATCTAATCCAGTAAATCTCCTTAATATATCAGCCTGGACTTCATAACAAAACTTTAGTTTTTTGGAAATAAACAACTGTTTCGTTTCTTCACTCAGTTCCTCCCACACTCGGACGCCATCACAGAAAGTAGTTTCACCCCCTTGTGCTGCTGGTACAGCACAGCAAAACCAGATAACGTCTGGACAAAAAGGAGAATATCCGTGTTCTCTATGAAAACTACTATTATCCATTCCTGCGTCTACAAAATGGACAAACTTATCTGAATCAACTTGGGGTCTACCGTAATCTTGAATGAATCTAGAACTGAATCGTTCTGCGAATGTCTTCATTTGCTCGTGAGTGACTCCAAATCCTCGAAAAAGAAGAACCCCAGATGATTTGAATAAATCCATAGTTGTCGCCACTTTTAGGCGATGAATATTTTCACAATCATCACAACTATAGATAACCTTTCCAGTGCTCATTCCTAGTGACTCGATTTTACTGTTCATAACTGTACTCCAAAAGTTTTGGAAGGAATTTGATAAGTTTTGAGCGAGTTAATCACTATTCAACTTCTAGAAGAAATTGTCCAGTCCTCGCTTTTATATGTCCTGTTGAGAGCATGTTTCCAAAGAATTATTAAGCAGATGATTTGTTGGTAGTCAATAGACATCTCCAAGAATGAGTTTGAAACCCTGATAAAACAGTGGTTGATTGTTAATTTCTGGAGAGGTCTAATTGTTAAAGCATCAAACGTACAATTGAAACACTTTGAAAAAGTCTACTCCGCGCAATGCTACGTCACTTTGACCAAACGACTGACGCGATACTGCTTCACTTCTTCTAAGGGTTGCTCATCTGCTGAGTTCCAAGCGGTCATTACAAAGCCGCTTAGTTCCACTCTGGCTTCATAAGCGCTCCTCATACTTCCATCTGTCGTGGTGAAATCAATGCGAATATTAGCCGAGTCCTGGTTAACTTCATCCATTGCCATTACTTGACCCGATTTGTGATAATTGAGCCACTCCCAGCCTTCTTGCATCCATATCTCTCGTTCCACAATTTGCTCAAACTTTGATAAGCCAGCCCAACCTCGGTAGAACGGGTATAGTCCTTTGACAGAACCATTCCGCCAAACCAGGAGTTCCAATATTTCTGGTTGCAAATGACCCCAGTAGTGTCCATAAGGCAAGTCAATGAGGGTGGGTGCGAACTGGTGTCCCCCGAAATGGCTGCATCGCCACACACGCAGTTGTCCGCTAGAAGCGACAGCAAACTCAGAGCGCAACTTACGATAGATGGGATAACCAAACCGGGCACAAGCAACGTCAACGTTACCATCAGTACACACCATTAACTCACGAATCTGACTGGTTTGTTGCCGATACTGCTCCCAATCAGGCAGCACAGTTGGCGAGTGAAGCAATGTTTCCAATAACGCCATCACGAAGGAGCCAACTTCAGAATCAGGGATGATAAACTCATGCTTTTCAAACTTCGCAAAAAGCTTTGCGGGTTGGCGGTAATACAGCACGCGAGTATAATCAGGACGGGAGTATTCGCTATCTGGAACGAGCAACTGACCTCGAATCTTGATCCCATGCTCAAAAATCAGCTTTTCAATCAGAGCGATCGCTCTTCTTAGCACAGGATTTTGCTGGAAACGTTTTTCAGTCCAAGGGAGTCCCATCTCAAGAGCCAGCCAGTGTTCGTAAGTAGGTGCCGAGCCAATGGGGTCTTCACCATTAGCTTTAGAAACAACACAGCAGAAACGACAATTACTTAGAGAATCTTGCATAATCATGTTCACTTTCGGGAGCAACGATTCAAAGTTCCTGTTACATCCCGCCACCGACTACTCCGCACTGGCATCATAATCTGGCAGGATGATTTCTACGTCACGTAACACACGAAAGGCATATCCACTACCGCCAACAACTAACATGCCTAGTGAAGAAATAACATACAGGAGTGCTATGCCTGCACCACCTCCCGTGCCAAATATCCAACCGAACATGGGGGCAAGAGTACCATCAGGCTTCATTGCAGGTACAAAAACACGATCGGCTAGTGGTCCAGCTATCAAGTTTGCTAAAGCTGAACTAATCGGCATCACCATAGAGCGCATTGCGAAAACACGTCCCTGTAACTCAGGTTTTACCTTGGTCAGCCATATAGCGTCATGAGCACTGCCCATTATTGGGAAATTGAGAGATGAACAAAATTGGGCAGGAAACCAAATCAACGGTACTCTCCCCAGACCAAACACTGTTTGGCTCAAACCAGCACCCACCATACCCAGCAGTACTGCATGTATTCGGGGCTGGAAACTACCCCAAGTGCCCACGAGCAACGCCCCAATAATGCCGCCCAACCCTGCTGCCGAATATACAGCACCTAATAGTTTAGTATCATTACCAGTGCGTGCCAGAATTAGGGGAGTAACAAGTGAATCGGCAAATTTATCGGCAAAAACGAACAGCAACACCAATACTAGCATAGCAAGCAGGCTGGGGCGTACGGCAACATAGCGCCAGCCAAAGTAGAGTTCCTGCTTCAGGCTTGTGCTACTGCGCGTACCCACTTTTGTTATGGGAGGTTGCGGGATAGATATTAGCAGCACTGTGAGTAAAGCGATCGCAAAAGTAGTGATATCGATAATTAAGATGCCCACAAGACCAATGACTGCGTAGAGGACACCTGCCAATGCTGGTGCGACGATCGTAGAACTGGAACTTGCCAGAAAGCTGATGCTGCTAGCGCGACTGTACTGCTGCTTGGGCACCATCATTGATACTGATGCCGAAAATGCCAGTTCTTGAAATTGGTTAAAAGTTCCCTTGACACCTACAGCCAAGTATAAATGCCATAATTGCAAATTATGAGTTATGTAAAGCAGTAACACAGTTATGGTCAACAGCCCGCTCACCGTGTCACCAACCATCATTAAGTATTTACGGTTCCAGCGATCTACAATCACCCCAGCTATGGGAATAATTAAAATTTGCGGCACTTGTGCGAAGAAACCAAACAAAGCTAAAGACGTAGCCTCACCCGTTAGTTCCCACACCCAGATAGTGAAAGCAAATCCGGTCATGCCACTGCCAATGATGGAAACAATTTGACCGAGCCAGACAATAATGAGGGTACGCACTTATATCAATTTTGGATTATGGATTTGCGGTGGTCAGTTATCAGTTAAGTTCAAAGCTTCTGTGATAGTTCCATTGCAGAATCGCGTCTACTAGGTTTTGTCCAATACCGATACAAGTACATTAGAAAGCCAGTGAGAAACAAAATCAGTGGTGCAAGTCCAACAAACACATAGAGAATGCGAGTAGGCAAGCCACCAAAAGTACCGTAGTGTAGGGGAGTAAAGGAGTTGAGGACGCGCGAGCCCAATGGCATCTTCAAACCATTATCAACTCGCAAAACCTCACCACTGTACTGGTCGAGATAAACATTACTATTACCGTAATCTGAACTGTCCTGCGGTAGCTTCATGCGAATTTGTAGAGCATCTTCTGGTTTACCAGGGAAGTAAATGCTCTTGGTAACAGCACCAGGTAAGGCAGCATCGGCAATTTTAAGTTGTTCTGTTAGTTTTAAGGTCGATTTACCTGGAATTAGCTTGGATACTAGCTCGGCTGGTTTTGGGGTGAATGTAACAGCGTAGATAATCGGCTCTGTAAAGCTGTAGAAGTTCCAGCAAAAGCCCGTAAAGCCAGTAAAGAATAAAAAAACCACAGTGATAATGCCAGCCACTTTGTGAATGTCAAAGTTCGCCCTTTGGGGATGAGCATCAAGCTTGATTTTGAAGCCTGCAATTAGCTTACGCCAACCGGGCCAGAGAACTAAACCTGTAATGCTGAGGATACACATTAGCAAGGCAGCAATGCCAACAATTATAGTTCCGGTTTCGCCTGCAAGCAGGGCATAGTGCAGTTCCAATATCATACCTATTAGGGTTTTATCCGATATACGCTCACCGATAATTTTGCCTGTATAAGGGTTGACAAAAACTTCTGTCCTTTGCTCATCAGTTGATGACAACTGCCCCACGT
>NZ_JTCM02000095.1 GCF_000817785.2 Hassallia byssoidea VB512170 | reverse complement strand
TTCCCCATCTCCCCCTGCTCCCCCTGCTCCCCCTGCTCCCCCTGCTCCCCCTGCTCCCCCTGCTCCCCCTGCTTCCCCTGCTCCCCCTGCTCCCCCTGCTCCCCCCTCTCCCCCTCCCCCACCTCCCGATCCCCACTCAGTATTTTGGGGAACAAATTGGACTCCGAACGTGATATTGGTATAACAGCAACTCAATCGTGCGATTCGTTAGATAGCAACTCCTGGAGAGCGTTGCTTTAGAAAAGGTGCTGTCTTTATAAGGGCAAACTGGTAGTGGCTAAGAGCAAAGAGCAATTAGCTATTGGCGATTAGCATTTTTGAGATTGAGTATCGCTGTCAAGTGCTGTGTTGAGCGTCAAAACATTTAAGGGGAAACATGTTAAAAAGATTAATTGGCATTATTTTGGCTACTGTTTTACTGACGTTTCAGTTTGTTGTCGGTAGCGCAACAGCCCTGGAACTAACTGCACAAACGCGGACGGTACCATTAAATGAGAGCGGTGATACCACTGTCCTCAGCCTTAAAGAAGTTAAAGAAGGCAAACGTTTATTTAACTACGCTTGTGCCCAATGTCACGCGGGTGGTGTTACCAAGACTAACCAAAACGTGGGACTTACACCGGAAGATTTAGCATTAGCTACACCAAACCGTAATAACATTGAAGGTTTGGTAGACTACATGAAAAATCCCACCACTTACGACGGTGAGGAGGAGATTTCGGAAATACACCCCAGCATCAAGAGTGCAGATATTTTCACAGAAATGAGAAATTTGACTGACGACGATTTAAAGGCGATCGCCGGTCACATTCTCCTGCAACCTAAAGTTGTTGGTCAGCAGTGGGGTGGTGGTAAAATCTATTACTAAACTCTTCACGCTCCTGCGCTCGTTATCGGTTTTGGGCGATCGACGTCTGAAAAAACCGCGATCGCTTTAACAATAAGTTGTTAAGTCTAGGGTTGAGGGACTGGGGAATATTAAAAGATGAAGGCGGAAATTTTTCTTACTTCATATTTCTTATTAATTCCTCATCCCTAATCCCTAGACTTAGTAATGAGAACGCTAACACTACAGTCTTAGGCAGAAGAATGCTTTCTTGGTTATTAGTTCGCTATATATCACTGCTTCTAGTAATTCTACTGATGAATTTCAGCCGTAGTTTACCCGCCCAAGCTGCTAATATTGACCCTTACATAGCCCGTTATTTGCATATCACTGAGCAAATTACCGTTGACTTAGATGGGCAAGGCAATACAAAAGAGTTTTCACCACAACAACTATCAGATGGCAAACAACTGTTTGCAAGTAATTGTATAAATTGCCACGTTGGTGGGGCAACTTTACCAGACCCGGAAGTGTCTCTGTCTCTGACAAAGCTTAAACAAGCTACTCCGCCGCGTGATAATATTAACGGTCTGGTTGCCTTTATGCGACAACCGATGACCTACGACGGTAGTGAAGAAACTTATTGGTGTCGTCAGCTAGCTCCTAGCGTGCTATCACAACAGCAGGTAGAAAATTTAGCTGCTTTCGTTTTGACAGCCGCAAAAAAAGCTCCTGGTTGGGGTACGGAAGTTTTTAGCAACTAAATCTATATCTAGATTTGGGGGGCATCATTCGGCTTTTACACCAGTACTATTGCTCAAAATTGAAAAAAAAATTTCATCTATGACAGATTGTCATATTTAACGTTCATTTGTATCTAAAATGAGAGAGGCAAGATAAAAGTGAATGTTTAGGAGAGAGTCATGAAATTGATTGCAGCTAGTTTGCGGCGTTTGGGTTTAGCTGTTTTAACAATTTGTTTAGTAGTGAGCAGCTTTGCTGTTTTCGCTCCCAGCGCTGCGGCTGAAACCTACACGGTTAAACTAGGCAGTGATAAAGGAATGCTGGCGTTTGAACCGAAAAAGTTGACTGTTAAACCAGGTGACACAATTGAATGGGTGAACAACAAGATGCCTCCCCATAATGTTGTCTTTGATAAAGCCAAAAATCCTGCTAAAAGCGCCGATCTAGCCAAAGGACTATCTCACAAGCAACTGCTGATGAGTCCTGGTCAAAAGCTAACAACCACCATCCCCGCAGACGCTCCTGCTGGTGATTACACATTCTACTGCGAACCTCACCGTGGCGCAGGCATGATTGGTAAACTCACTGTTGAAGGCTAAGAATAATGCTGTGGGCGCAAGATGATTCTTCTTGCTCCTGGGCAAAGTTCTCATTATGTATCCTTTAGCTACATTTTGTCAGACTAAGACGATGCATATCAAACGGTTCCGAGTCCTATCCTCATCTGGGATGCTAAACGCTACGTAGCGCTAATCGGGGATAAGCTTCGGAACCGTCAATTATATATAGTATTGTTAAGTCAACACCCTTCTAGGGTATCGTTATACAAACGCTCGCCCGCCTTGGCGGGCTATGATATTCTAGCCCGCCAAGGCGGGCTTTGTTCGTATAGACACAGGCTTATAGCCTGTAGGTTATGCAAAAAACGGTTTTTTAAGTTGCACCTTTCCCTGTTTGCAAGGAGAATTACTTGAGAATATTTTTATTAATTTTGCTATTAGCGATCGCTCTGGAATTTACATTCATTTATCCAGCATTAGCTGTCGATACATCTAACGGTGCCAAAATCTTCAATGCTAACTGCGCCTCTTGTCACATCGGTGGTGGTAACATTCTTATCGAGCAGAAAACTTTAAAAAAGGAAGCTTTGTCAAAGTACCTGGAAAATTATGATGTTGACTCTATTGCCGCAATTACTCACCAAGTTCAAAATGGTAAAAATGCGATGCCTGCTTTTAAGGATAAGTTAACTCCTCAAGAGATTATGGAAGTAGCCGCTTACGTTTCCCAACAAGCAGAACTTGGCTGGTAGATTACAGAATAAGGACTGGGAGGTTATTCCTAATCCCCCAATCCCTAATCTCAAATCACCAAATTTTATAAATAAGTACTTAGGAGTCTGAAGCCAGAAGCCAGAAGAAATCAAAGTTTTCTTGACTTCTAACTCCTAACTCCTAACTCCTAACTCCTAACTCCTAACTCCTGCTGCCCTTTTATTTTTCTTGATTAGAGGTTTCTCTTTGTTCCCTCAATTCGCGCAACTGCTGTAAGAGTTTTTGACTCGGTTTAGCAGTGGGGGAAGTCTGATTGCTGCTGATTTCGGGAGCAAATGATGGTTTCGCAGTTGCTTCAGGTGTGCTGGTGGGCAAAGGTTGACTATTCCTAATTCGCGCTCCTAATAATTGTTGTTTATTGACTTGCGCTATAGGTGAAGGTTGGACGCTAGCTTGCACCTCTGACAACTGCTGTCGATTCGGTTCCAATACAGGCAAAGTCTGATTTTTTCTGACTTGTGCTGATGATTGTGGTTTGTTGACTTGCGGTAGCAGCAAAGACTGTTTACCCCCGACTGGCAATTCTGGTAATGGTTTTTCGGGTGCTTGGGGTATAGTCAAAGGCTGTTTGCTGGTAATTCTTAATCCCGAAAGTGGTTTTTCAGTTGCTTGGGGTACTTTTGATGATGTTTGATTTACTGGGGATGCGGGCAAAAGTGGAGTCGTTTGAGAACTATTACCGGCATCATTTTTGGGCGACAAATTAGGCGACACACTAAATGTGTAATACTTGGGCTTGCCATTAGCCTGAGCCGGATTCTTTTGGAAATAGTCCCGCAAATATTCTCTAATAGCTGTTCTGCTTTCAGATGAAACTGAGTTATCCAAAAATTCTAGAGATTCAACGTTTTTGCCATCTGGATTAACTACCAAACCTACCTCAACTCGACGATCCAACCCTGCTTTATCAATCGCTAAGGAAATCGGTTGTTTCGTTTCTATATTGGGGTATTGCTGTTTGACTTTAACAAACTGTTCTGCCAAGGTAGTAGTTTTGTTAGTTAACTCTCGTGTAGCTGCTGATACCGTATAGTCTTTCTGAGTAGTTAATGGCAACTCAGGTAAGCTTACGCTTGACTGCTGCCATTGCGGTAGGTTTGCCGCTGCTAAGGTTAAATTATCTCCAGCTTTTGGAGTTTCTCCCACAGGAGTTATTAAATCTTGATTTGGAGTAGCAGTGTTCGGTACATCATTTTCCACCGGCATCGTTTGTGGAGTGCTGCTTGTTTCTATCGGTTGTCCTGATGGTATTGGTGTAGAAGGCAGTGTAGTCGGCACATCAGAAGAACTTACTACTGGAGGGGTGTTAGGTATTCCCTCAGGGATTTTATTATCCGCTTGTACTTGTGGCAACCTGCCTACTGACAGCGGTTGAGAAGAACTGGCAATTTTGATGTCATTGTTGTCAAAACGCGGAAATGATTGCGCGGTTCTTTTGCTTGCATTAAAGCCAGAGGTGTCGATTTGAAAATTTGCCTTTGTCTGAGGAATTATCCGCAACGACTGACCTTTAGGTACAGAGGCGATGGGATAATTATTAGCTGTTTTCGGGATGGGGGGCAATATCACCTGGCTAGAGCTAGACAAAGTTGGGGGCAAAGGTGCTAATTGAGTTGGCTGGGTGGCAAAGTTCGGTAAGGGAACTTGCGGCTTTAGGGCAACCTGAGATGTGCCGGGAATTTGTGGCAGACGGTTTTGATCGGCTTGGCTTAATTGAACGAGTCCGACGGGTTTGTTTGATGAGACTTGTGTGGTAGATTTGCTAGAGTCTACAGGCATCAAGGGCAAAATAAAAGCGATCGCACCATGAATGCCCACAGAGGCTATTGCCGCAATTCCAGCAGGCTGGCTTAATATATCTGGTATGTTTTTCAGCAGGGAGACGTAAGACATAGCTATTCTCGTTCACTCGGCTCAGTTGCGTTAAAAAAGTAATTTTCTCTTTACAGATACTGCATACAGATGCGTTCCACTACAAATAATAACTTTCTCTGCAAAAACTAAAAACAGAAATATTTCCCTTTTTTGCGCTTTTGGTTATCCTTTGCATCGACGCTAAAATATGCTGAAAGTTGCGTTTTTTGACTCTTCCGTGGAAATTTATTAGTTTTTATTATTGATTTTTTATCACCAGCGACAATTCAAGCTAAAAAATAGTGTGACTCTGAGTTTTGGCGATCGCTTTGGGCTAACATATACTATTAGTACTAGTCAATTCGCTTTTTCACTACTCAACTATTTTTCAGTCTACAACGTAGCTACAATAATAACTCTCAGCTATTATACACTCTTCCTTACTTTTATTCAAACTCTTAAACAGTTTTTTCAAATAGCTATTATGTCATTCCTGGTTTACCCTGCATGAATAAATAGCACTTCTTTACTACTGACAACGTTTGCAGTCAAAGCAATTCTTCGATGGTAAATAATTCCGGCTGATTCCCAAATTTCGGCGATAAATAGTATTAATTTACTCAAGCACTTACGTATAAGTAAGATATTTGGGTTTTGTCAAAAAATCCTTACTTTTATCTAAATTATCAAATGCCATTACCGACAGTTATTTTGCCAGGATATTTAGAAAGTGCGATCGCTTACCGTCAACTCGAACAATCTTTGCAACAGTCAGGTTTTCCCACCCTCACAGTACCGCTGCGACGGCGCGACTGGATACCGACTCTCGGCGGCAGACCTGTAACGCCTATTTTGCAGCAACTCGATCGCACCGTAAAGCAGATATTGCAACAATATAACGCTTCTCAAATTAACTTAATTGGTCATTCAGCCGGAGGTTGGATATCCCGGATTTACTTGGGAGAAAAGCCTTACTTAGGACGTGGTGAGGTGCAACCGTCTATTTATTGCGCTCACCCTTTAATTAATACTCTTGTTACCTTAGGCACACCTCATATTAGCCAAGAACGTTGGACGCGCTGGAATCTGGATTTTGTCAAAAATAACTACCCAGGAGCATTTTACAAAAACGTTCGTTATGTTTGTGTAGCCGGCAAAACTATCTTTGGGGTAAGACGAAGAGGTAGCTGGTTAGCTTACAGTAGCTACCAATTAACTTGTGGCAAAGGTAATACTTGGGGTGATGGTATCACGCCGATTGAAGCCGCTCATCTAGAAGGAGCCGAAAATATTGTGATTTCAGGTGTCAACCATTCCCCCAGAAGTCGAGGAATTTGGTATGGCTCTCCAGAACCATTAAAAGCTTGGATGCAATATTTAGCTTAATTTAGCTTAAATAATATTTACATCTACGCCTCAAGAGTTATCAAGTGTTAATAATTCTTAGTTAAACTGTAATAAAAATACATATAAAGCGAAGGAAAGAGGCGAAAGCTATGCAAAGCACCCGGTTTGATATAATTGGGCGGCGAATATCGACGTATTTATCGGTCGCAATTCTTACTCTGACCTTGATTAGCGCGACTACGGGAATTTTACTCTCTTTTTATTATCAACCAGCAGCTGGCGGCGCTTATGAGTCATTGAAAATGATTGACGCGCAAGTAACTTACGGCTGGTTATTTCATAAAGCGCATAATATTGCAGGTAACGCAGTAATTATTGTTGCCTTGATTCAAATTGTGGTGATGTTTTTAAGCAGACAATTTCGCAAGAGTTGGTTGACTGCTTGGATTAGCGGAATTTTGTTTACCTTGAGTGCGATCGGCTTAGATTGGACAGCAATGATCCTAGACTGGGATCAACTAGGATACTGGCGTTTTAGCATCGAACTACAAACAATTGAAGCAATTCCTTTCATAGGGCATCAATTACGAGATATTCTGACAGGCGGTGGAGCCATCAGCACCGTAACTATTGAGCATCTTTACGCCATACACAGTTACATAGTTTCCATTGCTGCGATACTTCTTGCTGTGGTGCATTTAGCTGGTGTATTGTGGCAAGAAAAACAAACACATCAAGAAATGCTGAACTCTGAATTAGGTAATTTACCACAGCAACCAGTCATTGGTAATGGGTAATTGGGCATTGGGCATTGGTAAAATTCCTCTTCCCCTGCCTCCCTTGTCCCCCCCTCCCCTCCTCTTCTTCAAGCACTGGGGGAATCACTAACGGAAAGTTCAGCTAACTTTGCTACAGGGACTTGTTCGACTTCTGGTAACTTTTCTAGAGATAGGGGGGTGGATTGACTAGCACCGGATAAGCGTTTTAAAAGATTGGATCTGGGGTCATGCAATAGATATATAATGCGATCGCCTGCTTGCCAATCAATAGCAGCTGGGATTATCTGTAGGCGATTTTCTCGTTCTACCAACAACGGTATCAAATCGCCAGTACGAATTTTTTCTTGAATGCGATTTTGTTGGCTGGAAAATTCCTCTTCATCAAGGGTAGTTGTCCCTAACTTCACTCGTCCACTATTGAGATACTCATTCCAAGTCTTAATTCCTAAGTCCTGGACAAAAGCCTGGTCAACTTTATTCTCTGCGGATGTGGATGCTTGCGGGTCGCGAGGAAAAACAGCTAAGACACGCGGGGGGTTAAACTCTTCCGCTGCACGTTGAGCTAAAACAAAATTTACCTCACCATTGTTAGTCATAGCTAAAAAAGTTCCCATCGAAGCCAGTCCCGCTTCTTCCAAAACTGCTGTATCTAGCGCACTGCTAGCAATCAACCGCAGGTTTTGTGCTTCCGCTTGTGCAAAACATTCGGGGTCAGTATCAATCATGACCACCGCTTCTCCCCGTTCTTGAAAAAATCGGGCAATCAAAAGACTTAGGGGATTACAGCCAACAACTACCAACCCAGTTGCTTCTTTAGAGGTGATTTGTAACCATTTGGCGATCATACCTGCTGTTAGCCCCTGACAGAATACTGTCATCAGAATTGTCAAGAAGACTAAAGCTTTAATCGCTTCACCACCGTTAACACCGCGTTGTGTGAGTGCGATCGCAAATAAAGAAGCCACTGAAGCAGAAACAATACCTCTAGGTGCAACCCAACTTAAAAACAATTTTTGCCGCCAGTTGAGGTCACTATTCCAGGTACAACAGAGAATGTTAATCGGGCGAACGATGAACATCAGTACCAAAACTGTAAATAAACTGCCCCAACCCAACGCCAGTACACTGGCAATAGACAAATCAGCCGCTAGCAAAATGAACAGCACCGAGACGCTAAGAATCGTCAATTGACCTTTAAAGCGGCGTAACAAACGTTCTTCTGGCACCGAGGAGTTGGCAAAAACTGCGCCGGCGATTACGGTTGTCATTACTCCCGACTCACTGCGGATCATCTGCGCTAAAGTAAACAGACTCCACAGCACCGCTAGCACCACCAAATTTTTTAGTTCTAATGAGAGAACATCGGCACGTTTGAAAATCAAACTCATCAAATAACCGCCGGCAGCACCAATCGCTGCACCGACCCCCAGACGCAACAGCAAACCGATAATGGCATCGATAGGGTCAGCATTGCTGTTCAAAATTGTATCCAGAACAACGAACGCGAGGATAGCTCCCACCGGATCAATTAAAACCCCTTCCCCTTCCAGCAGTGTTGCGACTTGTCGATCTACATTGATTTGTTTGAGCAACGGACCGACGACCGTTGGTCCTGTGACTACGATTATCGAAGCGTAGAGAAAGGCAATATTCCAGGGAAATTCACCCAACCAGTGAGCTGCCATGCTACCACCAAGCAAAGTGATGAGCGTTCCCAGAGTGACGAGCAATTGCAGACTAACGGAAACTTTGCCCAATTCGCGCAAATCTAAGTTGAGTCCACCTTCAAACAAAATTATTGCCGTTGCTAGGGCGACAATAACTTCCAATCCTGTGCCCAGTAAATGAGGGTGCAATAGCCCAATCGCATCCGAACCAAGGAGAATGCCAAACACCAATAACAAAACGATGCTGGGTAGCTTAAGATATGCAGCCAGCACTTGAGCGGTAATGCCTGCAAAGACGGCAATCACCATCTGTTGGGTGATTTCAAATGATGCTTCCATGTTGTAGATTTTGAGTGATATATTTCAAAATCTTTGTAAAGAATAGTTAATCTTAACTTTATCGGGCGCAATACCATACCCATTGTGACTTGCTAAATTCTCCAATGGTTTCATTAATGGTATTTGTTTATACGCTCTTTATTAATTATTCATGAAAAAGTGGCGATCGCTTTTTCTGCCAGTGTGCGTCTAGAAGTGAAAAAGGCGAATATACGGGAGCATTCAGCTTGTGATAAACCCATGATGACTAAGTTTTTGGAAATGACAAAAGAATTAAAACCAAATCATAACTGATAAAAGTACGATTTATTATTATAATTGGTGGCGATCGCATGACCCGACAACCGCACCAAAAGCTGTATGCACAGAAGAATTACTTTACCCGAAAAATCTGTTAGTGAAGGCATTGCTGGGTGAGTAGAGAATTTTTTCGCAAAAGGGTGTTGACATCATCACGAAAATTCGTTATTTTAATAAAAGTCTGGCAAGTGATGCCCCCATCGTCTAGAGGCCTAGGACACCTCCCTTTCACGGAGGTAACGGGGATTCGAATTCCCCTGGGGGTATTTTTGGTATAAGCAATAAATACTAAGTCAAAAGTTATCAAATGCTTTGTCTTTTGAGGCTTTGTTAAAGGCGATCGCGCTTGACGTACTATTTGAGAAATGCGTAGACGCAACCCGGTAAAGCAACGCGGTCATGTTTGTTACCACAGGCTACAGCAAGTGGCGTGGAAACCACGACACTCTCCTCAAGGCGGGGAACCCGCGCACAAAGGTGGCTCCCCTTCGCCCTTGGCGTCTCCCCTTGGGAGAAGACCGCGCTGCTTCTCCTGACAAAGACGCTACGCGAACACCACCGCGCTGGCTCCCCATGAGCGACTGCACCAAGCTTTATGGCTTGTCGTAGACATCGCTTTTTACTTTCTTCAGCAGTGCCGATCCCGCTTGACATCCTGGATCGTTTTCTCCAGATACCAACAGCTTGTTTTACCTGGGTGTAGTTTTTGCTGTTGGTCAAGTAAACGAAGGGCGATCGCACTGTCACCGTAAACTAAACCTAGTAGCTGCTTAAATTTGGTAGGGTCAATCGATATTTGGCTTGATTGTGGTATTTTCTTGCCAGTCCATTTCAGCGATTTTAAATCGGGTAGTGGTTGCTGTATTGGTTCCATGATAAATTAAGATTGAGTTAAAGCTACTCAATCCAATTTGCGCGATACTTCCGGTTTCAGTCATCCGTCAATATTCGGCATTTAATTTAAAGAAACTGTCAAGTTCTTTGGAGCCGTCAAGCTGGAAAGGTATCTATTTCCTAGTAAGCACTCTCCGTGCTTACTACGAATGTGAAATTATGCGCTAATTGCGTAAGCTATAATGTATAAAAAATAGAAAAGTTTATCAGATAGAAAGAATTGGATATCTTCCCCAGCCTTCGTGTTAGCAACTAAGTAGCTAACTCCTCTACACGCTGACGAATCGCTAGCAGATTTAACTGTAGGTCATTTTTTAACCGACGCTCAATCACTGTGACTGGCATAACAAGTTTAGGCCAAATATTGACTGTGTAGCAAAGATTAGTTCCCACATTTTCACCAACGCAGTAAGGTTCTAAATACCAGCTACCAGAGTAGTCTTTAAAATCTCCCTCTACCATTTGGAAATTAATTGCTTTGAGAAAGCATTCTTCCAAATCGAGAACTACACGCGCACAAAAGTTAAAATTTAATAAGCGCTGAGAGCCTACTTGCTCTAGCCGAATACCGCCGGTAGGATGCGCTAATCGACGACTTTTGGCAAGGTTAGGAATAAATTCAGCTAAAGCCTCGTAATCTGTCAGGACTTTCCAAACGTGTTCAACTGATTGGGGAATTTGGATTTTAGCAGTGATTTGTCGCTTTCGCTCTGCTATTTTCTCAATTTCGACTTCCACATCGGTTGTCAAATTCTCTTCTAGGTTGGTGTCGTCACTAGCATTCAAATCAAAGTCCTCTGTTGTATTGTGTTGCTCAGTCACTTTTAAATGGTTTGCTTTATTCAGAAAATTGGGGCAGAGTTAGGGTGAAGCAAATTCTGCTCAAGTTAGAGTTCTCAATTGGAGTACTCTCAACAGCGATCGCTCCATTCAAATGTTGCACTAAAGACTTGACTAAAGCAAGCCCCAAACCAGTACCAGGAGTCCATCGTCCTCCTCTACCGCGACGGAATCTGTCAAATATGTAAGTCGCATCTTCGTCAGAGATACCAAGTCCGGTGTTAGTTATTTTAATAATAACTTGATCGATTTGTTCTTCAACTTGATGATAGACTTGCAATTGAACCACAGAATCGCGTTCTGAGTATTTACTCGCATTCGTAAACAACTCTTGCAGAATGCGGTTAAAACTTTCTACTTCAGTTTGTAGAGTTAGTGATTCTGTAGGTAGATTCATCTTAATACTTAATCCCTTAAGAGCGAGTTTTTGCTCAAAAGATGTTGCTACATCTTGAATTTTTGTATTTAAATCGATGTTTTCATATTGTGGGCGTTCTTGATGAGAGTCTAACTTTTGAAGCGTCAACAAGTCATTAATCAAGTTGATTTCTTTAGTACACTCGCTTTCTAAGATATCCACATACTTAGCTTGACGCTCTGGTGCTATTCCTGGTAGACGTAAATTGCGGATTGACATCAGCATATTCGTCAGGGGGTAACGCAAGCGATCGCTCATGTTGCTCAAAAATTCATCTTTGAGTTCGTTAAGTTCCCGCAGCTGCTCAACATATTGCCGAGTTCTTTCGTGCAGTTTTGCCTGCAATTCTAGACTACTTTGTAGTTTTGCCGTGCGCTCGTCTACCAACATCTGTACTTGGCGCAGTGTCTGTGATTGAATTATGGCATTGCTCATTTGAGCGCAAATCATTTCCATGATATTTAATTCTGCAAAGTCCCAATTGCGAGGCACTGCTTGCTGAAGCACTAAAAATCCTATGACTTTGCCTTGATTTTCTAATGGTACTAATACCACCGCAGGCAATATATCCAAAGCAAACACCCCAGCAATTGAAATACTGTTTTGGTCTATATTTTCATTTATAATTACTGCTTTTCCTGATGTGAAGACGCGCTGGCATAAACCACACTCAGAAACAGAGAAAGACTTATCCAAAGTTTCTAGTTGAGTGGTGCTTTGACTTTGGTCTCTAGACCATTCAGCAACAACAGTTGCTTTTGCTTTGGGAATTTGTTTTTTAGGTTGAGTCCTAAATAGCGGATCAGTATATTTTAGCAGTATGAGCATACCGCGATCTGCTTGAAGACACTCTGCTGTCGAGGCGATCGCTAACTGAAGCATTTGATTTAACTCCAGGTTGCTGCGACTGAGTATTGTCAATTGCGTGATCAAGCTTTGATGCTGGGCGCTCTTAGCTATATATTTTTCTTGAGAAGCAATTACCTCTGCTTGTGCGACTTGGGAAAAAGCGATCGCGCAAGACGATTCTACCGCTTTTAGCAGTTGTTTTTCTGACTCACTCCAATCATAGGGATGAAACTGTATTAGACTTATCACCCCGTTATTTTTGCCCCCAAAGCGTGTGGGAATTGCCAAAACCGCTTTAATCGGTAACGGTAAATGTTGATATCCTGTTTCCAGACTATTTTTAATAGTCGAAATGTCCTCAATCGTTGGTTCACAAGCACATTCCACCTGTTCGGTTGAGAATATCTCATCTGGATGCGGCAAGCCTAAATACTCCGACGCACACCAATTAGCAGTAATTGCCCGATCAAATTTTTCACTTGTTACTGGAACTAAGCAGCAAGAATCAACTTGGAACACGGTTCCTAGCAGTTGGGCAATCTCTTGCAGCATCGTTGCTGGAGCCAAGCTCTTGGCGATGATTTGATGAATATGACGTGTCAACTGGTGTGATGGTTCTTCCTGATGCTGCATCAGCTTGACTGGGTATTGTTGTCGATCTACTTCATCTTGGCGCAGTAGTGGCGATGATAAAGTTTTTTTCATTCCTGGCACACTGTTTGATAATGACCCCATCCTCTTTTTACCCAACCTCCTGGCATTTCTTTTACTCAAAGTCGTTTCTTCTGCACCTGATGATTCGCTTATCTTCAAAGGTCGAAACTTTCTCTCACCTGTTATAGCCCCTTTCTATTTCAGATGACCAAATCACTGGTATATTAAATAAATGTATACTTACTTTCAGAAATACCAATTATAGAGTAAAACTCGGAAACCAGTTAATTTCTGCCTTTTATGTATTGAGTTAATTTACTAACTTTGATTTAGAATATCCTGTCTGTAAGTATACATAAACAGTAATTTCTCTAGAATTTAGGCAGAAACTACGTAAATCTCTTCCGGGTTAACACTGAGGCGTTTTCTCGCGCTTTGTAATATTTATTTCAACTTATGTTTATCTAACTGCGCGACTATTCTTTTTTAAAATTAAAAGTAGAATCTGATTCAAGGAAAACTGAGGCATAGTTTTTACGGGTTACTTAGGCAGATAGTAAAGAAGTTGTAAAGTTTTGCTCTTCAAAATTTTCTTGGGGACAATCATTTACCGATAGTGGTGGTGGTTGCCATCTGTTAAGTCTCCCCCAACGCGCTCCTTGCCACTACGAATAGAACAAAAAGTCCGCGATGGCGCTCTTAACCCGCGCATGCGGCAGGCTTTGGTACAGGCAACCTGAGAGTGGACTCACCATTTTTTTGTTAGCAATAGGAATGAGCGCACCCACTAAAGTCTTCTAGGGGCAATTCATGAATTGCCCCTACGTAAATTCAAGCTTTGACGACGACATGAGTGCGTAAGTCCTAACCAAATTGGTCACAAATATTTGGATTTTATGAAATTTATTTATTTTATTAATAAAAATTAATTATAGTATAGCCCAGTTACCAGCAAACAGACGTGAGTAACTGGGCTGTATTTACTTGAAACGAGAGTTATCCAACCAAGCTTTCGACACAAAGAGGAACCATATCGCCATTCCTCGTCAGTCCTAACAACATTGGTTGTTGGGGTTGAATTAATTGACCTGTGAGTACGCAGCGTTCTTCTTGTTGAGCTGTTGCGGCTATGCTGGCTCGAATATCAGATCGCGAAAATCGGGGTTTCCACTCACCTGATTTTTGCTGGACATAATTCCAGAGTATATCTCGGATCAATGCCTGATATCCCTGGCTGCCGGCTAATTCTTTGAGTTTATCTTTTAGTTCGCGCTCCAGACGGATGCTGGTAACTTCCATGTCGGTGGTTGGCGTGCGAGCGATCGTATGCATCACTTTTTCTCCTTATAGGTATGGACAGGATAGTAATACAAGTGTAGTATGTTTAAAGGAATGTTCAATAGGTGAAATTTTCTGTGAAATCCGTTTACCCCAACTCTACTTCTTCGCGTGCTGCCAACTGCCGATTCAGTTGGGAATCAGCCGCTGCGGGAGTGGAGTATTTATTTATGGGTGACGAAGTCCATAATCACGGGCAAATCACAGAGGGTAATCATGATTTTAGATATCAGAGAATTAGTGGGCTGAATATAGCACTAAAACCAAACCAAGCAAGCGGGAGGTACAGATACCAAGATGCTGTACCGATATAAGACCAGAACACTTTCCGGTCAATTTCCAACCCCCGCTTCACAAAAAAAAGAAGCGGGGGTTTTTTAATAAGGAGTCAAGCTGTGACGAGCGCAATGCAAGTGTTAGAGCAATCCGTGGTGGTTTTTTCGCAAAACTACTTGCCACTGTGTCGGGTAAATATCAAGCGGGCGATCGTGCTGTTAGTAACAAATAAAGCCGAACCGCTCGACTTTATCGCCGAAAACGGATGGCAAGTCCACTCACCCAGCTTGGTACTTTATGTACCAAAACACATTCGCTTGAAAATCGCTTCTAGTGAGCGCGTGTGGAAAGTTCCGCCAGTAAATCGACGGGAAGTGTTGCGACGAGATCATCATAGTTGCCAATATTGCGGTAGCAGCAAACATCTAACGCTGGATCATGTGATTCCGCGATCTAAAGGCGGTTTGCATAGTTGGGATAACGTAGTCACAGCTTGTGAAAAATGTAACTCCCGTAAAGGCGATCGCACTCTGTTTGAAACTGGTATGCAACTGCGTACCAAGCCAAAAGCACCAGTTCATCCGGCTATATCTTTCGCCGAACAGTTCTGGCGTTCGGAACAAGCAAACCTGGAATAACAGGAGAGCATAAGGAATGTTGAAATTAACTTACACTGAAAAAAGCTTTTACTTAGAGTGTCTAACTCAGTCTTTGGAGCAATGGGTGCAAGGGCGAGTGATTTTGGCACTGCGAGTTGGGCAATGTCTTTGCGTAGAACCGAGTACCGCTTCCTTTTTGCTTCCTGTTAATTTACCAGGAGTAGAAGCGCTAAAAGCTGAGGTGTTAAAAGCTGAGATAAAAGGCGATGACAAAGAAATCATGGCGTTGTCAGTTTGTGATGCCGAGTATTTAGAAGTTACTCTGCGGGGTTCTTGGATATCAAATGGTTCTGAGGATGCTGAGGGTGTGTTTGTCACAGCGATGAGCAATCGCACTGAGTTCTTTGTACACAAACTCTGGCAAGAAGCGCAAAAAAGCGCCTCCGTCGTGAGCGAATGAAATGACTTTTGAGGTGAGTAGAAATGCTCACCTTTTATAACTTCATTTGTAGTAAAGGTGTTACAAATCGTTAGCCTTGCTTTTAAAATCGGCGTTGCTGATTTGTTTGCCTTTTTATTTTTTTCAAGTATAAAAAAGTGCCGACAGCAATACTACAGACAGTTACAAAGTTGGTTTGCAGTCAAATCAGTGCGATCGCACTAAATATGTTTTGTCGTTTGAGATGATTGTCTATTAAGTTAAATTTCCAGAAATTCACGATTAGCACAAGTTGTAGTTTGATCGAACAAACAAGTTATTGAGTTAAAACCTAAGCACAGAAGCAGTTTTAGACAATTTCAAAAAAACTTTCCCAAACCCCTTGACATCCTTTGTAGTGCTTATGTAGTATATATGTAGTGAAGAAAAAGACAAACGAACCAAGGATTAAAAACTATGTTCTACATACAAGTAGTGCAAGCACAGGATAAACCACAGTCCCCAGCAAATAAAGCTCCTCCTTCTTGCAAATTATCTGAAGTAGAAGGAAGAAATCACAAAAGTTCTCATGCAAAAAACAAAACCACGGAATACATGCGTAATACACAACAGGTTTATTACTTAGAACGTCGGTTGTTTTGCTAACAGTTGAAAGTAATTTTTCTGAACCTTGAAAACTAAATATGAAATGGGCAAATTCACTAAAAATTTGTGCCTAAAAGCCTAAAGTTTAGGCACAGATTTCAAATATGGGGGTATAGCTCAACTGGTTAGAGCAGTCGCCTGTCGAGCGAAAGGCTACGAGTTCAAGTCTCGTTACTCCCGTGATAGTCCTGTAGGCGAATAGTTTAAGCCGTCAGTTTCTCATGCTGAAGATTGCGGGTGCAAATCCCGTCGGGACTTGCAAATGGCTGAGTAGCCAAGTGGTTGAAAGCGTCGGTCTGCAAAACCGATATCGTGAGTTCGATTCTCACCTCAGCCTTTGTGTCGCAGTGTAGCTTAATGCAAAGCCCCAAGCTCATACCTTGGCTGATGCGGGTGCAAATCCCGCCGCTGCTACTCATGCAGGGATGGTGTAACGGCAACACCGCGCTCTCCAAAAGCGTTGTTCTGGGTTCAAATCCTAGTCCCTGCGTTCTACTTTTTAAACTTGTACAAAGTAGATATGTGAAGTACCCTATCTTGCCTTCGGTTGAAGATGGGGCTTCCCCAAATCTAGCTAGCACAAGGACGGTTTTATTCGTCTTTTAGGCTTCCCGCTTCATCCGCCGATGCCTCTCCATACCCGTGTATGATTTGGTCTTACTCCGCGTCCACAGGCAGACACCCGCCTCCCGCAGGTGTATATCTTTCTTGTACAACACAGTTTGGTGTTCATCTTATGGCAATAGCCTGCCAGTGACCGTGTTCTTTCCCCAAGCTCTGCTCTTTGGAGTCACAAGCGTCCTACCGCTACTTTGGGTTATCTGTTCCGAGACAGTTGGGCGGGTCAACGACCATGAATAGTATACCACGTAGATCAGTGCAATTTTGAACAATGCGTGGAAATTGTTCGGACATCCATAAAGGATGTATCTCACAATTCCCCGGCGTGATGCACCCCACCGCTCCCGTCGGACTCTTGAATTTCGCAGAATTCGTTAAATATGGTGCCGTGGGCAAATGGTTAAGCCACCAGGCTTTCAATCTGGGGATTGCGGGTTCGAGTCCCGTCGGCACTGTGATTCTTTGGGTCGGCTCGCCTATTGGTGCGGGCAGCGCTCTGTAAAAGCGTCCTTTATTGGTTGCAGGTTCAATTCCTGCCCGACCCACTGAGGAGAAGTGGCTGAGTGGCTGAAAGCACTCCTCTGCTAAGGGAGAGCGGTTTAACGACCGTCGCAGGTTCAAATCCTGTCTTCTCCGTTTTGATCGCGTGGTGTAACTGGATAACATCTGAGTCTACGAAACTCAAGAGTGAAGGTTCGATTCCTTCCGCGATCGCCTTACATGGGAGAGATGAAGTAGTGGCTGATTAGTGTTGAATTAAACCAGTCCACTAGATAAAACTTATCTCTCCTTCTATATCCCCCGGTAGCTCAGTTGGTAGTAGCGTCTGTCTGAAGAATAGAAGGTCGTCGGTTCGATTCCGACCTGGGGGGCTTCGTTGCCCCATAGCTCAATGGTAGAGCGAGCGGCTGTTAACCGCGAGGTTGTAGGTTCGAGTCCTACTGGGGCAGCCATTTATCTCATTGCCGGGTGGACAAATTGGTAAAGTCGCATCGCTCTCTCTCGATGAGATTACAGATACCCTTCCCTTCGGGACGCTCCGCGAACGGGAAGCAAGCTACAAATCCTGTCCCGGCAAGCATTTTCTTGAGTCGAATTAGCAATATATGTTAAGTTTACTTTAATTGCCATAAAAATTCAGTTTCTTAAGGTTAAGTCATGGCACGCCGAAGCATACTTTCAAACAAATCTAAGATAGAGGAAGCTGTGAAACGTTGTTCCTCTGTAAAGGAATGTCTTCAATATTTAGGACTTCGGGCGGCTGGAGGCAACTACAAACACTTCTATCATTGGTGTGAAAAACATGGTATTGTTCCGCCTAGAGGAGACAATACGGTTGGATTTAGCAGATATTCTGAACGGGGAAAAATTCCATTAGAAAAGATTTTAATTGTAGGTTCTTCTTATAACAGATTAGGACTTAAGCGTAGGTTAATTGAAGAATCATTGCTGGAGAAAAAATGTTATGAATGTGGTATTTCATCAGAATGGAATGGCAAACCTCTATGTTTACAATTAGACCATATCAACGGTATTGGAAACGACAACAGGCTGGAAAATTTACGTTTGCTTTGCCCTAACTGTCATAGCCAAACAGAAACTTTTGCTGGTAGACGAAGAAGTTATTCCAAAATTGACAGGTATTCCTGTTCGCAATGCTATGTAACAATAACTAAGTTTTCGACATTGGGATTGTGTAGAAAATGCGCCTCCATACGATTTAATTTTAAAAATAGAAAGGTTGAACGACCTTCTAAAAAAGAATTAGAGACATTAATTTGGTCAAAGCCTACGACTTTAATTGCAAAAGATTTTAATGTAAGTGATAAAGCTGTAGAAAAATGGTGTAAAGCTTATGGAATTCAAAAACCACCCCGAGGGTATTGGACTAAACAAAATCATTCTCAAAGTATCTATGTCTAATAAAAGCTAAAGTTGAGAAATTTTTATTGGGGAGTCGCCTAACTGGTATGGCACCGCTCTTTGACAGCGGAACAATATAGGTTCAAGCCCTATCTCCCCAGTTCTGCTTTCATAAAGCAGCTAAATTATGCTCCTGTAGCCCAATTGGAAGAGGCAGCAGGTTTAAGCCCTGCGTAGTACTGGTTCAAATCCAGTCAGGAGCATGAACGGGATGTGGCGCAACTTGGTAGCGCGGCGGCTTTGGGAGCCGAAGGTCGCAGGTTCAAATCCTGCCATCCCGATATGCCCCTGTAGCCCAATTGGAAGAGGTGCTTCGCTTAGAACGAAGAGGATACTGGTTCAAGTCCAGTCAGGGGTATTGGTGATATTGCGGGGATGGAGCAACAGTGGCTCGTCAGGCTCATAACCTGAACATCAGTAGGTGCAATTCCTGCCCCCGCCACCAACTCAAGCAAAAAAAGTGTGCTGGTGTAGCTCAATTTGGCAGAGCAACCGCCTTGTAAGCGGTAGGTTGCAGGTTCAATTCCTGTCACCAGCCCCAGAATCTCGCCACTTGCGTGCGGCTATGCCAAATTTGTATAGTCGATTGAGGAGTGTAATATGGCTGTAATAACTGTTACTGATGCTTTGGCAGAATTGACGCTGCTGCAAAAGCGCATCGAATCTACGAGAGCGGCTTTAGAAAATGGTACTTTAATAACTGTTGTCGAAGTTGGCAAAGTTCCTACTGGCTTTAAATCTAGAGAGGAATACGAAGTCAATGCTAAGGCTCTTGTGCAAAGAGTTCAAGCATTGCTTGACAGAAGACGAGCGATTAAAAGAGCGATCGTAGTTTCTAATGCTTCTACTCGCGTGACAGTTGCAGGAGAGGAGATGACAGTTGCAGAAGCGATTGAAATGAAAAATTTCATCGACTATTACGAGGCAATTCTCGATACCATGCAGTCAGCTTACACTCAAACTCGCAATCAATACGAGAAAGCGCAGGCGAAAATTAAAGAAAGACTGGATAAACTCGCTTTAGAAGTTCTGGGAAAGAATGAAGCTGTAAATTCTGACCAATATCAGTCTTTGGTTGATAGCTTTATGGCAAGAGAAGGTGTGGAATTGTTAGATCCGACTAATATCTCTAAGGAAATTGAAAGACGAACGATATTTATTGAAGAGTTCAAATCGACATGCGATCGCGTACTTTCTATCAGCAACGCCACGACAACTGTAGAAATCCCAGATTAGAATAATGTTTGCTGGTCACTCGAAAATCTCTGAATTTATGGATTGCTATAGAAGCAACGGACTAATAAGCCGTTACATTCCCAACTTTAAAGCTCAAAGGTTAACGCTCATCGCTTAAACCTTAACGCTCAAAGTTTAACTTGTTAAAGTTCGAACTTTAGACTTTAAAGTTCGATGAAATCCAGGATGACGGTTTTAGGTTCCATAAAGCCTTGAGGTTTCCACCTGGCTGAGTGGTCAGCATTTTAAAGCTTTTTCAACAATGCGGATATGGTGCAATGGTTAGCATCTGAGTCTTCCAAACTCGCGATACGGGTTCGAGTCCCGTTGTCCGCTTTAATAGTCCTGTAGCTCCAACAGTAAAGTATTTGCATACTGAAGAGCAAGTGGTTGCAAGTTCGATTCTTGTCAGGACTATTAATTTTATGGGGTCATAGCTCAATTGGCTAGAGCGCCTGCCTTGCAAGCAGGAGGTTAGGAGTTCGATTCTCCTTGATTCCACTGATGGTGTCTGAAGCCAAAGTGGTCGCGGCGCTAGTTTGTGGAACTAGTTATAGCGGGTTCGAGTCCCGTCAGACACCCCTTAAGGAAGATGCCGCTGAATGGTCGGCAACTGCAAAGCGAAAACCAGGGTACAGGCAACTGTAGGGGTTCGATTCCTCCATCTTCCTTTATCCACCTGAAGCCGAGAAGCGAGGCGCTGTGCTGATAACACAGAGTTAGGAGGGGCAGTATCTCCCAGGTGGATTTGGGATCGTCGTCTAATGGATAAGGCTTTCGGCTTCTACCCGAATTATTGGGGGTTCAAGTCCCTCCGATCCCGTTATCCCTTGTCTGCCGGATGCAGATTTGTCTCTCCTAAAGACGAGTAGCCAGGTTCAACTCCTGGGCAAGGGGCTAAATAGACAAACGTCGTGTCCTGCGTCGTAGGGACAATTCATGAATTGTCCCTACAAACAACTTCGGGCAACGCATGATTGTTTTTCGGAGATGTCTAATGATTTTGGAAGGTGCTGCTGTGTGTACGGCAACTAATTTGGAATACCAGAGTACAGCTTGTGCTGTAGAGGTTCGATTCCTGCATCTTCCGTTTGTTATGGGGATATAGCTCAGTTGGTTAGAGCAGGTGACTCTTAATCTCAAGGTCGTAGGTTCAAATCCTACTATCCCCATTTATGGGTGGTTGGCATAACGGCTGTGCAGCTGGCTTTTAACCAGCATCAAATAGGTTCGACTCCTATACCACCCATTTTTAATTAATAGAATTTAATTTGATTTTTGGTATTAAATTCTAGATTAGAGAAAATACTTTAACTAAAATTTTTCTGATGGTTACAATTAAATTATCTGTCTCTAAACGAAAAATGATAAAGATGCGATCGCACTTATTAAATCTCTTAAATATCTGTTATACTGTTGACAATTAATTACTTTATGACTATAAATAAATAAAGTAATTAATCCATGAAACTTAATATCATCTCATTTATAGTAAACAGCCCAAAAGAGAATTAAGTTTATCTATCTAGAGAGTGATTCTGTTAGGAATATAAACAAATATAATTTCAGTCTAGGGGTCGATTCAAGTGTTAGGGTTCTAGAAGTATAAAAAAATAAGCGAACCTTGAAAGAAGAATCTATTATGTGACCCGCAATACTTTTATAAAAAAGTCACGGTTGATTTGCTTGTTTCCCCTTACTTAGCCGATGCGGAACATACAGCCCCTCTCTTCACAAGGTTTGTAGAGCAAGAACGTAAAGATAGAAGTACAGCTTGATAATTTGATTGCTCAAATTGATAAGCTATAGGTACAGGCTTCTCTATAATATTAAAAGTTCTGCTTTAGTGCTGTTATCGAGGATTTAAAATGAAAATAATTGGTTTTGTTTCGTCTCTAGTACGTCCCGTGCGCTTTCTAGTTGTTGCTTTTACCTGTGCCTTACTACTTTTAACTAACGCTTTTCCGGCTTTGGCGATCGGTACTACTAAAAGCGACCCAACAGAAGCTACAGATCAGCTAAATCAAATTCAGCGCAAAACTGATGAATTATCTACACAAGAGCCTCCCGGACTCGATGTGTATCAAAAAAATACAAGCGGCGGAGGACTTAACGAGATTCAGGGAAAAGCTGACGTTAATAAAATGAATCGTCCTGAGAATTCACAAAATGCTACAACTGTGGAAGATAAAATTAATAAATTTCTGGATAAGGTGAAAGGTAAAGACTAAGTAGGCTTAGATCCTTCACAATCTGAACATCTTTGCTGAAAGTAGGTTTTGGTGTTTTCCATTGTAGACATCTTGATTGCTGAGTGTAGTCAAGGTGTCTATTATTATTTGCTCTCGGAAAATTTAGTTTGTGTATTAAGTTACTTTAAGTAATGAGAGATAATTATTGTTAAAGAAATAATTATCAGTATTTACCAAGTGTTAAATTATTTACAAATATATAATTATTCCTTTGAGAATCTATTTGGCTTTGATAATACTTCCTTAGGTTGATGTTGCTTGGGGGTAAATTGGTGAACCTAGAAAGAGAGTTAGCCTAGAGATTGAAAATTATGCGTAAGTTAAACATTGGTTTGACAGAAGAACAGCGTCAAGGTGTAATCAACCTGTTGAATCAAGATTTGGCAGATGCCTATTTACTCTTAGTGAAAACGAAGAAGTTTCACTGGGATGTCGTCGGACCTCAGTTCCGTAGTTTGCACCAGCTTTGGGAAGAACAATACACAGCATTAACTGAAAGTATCGATTCAGTAGCTGAACGGGTTCGTGCTTTGGGTGGTTATCCTATTGGGACTATGGAAGGATTTCTGAAGGTTGCTTCACTCAAAGAGCAACCCAATAACATCCCCTTAGCAACTGAGATGGTGGCTCATTTGGTAAACGACCATGAGCAGGTCATTCGCAATTTACGCGACCATGTAGATCAGTCTAGCGAAAAGTTCCATGATGAGGGAACTGCTGACTTCTTAACTGGATTGATGGAAGCTCATGAAGAAATGGCTTGGATGCTGCGCTCGTTTATCGAAGGGGAATCACTGCAATCAGATGGTAATCAGCAAGCATCTGGTGGAATCAAAACACCTGTAGGTGTGTAAGCGCAAGTAGATATAGCGTAATCGATAATGTCTGATTAGAAGATGGCAGATGCGTGGAAGAGAAAATATTCCCGCATCTGCATTCTCAGTTTTATTAATACAAAAGCAAGATATAAGGTGCATCAAAATTAGTGAAGCATATTCGGTAGAGACGTTCCATTGGAACGTCTGTACAAGAGGTGCTTTCGTTGCGTTCGTATTTAATGCTAGGGTGATTTATAGCTGGCAACTCGCAGAGTTAACTGACCTTTGCGAGGGTCAGTGCTAAATACAAAAGCTCCTTCTTCTTTTTCATTACTGGATAAAAAATCAATCTGTTGTTCTCCGGTTTCTGCAACTTCATTGTTAATTTTTAATTCAGCGATAATTTGCACTGATTCGGCTGTTTCTCCACCGTTATTAATGATTTCAAAGGGGACATAGAATTGTCCATTTACCTCGCGAATTTTCTCTTTGTTAGTTACAGAAACAATGGGGGGTTCATGCTTATCGTTCACCCAGGTGTAACATACCAGACCGACAATTACTGTGAGGATTAATGTTGCGATGCTAAATGTAACCCATTCAGCAAGCGATCGCTTTGGTCGTTGTTCTGTTTGATTCATATCGCTAACCTTCCAGCTGCACCGCCAATTGTTGCAGGTAAACCAAGCAGCAAAGCATGATCTAACCACATTGTCCAAGGATCGCTAAATGTCAACTTTTGAAAGAACCACAACATAAAAGCACCTGCTACCAGCGACACTAAATAAGACATAATAGTTTCACCTAACGGGCGTTGGAAAATTCCTTGTTGCTGTCTGCGCTTTTGTTGATCTGAAAAACCCGCTTCAAATACGATTCCATAAGAAATCAGCAAAGATGCAGCAATAATTGATAAAAGCCAGAATGGTGAAACTGCCGCTGCTAACATGGGAATTTCATCTGTTGGAGCGATATTAAAAGCAATTACGGTTGCACCAATCAGGGTTGCACTAATATCGGCAAGAGTCGCTTGTAACTCATCTGGGTTTTTCTGCTTGTCGGCTTTGTTTGCCTCACCATTTTGTTGTGTATTGGCGTTACGGCTATCACCTAAAAAATGGTTCGCTAATGCTACCCCTAATGAAAATGGTACACTTTCAAAAATGATTTTACCTACAGCTTCTTTGAGGGCGGTTTCTGGTGTAATTTCTCGCAATAATAACAGCACAAAAGCAGAACAAACTATGCCGATCGCCATCGCTTCTATAGTATCAAATGCTGCGTCATAAGCTTGTGCTGTATGTCTGCGTTTGCGAAAGCCTTCAGTTTGATTGAGCCAGAAAACCACAATAAATGTCAGTGCGATCGCTACCATCATCATTCTTGGTTTTGCTAGCGAACCAATCCACCAAACTTCCATCGTGTAAAGCAAGGGAATGCCAAACAAAAATCCTCCACACGCACCCCTAATTATGTTATTAAATTCACTTGTCCATATATTTTTCCGCTTAATTGCCACGTCTAGACTTTCCTTAAATATTTTTATTTGCTGAAATCAGAATTTTATGACATTTCTTACTTGCATTTATCCATAAAAGGCGGTGTTTTTATAAAAAATCTATCTCAAGTCCAGTTATCAAATAAATCATATATTGATAAGGTAGATTATTAGGTTACAAAATAATAATTAAAAGAGGTGAAAAATATGAGTGCTGAAAATAGAATCAAGGCAACTGCTAAAAATATTGAAGGTAAGGTTCAAGAAGCTTTTGGTGAATTGACTGGCAATCCAGAAGACAAGGCTGAGGGCAAAGTAAAGCAAGCTGAGGCTCAAGTTATTCACACCGCTGAAAACATAAAAGATGAATTTAAAAAATCTTTACAATAATCAGGGTTATCCAGATTAGATATTAGGCTGCATATACCTAAAGAGTAGTTGGCTTTTTTCAAATAAAGATTAGGGTGTATCTACAATTTTCTCGCATTTGAGAATTTAAATATTCAAGTAATGTAAATCACGGGCATTGCATAACCGTGGAATGAATCGTAGCGTAGAGACGTTCCGCGCCTTACATCTGTACAATATGTTCAATTTTTGACGTATAATGCAAAATCACGCATTCATAGGCTGGAAAGTTAGCGCTATTAATATTTACCCGGATATATAACTAAATACTCCACTGGCGTTAAGCAAGTGGAGTATTTTTATATACTTGAAATAGTAATGAGTTAGTTCCTAATAAATTGGCTCTAACTACAATTCTTATTGCCATTCAACTAGACACTGGTACGTCCAGCAATTAATCCCCAAAGGAAAATAGCAATCATAGCACCAATCACAGCAACAATTAGACCAGGAATACTGAGACTAGCGGCAGCAAATTGTAGTTTTCCTGTCTCTAAGATGGTAACTATGGTTCCCCCAACAAAAGCGCCAATTATACCTAAAATCATTGTTGTGAGAATACCACCGCCTTGACGACCTGGGTAAATAGCTTTAGCGATCGCTCCGGCTATAAGACCGAGAATAATCCAAGCAATAATGTTCATTTTCTAGTCCATCAAGAATCTTGCTATTACTTTATCAATTAGTTATGAACTTATTCTTCTATCGTAAGAGATAACTAATAAATGTTAAGAAAACTAAAGTGTTTTGATGTTTTGTAGATACTCAGATGGTACATTATCTACTAACCAAACATTATTATCAGAACAGTAAAACTCGTAACCTGCCTGATACATTGCCCTAGTATTCACAGCAAAAACTATTGCCAAATGGGAAAATGTAGCATGATCTACTGTTTGGGTTCCAAAAAATCAGACAAAACCGGACAGCCATATAGCTGAAATAGTCGTGGAGTTTTGAGGATCTTTAATACAAGGCTGTCCGGTAATGTCGG
>NZ_JTCM02000094.1 GCF_000817785.2 Hassallia byssoidea VB512170 | reverse complement strand
TTAGCACTGCTGCAATCAACTCACGGGTATCGGCTTCGTCATCTACAAACAATACGCGTAAGCCATCCAGCCCATTGGGTTTTTCCATAGGTGCGCTCAAGGCAGGTATCTGCTTTGCTGCTAATTGCTTGTACTTAGTAATATTATGTATACATATTTGTAATATATCCAATCCTCTAGAAGTTTCTCGCCCAGGCTTCACCGAAAGTATTGCATCAAAAGCTTGACCCTCAAGGGGACAGATAGATACTTCCCACTCTTGCACAGACTTTACATTCAACGACTGCTTTAGTTTGGTAAGAAACAATAGACGATCTTTTTGCGATATAAAACTTCTTAATGATTTGCCAATTAATAAATTGGGCAACACATTTAACAATTCAGCAGCAGCGTTGTTTATTTTTATAATTATTCCTTTATCATCTGTAAACAAATACGCATTAGGTGCAAATTCAAATAAATCATGATAAGTCTTATATTCTGCTATTATTGTCTCATTTTGTTGCAGCAGTTTTTCTTGAACGTCTTTCATTACTTCTAAAGTAGTCTGCATTTCTTCTTTGAATGCTTCTAGATTCTCTATAGAAGCAGTAACAGCTTCCAATGCAGCGTTTGCTTGTTGTTCTATTGGCAACTGCATTATATATTTTTCCAGTTCCTGTATCTGCTGCCAATTTTTTTTAAAACTATAGGTCAACTCTTCTTGACTCACAACTAACTTCCCTTTTTACTACTTACGACATACTCAACTAACAAAATATCTTTAATTGTTGATCGCGTTTATATTTTATTTATCTTGAATAGTTAAAATTTTTACCTAAAAATTACTGATATATTCAAGATATTTTCAAATAATATTGCTTTTCATTGTTAGCAATTTTACTGAACATTTTTTGCTTTTAATAAATCACAATACTAATTATACCGAATTTGAAATTTATGAGTAAATTAATAATTCTTAACAAAATTTAATATTTGTTAAATTTATGTATAATTTTATTTGTATATAGTTTTCAGCATTATCTCATGTCGAATAACGCTCTTATTTGTCGTCAGTTGCTGAGAATTGAAGCAGCTTCATGTTTAAATGTGCAATTTAGTATGATGAATCGTTGCCACAAGTTAAAGGGATACCTGGAAAACGTAGTAAATCGTAGTGATACGCTTAATTACACAGGTTGAACCAGACCCCTAATTTTTGTTAGGAGACGTTATTTTAGTCATGACACCCTGGAATTCGCGCTTTTCCTTGCTCTGTCGTTAGTCTTTAAACATCTCGAAAGGGACGTGAGCTAACCCAACAAGCTTAAATAACAAGGTTGAAGCAAACATTACCCAGAAATGGTGAAATTTAAATGTCTAATTTTGTTTTAGTTATCGACACAAATAAACGTATTTTTACGCTTAACTACGAAATACTCCGTTATTTAAGCATTAGATGAAAAGGCAACAATAAGCGGCTGACTACTCGATTATCTGGTAATTGATAAATTTGCAATTCTCCACCTAGTTTTTGCATGAGGTTTTGGCAAATCAGCAAGTGCAAACCTGGTGGTTGATTGAGGTTTGAGAAAGCAAGCAAATCTTTGGGTGTATCTGGGTGTAGTTCTTGAAGTAGCTGTGCGTCAATGATGCCATTATCTGTAATTGATACTTCTAAGAAGCGCTGATCTAAACGGCGACACCAGATATCAATTCTGCCACCGGTTGGAGAACGATGACATGCTCCCAGCAACAATTCATGCAGAATTAATTCTATTTTCACGATGTCGCCAGCGATCGCTATTGTAGTTTTCTGTGTAGGCTGAACTAAACCGCTTTGTTCTGACTCTTGAATGCCAATTGATTGCCCTAAACCATGCACGCTTACCCACAACTTCTGCTGTTTAATTAAATTATCAATTCGTTCGAGCGATCGCTTGAACAAACTAGCTATTGGCATTGTTTCACAGCTAAAAACCAACTGCCACTGCTCCAGCTTTAACAGTCCACAAATCGAAGCGGTTGTACGATCTAATTGCCGCAGCAGTTGATAGAAGCGCATTTGAGCCTGTTCCGTAGCCGGAACCCCCAAATCATGAATTTGACCGAGTAACAACGTTGTCGTTCTTTGAATGTCTTCTAAACGACGATGTTTGTACCAATTGAGTTGTTGTAATTCCTTCGTTGTCGATTCAAGACTTTCAGTAATTTGCAACCATCGCCGCGACCAAGCTAGTTGACAAACTAAATTTTCTGTGGTAATAATACTTTGTTTTGACCAGCGACGTTCTGAATTGTCTGCCATCAACACTACACCAGTAGGTTGATAATCGGGACTGGTACGTAATGCCATCACCAAAATTTGACCGATGTCGATACCATTCAACCATTTTTTGGTATCAGGTGGTAAATCATCCACGCTCAGAGTCAATAGACCATCTGTAGCAAGCGCCCACTGAATCAAAACTTCTGTTTGAATTAAGATGGGTGTATCAAGAGCGATCGCAAACCGATTATTGGCAATTACTCCTGGTATAATTTCGGCAACACGCTGACCGGGCGACCAAGATAATAGTATCGCCAAAGGACAACCGAGAAGAGATGCGATTTGTTGTAGTGCTGTACGTTCTAGATGCTTTTCTTCTACTTCGGCTGTAGCGTATGCCTGTTCCGTAATCCGAAAACATTGCTGAAAGGTTTGTAAAATTTGTTGCTGTTGCTGGGTATTTGCCTGTAACTGCCATTGACGGACGATCGCACCAATTTGTTGAGCGACAATTTGCAAAAGCTCTTTTTCTAAAGTTGTCCAAGCGCGGTTAGTTTCGTGAGCAATTATTAAAAGCGTTTCTGGTGCATGTCTGGCAGCACAGTTACTAATTAAAAGCGATCGCACGTTATTTTCCACCAACGGAGAACGCCAGTTAAAAAACCGCAAATCTTCCTCGAAGTTTTCTATCCCCACTGCAACTGTAGCACGTTGCAAAAGCTGTGAATCAACTTCTTTGAGAGCATCGAGAGAAAATGTCAAACATCGGCGATTAATAAGTTGGCTTTGGTAAATAAATTGATAATTATTTTGCTCTGGGTTGTACTGTAAGAGTAAAAACCAAGTTGCCCCTAAGCGCTGCAAAACTTTTGCCGCACAGTTGCGTAAAATTTCTTCCAGATCGCGATCGCTATAAATAGCTTGGGCAACTTGGCTAGTTAGCTGAGAATCAAGTTGAACTTGATTGATAGTACTTTCCATACTTTCAGTAGGAGCAACTAGAGAAATTAACCCAGCAGCACTTTTGAGGAAATTTGTCTCAGCTTCCGTCCAAATTCGTGCTTCATTCGCTTCCACTGCCAAAAAGCCAAGCAAATCTTTTTGGCAGATGATAGGAGCTGCCAAAAGCGATCGCACTTGCAGCCGTTGCAGCAACTTTCCGGTAAAATTACTTTTGAGAGAACTACGTGCCTCACCAATCGAGACAATTTGATTGACCGACAAAGCGTAGTAAAACTCACTCAACTCCTGTACCGTAATTCCCGCAGCTTGCTGATTGTTAGTATCGCCAATCCTCTTTGATTGATTGCTCACCCGTCTTTTAAAGTAGCGTCCTTCTCGCTCAAACCAGTAAATATTGGTGCGGTTAGGAGAGACAAATTTATGAGTTGCCTGCACTACTGCTTCTAACCTTGGTTCTAAATTATTTAGGGTTTGCACTCGCTCCAACAATTTAATCAAAGGCTCGTCAAGACGCTTGATTTGCTGATGCTGCAAATTAATTTCACTTTGATACAGTTTTGCTCCCAGTTCGCCTAAAATTATTGATAGCTTTGCTTTGTCTTCCCCCCCCAGCAAGTAACCCCAAAGTTCTGAACCCAGCAACACGACACCCAAACAACGGTCTTTATAACGAATTGGCAAAAAAATTGTTCCTTGAATGTTGTATTTTCTTGCTAATTCCTGCCATTCCTCCGCTCTATTTTCGGCTCGCAAATCGGCTACAGCCAAGGGACGCTGTTCAATTACTACTTGCTCTGATAAATCTCCGGGACTCAGAACCACGCGCTGTTGTAAAACAGTGGTGTCATTACCTGGCGTAAATCCTCCTTTACCAAACAATATATGATTAAGTCTGTCGTAAAGAGCAATCCAAATCAATTTCAAGTCAAATTGCTCTTTCAGATAAGAAATAGTAGTTTCAATCAGAATATCAACATTATCTTCTTCCCTAAGGCTTTGCAGGACGCGACCCAAGGAAAAAATTTGTGATTCGGCAGCTATAGGTTTTTGGTTCTGCGCCATCTAAATTATCAGTCAATATAGCTTGTAATATATAGGATGCCCAGAAAAGCACTCAGACTAATATTGCAACTAGTGCTTGCAGTCTGTGTTATGGGAAATTAAAGTAATTCTCGTTATTATAAAGTGGTAAAATTTTGATAAACTCAAAATATCCGGGTTTAACAGATAAAAAAGCAGGCTGTTGTATGTTAATCCCTATCAGGGATTGAAATGGATATTTATCAAGTTGCTATTCGTCCTCTTTTATTTAATCTGGTAAAAGCAGATCCAGAGTGGTTGCACTCCACAACGATTCGCAGTTTAAAATGGCTGTCGCAAACAAGCAATAATCCACCCGCTAGTTGGATACATCACCGCTTACAGCAGTCTTTTTGTCTTGAGGATGCACGTTTAGAACAAACTTTATTTGGGCTAAACTTCCCAAATCCTCTTGGGTTAGCTGCTGGATTTGATAAGGATGGAGTTGCTGCGCGTATTTGGTCGAGTTTGGGTTTTGGCTTTGCCGAATTAGGAACTGTCACTTACCACCCACAGCCAGGAAATCCCCGTCCTCGTTTGTTTCGCTTGCCGTTGGATAAAGCCGCTCTTAACCGCATGGGTTTTAATAATAATGGTGCGGCAGCGATCGCAAAACTTTTGGCAGAAAGCCAGCAGAATTTAATCTCGATACCAATAGGTGTAAATTTGGGTAAATCTAAGGTAACACCCTTAGAAGAAGCCGCATGTGATTATCTCAACAGTTTTCGCTTACTTAAGAATTGTGGAGATTATTTTGTGGTTAATGTGTCTTCGCCGAATACGCCAGGGTTGCGATCGCTTCAAGATGCCGCTATGCTTAGTTCTATCTTGGATCTCTTGCAAAAAGAAAACACTGCACAAAAACCGCTTTTTGTCAAGATAGCGCCAGATTTAGAATGGTCAGCGATCGCGGACATAATTTCCCTGGCTCAGACATACCAGCTGGCGGGGATTATTGCCACTAATACCACGATCCGGCGCGATCGACTGAAAACGCAGGTTATTGACCAAACCGGCAAATCTGTCACTGAAGAAGCTGGTGGAATTAGTGGTGCGCCATTAGGCGATCGCTCCACAGAAATAATTCGGTTTATTGCCGCGCAAACCCAAGGTAAAATGCCGATAATCGGCGTTGGCGGCATCTTTTCCCCAGAAGACGCTTGGGAAAAAATTACTGCTGGCGCTAGTCTCATCCAAGTTTACACAGGCTGGATTTACGAAGGTCCCTTTATGGTACGCCGTATTCTTCAAGGCTTGCTTTCCAAATTAGAACAAAACGGACTAAATTCGATATCCGAAGCCGTGGGTTTACAAGTAAAAAGTAAAAAGTAAAAAGATAAGAGTGAAGTTGTTTTATTTTGCCTTTTGATAGCGTTTCTATATGAAGAAGCGCTTAATTAGCCCGCGTAGGCGGGCTTTGTCTGTGTAGCCCCAGGCTTCCAGCCTGAGGGTAAAAAGTAAAAAGATAAGAGTGAAGTTGCTTTATTTTACCTTATGAAAAAGCGCTTAATTAGCCCGCGTAGGCGGGCTTTGTCTGTGTAGCCCCAGGCTTCCAGCCTGAGGGTAATAAAGCGCAACCTAACTTTTAACTTTTGCCTTCCTCTTCCAAAGGAAAAAACTCCTTATTTGTCCGAGAAAAACTCCAAGCAATCCCATCAGGATCTCTGCTGCGACTCCACTCAGAAAAATCTGGATCGTTTCGTCGCTTATATACCGTGCTGGAATAAACATTTAGCCGTTTAGCCAGTTCCGATTGGATGAGAGAGCCAAAAACTAACTGTTTTTCCAGAGGTTTTTTCACTTCCTCTGTGGTTGTGTGTGTCAATGATTCAGCTAATGGTTTTTCCTCCTCTAACTTAGGTAACGGTGCTGCCAGTAATTGTGCATTAATGGCAACAGGTTTAGAAGCAAGTTCTTTAATTGGCTCACTACTGTCAAGTATGCTGCCGAGAATGCTACCAGTGATGAAATGATAAACCGGACTGCTGTCTTCATTCAGGATGCTAGCGCCAAATTCCGTGGCTTTAGTATCTAGATAACGTTTTGCCTTTTGCCCAGAAAAATTGCCCTTCATTGCCAAATCCATTGGCGTAATTCTGCCCTGGCTTTCCCGAATCATTTTATTGAAAATCGGGTTAACATCCTGACACCACTTTTGCCATTTATAGCGCTGCCAAAGATTAAAACCAGCTATCAGCAAAATAACACCCAGCAAAACTCGCCAGGTGGAAACCAGGAAAATAATTAAAAAAGAGATTGGCAAAAGTAGAGCGAGAAAACCCTTCCCGCCGCTTTCTATGGATTTTTCACTCATGCCGATTATTGCCCAGTGACTTTTTGGGAAATAATATTATCTTGGCAAAAATCGGCACGTTTGTTTGTAGTATTTGGCAAAATGTAGCAAATTTGCCGGCAAAGAGGGGAAGGGGGACAGGGAGACAAGGAGGACAAGGGGGACAAGGAGGACAAGGGGGGCAGGGGGGCAGGGGGGCAGGGGGGCAGGGGATAAGGAGACTAGGAAGAAACTTACTTCTCTATCTCCCTTGTCTCCCTTGTCTCCCTTGTCTCCCTTGTCCCCCCCTCTCCTTGTCCCCCCATCTCCGACTAAGGGCAACGAGGATGAATGCCACCTTGAGTACAAATGTAAGCAAGTTGCTTGGGATCTAAATTTTTGACTTGAGTAAAATCAACTCCTTGTACTACAGCAGATTGTGCGCCGAGTGCTGGCGTTTGCACAAATTGATCTGCCGGATCTTGTTTGCTAGGAGCAAGAATTGCCCCCTGAAAATCAGCACCAGTCAAATTTGCTCCCCGTAAATCTGCAAGGCTCAAGTCGGCATTTCGCAAATTAGTATTAGACATCTGAGCCGATCGCAATATAGCACCAGTCAGGCGAGTCGCACTTAAATTAGCATCGCTCAGATTGGCGCGATCCAAATAAGCTCCTGATAAATCCGATCCTAACCAATTAGTTTTAGTTAAATTGGCAAAAGATAATTGCGTGCCGATCGCAATCACCCGACTTAAACTAGCAGCATACAAATTCGCTTCGTTTAATTTCGCTTCGCCCAAATCTGCCCCAGTCAAGCTAGCATTTTCCAAAACTGCACCCCGCAGATCGGCTCCCACTAACTGAGCGCTGCCAAGTTTAGCACCAACCAAACGCGCATTCGATAAATTAGCTCTGTTGAGAGTAGCACGTCTCAAATCGGTACCGATCATCAAAACGCGGCTGAGATTCGCATCGGTGAGATTGGCTTGTTTGATTTGAGCGCCACTTAAATCAGCAATTGAATCGTCGTAAGTATCCCAGCGTCCATCTTCACCTGCACCCCGGAAACGACTACTTTTAAAACTCGCAGAATTCAGATTTGCGAATTTGAAATTAATTCCCGATAAATCAACATTGTTTAATACCAAGTTGAAGTTGGAACTATTCCCAGTGCCGCTTTGTCCCAATTGAGTGCGACTCAGATCGAGGCTGTTGATTCGACTGCTGTAGACAGCTAAAATCTTGTTAATCGCTCGCTGATTGATATGTAACTTTGTTTGTCGCATTTCTGCATCTTGGGGTGAGTTGCTGTTAGCATTTATCTCACCAGCAAGAAACTGATTCATGCGTTTTAAATCGGGAATGGCTTCCGGACCAATACTTACTAACGCTTGTTGAATCGTATCAAGTAAAATGGGGTTGGTTTCTTTAGCTAACAGACTCACCAAAAATTCCATCGCCTGCGGGTTATTCAGAGTACCCATTGCCAAAATTGCACTTCGGCGTTCTTCATCGCTAGCGGTGGAGTTGGGAGTTAACTGTTTTTCGAGTGTGAGAAACTGTTGTCTTTTACCTTGATCGGCTTCGCGCTTGGTTTCCTGAGTTTGGATGTAGACTTGAGTGGCTACTAAAGTTCCTAACACGGCAACCATGCTCAGAAGTGCTACCCCAAATAAAGGCAGACTGGGGTTTTGTCGCATCCGTCCCCAGAGGTTAAGCCGATCGACATATTCTAAGGCGATCGCTTGTTCTGAATCTTGTGTCAAGCTAGCCTGATCGCTACTAGGTAACACCGGGGGGGTAAAGGGGAGATTAGCATCTATGGTGTAAGTACCCGCCAAGCGATCGTGTAGTGCCCGCCTAGGCTCGTGCTTCGACGGTAAACCCATCCCTTCTGCCAACCAGAGCAAAGCAACTAATCCCGTAAAAGCACTTAAATTAGGAAATAATAAGCTGTATCTCCATACCAGATAAGCAATGGACATGGGCACAGTCCAACGACCAATTCCTTCTCGCAGCAAAACAGCCGCGAAACCGGGAGGTGCGCCTTTGTCGTTCACAACCCGAACCCCAAACCAGCGTTTGGGAATGGTGCTACCAGTTTTAGCCAGTAAATATAATTGCCAGCCAGAGACTGTCAGGGGGGCTAACAAAGCTACTGTCCACAAAAAATTAGTGGGCCATGCTACATTTCGCGTACCGTAACTTATAGGTAGAGCCAAAGGTTGAGCGATCGCTCTTTCGGTGACTACAAGCACCGGATTGAGTGGTACTCGGTCTAGATCGCTTCGAGAATTCGCGTATACACCCATACCGAAGGGAATCAACCCACTGGTAACTACCAATGTAATTTCAGCTACCCAAGCGGCAATACGCTTAGTTCCCAAGGGTAGAAAATTCGATTTTTCCGGTTCTTTTGAGCTGCTGGTTTGATGATTGCTTCTCCTCACACTTGGAATCGCCATTACATAATTCCCTTTAAGTTTATTTCCACACCACTATCGATTATGGATGACAACAATACTATTGCTTGCGTTGAAAGCTACCGGACACAAAAAATTTGTATCCAAGATACACTAACCCTGCCAACACTGCCAGACTGACAGCAGACGCAACTAGTTTGAAAACCGCTTGCAGCATCGCCAAACCCAATAAAACGCTTACGCCACCTACAACAAGCTTTCCCGTGACCGAAAGGCTTTTGAACCAGATTTTAAATCTCTCTAAGTGCGGCTTCCAGGCAAGAAAATTCAATTGAGATGTTTGTTTTTGTGCTTCTGGCTGCGAAACTACTACTTTAGGAGACGAAGAATTCATTTCTGACTCTAACTGTTGAAGGCGATGCTGCAAATCATCTTCTCTGTTTCCTTGAGGATTCATAAATTTTTTACCTTAGCTAGGATACTTGTGAAATCACAGATTTTTGAAAATCACAAGTGATTTTCTCATTCTGTGTATAAAATACCTTTCTCTTCAGGGAAAAATTATGTTTTTTTGTTGTTGGTTTTTAGGCGATCGCCATCCTTGATCGCATTTACTTTCTTGAATCTTTAGTCATGTAGTGATTTATTTCGCCAAGAAAAAATTATACGCCACACTTAGAAACAAAAAATCAATTGCCAGTGTCTACCAACTCAAGCTATGTATATCAATATCGCTATCTAAATTGGGGGCATTAGCAGATGAAGACGCTTAAGCTATTTACGGTTGTTCCCGCAGTATTGGCGATGAGTTTGGTTTTCACCAATGTTACTTTGGCTGAAGCACCACTTGTAGTAATCAAACCCAATTCCCAACCAGAACCACTGATTGTCAATGGCAAGTCAGGGGGAGAAAAAAAAAGCAATTGCGGTAACATTGCCGCTGCACCTAATCAAGTTATCCAGATTACAGATCCACTACCTTACTTGCGATTAACAGTTGAAAGCGCTGGAAAGCCGACACTGCTGATTGACGGTCCTGGGGGGCGCTTCTGTGTTTTAGCGGATAGTTACTCTGGAGGCAAGCCAGAAATTTCAGGTTACTGGCAAAAAGGGAATTACTCAATATATGTCGGTGAGCTATCCCAACGACAGTATAACTATAGCCTTTCATTTTCGCAACAAAAGAAGTAGTCAAAAGTCAAAAGTCTACTGAAGCCGATGCATGACTGTTGACTCTTGACCATTGACTAATCTTCAATCGATTGGGCTGGCACTTCCACTGCGGTAACATCAATTGTCCCTTCTGGTGTGAAACGCCGAAAATGTTTTTGTTGCACCAATAATTGCTCTCCACAGTTAGGACACTGCAACGGAGTATTATTTAACCCGCTAAATTGATACGTACAGACGGGACACTGGTCATTAACTAAGTTGCGTTGCAGCCACCAGCGAAACCCAAAGAAAGCTAAAACCGGTGCTAAGAATAGCAGCCCAAAAATAATTAGCAGCGAATTAACCAACCAGCCCAAGCCCAATGACCCCAGCAACCAGATAACTGCTACTACAGTCAGCCAAGGGCGGAGATTTAAAAGATTTAACTGTAAGGATTTAAGGCTCATTTTTTAAATGTTGTCCTGCTCTCCTTCTAGGATAGCGAGTTTACAACACAGTCAATAGTTCAGAGTCAATGGTCAATGGTCAATAGTCCAGAGTCAATAGTCCAAAATCCAAAATCCAAAATCCAAAATCTAAAATCCAATAGACCCTTGACTGTTGACTCTAGACTATTGACTCTTAACTCTTGATGAAAGTTGTTGCAACCGCTGTTGGAAGGCTTCGATACCGAATATAGCGATCGCTTGTTCTCGCAGCCACTCGCCATCACAACGTTGGTCATCACCTTTGAGAATTTCTAAACAAGCATGAGCCACTGCATTTGGATCGCGGTGCGGTACTCGCCATCCTAGTTTACCATCCTGTAACGGGTCAGCAGAGCCATCATCATCACCTGATAGCACCGGCACTCCACAAGCCATTGCCTCTAAATAGACAATGCCAAAGCCTTCTTGGGAGGGCATAATGTAAGCATCAGCGAGACGGTAGTGTTCGATTAGCTGGGAAGTAGGGACGAAACCAGCAAAAACAACTTGTGAACTCACACCTAAATCTAATGCTAGCTGGGCTAATCGCGGTTGATCGTCGCCTCGTCCAATTACCAAGTATTTTACTTCCCCAAAGATTTGGGCTATTTGCGGTAAAGCCCGAATAGTTACATCTACGCCTTTATAAATATCTCCTGACCACAATCGCGCTACAGTCATTAAGACCTTGGCACCAGTTAAACCATACTTTTCAATTAATTCTGGCTGTTTGTCTCCTGGTGTAAATTTATCTCCATCAATCGCGCAAGGTAGCATCTGCACGATGTTAGGGTTTATATTATTAGCGGCACAAGCGCGATCGCGGCTGTAGCGACTTATCGTCCAAATCCCGGATGCTAATGTTAGGGCGCGACGTTCTACACTTTTAAGTGGCTCCCAAACTTCTTTACCGTAAGTTAATACAGTATAGGGAATGCCCAACGGCTGGCAGAGGGTTTGTATCAGTACTGCCAAATTGATATGACCGCAAAAAACTTGCTGGGGGCGCTGTTGCAGCAGACACTTAAGTAATGCTGCTGCCATTTTGACTCTGCCCAACTTCGGCGACTGATTTTTGAAGTAATGAAATTTTAAATGCTCAGATTCAAAAGGATTTTCGCACTCAGAATTATCTCGCAGTAAAAATACTTCTGCCTGTGAGGGTTCTTTCAACTTGTTATAAGCTCGAAAAATATCTTTTACATACGATTGAATTCCGCCTTCGCGTTCAAAAATTTCTAAGAATACGAAAACATGCTGAGTCTTTTTGGCAAAATTATCACTTAAGTGTGATGTTTCGTCCAGTTTATTGATTAGCATTTTTATTTACAAAATATAAATTATTAGGGTATTGGTAATTGGTAATTGGTAATTGGTAATTGGTAATTGGTAATTGGGCATTGGGCATCTCCCCTTTCCCCTTGTCTCCTTGTCCCCTTGTCTTTTTGTCTCCCCATTCCCCATTCCCCAGATCATACTGACGGTGACGATGTAGCAGGCGCGATCGCACCACTTTGCAAACGCTCTAAATCTGTTTGTACCATTTTCTGTACAAGTTCTTCAAAGCTGACTTGTGGTTCCCAGCCGAGTTTCTTTTTAGCTTTAGTTGGGTTAGCAACTAGTTGAAAATGCTCATCCGGTCGCAGCAAATCGGTGTTAATGACTACATGGCGCGTCCAATCCAGATTAACACACTCAAAAGCTGCGCTAACTAACTCGCGAACACTGTGCAGCTTACCTGTGCCAATCACGTATTCTTCTGGTTCGTCAACTTGTAACATCCGCCACATAGCTTCGACGTGATCGCCGGCAAAGCCCCAATCGCGTTTGGCATCTAAGTTGCCCATTTCCAAGGTGTCGGTTAAACCCAATTTAATAGATGCTGCCGCTAAGGAAATTTTGCGCGGCACAAATTGAGGTGCGCGTAAAGGCGACTCGTGATTATATAAAATTCCACTACAAGCGAATAGACCATAGCGCTGTCGATGGTGTACCATTGTCCAGTGGGCGTGCAATTTTGCTGCCGCATAGGGATTTTTCGGACGAAAGGGTGTTTCCTCATCTTGAGGCGATCTGTCTACATCTCCAAACATTTCCGAACTGCTTGCCTGATAAAATCGCGTAGACAAACCAACCTGCCGCACTGCTTCTAATAGCCTGGTAGCGGTACCAGTAATCAAATCCAAAGTTCCCAGAGGATCGTTCCAAGAATCGGGTACAAAGCTGGGAGCCGCTAAATTGTAAATTTCTTGGGGACGCAGTTGTTCTACTGCTGTCAACAGTGCCAGAGTGTCTCTTAAATCAACAGTGTAAATTTCTACCTGGTGTGCCAAGGTTCCCAGTTTTGCCAAATTTGGTTGTCGATGGGGGGGTACTAATCCTACAACTCGATAACCTTGATTAAGCAGCAAGTGGCTGAGATAGTAGCCATCTTGACCGGTAATTCCTGTAATTAAGGCTGTTTTAGTCATATCTTGTTTTTTATCCTTTCTATCTCTTTGGGCACTAAATGGCGTGAGAATACTCTCATTGACTTGGAGTAATCAAGCACAAAGCGCTTCGTGCCTGTTTTTACAAGAAGCTTCTTTATAAAGGTTTCAAAACTGCTGGAAATTACAGTAACTCAGGCAGTTTTCGACCCAAAAGAGTTTCTCGCAGCCAAATCCTAACAAACGAGTGACTACAACTCGAATGCTGTGTTTACGGTATTCAGTATTTTTTTTGATACAGACGTATTTTTTAAGTCTTTATAAGAATTCAGCAAAATTCAGTATTTTTATAGTGGCGCAGGATATATAAAGATTATCAATTTTCATATTAGGAGCAGCAGGGAATGCATTCTCCTCCTAAACCAGGTGCGCTCCCCGCTTGTTGCTTGTTCTAAGATTTTTCTTTGCCTATTGTTGCCCTTTTTGACCATATTTGACGATGAGCAGACAATTTCTTCCATCCGGACCACGTTCGTAAGCAACGCTGTCTGCCAAGCGTCGCAGGAGAAACCATCCATATCCCCCTACTTGCAAAGTGCCCGGTTCTGGCTCTACTATCGCATCCGGATTAAAAGGTTTTCCATGATCCCAGATTCTAATTTCCAGCCGATCAATCCATAGAGAAACATCAATCTCAATGGTTGTTTCTGGCGGCAAAGCATGATGAGCGTGACGAACCGCGTTTGTAAAGCCTTCTGCCAATGCTAAGTTGAGGCGATAAAGTTGGCTTTCTGACCAGCCAAGTTGAGACAAGTGTTGCAGACAAAAATTCTCAAACCATTGTTGTACTTGGTTCAGAAGCTTCAGATCGCTCTTAACCCTCAGATGGTCTTGCTTCATTATACTAAGCATTGACCGTGACTTAAATATAAATGAGTGAAAATGTTTGTATCTGTTGTAGCTTAAAGATTTTAGATTTTGGAATAGTATTTTCATCTATTCCAAAATTTAAAATTCCAGATGCGATCTGGATTACTAAAATTGACGCCTGTTGATTTTTCAAGAGGCAATACATCCATCTGCACTTGCTCTTGAAACTCACAGGCGTCAAAGCGCTTCTTGGCGGCTGATTTAGAACAATCCCAAGGTCAAAGATTTATCAATTGGGAAGGTAGCGCCAATACCCAACCAAAGGGTAACGGCAGTGCCAATCAAGAACACCGTGGTTGCAACTGGACGGCGGAATGGATTTTGGAACTTGTTAATGTTCTCAATAAAAGGAACGAGAATCATCCCCAAGGGGACAGATGCCATCGCAAATACTCCTAAGAGTTTGCTTGGAACCGTCCGCAAAATTTGGAATACCGGATACAAGTACCACTCTGGCAGAATTTCCAACGGTGTGGCGAAAGGATTCGCTGGTTCACCTGTCATGGCGGGGTCTAGCACAGCTAGCGCCACAATAGAGGCGAAGGTTCCCATCATGACGATGGGGAAGACATACAGTAAGTCGTTGGGCCAAGCAGGTTCGCCATAGTAGTTATGACCCATGCCTTTGGCGAGTTTGGCTCTTAACTGAGGATCGCTCAGATCGGGTTTTTTCTGTGTTCCCATTTTTTGTGTGCTCTCGTGCTTAAGTTAAGTTAAAGCATTTGTAAAAGCTATCAGCTATTAGGTATTAGCTTTCAGCTTACAGATGCGAATGTTCGTTTCTTATTTCTCATAAGTTTAAAACAAACATCTCTATCTGAAAACTGACAACTGTTACCTTTTTCGCTAATAACTTCAGTTTACAAAGGACCGGAAATGCCTTGCTTGCGGATCATCAAGAAGTGAAACAGCATGAAGACCGCAATTAACCAAGGTAATACAAAGGTGTGGGCGCTATAGTAGCGAGTTAGAGTTGCTTGACCGACGCTAGAACCACCACGCAGCAAGTCGGAAATCAAAACGCCAACTACAGGAATCGCTTCTGGTACACCGCTAACGATTTTTACAGCCCAGTAGCCTACTTGGTCCCAAGGTAGGGAGTAGCCCGTTACACCAAAGGAAACGGTAATTACAGCTAGGATGACGCCGCTTACCCAGGTTAATTCACGGGGCTTTTTGAATCCACCGGTCAGGTAAACCCGGAAGGTATGCAAAATCATCATTAGCACCATCATGCTGGCAGACCAACGGTGAACGGAGCGAATAAGCCAGCCGAAGCTCACTTCGTTCATCAGGTACTCCACGGAAGAGTAAGCTTCAGCTACTGTTGGCTTGTAGTAAAACGTCATCGCAAATCCAGTGGCAAACTGGATGAGAAAGCACATTAAGGTAATGCCACCCAAGCAGTAGAAGATGTTGACGTGGGGAGGGACGTACTTGCTGGTGACGTCTTCAGCCAGCGCTTGAATCTCTAAGCGTTCCTCAAACCAGTCGTAAACGTTAGCCATACAATCTCAAGTTCCTCGAAGTCGGTTGCGGTTGATAAATTTTGCGAAGTTATAAGCGGCTAATCGCTGCTTACACTTCTGTCCCAATTAAGGATTTTGGGATTTTAGCAAAGTGCATTTTACTGCTTGTTATCTGTCAGAGTGTTAAGAATTGTTAAGAAACTTAGACACTTTACAAAGAGGGAATATATTGCGTTCTCTTTGTACCTCAACACCAGGGATGATGGACACAAAGTAGATCTTATCGTTTTCAGAGTGGGATTTACTGTCATCATTTGCCTAAATAAATTGATGAGAGCAATACTCCACTTCTATAAAAAAAGTAACATAGTCGAGAGATAGATTTCATCAATCAAGAAGGCAACTAAGCTATTTTTGCTTTCTTTGGGTCACGAGTGAAGTTGAAAATGCGGTTCATGCACAAAAAGGTTTTTCGGGTTGGATTGTCACTGCTAGTGGCGTTTTGCTTATTTCTGGGGCTACTCGCGCAACCAGCAGTAGCTTTGACGGATGAACAAAAACTGATATCAGAAGTATGGCGGATTGTCAATCGCACTTATTTGGATGAGACGTTTAATCATCAAAACTGGGCGACGGTGCGGCAAGAAGTTTTGAAGAAGCCGCTGAAGAACAGTGAAGCAGCTTATGGGGCAATTCAGAAGATGCTCAAGAGCCTCGACGACCCCTTTACGCGCTTTTTAGATCCGGAGCAGTACCGCAGTTTACAGGTTAATACATCTGGTGAACTGACGGGAGTGGGATTGCAAATAGCGCTTAATGCCCAATCGGGGAAGTTGGAAGTAGTAGCACCGATCGCCGGATCACCAGCAGACAAAGCAGGAATTAAACCGCGCGATCGCATTGTGAAAATTGAGGGCGTTTCCACAGAAAACCTCACCCTTGACGAAGCTGCGACGAAGATGCGCGGACCATCTGGCAGTCTCGTCACTTTGCTGATAGAACGAGATGGAGAAGGCGAAAAGGAATTTAGAGTAGTGCGATCGCGCATCGCTCTTAACCCCGTAATAGCAGAATTACATTCTTCCCCTCAGGGTACGCCCATTGGCTACCTTCGCCTAACTCAGTTTAATGCCAACGCCTCAATGGAATTGGCACACGCTATTACTAGTCTAGAAAAAAAAGGCGCTGCTGCCTACATTCTCGACCTGCGAAATAATCCTGGGGGGTTGCTGCAATCAGGAATTGAAATTGCCCGCATGTGGCTTGATTCAGGCACCATCGTTTACACTGTTAACCGACAAGGCATTCAAGGCAGCTTTGAAGCCTCTGGTTCATCGCTGACACCAGATCCGCTAGTAATTTTAGTTAATCGAGGAACTGCTAGTGCTAGTGAGATTCTCGCCGGCGCACTGCAAGATAACAATCGTGCCCAACTAGTCGGAGAAACTACCTTTGGCAAAGGTTTAATTCAGTCCTTATTTGAATTGTCAGACGGTTCTGGCTTGGCGGTAACAATTGCTAAGTATGAAACTCCTAATCACCGAGATATTAATAAACTCGGTATTAAACCGGATAAAGAGATTTCCCAACATCCTATTACTCGCGAGCAAATTGGTACGCAAGACGATTTGCAGTATCAAGCAGCACTGGATGTGTTGAGTAATTCGGTAGTGGCAAGAAGGGATTAGGGCATTGGGCATTGGGGAGGCAGTGCGTTGCGCGGGTTAAGCGCGTTGTAGCACCTGCCGTCATTGGGCATTGGGCATTGGGCAATTTTGTTGAGGGGGAAAGGTGTAGAAAATAAAGAGTGATTCCAAATAATTCGCGCATTTTATTTCTTACCATGCGCCCCTTTTTTCCTTTCCCCTTTTCCCCTCTTATCCCCGACCCATTCCCCATTCCCCATTCCCCATTCCCCATTCCCTATAAAAATGAGGCTAAACGCTGGTAGGCTTTATCTATGAAGCGCTTGCCTCGCAGAAACCCTGTGTTGGCACCAGGACAAATATACTGAAGAGTTTCTGGTGTAAAGCGTTCTAACAAAAACTTTACACTTTTAATTTGTCGATTCCAGTGAAAGGTTTTGGCTGTCCGTAATGGTACTGGATCGCCCTGCTGGTTGGGGAGTAAATGGCGTCCAGAAAATAGTACGCCTCCAAGTTCGCTGTAGTACAGGCAAGAGGAACCGGGAGAATGTCCTGGTGTCCAAATCACTTGTGCTGTATTATTCAAAGCGTATTCTTGACCGAAGGTAGTGACGGTTAATCCGGGTAGTAGATAAGCTTCTTGCTCTTGAATGAGAATCTCACAGTTGAAAATTTGCTGAAATTCTGCTGTTTTGCCGATCGCCCCTCGATGAGTGATAAATAAATAACGCACACCTTTGTGCGATCGCAGAAAATCCTGATTTGTTTGGTCTAGGGCAGGGCAGTCTATCAAGATATTACTTTCATTTCCTACAATAAAATAAGAAGTTCCCCCTAATGTGTCCCGATTTGGTGGAAAGGCAAAAATGTTGTTTGGCGTGAAGTTCGATTTGAGATTTTCTTCAATCGAAACTTCCCAAGAGAACACAGCCTGTGGTGGCTTAACTGTATGATTTGGCTGTTGAGGTATGGGGCACATGAGCAAAAAAACCGCGTTCTTAACGCAGTTGTGGAAATGGTTACAGTCTTGAAATTCTTAAGAATTGATACTTAAGAGTTGATAAGCACTTTAAGATTGTTAGCGTAAAAAATTGGGGTTTGAGGTCTGCTGTGTTGTAAGTGCTGTGGTGCTAACACGCTTTGGTGGGACGTTGTTCTCAAAATATCTGAAGATAAAATGACATTTTGGTTTCTCCTTTTACTGGGACTATTTACTTATCTAATGGTGCAGCGCAGTGTCGCTAATATCACCAAGACTCCAGTGTGGCTGTTGTGGTTGGTGTTAATGACACCAGCATTGCTGTTGACCGGGTGGACGCTGATGTATGGGGCAAAACAAACTCCCCCACCATCGCTAATCATTTGGCCCTCAGTTATCTGCCTTCTGTTATACTGGCTGTTGTTTCAATGGGGGCGTCAAGCACCAAAAAACACACAGACCGAACCCCAAACCTCAGAATTACAATCGGCTACTCATCCTACCGCAGAACCAGTGACAGTGCGTCCCATTGAGCCAAGAGAAGAAACCCAGTTGCGAAATTGTTTTCCCTGGTCTGTATACTACATCCAAAATATTGAGTATCGCCCACAAGCTGTGATTTGTCGGGGACAGTTACGATCCTCACCGACTGAAGCATATCAAAAAATTAAGGCAAATATTGAAGCACAATTTGGCGATCGCTTTCTGGTAATCTTTCAAGAAGGTTTCAATGGCAAACCTTTCTTTATCCTCGCTCCCAACACCCAAGCTGCAAAAGCTGATACACGCAACCCGGAACAGTTAACGCGACCCGTATTAGCGCTTTTACTACTGCTTGGTACTTTAGTAACTACTACCTTCGTGGGAGTAAAAATGGCTGGTGTCGATTTAGCAACATTGCAATCTAACCCAGCTAGTTTGTTAAAAGGATTGCCTTATGCTTTAGCGTTAATGACCATTTTGGGCATTCATGAACTTGGTCATTATTTAACAGCTAGATTCTACAAAATTCGCTCGACACTGCCATACTTTATCCCGATGCCGTTTTTCTTGGGAACCTTCGGTGCATTTATTCAAATGCGTAGTCCGATACCCAATCGCAAAGCTTTATTTGACGTTAGCATTGCTGGACCACTTGCAGGCTTTGTAGCAACTTTGCCTTTACTAATATGGGGTTTAGCTCATTCTGAGGTAGTTCCTTTAAGTGAAAAAAACGGACTGTTAAATACTGATGCGCTCAATCCTAAATATTCCATTTTACTAGCGTTGCTGTCAAAATTAGCGCTATCGAGTCAGTTAACGTCACAATCAGCGATTGATTTGCATCCAGTAGCGATCGCAGGTTTTCTCGGACTAATTGTCACAGCGTTGAATTTGATGCCGGTGGGACAATTGGATGGAGGTCACATTGTCCATGCGATGTTTGGACAAAGAACAGCGATCGTAATTGGTCAAGTTGCTCGTTTGTTGCTGCTGCTACTTTCTTTAGTACAGTCGGAATTTTTCTTATGGGCGATTATCTTATTATTTATACCGCTAATTGATGAACCCGCTTTAAACGATGTCACAGAACTCGATAATAAACGTGACATTTGGGGGTTAGCAGCAATGGCTTTGTTGGTACTGATTATACTGCCACTACCGGAGGCGATCGCCCGCTTGTTGCAAATCTAAACAGCACTGGGAGAAAAAATAAAAGCTTAAAAGATTCTTTCTTTTTTCTCCCAGCCGTAAAAGTAGTAAAAATATAAAATTTTTCCGAAACTTTTAGTCGTCCTTTGGTGATTGTCTAGAGACGACTTGGTTTTAACATTTTACCCAACCTTATTTTCTAAATTTAGGGCTACAACTAAAGTACATATGCCTAATTTAAAATTATTTGAGCGCTTTTATTAGTAAAAAAATAAATTTAGATAAAATATGATGATGTTTCATCAGTCTTTTTTGAATTTAAAAAAATGCTTAAAAGACTATGAACATTGAAATATACTTACTGAGTGATTAACTATGGAAATTCTGCCACTAATTGTTTCTGCAATCTCAACAATATCAATAGCAGTAATTGCCGTGTTGGTTCTGCAACTTAAAAAGAGCTTAAATGCTACGATAACAGAGCAAGAAAAACTATTAAAATTTGTAGAAGCGGCTAACGAGTTAAATAAAGAGCAATATCAGATAACTACTGAAGCTCGAAAAAAGCAGATTGAATCTTTTGAAAATGTCAAAAATCAGTTTGCAAGTATAATTGAAGGAAGTTCGGATCTGGAAAATCGTTTGGTTGAGGTACTAGAAGTTAACAATAATTCTAGAGAAAGTCTCAGCTATTTGGTGCAGAATAACGCAGAAACGCATTTAGCAAAGTTGCAAGCGCTAGCTAATCAATTAGAGATAATTACACCTGTGTCATCGCAGGTTGAAAATTTAATTCAAGGAAATTTAAGTTTAGAAAATCGGCTCAAAGAAATTATCGGCAATTTACTACAAAGCAATCTAGAGATGCAACAACAAAAGTTGCAAGCACTCGGAGATAAACTTGAAACATTTGCATCTGTACAAACCCAAGTTGATACTTTGATTGCAGCCAACTCAAATCTAGAAAATCACCTGAATAAGTTACAAGAAGCTGATAATAATTCTAGAGAAAGCCTTACTCATTTGCTGCAAGGTAACACAGAGGTGCAATTAGAAAGGTTACAAACGCTAGAGAAGAAACTTGATACATTTGCAACGATGCACAATCAAGTTGAAAGTCTGATTCAAGAAACTTCAAATCTAGAAAATCACCTGAAAGCAAGCATTGCTGAGTTAGTGCAGAGTAACACAAATATACAACTAGAAAAATTACAAATCCTAGTTGATAAATTACAGGGATTTGAAAGTGTAAAAACTCACCTTGAAAATTTAGTTCAAGTAACCTCAAATCTAGAAAATCGCTTCACACATTCGCAGGAAGCTAACAAACCAAAAAGCAAAGGATTTAAAAAGAGTACGCAAGGAATTGATTAATAATGTAATTCGTAGTGAGCGCTTCAGCGCTCAAATCTTCGATTTTAAGCGCTGAAGCGCTTACTACTTTTGCCTAACCCCCCGTTTTAGGGGGGTTTAGGAACAAAATTAACTTGACGCTGAATTAGCCGCTTCAGATACTTTCGCTGCTGCTGGAGTACCACCCATGCGTATCTCAGAAGTGAACGAAGCCATACTGAAACCGCCAAAACGCTTCAGGACACTTACCCGCATCCGTAAATTGGGACTAGCAAACCACAGACGTTCTTCAGACCACATGGTTTCGTATTCTGTAATTAGTGTCAATGCGTCATCACTGCCCATTTTATAGCTGCCGGCGACTGGAGCTTTCTCCGCATAGCCCATTTCTCGCAGCAACTTACCTTCATTGGGATTATCTTCATTGGGGACAGTAACCAACACTGTAGAACCAGTGTGTTTTTCTTCATCCCATTCCATTGTCCCATTCCAGGTAACTCTAGCGCCACAGGAAGCATGTTTTGGGTCAATTTCATACTGTTGACACAATTTCGCAACCTCTGGATGATCTGCTGCTAACATCTCAATCACAATATCTGACTTGCCGTCTTCAGATTGCTTGAAAGCCAAGTGGTGACTGGTACGATGAGAAAACCATTTACCAGCGCTCAATTCAAAAAATTCTTGAATATTCATAAATGAAATTACCTTTGATCAAAATGCAAAAAATCCCACTTATTAAAAAATAGCAGGAGGGGAGTGGGGGAGTGGGGAGTTGGGAGTGGGGAGACAAGGGGACTCCTTGGAGACAAGGGGGACAAGGGGAGCCAGTGCGTTGGGCGGCTTTGCCGACTTGAAGCATCTGGCGTGGACAAGGGGGACTCCTTGGAGACAAGGGGACAAGGGGACAAGGCAAATTATTCTTTTTTCCCAATTACCAATTACCAATTACCAATGCCCAATTCCCAATTCCCAATGCCCAATGCCCATTACCCTAGTCTTCATCTGTTGAATGCTGATTATATCAACTTGCTTGTTCAAGCCGCTTGAGGGAAATTCTCGCGGCTTCGGAGACATGAGAATGGTTGTCTTTTTCTAGATATTTTAAAGCGGAAACTGTCTTGGCACTGGGAAGATTACCTAAGGCTTCTGCAAGACGTTGACGCACTAACCAATCTTCTGATTGGGCAAAACGCAGGATATGATCTACAGAGTTAATGTCTTTGATTTCTCCGAATGCGGCGATCGCTGCTTGTTGTATTACTACTTCTTCACTCTTCAACGCTTGAATCAGTACATCATGAGCGCGGGGGTCTTTAATATTACCTAAAGAAACTGCCGCACTAAAGCGCACCAGCCAGTCAGTATCTTCGTAAAATGCTCGTGACAACGGCTCAAAAGCTCTAACATCACCTAAATATCCTAACGCGCCAGCGGCATCAGCACGTATACCATAATCGGGGTCAGATTCTAAAATTTTTACCAAAATGGGGTAACATTCTTCTGTCGCTTTAACTCCCAAGGCAAATACTGCCATTGAGCGCAGTTGGAGAGATTCGTCATCTAACACCTTTTTAATTAAAGGTACTGCTTCCTCATTGGATACATGGCGCAAATTGGCAAGCGCTACCATGCGATCGCCTAAATTCTCACTTTCTAACTGACTGGAAATTTCTTGTACGCTTAGATTTGCCATCTAATTTAAGCTTCTTTACTTATCTTTACTTTATAAGTAACATTACGGCTCTATTAATGCATAAGTCAGATGGTAGGTTTTTCCGTACCTGTCTAAAAAAAGGTGATTATTTGCAAGAATCCCGACTTCTTCAAGAAGTCGGGATTCTGACTACCCATGAAACGCACAACTAGGGACGCTTAGTCCTTTGGACTAGGAAAAAAAATTGTTCTTAGTATGATGTTTAATTTTTTACAACGGTAAATCGTCCTAAATGTTCTTCTCCCTGACGTTCGGGTATTGAATTCGTTACTGGTATCAAAGAAAGAATTTGAAAATCTGTCTGAAAGTAGTGGCGAATTTCCTCTGGAGTCATTCCAAAGGGAGGACCACCGGGGCGATTATGTGTGAAAAATAACCCAATTAGTTGTCCTTGCGGCTTTAAAATTGATTTGGTCAGTTGCACGTAAGCTAAACGCTGTGCTGGATCTATGGCACAAAAGCAAGTGTGTTCGAGTACGTAATCGAAATAATTTTCATATTCTGCTGGTAAATCGAAGATGTTTCGCTGTAGAAATTTAGCGGAACTTTGGGTAGTTTCAGCTAAAGCGATCGCCTCAGTAATTGCCGATTCTGCAAAGTCAAATCCGATAACTTCAAACTTGTGTGCGGCAAACAGCAATGCATCATAACCTCGACCACAGCCTAACACTGCAATTCGACCGGGAGAAGGTGCTGTTGTCGATTGTAATAGAGTTGCGAAGGGTGGTGCAGCTTGTTTGATATCCCAGCGATCGCTTTTCTCTTGATAGCGCTGTTCCCAATATTCTGGATTAGCTAGGGAGTGCATAAAGTTGCTATTTTGTAAAGAGGCACAAGTGGGAGATGTGAAGAAAAATTGAAAAACGTAGACACGAAGTGGCTTGCCGCAGGCTACCGCAGAGTCGCAGAGAACACAGAGGAAGGAGAAGGAGAGAGTTTCACGAATTATTTAGGACTGCTGTAGTTTTATTTCCCTACTCCCTACTCCCCACTCCCCACTCCCTCTTTACGCTGTTTGAGTTTGAGTAAAATTTCTGCGTGTACTTCGCGGGTAAGTGGGTAAAAATAAGCTAAAATCAAGCCACAAATTAAGGCGATCGCTGGTATCGGACCAATCGAAAAGCGAATAACATCTAACACTGAATTTGGTTGAATTGGTATGGCAATTTGAGTTGTGGGTTTAATGTATCCTGCTGTTCCCAGTTGTTGTAAAACGATGTTAACGGCAATTCCTAAACAGATTTTTTGCACAAAGACGATGAAACTGTAGAAAATGCCTTCACGTCGCTGTCCTGTGTTTAATTCATCGAGTTCAATTACATCAGGTAACATCGACCAAGGAACAAGATAAGCTGTAGATACTCCAAAACCTGCCATGACTGCTAAAACGTACATCAATACAACTTGACCGGGTTGTACGAAAAAGAGTCCACCTTGGGCGATAAGCCATAAACTCATTCCCATGAAGTATACAACTTGTTTGCCGTAACGCCGACTGACAGCATTCCAAACAAATAGCATAGCCATCGCGGTTCCTTGCACTGCCAAAAGTACTAAGCTAATGTGCCATTGGGGAAGACGCATCCAACTGGTGACATAATATGGTATAATGCCGGCAGTTAGTTGTACAGCTAACCAAGAACATAAATAAATACCGACTAGGAATAAGAAAGGACGATTGGTAAAAGCAATTTTCAGTTGCTGCAATATGGGGATAGATACAGTTTGCTCAGTTTCTGGATGTATTTTGGCGACAGCTTGAGCGCGTTTTTTAGTTCCCCAAACACACCAGTATACGGGCAATACTGAGATAATTGCACAAATTGCTCCTAGTAAAAGATACTGTTGGCGGCGATCGCTTGGAACTAGTAAAGAAATAACTAAACCGATAATTAACGCAAGAATACTACCGCCAATCGAAAAGGAAAAGCGATAACTATTCAAACTGGTGCGTTCGTCGTAGTCTTGAGTTAGTTCTGCGGTGAGCGCGGTATATGGTAAATTAACAATTGTAAAAAAGGCATTAAATAAAATCGATATCGCAGTGTAATACCAAAATAAACCCCACTGATTGACATTTTCGTTATTACTAAAGTGTGGTACAATCCACTGCAAAAAGAAGAAAATCCCAAAGGGAATTGCTCCCCAAATCATCCAAGGATAACGTCTTCCCTGCTTGCTTTGAGTGCGATCGCTCAACACTCCCACCATCGGATCGTTGACAGCATCCCACACTTTGCCGACTAGTTGAGTTTGTCCGGCTAAATTGGGATTTAAACCAGCTACATCCGTTAAAAAAGGCGATAAATAAGAAATGCCAATCATTGCGGCGATCGCTGTACCCAAATCCCCCGCACCAAAAGCCAGTTTGGTACTTACGTTTAGCTTTTCCGTTTCTGGTTGATAATCAGAATCGTTCATAATATGTTGCGCTCATATTAAAATAAAAAGTTTGCTATCCGTGTTTTAGCTATAAATTATATTGTTTATGCCAGACCTTTACGTTTCTTGGTCAGATTATCACCAGAAAATTGAACAACTGGCTGCTCAGATTTATCAATCTGGTTGGGAATTTAACCAAATTGTCTGCCTTGCTAGAGGCGGACTGCGGGTAGGAGATATAATTTCCCGTATATACGAGCAGCCATTAGCAATATTAGCCACATCATCTTACAGTGGTTCTGGCAAGCAAGAAAGAGGTAATTTAATTTTCTCACGCCATATCACGATGACTAGCGAAAAGTTAGGTTCGCGAATTCTCTTAGTAGATGATTTGGTAGATTCAGGAGTGACGCTGCAAGAAACTATTCCTTGGTTAAAGGAAAATAGCGAGTCTTCAATTGAGGAAATCCGCACCGCTGTACTTTGGTATAAAGCGTGTTCCGTGATAGTTCCCGATTACTACGTCGATTATTTAGCAGATAATCCCTGGATTCATCAACCCTTTGAGCATTACGAAGACATGAAGCCGGCAGATCTTGCAGCGAAGGTGAAAGGTAGAGACGTTCCGCTGGAACGTCTGTACGGGAATTAGGTAGAGACGTTCCAGCGGAACGTCTGTACGGGAGGAGCGGAGTTATGGAGCGCGATCGCACTTAAAAAATGCAATGAGGTAGTATTTAAGTAGGAAATATTATCACTGATAAGTATGTCTGCCAAAGATGTCTTTCATGAAGTTGTCAAAAAAGCTTTACAAAAAGACGGTTGGCAGATAACTCACGACCCACTATCATTCAGTGTAGTACCAATTTAATATGAAGCTGCATAGAATAGCCCTGCAACAACCCATCGCCTTATGTGGACAGCCTTGTTTTGTAGATCCTCGATCCCCCACGACAT
>NZ_JTCM02000093.1 GCF_000817785.2 Hassallia byssoidea VB512170 | reverse complement strand
TTAGGACACATTGTTTTAAAGATCCGCAACACCCAACCAATTACTCGGATGTTCGCGCTTCGCGTCTCCCCGAATCGAGAAGCCTGTCCATATTTGTAAGCGTGAAGGACTCGCCCTATGCGCCATTACCTATGTAAATTTTAAGGGCAAACCGTCCTGAAATACTAGCAGTTCTCCGGGTTGGATTTGCGTCCAAACTTCGTTGTCGGTGAGGGGGGTAGTAGAGATAACAGCAACGCGATCGCTCGGAGTAGTCAATTCTTGGAAATCTACAGTTACATCTTGGTCAATCAAGTGAGCCGCAGCAAACGGCGCTTGCCTTACAATGTAACTAAGTTTGGTTGAGCAGTGAGCAAAAAAATGCTCTCCCTCTGATAATAAGTAATTAAAAGTACCATAAATAGAAATTAAATCAGTAATTTCCCTAAGAGTTAAATATAGTTCTTTCACGTTTGGCTGACCTTCAGGAAAACGTTGTCTTAACGTTTCTAGTATCAAGCAAAACGCTCTTTCACTATCGGTTTTCCCGACAGCGTGATAAAACCCCATACATTGAGGGTGAAAATCTGGTAAATCTCCATTGTGAGCAAATACCCAGTACTTTCCCCACAGTTCCCGACGGAAGGGATGGCAATTTTCTAGGGCAATTTCTCCTTGAGTGGCTTTGCGGATATGGGCAATCACATGGTTAGAGTGGATGGGATAGCAGCGTACCACTTCTGCGATTGGAGAACTAATCGAGGGTTTGGGATCGATAAAAAGCCGACATCCTTTACCTTCAAAAAAAGCAATCCCCCAACCATCACTATGATCGTCAGTTTTTCCTCCCCGTGCAGAAAATCCTTCAAAAGAAAAGCAAATATCCGTGGGGACATTGCAGTTCATTCCGAGTAATTGGCACATAGCGATCGCATCTGTGAACTATAGACATTAATGCCGTTAGCCTCAAGATACTCGATTATGGCTGATTTAATCTGGAGCGATCGCAACAAGAATGAAGATTTAACTTTGTCAAATCCTTCAACCTTGATGGTAAAAGTTACTGCCTGTAGCGATTAGCTCGTAACGAGGATCTAAATCTTGACCGTGGGTAGGTAGTAATATGATATTCAATCATGCGATCGCTCCCATAATCTAGCTAATTGCTCAGGCACCTCAAAGAAGTCATTCCACCGAATGTAAGGTTTTTGGGATTCATCAAGATATTTGGCTAGGGTAAGCTGTGCAAATACTACAGAAGCCTCAATTGCCATATTTAAGTCGGTAATCGAATCGCCGATCGCTATTTTCTCATCAGCCGGATACTTTTCCATCACCCGCACTTTTGCAATTAGTTCTGTGTCCCCCTCGTAGTCACTGCGTACCGCCAAGTACTCACCACTGGTATCCACATCCACAGCATAAAGTGCATGAACCCGTTGCACCAACCCACCCAAAACAACTTCCACCATTCCCCGCAGTCCCCCAGAAACCACCACCAAAGGCACTTTTTCCACCTCTAGGAAATCTAGCAGTTCTATAAATCCCGGACGTATCGCCTGAGGTCGAGTAAATTCCAAAATTTCCCCATAGCTTGAAGATGGAATTGATTCGAGTATTTGCCTGACTCCCTCTCGCAAAGTCAACTTTCGTGCATACATTTGGGGAATTAACTGAGCAGAAAGCGTCGGTGCAAAATGTTTCACAACCGCAACAAACGTTTCCTCAGTCGTAATAGTACCATCAAAATCGCAAAAAACTATTTTTTTCATTAATTCAAAATAGCTAGGCAACAGCTTGTCGAATCCGAATCTTCTAGTTGTAAAATCGCCATAACCGTCGCTTCTCCTTTGGACTCGATTGTCCCACTTATTCAAACTTTTAAAGTCTCTACAGCGATCAACATTTGTTCAAAGGCGATAGAAAGCCGACTTTGAAAACGCTGGCGATGTTTTAACTTTAAAAAAGAGCGGGTTATTTCCGCAGGAATTAACGAACCATTTCTGTTATCAATAATTGTAAGCGATCGCAAACATGCTATCAATCTCCCAATAGACATCTCCATAAATTAATTATGCGTTGTCCGAAACCCTTGTAGAGACGTGACAATAAAACGTCTCTACGTCTTTTCTGGAGATGTCTAATTTATATAAGGGATTCAGTGGATTCAGTTAGTTTTATAGTCTTGGTATCCATAGCCTCAGCTGTGTTTACCTTCTCACTCAAACGTTCGTAAGGACGACGCAAACTTTTAGTCTCCACTTCCCAGATGTACCCATTAATCACTACATCCTGGGGAATTAAAGGAGAATTACGCAGCAACTCCACCTGTTTGACGCAGATTTCATCTACATCGGTAAACGTTTTAATCCACTTAGAAAAAACGCCTTTTGGTAGTTTCAACTCTGGAAGTCCAGGATCAACGTTAACCAGATCTACATCTATTCCACTATTTTTCAATACCTCTGTGAGAAAGTCTCCAGAGGCAGTCATCATGCCACATTCGGTATGATTAACGACGATGATTTCTTTTGTGCCAAAAAACTGTGTTGTCAACATCGCCGACCGAATTGCATCATCCGTAACTAAACCCCCTGCATTCCGGAAAATATGAGCATCCCCCTCACTAATTCCTAACGCTTTCTCCACAGGTAAGCGTTCATCCATGCAGGCTAATACCCACAAACGCTTGTTGTTGGGTATACCCAATTGCCTCCGCAATGCCCATGCTTTTGTGTCTGATAAATTCTGGTCAATTTGTTGATGCAACATCGCTTGCAATCTCCCAATCGTTACTTGGATGTGCTTGTAGCCTTCTCGTTGGCGTTGCTAGGTGTAGAAAATCTTACTCAATACTTGCTACGGCAAACAAGTTGCAGCAATGCTTTTGTGTAACCCAGGTCATCTACCGCCCGGACAATTTGTCGCGTCCGCTTGTTGCAGTGCCGAGATAGTCGGGATAAACCAGAGTAGCTGCATAACTCCCCTCCTCCAATCTACCATAAATCGGTCTATTTGCGATATTTAGTGGTTATAAGTTAGGAGTATTGCATATACAACTGAACAAATCAACGGGGCTTTCAAAAAAAGTACTCTATCTGTATCGAGTTAGTGTAGATTTTTTCTTGCCCCGTCTGAGTACGATAAAAACAAGTTCTGAGGAATAGAACAATAAAATACATCGGTTGCCTTTTTTAGCTCAGGAGTAAGGTCGTTGCCAGAAAATTTGAGTACACGGAATTATCTCTTGTTACATTTAACCTAATCTTAATTTAAACTTAATTTACAGTAAACATCTCAATTTACCGTAGATTAAAGAGCTTATGGTCAACACTGACGATCCCACTATTGTTTTGCTGCTACTTTTTGGCGGTGTGATGCTACTTCTGTATGGTGTGCGGCTAGTCACCGATGCTATGCAACGCGCTTTGGGCGCTAGGCTGCGGCTTGTGATGATGACGCTTTCCCAACGTCTGGGAGCGGCTTTTATGGCGGGAGTTGTAGCAACTGTGCTGACTCAAAGTTCCACTGCTACTGCCTCTGTGCTAGTGGGATTGGTGAGTGCCCAGTTGGTGCCGCTAGCAGCGGCAGTTGTTATGTTACTGGGAGCGGCGGTTGGCTCCACATTGGTAGTGCAACTGTTAGCGTTTCATATCACAGACCACGCCCTAGAAATGTTGGGATTGGGCGCGGCAGTAGCTTTATTTACTAGCCGCACGACCCTACGTCATGTTGGTAGGGGGATTTTCAGCTTTGGACTAGTGTTGGTAGGGCTGGCGATGATCGATGCAAGTAGTACTCCCATCGCTGCCAGTCCGATTACCAAAGTTATCCTTCAGGCACTCTCTAGTTCACCCTTGGTGTTGGTACTGACAGGCACATTGCTAGCTTGCGCCTTTGTCTCTAGTACAGCGACAATTGGGCTGGTGTTGGTGCTGGCGGCTGGTGGGGCATTGCCACTTAATGCAGCACTGGCAGTTACACTAGGTGCCAATGTCGGGACGACAATCGCCCCGTTGTTGACCGCCCTGAATCGAGGCAGTATTACTGGACGTAGGCTGGCGTTCATTTATGTAGGTACTAGGCTATTCGGGGCTGTAGTAGCGCTGATTGCGCTCAAAGAGTTGACAGCACTACTGCATAGCGTGCCACTTACTCCAGCAGCCCAAGTTTCGCTCTTCCACCTGGGGTTTAACCTCTTCCTTGCAATCCTCTTCGCTCCACTGGTCAATCAATTAGCACAGCTAGCGACTAGGCTGCTACCAGAACCGACTACGATTGAGAAGTCCGGATCGCGCTACCTCGACTCGGATGCCCTACCCATGCCTGCGGTAGCACTCGGACAGGCGATGCGTGAAATCCTCCGGATGGCTGATGTGGCTGTGGAGATGTTGCAGTTGAGCATCCACGCTTTTGAAGACGGTGGCAAAGACATACCCAAGCACATTGCCGCGCTTGATGACCAACTCGATGACATAGAAGCAGCAATTAAGCGCTACCTGATGCGGCTCAGTGAAGATTTAATGACTCCAGAACAGGCGAAAAGGGAGATTGCATTGCTCTACATCAGCACTGACCTGGAGGCAATTGGCGACATTATTGACAAGCAATTGATGCGACTAGCCCGCCGACAACGCCGCAAACAAATTGCTTTTACTTTAGAAGAGTGGAATGATGTAGCTACTTATCATGGTGAAACAATGTCGCTGTTACAGAAAGCGCTGGCAGGGTTGGCATCCCAAGATGCGATGATTGCTGATGAAGTTCTAGTGCGTAGGTCGTCGCTCAATCAAACCAAACGTGAACTTCATCTACGGCATCTCCATCGTCTGCGTTCTGGGTCAGCATCCAGTCTGGATTCGAGCGCTATCCACCTGGAAATGGTCAATGGCATCAGCCGCGTCATCTCACACACTTGCAGCATTGCCCGTGCTGTTCAAGGTGAGTTTTGACAGTTAAGTTAAGTAGGGTGTGTTACGGCTTTAGCTATAGCGCACCATGTTACACAGCGGTGCGTTAGGTGCTTCGATCATGTTTTTCGTTACAAATTCAAACTTGTGAACTACCCACCGCTAAATCGGAGTACCGATTTAGCTCAGGTTTCTGTACTCATAGGCGAGTGCCTTAGATGAGACTTTCGCCCCATCTTTGGTCTTACCTCCCCTCCTACAGCAGAGACGGCTGAACCCTCCGCCAATAGCCATCTGATACCCTCTGCTCTAATATTGATAGCAGCATTACCATCACGGTCATGATGAGTACCACAGTAAGGGCAAGTCCATTCCCTCACATCCAATGGCATCTCACTCATCTGAAAGAAACAATTAGAGCATAGCTTAGAACTGGGGAACCATCTATCTATCTCAACCAACTTTGCGCCCTTGCGTTCTAACTTGTAGGCTAAGAAGTTGGTGAATGTTCCCCATCCAACATCAGATATTGCTTTTGCCAAATTGTGATTACGTACCATGCTTTTAACATGAAGGTTTTCTACTATGACAGCTTGGCTATCGCTGACCAACTTGTAACTAAGTTTATGTAGAAAATCTTGCCGTGAATTACTAATCCGTTCGTATACTTTGGCAACAACTTTTCTATATTTGTATCGTGAATTACTCCCTTTGTGCTTACGTGCTAATTTTTGCTGCTTGCGCTTTAGGTTTTTTTCGTGCTTGGCAAGATGTTTTGGATTGTCATATTTGGATACTTTTTCACCATCAGTGACAACTGCAAAGTGCTTCAATCCTAAATCAATGCCGTAAATCTTACCTTCTGATGTAGCAGGATGTTCGCCTTCCACCTCAGTCAGTATAGATGCAAAATATTTTCCTGAAGGAGACTTGCTGACAGTAACAGTCTTGATTTTCCCCGAAATTGGTCTATGGATTTTGGCTTTGACGACTCCAATATTACCTGGAATTTTGACATCACCATCTACAATCTTGACGTTCTGAGGATATTGAACAGACTGCTTGCCGTGCTTAGATTTGAACTGAGGAAAGCCAGCGCGTTTATCAAAAAAGTTTTTGTACGCTGTGGTTAGGTTGAGTGTTGTAGCCTGCAAAACTTGACTATAGCAATCAGCTAACCACTCAGTCTGTTTTGCTTTTTTGAGGTCTGGCAGAAGTGCATTGAGTGCCGAGCGTCCAAGTCCTTTACCTGTTTCTTTGTAAGCTTCAATGGATTTATTTAGAGCGTAATTCCACCACCAACGGGCAGAACCAAACGTTTGAGCCAATGATATTTGTTGGTCTTTTGTTGGGTATAGACGGACTTGAACGGCTTTATGTAGCACTTCACTTTCACCTACGAGCGTTTCTTCATTCTATCACAATACACAGTTTGCGATAAAAGTATTCCGGACAAGTTTAGAAAAACCTCAAATGTTCTCTGCCGTTATTCGGCTACGCCTCATATTGGTTGAGAACGATTTCGGTTTTGAGCCGTCATTAATCCCGCCACGCTAACGGAGTACCGTTATAGTGGGGGACGAGGGCGCGGACAAGTTAAAGTCTCTACAGAAGTTAACATTTGTTCAAAAGCGATAGAAAGCCGACTTTGAAAACGCTGACGATGTTTTAGCTTTAAAAAAGGGCGGATTATTTCCGTAGGAGTTGGCGAACCATTTCTGTTATCAATGATTTTAAGCGATCGCAAAGTTGACAGACACAGTTCTTTTTGCACCATCAAATCGGAGATTGCTGTGGCACCTACACCGTTTTCAACTACAGCCTTGACCATTTCACCACTGTTCAACACCGAAATGACATTTAATTGCGATAAATCGATCCCCCAATTTTGCAAAGCTTGGTCAAATCTTTGCTGTGTACCAGAACCGGACTCGCGCATTACCCATCCAGTTTGAGTTAGTTCGCTTAAGCGAACCTCTCCTAATTCAAACCAAGGGTGAGATTTACCAACCACAATTAGCAAGCGATCGCTCGCTACAACTTCTTCCTCTAGAGAACTTTTCAGCGATGCTTGCACTTCTCCTTCCACCAAACCCAAATCAAACACACCCGTTGCTGTTCCTGCACAAATAGTTTCTGCATTAGCGAGAGTGCAGTTGACAGCGATCCCCGGATATCTGCGCTGAAAAGAGCTAATTTTTTCTGGCAACCAATAATTACCAATCGTCAGACTTGCTCCCAAATTCAACTTACCACGTTGCAGATCGTTTAATTCCCGTAAATTTCTTTCAGTCAGAGTAACTTGCTTTAATATTGCCTGTGCTTCCATTTGTAGCAACTTCCCTGCCTCTGTGATCTCGATGTGACGACCAATTCGATGGAAAAGCTTGACTGCATATTCCTCCTCCAAGCTTTGAATTGCCGCACTCACAGCGGGTTGAGTAATGTAAAGCGCTTCCGCAGCACGGGTAAAGTGGAGATTTTCCGCAACCGCTATAAAAACTCGCAATTGGTCAAGCGTCATTCCCGCCATTTTATGCATCCCTAAAACTGAGCGTTTGATAAAAACTTTGTAGAGACGCAATTAAGTCGCGTCTCTACATTTCGGTTAAAAGTTGATCCCACAATTTTTTCAGAAAAGAGAAATAAAGACTCATTTCCTAGTAGGGTTTGGGGGTATCTGCAATGGCTAAATTTATTCAACCAGATGTACTAATTATCAACTCTTAATCACTTTTATTTATTGTTTGGAAAATAAATAACATTTGCTTTCATCATATAGGTCGCTTAGAGTAAGTATCAAGCTAGATGCATCAGTAGTAGAGCGCATGTGATGCCTACCAAAATTAAGTTTCGCATAGGGAAGAAACTTCAATTGCTTGAGGCATAGCTTGCTTTAAGTCGAGTCAAGAAGCCCAGACAGACGCAAACCGCTTGTGGTTGTTGTTCTTGCTTGGTAATTACAGGAGATTGTGTATGACTGTTGAAATTAAACTAATACATTGCGATCGCCCGAACAAAAAATGTCTTGACTACCGGAAGATTATAGCTCAATTCACAGCCGTTATCGCACCGACAACAAAGCCCGCCGCTAATTTCGGCTAATTTTTTATTGGTATTATCGGTAACAATATGCTTTTTTGAACTCTGGTATTTTACTTATTCTTGTTGTAACTGGTTTTTCATCCAAACATGGGGTTATCCCAAAATGAAGCAACTCACTTTAGTTTCAATGATGCCGAAAATATTTAGTAGTTACGCAACTAACTACTATCCACGCTCCTACTAACCAATCCTTATAAGGAATGAATGTAAATGAATCAATTAGTAACAGCAATTCCTACTGGTTTAGCCGCGTTCACTGCAACCAACATTGATGACCTTGTTATCCTGACGCTGTTTTTTTCGCAAGTAAATAAGACATTTCGTAGTCGGCATATCTATATTGGTCAATATCTCGGTTTCACAGCATTAGTTCTTGCTAGTATGACTGGGTTTTTTGGTGGTTTAGTAGTGCCATCAAACTGGATTGGACTACTTGGATTGATGCCAATTGCTACTGGTTTAAGTCGCTTGCTGAATAAAGAAAGTGATTGTGTTGAATCAGAAACAGTTGTGGCGGAAAAAAGCGCGATCGCTAGTTTTATTTCTCCTCAAACTTACAGCGTAGCCGCTGTTACAGTCGCTAATGGAAGTGACAATATTGGCATCTATATGCCTTTATTTGCCAACAGCACTTGGGAAAGCCTTTTAATAATTATCGGCATCTTCTTTTCGCTGGTAGGAGTTTGGTGTTACGCTGCTTACACATTAACCAGGCTCCCAGCTATTAATCAAGTTATTACTCCTCACAGCACCACACTTGTTCCCTTTGTTTTGATTGCATTAGGTGCTTATATTGTCTGGGAAAGCGGTGCTTCAATTCTCATCACTTTAGTTGCAAGCTGCTTATATTTAACCTGGTTAATTCTGGCAAAAAATTCAGGACAATCTCCGGAAATGGAGAATTAAAGGTAAAAGCGAAGTATTTGAAGCAAAATGTTATTCTCAAGTCTCAAGAATACTTCGCGCTGACGTAAACAAGAAGTTAAATATCAATTTATGTGAGATTTAACAACTTAAAAAAATAATTATAAAAGTTGTCAATTTGACTAAAGGTAAAATCGAAAAGGAGAAAAGACGTGAAATTGAAACCTTTTTTAATCGCTTTGGTAATTTTGGTAAACCTAGTGTTTGTCCAACCTTCATTCGCTGATAAACCTAAATTCACCAAAAATCCTGACTATATAGAGGTGACAAAAGCTCTTGAAAGTCTAAAGACCGCACAAAGTATACAAGCTGAAGGTGAAAACACTAATCCTCAAGAAATTCAAAAGAAAATTGATGAATTAGAGTTTCAAAAATACGCTTTAGAAACCGGAACCAGTTGGGGACAATGTGCAAACCAAACAGACAAAATGCTGGCTGTCTATGGACCACAACCAGATGAAGACGACGTTGGAGAAGATTATCCATACGATACTGCACTTTACTTTTTAGCACCTGGTCGGACAACTAAAGAAAAATGGGATTGTAACGGAGTTTATCTACCAAATGATGCCAAACTAACAGCTTTAAGCTCTAACCAACAAGGTGAAGAATTAGCTGGTTCTGGTGCTATTAAGATAGTTGATGGAACTCAGTTAGTCGCAAAGACAAATCCTGATACTTCTGCTGTTGAGTTGAATATTCCTGCTACTCAAGTTTTCAAAGCAGGTGATCTGAATTGGTTTATCCCTAATGTTTCGCAAGCAACTATAGATACACGAGTTGCAAACGCGCCTACTGCTAAAATAGCTAAGAAAAATCAATTGGTTGTGCAGAAGAATCTAGAGAAAGACACAGTGCAGAAGAATCTAGAGAAACAAACTGTAGAATCCAAGATTCCTACTGAAACTCAGCCACAGGTGCAGCCTCTACGTCGGTACGACGAGCCACGTTTACCAAAAGAAGGCTATTACTACAAAAGACCCTGAACGGTTAGCACTGCCCAATAAATAAAAGTCGCGGCTGAAAAAACACAGCAACGCGATTAGGGGAAAAGTGCGAAAAAATCTGAATATTGCCAAAGCCAGAATCTGGGAACAAATAAAACTCAAAATCTGGCTTTTTTTGTAACACAAGAGACATTGCGACTAAAACTAAAGATGAAATTGTGACTAAAGGTACTTGGATTTAAGGCACATTTTATTTAAAAATATAAAATTAGAGTTAGGGTCTTACTGATGGGGTTGCTGTTCAAAGCCAAAAATGTAGATATAGAAAAGGCAAAATTAAGAAATCCCTCACGAGTGCGGGATCATTTGGCAAATGAGCGCACTTACTTAGCATGGATGCGGAGTGCGATCGCTCTCATGGGTTTTGGTGTTGTTATCGTCCGTCTTCGCCACTTCCAAGTACCACTCATACCACATCCAGGAGCGGGGTGGAAATTGGGTTTAACTTTCTCTTTGGTTGGTTTATTAACTGTCTTACTCTCAACTCAACACTATTTCGCCGTTCGCGATAACATCGATGAAGATACTTATGAACCCCCAGATCGCTGGGTAATTCTTTTCAGCCTCTCTATGCTTATTTTAGGTGCTGGGGTAATCTATTTTGTCTTCTCTGTCCCCCTCGATCCAATGAGTCCCGTGATACCTGAGTAATAGCAGCAACTTACCACCATAGCGGGTTTCAATTAGCTGCAATACATAAAAGAATAAAGGAACCGCAGATAAACACCAACTTTCACTCACGTTGTTTCTTTTATTTAAATGCTTATTTTCTCTCTCGCAATAGTCAGCTTTTTTGCTTGGTTGGTTAGCACCCTAGCTGGTGGTGGTAGTCCTTTCATGCTGATACCTCTAGTTAACTCAATCCAAGGTGCCGCATCGGTTCCGCCGGTTATTACTATCGGTATGTTTTTCGGAAATGCACATCGCATCGTACTTTTTTGGCGATATATTGACTGGAACTTGACATTATGGTATATTCCAGGCGCTATTCTTGGAGCGATGCTCGGTGCGTATACTTTCACCCAAATTCATTTAGATTGGTTGCAGTTACTCATCGGCGTTTTTTTGGTAATTAGCATTTTTGGCTTTGGATTAGAACAAAAAGAAACTACATTTAAAGTCAAAGCTTGGTATATTTTACCTGCCGGCTTCGTCAAAGCTTTTGTCTCTGGATTAATTGGAACTACAGGTCCAGTATTGAACGCTTTTTATTTAAATTATGGTCTAGTTAAAGAAGAGTTGATTGCTACTAAAGCAACTCATGTAGTAATTATTCACTTAGTTAAGATATTGACTTATGCTGCATTTGGAATATTATCACCGCAGATTATCGCTACTGGTTTAATCATTGGTCTAGTAGCCATACCAGCTAACTTTCTCGGTAAGTATATTCTTAATAAGATAAATGCTCAACAGTTTCGCTCGATAGTACTCGCAACAATGGCTATCAGCGGTGTATGGATGCTCTGGGGACAACGAGATTTACTCACTTTTTGGTAATAATTCAATACAGTTGGTGTTAAGCACAAACCCAGAACCCCGGTTTCGTAAAAGTTACCGGGGTTCTCGCAATTCTGTCTTGAGGAGGATACTACGTATAATATTTTGATTTATGATGTTAGATTTAAAACTTAGGTTAAGAATAAGTTAATAAATTGCACAAAATTATTTTTCATAGGGGGTAAATTAATGGTACAGCCGAATGAAAACGATAAAGATAAGTTTCTTTACCCTCGAAGTCGCTATTACGGTCAAGCTAGACCACAAGAGCTTATATTTAATGCGAATCTCCAAGAGTTTGCCCAAAAAGTGGGCTTTATTACCGCTTTAGAAACATCTGGTAAATTATCTCCTCAAGATGCTTACGACCAGATTAAAGCGCTGTGGAAGCAGTTAAAACACAGCAAAAAGCAATTAGGAATTGGTGATGAGCCGCCAACATCGACCTAAAATTGCTTCTTTTAGCGTATAATCACCTGAAACTCGTTTGCAGTCAGCGACACTATGATATTCTCAGAATCTATCTCAATCAGCCAACGTCCGCTAGGTTGACCGTCTGAGAGTATTTCTTGAGCACGGACTACTCCAATTTTGCCAGCCACATATGCTGGATGTAGAATCAACACTCTTTCTCCAATTGGAAAAGTCTTTGGGGTATGCAATGGCTTTTCTGAAACTAAAGGTTGCGTAAGTGAAATCCGATGTATTTCATAACCACATCTTAATCATAAAGGGTGCATTTTCTCTAACTTATTTAATTGCTACTTTCAAGACTATACTTATGGGCAACTTTTTAACTTTGGGAATATGTCTTAGGGTTAGCCCAAAGCGCGAAAATTCTCATTCTTAAGCTTAGTGCTGAATTGAGAGCAGAAATTCTTCGGCAGAGTGATGCGAAATGGTACAATTAGCGTTTAATCTAGTACAGGCGAACTATTAAAAAGATGGAATGTCTGATTTAATTTTGTTTTGGCATCGTCGCGATTTACGCATTTCAGACAATACAGGACTTGCGGCAGCGCGATCGCACTCGTCTAAAGTCGTGGGTGTGTTTTGCCTCGATCCAAATATTTTAGAACGAGATGATATTGCCCCAGTTAGAGTAACTTATATGATTGGCTGTTTGCAAGCACTACAAAAGCGGTATGCCGAAGTTGGCAGTCAATTATTAATATTGCACGCTAATCCGCTGCAAGCGATACCCGCACTAGCTGCGGCTTTAAAAGCTAAAGCTGTATTTTGGAATTGGGATGTAGAACCGTATTCGCTCATACGCGATCGCACTATCATCGATGCCTTAAAAGAACAAGGGATTCAGTTTCTCGATCAAAACTGGGATCAGATTCTCCACTTTCCCGAAGAAATTCGCAGTGGTTTGAATCAACCTTACACAGTTTACACTCCTTTTTGGAAGAATTGGATTAGCAAACCGAAAGCTAACCCAGTCGCAACTCTGGAAAATGCCGAAGGATTGACAGAAGCTGAAGCAGAAATTGCCAAACTTAATGGTGCGATCGCATTACCGACAGCGAAAGATTTAGGATTTCTTTGGGATCGAGACTTAGTAATCGCACCAGGAGAAGCAGCAGCGCTTGAAAAGCTAGAAGAATTTACTAACTCTGCCATCTATGAATATAAAGAACAGCGGGATTTTCCCGCAGTTAACGGGACATCTCAACTGAGTGCGGCTTTTAAATTTGGGGCGATCGGTATTCGCACCGTTTGGCAAGCGACTTTAGAAGCGTTACAAAACAGTCGCAGTGACGAAACACAAATTAACATCCGCACATGGCAACAAGAAATCGCGTGGCGGGATTTTTATCAACACGCAATGTACAACTTCCCGGAATTAGCAGAAGGTGCTTTCCGCGAAACTTTGAAAAACTTTCCTTGGCAAATTAACGAAGAATACTTTCAAGCTTGGTGCGAAGGTAAAACAGGTTATCCGATAGTAGATGCAGCCATGCGGCAAATGAATGAACTCGGTTGGATGCACAATCGCTGTCGGATGATTGTTGCCAGTTTCCTCACCAAAGACTTGCTGATAAATCCCCAACTCGGAGAAAAATACTTCATGCAGAAGCTGATTGACGGTGATTTATCTGCGAATAACGGGGGTTGGCAATGGAGTGCTTCTAGCGGGATGGACCCCAAACCCTTGCGGATTTTCAACCCTGCCAGTCAAGCGCAAAAATTCGACCCCGAAGGAGAATATATCCGCGAATGGGTTTCGGAATTGCGCTCTATGGATACAGAATATTTAGTTACGGGGAAAATCCCAGCTTCAGAACGTGATGCTGTTGGCTATCCTCACCCAATTGTGGATCACAACCTACAGCAACGCCAGTTTAAAGGACTTTATCAACAGCAAAGAGAGAGTATACCGACGCTGGGGTAGGGGGATGGGTAATGGGGAATGGGTAATGGGTAATGGAAAAAACGCTTTCCCGATTACCAATTACCAATTCCCAATTACCAATTCCCAATGCCGATGACAAATAATTAACAATCAATGTCAGTCAGGATAAACAAGTGCCATAGTTAAGGCTAAAAGATACTTGAATCAAAATAATGATTAAAGTATCAAGCTTTACTCTTGCGGTTTATGTCTTCGCCCCTCGATCGCCCCCGAAAATTTGAACTCAAACTACCATCATCCCACCCAGAGTTATTAGAAGGATTGGATACATTGCTGCGCTTGGGTTTGATATCCGATGCCCAAGTTAAGCAAATAGCTTTTGAATTTCTCGTTTGTCAGATGGTGTCGCAACCTGAGACTAAACCAGAATCGCAAGTAGCATTTACAACTACCGAACCTGTGAAAGCCGCAGCCGCTTTACCACAAAAGCCTGTTAAACCGAACTTGATGGCAACGATGTTGCAGTCATTGGGGGCAGAATTAAGTGTCCGCTGGCTGCTATTTTTAGGTGTATTTCTGGTAGTAGTGTCCTCTGGGGTATTGGCTGCAAGTCAGTGGGAGAGATTCCCCGCTTCCGGACAGTATGGAGTTTTGTTAGCTTATACTTTGAGTTTCTGGGGATTGAGTTTTTGGGCAGGCAAACAGCCTAATCTCAGATTAACGGCACAGACATTGCTAATTGTCACTCTTTTATTAGTGCCGATAAATTTTTGGGCGATGGATAGCTTCAAGTTGTGGCAAAATCCTGTGGATTGGTTAGTAATAGCGATCGCTTTTCCTATCCTCACAACTATTACTATTTTACTCTGCAAAAATCGGCTATTTGTCGCCAATTCACCAATCGGAAAATTGCCCTTAGTAAATATTTTGGCGCTGTCATACTTACACTGGGGCTGGAAATTACCAGGATTTCCTTTAATTGCCGTTTATTTGGCGATGATCGGCACAACTATCATTACCGTATATCACAATCGCAATCGATTTTCGCCAAATTCTTTGCAAAAAGACGATAGACGCATCGGACTTGGTATCACTTTACCTGCCTTAATAGTAGTTTATGCTTTGGCGGTGTTACTAGTACGGGCGATTTTTGTTGTCCGAGTAGATATCACCCAGTTAGGTTTAGCTATTGGAATTTGCGGTTGGTTAGTCGCTTGGTTAGCACATTCAGTCGAGGATAAGCTAGACAAGCAGGATGTTATCTTATCTTCCCCTGCCTCCCCTGCCTCCCCTGCCTCCCCTGCCCCCCCTGCCTCCCCTGCCTCCCCTGCCTCCCCTGCCTCCCCCACTCCTCAACTACCGTGGGAAAAACTTGGGGGAATCTTACTTTTCCTCGGTTGGTTAGTTTCGGTTGTATCATCACCTTTGCAAGCGATCGCTGTTAGCGGTTTGAGTTTATGGTTTTTCAACCGTCGTTTGCAGCAATATGCTTTCAAAGTTGATTTAGCGGCAATTTTCGTTATAGGCTTACAAACAGTTTGGCTAGCTTGGCGGTTGATACCTGCTGAATTACAACAATCAGCGATCAAAGAAGCAACAAAACTCACCAATTCGCAAAACGAACCTTGGGCGTTATTAAGTGTAGCTTTATTTCCCTACCTAATTTTCATGGTAGCGCTAACAAATCGAATTTATCGCACGCAAAAGCGAGAATTAGCCAATTTTGGCGATAATTTAACGCTTTTATTCGGAATTTTCTTAACAACCATCGCTTTGGTCAATCCGATATTGCGATCGCTAAATTTACTCTTTTCCACAATAACTCTCGCAGCAGTCACCCATCGGGAGATAAGGAGACAAGGGGACAAGGGGCAGGGGGCAGGGGGCAGGGGGCAGGGGGAGTTTGTTTCCCCATCTCCCCCCACTCCCTACTCCCCACTCCCCACTCCCCATTCCCCACTCCCCACTCCCTACTCCCCATTCCCCACTTCCCTGATATATCTGACACACATCACTGGAGTACTTACACTTTGCTCGACAATTGATTGGCTGTTCCCAAATCTGCAAACTCAAGTCTGGGCAAGCATTTTGTTAGCGCTGATGGTTGCAAAGTGGTTGCAAAGTGTTGGACATGAAATCTGGCGACGTAGTGCATGGCACATCGGTTTCGGATTGGCGGTAATTAGCTATTTACTACTTTGGGTGAATGCTTCCGCGTCTTGGACAGGCGGTATAATCAACAATCAGAATTGGGGCTTAATTTGGTTAATTACCCCCATCACTCTCACCGTAATTGCTAGCCGCACTTCTGCACCGCGTCGCATTACCAGCAGTTACTTCAGCGTTTTGACGTTGTTAGCGGCACAGTTACTTATTTTACCTTTGCCAGGAGCCAGATTAATTGGTTTAAGTGTGGGTACAGCGGGGATGTTTGCAAACACGCGCTATTTGCGAAACAAGCAATCAGCGGGAACTACGGTAGGTTTTGGGCTGAGTTTTTTGGCTGTGCTGCTGTGGGATGGCATTTTTAATTTACCGCATCTATCGCTAGATGGATGGTTTGTTGTGGGAGCGATCGCTATCTTCAGTTTATGGTTTGCGAGCAAAGCGCTGAGTCGAGGTGAAGAATTAGCCGCTATCTATGCAGTTGTCAGCGATTATTGGGCGATCGCATTATGTAGTTTTGAATTATTGACTTTAACACTGCACACGCTACTTGTTTACCAAAGCTTTGTAACTCTCGGTTTTTTATACTTAACTTCCACAGTATTAACTTTGGCTGCGATCGTTTATCGCAGTTGGCGACAACCGACAAATTGGGCATTTTATGGCATCGGTTGGTGTCTGGAATTGTTGATAGCTCAAGTTTTCGGCTTTGGCGATCGCTCGACTCTGAAAATTGTTATTGCTAACATTGCCTTAGGTTTAATCGCGCAGCTTTTTGGTGAATGGTGGCGACGGCGACATCAATTATCAAAAATGCCTAGTAGTTTCCACATCTTACCGTTAATATATGGTGCATTCAGCGTGCTGCTGCGTTTAAACACGTTTACCGAATGGACGGGTTTATATTCTTTAGGTGTAGCCTTGATTGTAATTGGTGTGGGACGACGCCACCAAGATTTAAAACCGCTACTTTATTTAGGAATCACAGGCATATCAATTTCCGCTTATGAACTTTTGTTCTATCAAATGTCCCAAGCTGACGGAGGTGCTTGGGGTGATGGATTGATTGCCATGTCCGCTTTGGGCGCAAGCATCATGTATGCTTATCGTATACTGTCGCCTTGGTTAATTAACTATTTACGTCTTACACCCCAAGAATTAAAAGGAATTGCTCATATTCACTGGGCTTGGAGTAGTTGCTTATTAATGGCAGCCATTACCGCTCCTATCGCCGTCAATCGCCTGGTAGGATTAGCAACAGGTGCATTTTTGATTCGCTACGCCATTTTTCAAGGACGCCGTTTTCCCACTTCTATAAAGACGTTCCACCGGAACGTCTCTACAGATGAAATCTGGGTTTACCTAGGTTTACTACTATTTGCTGGTATGCGAATTTACTGGCGCGAAACGGCAGTAGGACAGTTATTAACAGGTGTTTTAGTTCCTTGGAATGGTGCGATCGCTTGTGTATTTGCCTATTTTCTCTACATCTTACCTTGGGAGAGTTGGGGCTGGTCGAAAAGACCTTGGCAACTTGCTGCATACATAATTCCACTGATTATTTTATGGGAAACTCGACTGCAAGTATACCCGATTACAATAGCGATCGCTTCTGCGTATTACATCTTCCTTGCCCAGATTCGGCAAAACATCCGTTTTACCTACATCAGTGTCGCCTTGATTGATTGGGCGCTATTTCGCTGGTTTTGGGATTTACATCTCACAGATACTTTGTGGTATATCACACCAATCGGATTATCACTGCTGTATATTGCTCAAGTCGATCCACACCTTGTCCTTCCAGATTATAAAACATCTCGTCACTACTTACGACTGCTAGGCAGCAGCATAATTTGTGGATGGGCAATTTTATTTCATATTGAAAGTGCGATCGTACCAGGAATTTTCAGCCTCATCGCCATATTTGCCGGATTAAGTTTGCGCGTGCGGGCTTTTCTTTACGTTGGTACGGCGACTTTTTTCATTACTAGTATCTATCAACTGATAATTTTCAGCTTGCGTTATCCCTTTTTAAAATGGGTGATTGGCTTGTTTGTCGGTATCGTCATAATTTCCATTGCAGCCAACTTTGAAACCCGTCGCGATCAAATAAATTCTTTACTTCGCAATACTAGCGATGGATTTGAAGAATGGGAGTAAGTTCGTATTCTTTGACTGATAAAAAAAATCCCCACACAATATTACATGAATGTGGGGATTTGCTATAAATTTAAGCTTAAATGTTAAGAAGCAGAACTTTCAAAATCGCTTTTTGCGTATTCAAAAGCTTTTGTGGAGTCATTTGGATTCATAAAAAAGGCTCCCCTTCCTGCTGCAAAATTACCGTTTTTATAAATTGAAACTGTGGAAGGAGGTGGGAATAGTCGTGGCACAATTGTCTGAGAATAGGCATATCCATTTTCTTCAATTGCACCTACAGCAATTTTGTAATTACTACCAAAAAAGTTTTCAGCTTTTGACTTTAACTGCTCTAAGTTAGCTTGACCATCTTGAAGGAAATAATTTGATACCAAAACTACAACTACAGGTTTGTCAGATTGTTGTACTTCAGTTTCAAAATTCTGTTGATTGAGAGTTGTTATGGTAGCAGCAACCGCACCAGATGTGAGTAACATCAAGCTGACAACTAGTACCAAAAACACTGATACTAGTCGTTTTCCAATGCTAGCGATACCTTTCGTGATTTTTACGGTCATAGTTCTCCGTGCATTCGCGTAAAGACAGAAGTAACTTAACACGAATGAAAAAGAGACACAAGGACAGTTAAGACACTTAAGGAGAAAAAAGGACAGTTAAGACACTTAAGGAAAAATAAATTTCAAAAATCAACCTTTCACTTTTTTGGGAGTAATTTCGTAGTAAGCACTTCAGTGCTTAAAATAAATAAGCACTGAAGTGCTTACTACGTAATAAAATACGTAATAAAAACAGAGACATTAATTTAAATGCCTCTGCTCATTTCTTCATCCTATGCGCTCTTAATCCATCCTCAAACTGTGTTTTTCTACATCAGTTTAAGCTTTTCAATATTTGTTTCCAGCCCAGAGACTATCAGAGAAATCATCTGTAAAATCGCGGCTCTATCACCCGTTTTGCAACGCTCAAATAACAAATGAACATCCACCAACCCCGTCTCAATTGCTGATTTTAACACTGTATTTTCACTTGCCTTAAGATTGTTATTTGCACAAGCCGTGTAAAGCACTACTCCCGCCATAGTGTACATATCTAACATTGGTTCATCACCATTGTTATTGACAATTTGGGGAAAGTTTGATAAAGGATGGACGAACTGGTCAAAGGTTAATTGAGTCATGATTTTGGTCAAATCGATACTTGAATAAGTTCCAACTCCAGATGAAAAAGAGGGGGAAAGAAGAGGCAGTGCGTTGCGAAGCGCTAGTTTCGTGCGAAGGTCACGAACTTTGAGGCATAGCCTTTGTTGGGGTTCCCCCCGTCTTAATTGTTGAATCAGGTACGGAATTTTAAGTTTGTCTTATGTTGCTAAATGTGTGCTAGCGTATATACTGAAAAGAAGAGGGACAAAAAACCCTTGGATTCCTTACTTGAAATTGAAAGCTAGCTCTAAGAGTGAAAAGCTGGCTTTTAGGGTCATCTGCCTTTTCTGATTCTTCTGCTTCAGTGACGAACGTGCTTCACACCTTAATCATAAGTTTGTCATTTTTATTTGTCAAGATGTCATTTAAAAATGACTAACAAAATCGTCCTGCTTTTGAGATGTCATGAGAGAAAATAAAAGGTAGGAGTAGTGTTGAGAAGTTCAAATTATGACTGATAGAAGACGTTCTGACGATTACAAGCAGGTTAGCGGCTACATTCCGATAGACTTAGCGCGGGAGTTTAAAAGCATCTGCGCTCGCGAAGGAGTGTCCCAAAGCGACGCTTTAGAAGAGATGACGCGCGAGTGGCTAGCCAAAAGAACAGGTGTCCACTCTGTAATTCCCGAACCTGCTCGTCCGAAAACAATTGCTGAGGTAGTTCAGGTAAACATGACAAAACTTAAAGGCTGCGGAGTGAAAAACTTGCGAGCGATCGCCAAAGCAGAAGTACTACCCACACCAGGAGACTTTGCCATCATCACATCAGCTTTAGGTATTCCTGAGGAAGAACGAAAAATAATTTGGCAAGAAACTTTCAAAATTTCCGTGTTTTCCGATTTGAGGAGTGTAAATATATGTAAAGAGTCTGAAAGTATAAAAGATGAGCACGAGTATTCTTCGGATATTGAACCTACCGGGTTGGAACTATAAAATGTCCCATGAGGGAGTTTCCATCCTTGCTCCTACAAAGCGGGATGCTACCGACCTTGCCCAAAGCTACGGAGATGCTCTCAGCGAAACTGCGGCAAAACTTAACGGGAAGGTGCGAATTAAATGGAGGGGCTGTAAAAATCCAATCGAATTTTTCGGGTGGATGTCTTCTACTGGTGCCCCCACACCCTCAGAAACAGCCGAACGTATTTTGCATTCTGGGGGTGCAGTCTTTTGCAGCCAAGTGCATATCCCAAAAGAGTTATTGTACCGAATGGTTGCAGCCGCAGAAAACGAGCGTCCGATTAGCATTGTCAGACAAGACAACCGCAAGCAAATCATAGTCAACCAACCAATGGCTGACATGTTAGATACACCCCCGGAGGTTGCTACCCAAAGAATAATGACTCAATTTTGGCTTCCTGAAGATTTGGCAGAACTAGAACAAAGACTACGCAGTAATAGCGAGTTTACCTGGACTTACTCTGCTGGACTCAACGAGCAAGCTTGGGCAATTTTAACAACTCACTTTGAGGCATTTGAGGTTGAGGGTATCTGGTACAGACAGGGAACCTGCTTATCAACTCCTCAGCTAGTGCCAATTCCACCTGGGGCTTTTGCTCCGGTTTAAGTAGGTGGACAATTTAAACCGAAGAATTACGGTTGTGCATGAATTCTTACTTTCAGGGTGCATTCCTTACTTAAGACATTGATTAAAAGTGTATTAATATTAAGTTCGATTTATGAATGAAAATTCCCACAAAACCGCGCTTTTGCCGTGGTAAATATTAAGAAGAGTGAATTATTTTTCATTTTCTAGAGTTTAATCAGCGTGAGGGAATTACCTTTGCTGCTTTTCGCGCTCGGTGCATCTGGTATCCCTACGCTATGCCAAGCAAGAGCGCAGCGTATAAGTGTTATGCTACTGATTCCATCATTACTAAGCCGATCAAGCTTTTTGCGATCGCCTCTGGGTCAAGAACGAAATCTACTTTCCCAGTGTCAATAGCTGCCTTGGGCATACTGAAATATTGGGAAGTAGCTTCATCCTGAGCGATCGTCGTACCGCCATACTTTTTAATTGCCGTCATTCCTAAAGCACCATCTCTGCCCAACCCAGTTAGGATAACAGCGATCGCCCGCAACGAGTAACTAACTGCTACCGACATGAATAGCTTATCAACTGAGGGACGGACAAAGTTCATCTTTTGCTGGTTTAACAGAGACAGCCTACCGTCAGGATTCACTACTATGTGGCGATCGGGGACATAAGTGTAAACCGTCCCCGGACGTAGTACATCACCTGATTTTGCCTGCTGAACCGGCAGCGCTGTGTGTCGGCTGAGGATTTCTGCCAGATGACTCTTGTAGTCAGGATTCATATGCTGAACTATAACAATGGCGGCAGGAAAATCTGCTGGTAAGGCAGACAAAATCTGAACGATTGGTGTTTGCCCACCTGCTGAAGCTCCTATTGCGACTATGTTGTAAGCAATATCCGGAAAGTGTGACAAAATTCGCTGAGATTGTTGTACCGCCACGTTTTTTTTCATATAATTATGCTTTGCGCTTCCGAGGCGATCGTAAATATAAATGCAATAGCAGTATGACAAATATAACTGCTATGTTGGCTAACTAACATATATCTATGATATATGTTAGTTAGCCAACATCAAATCTTTACGATTGGTAAACCTTTTGTCAGATGTTCTCCACAGCTGCGGTGTTATTTAATAGAGATAAAACTGGCTCAAACAGATTTTTGATGTCTGTGTTGTGCAATCACAAAAAACAGGGTGTAGGGTGTGGGGTGTGGGGTGTAGGTTTAAAAATAAAAAACTTTAGTTCTGGGTCTGAAGCCCAGTTAAAAAAAAAATGTATTTCGAGGCGCGTAGCGCGAGAAATGAGCGCGTCCTTGCTTCAATCCCACGTTTTAAAACGTGGGTTCTCCACACCCCACACCCTACCCCCTACACCCTTTGAACTGGCATCTCAATGGAAAACCGACTTTTGGCTGCCCTGCCCCTTGAGGAATTAGATCGCATCATTGCTTATATGGAGTTCGTCTCCCTAGATTTCAAGCAATATCTCTACGAGCGTAACCAACCAATTGAGTACGTCTATTTCCCCACGCATGGTGTAGGCTCTATGGTCACCGTAATGGAGAATGGTATGGCAGTTGAAGTGGCTACGGTGGGCAATGAAGGAATGGTGGGTCTTCCAGTGTTCCTAGGAGCCAATAGCATTCCGGGCGAGTGTTATATACAAGTCCCTGGCGATGGCTGGAGGATGAGAGTAGATTTGTTTAGAGCGCATGTCACCCCAGTTAGCCCGTTGCACCAACTGCTGCAACGCTACACCCAAGCGTTGTTTAATCAAATCGCCCAATCAGCTGCGTGCAACCGTTTGCACTCAATCGAAGAGCGATTGTCCCGTTGGCTGCTGATGACCGCTGACCGAGTAGAGACAGAAACTTTTCCACTCACCCAGGAATTTCTTGCCCAAATGCTGGGTGTGAACCGTTCCACAGTTAGTCTTGCTGCCTCGACTCTTCAGAGGGCAGGGTTAATGACCTATGTTCGGGGTCAAGTAACTATCGTTGACCGCTCAGGTTTAGAAGCTACAAGCTGCGAGTGTTATCGAATCGTCCAACAGGAGTTTGAGCGTTTGTTCAACGGCAAATAATCGATTTGCTACTTGGAATGCGCCCTCACCCTCGAAGGATGGGGCTAAACAAACAGAGCTTACCTACCCTGTGGGTTCCGCCTTGCGGTACGTGGGCTAAATATATAGCCCGCAGAACCGAAGCGGGTTTCGTTCGTATAGCCTGCGACTTCTAGCCTGTGTTCCGTGGTAAATATTAACTTTGGTTAAAAAATATTACTCATAATATGATAATTAGGTTTGCACACTAAATTCTTCTGGGTCTATATCCCAATTCACCCAGCGAATTGCTTGTCGCGCTGTTTGCAAATTCGGAGGTACGCGCAAAGTGTGAATACTTCTTGTGCTGGGGCAAGTCATTTTTAAAATATGAATTGGTTCAACATCAACCTTGGCTTCAATTTTTAACAGCGTGTATTCTTGCCAAGAATCTAATTCCACAGCTTGCAATTCGTTGGCGATGCGTGTGTAACCAATTCTTTGAATTAGCGATCGCCGTACTTCAGAGTTTCGTTCTGATAACAGCCATTGCGGTTGCATTTTCTCAGTAGGTATGACCTCAAGAAAAAGTCGTCTCAGTTCAGTATTTGATTCTTTTAAATACCAATCAGCTTGCCAGTTTTGCGTAGGTATGACCTCAGTTAAAAGTCGTCTCAGTTCAGTATTTGATTCTTCTAAATACCAATCAGCTTGCCAGTTTTGCGGGTGTACCTTGCCGTATTTTTCTGGTAAGCGAACCCGATGACAGCGAGCATTCTCTAAATTTACACCTTCAAGGTTAGCATCGCGCAGTTGAGTCTTGGTGAGGTTAGCATCACTGAGGTTAGCATAACTCAGGTTTGCGTTACGTAAGTCTGTCCTTGATAAATCTGAACTGGCTAAACAAGCACCACTCAGGTTAGCATACCTTAAGTTAGCATCGCTCAAATCTTTGTGACTCAAGTCTTTACCTGCGGCTTGTTTGTTAATAATTTCCCAAACTAAACGCCATTTTTCATCTAATTTGGTTGCTTCGTTAATTTTGGTATCCTTTAAAGATGCATAGCTCAAGTCAGCATCACTCAAATCAGCACCGCTCAAATCAGCATTGCTCAAGTCACAAAAGTGCATTTGTGCATCTTCTAGGTTCGCATTTACCAAGCAAGCACCGACCAAGCGAGCAGCGGAAAAGTTTATTCCGTTGTCTAACTTCGCATTTTCCAGATTGGCACCACTCAGGTTAGCACTTTCAAGATTGGCACCTTCTAAGTTGGCACCGCTCAAATTAGCACCACTTAAATCGGCACGTTGCAGAGTAGCTTCCCCACTGGTATAAGTTAAGTCAGCACCGCTGAGGTTAGCATTTTTCAGATTAGCACCATCCAAATAGACACCCTTCATTTCAGCATTTGTCAGGTTAGCACCTTCTAGGTTGGCAAAATTTAAGGAAGTGTCATACAAACAAGAGTTGCTCAAATCGGCATATCTCAAGTCGGCGCTATCTAAGGAAATATACTGTAGGTTAACGGCACACAAGAAAGCACCCCGCAAGCAAGCACCAGATAAGTTAGCACGATCATCCCGGTGGAAATCTTGAAACTTGACATCCCTAAAATTAACACCTTCTAAATTTGCCCCCTGCAAATCAGCACGACTCAAGTCAGCACCGATTAAGTCAATAAAAGCTAAATCAACACTCGGATCTAAACCAGCATCTCGCACTGCTTGCACAAAGTCATCCGGTTGTGTATTTATAATGCGGTCAATTATGGCTTGACGTTCTGCTAATGTCATTTGAGGAGTCATAATATATAGATTTAAGTTGCACCTTCACCCACCGAAGAGTAGGCTAGGCAAACCTATTGTAAAGACGTTCCGGTGGAACGTCTCTACGATTCATCCCACATTATGCTGCGATGCTTAATATAACGCTTTCACCCACTCCCACTCTTGCATCAAACCTTCTCTGAAAGCAACTTTAGGCTGATATCCCAAAATTCTCTGCGCCTTGGATACATCCGCTGCCGTATGACGCGCATCTCCCATCGCTTTTTCAATATGAATTCTCTTGATGGGTTTGCCGACAATTTCCTCCATCGTGTCCAACACTTCTTTTAACACTACCCTGCTACCACCGCCAATATTAAAGATTTCGCCCACAGCTTCCGGTACGCTGGCAGCGGCTAAATTAGCCGCGACAGCATCACTAACAAAAGTAAAGTCCCGCGTTTGCAACCCATCACCATAAATTGGAATCGCCTCATCCTGCAAAATCGATTTGAAGAACTTATGAAACGCCATATCCGGGCGCTGTCTCGGACCGTAAACTGTAAAATAGCGCAACGCCACAAAAGGCACGCCAAAGTTTTTTTGATACAGTCCACACAACCTTTCAGCTGCTAATTTGGTAATACCGTAAGGCGAAACTGGTGCCGGACAAATTTTCTCATGGGTGGGTAGAGTTTCCGCATCACCATACACGCTAGAAGTTGAAGCAAATACTAACCTTTTCAGGTGTTTGGCATCTTTTGCCGCTTCCAATAAAATTTGGGTAGCGCTGATGTTCCGTTCAGTGTAAGCACGGAAACCTTGACCCCAACTAGCACGTACTCCCGCCTGCGCTGCTTGATGGTAAACTACTTCAACGTCTTTGAGGAGTGTTTGCCAATTCAAAAACTGAATATTTCCTTCAATTAATTCAAAACCTGGGAACCAATGTAAGTGTGCAACATTCTTGCGCTTTAAAGCGGGGTCGTAGTAATCGTTAAACTCATCAATTCCGATTACTTCATCTCCTTGTTTCAGCAATGTTTCTGCAAGCTGAGAACCAATAAACCCCGCCGCGCCGGTGACAATAACTTTAGCCATGTTCTGTGATTTTTGGATATTTTATCAATTTGAATATTCCCAGGTTAATCTTTACACCCAGGTAAACGCCAATACTTTAGGATTATTTTTTGAAACAATTATTTGCAGATGAAAATCGTTACTTGAAAATACCTAAATACTGTGGTTTGGTGGCAAATATATCAGTATATTTGTTGGTTTTTTCTGACCTATATTTGACCGTGAATATACTAAAATAACAATTTAAATATTGCAAAAAAATACATTTCAAAATATTACTGAGAAACGATGTGGTATACATTACGTAGTAAGCACTTCAGTGCTTGATTTAAAGCACTAAAGTGCTTACTACGAATCCCCAATCAGCTACTCACCGCGCGAAGCGTTGCTCTAACTGCCTAGTTTCGTAATCACGCTCTCCATTGTTCAAGCTCTTCAACTCTAGCCAGTAAATGGTCTAGCCGTAAGGTGTGAACCCTTTCTAACTCTTGGAGTTTGGTGACGATAGCATTAATCATTGCCTGCAACTCTTCTATAAAGTTCTCTAGCGAAATGTTGTTCATTTCCAAAAATCCCCACACGAATGATAAGGCGATCGCCCTAACACGATTGCCAAAGCTATAATTTGAGCTTATGAATCAAGTGAGCGTTTTGCCTCAGGCAGTAACTGACCTAAATACCCACCGACACCAACCTTTGCTAAATCCCCAAAAGTTGGGCGGAAGTTATGGTCTGCGATCGCTAACACCAAAGCTCCAATTACCAAAATAATTACAACCACAGACCTAACAGTAATGCGTGATAACATCTTAA
>NZ_JTCM02000218.1 GCF_000817785.2 Hassallia byssoidea VB512170 | reverse complement strand
AAACGGAGACGGTTCCTTCATCCTTTGATAGTCGCTCTTGTGCCCTTGGATCTATTAAACTTGGCTGTCCCGTAATGTCGGCGTTTTAGCGTAGGGGGTAACATTAATATTAAGACTCAGACTTTTGCAACCACGAATGGCGGACAAGTTGTCACATCCACACGCAACCGTGGCAATGCAGGTAATATCATACTTAATGTCTCAGACAGTATCATCCTTTCGGGTACTGACAAGATTTATGATGTACGTACGACAAAAATTACTCAGCTTGGTGTAGATATTATCACCAATCAAGGCGCTGCTAGTGGGTTGCTTGCAAGTACCGATGTCAATTCTACTGGCAATGGAGGTAATATATTCATTCGCTCTAATCAGTTAAACATTAGAGATAAGGCAGCAGTTACAGTTAGCAGTCAAGGTTCAGGAGTAGCAGGAAATATAGAAGCTTCAGCTAGATTTATCCAATTAGACAACCAAGGTGCTATTACAGCAGAAACACAATCAAATAACGGTGGGAATATTACACTACAGGTGCAGGATTTATTATTGATGCGTCAAAACAGCATAATATCTGCTACTGCTGGCACCAGACAAGCTCCTGGGAATGGTGGCAACATCAAAATTGATGCTTTTAATGGCTTTATTGTTGCTGTTCCCCAGGAAAATAATGATATTATTGCTAATGCTTTTGAGGGCAAGGGTGGTTTTATCGAAATCACGGCTCAAGGGATCTTTGGGTTAAATCGTCGCGAACAATTAACTTCGTTGAGTGACATCACTGCGAAAAAGAGTCAAGAAATAGCAGAAAAATTGAACTCTCCCCAAGATATACATGCAACTTTTATCAGTTTAGGTAATACTGTAAGAGCATTGGGAAATTTAGAACGCGATCGCACTACTGCACGCAACTATAATAATATCCCTTGGCAGTGTCAAGAGCAACTCCTTCCCGATACCGCATTACAATTTTATCAAGATGCAGCATCTCAGTATAAACAGGTATTGAATACTGCATCCCCGTCAACGGTGCGGACACAAACGCAAATTAATTACTTAAGCTTGCTTGTGGAAAGTGGACAATTTGCAGCAGCACAGGCATTGTGGAGAGAAATCAAGCTTTCTGACTTACCAAAAGGTCGTCAAGCTGTGTATGCACATATCAATGTTGCTAAAAATCTCACTTGTATATCACAGCATAATACCCCACAATGGCAGGAAATTAATAATTTATTGCTAGCAGCAATTGACGATGCTACCCAACTTCAAGATTCTCGCGCTTTATCTTATGCGCTTGGTAGTCGCGGTGGATTTTATGAATATCTAGCTGCAAATCCACAGCCGAAGTTGCAACAAAAATCAAATTCTCATAAGGATATTAACTTTCGTCATAGCCAACAATTAACACAGCAAGCTTTACTTCTGGCACAATCAATTACCGCACCGGATATTGCTTATCAGTGGGAATGGCAATTAGGAAGAATTATGGCATCGCAGGGGAAAGATAAGGAAGCTGTGGCATTTTACTCTTGGGCAGTAGAAAGTCTTGATGTTGTACGTAACGATTTACTTGCAATCAATTCCGACGTACAATTTTCTTACCGCGATAACGTAGAACCTGTATATCGTGGATTAATTGATTTACTTTTGCGTCCTCAGGAAAACTCGCAACTATCTCAGGATGCGATCGCTCAAGCAATTGCAAATATCGACGCACTTCAACTTGCCGAATTGCAGAATTTTTTACAATGCAACCTTGGGCAATTGCTACCAATTGCGCGAGAAATAGACAAAAATAAGAATATAGATACGAATACCGCATTTATCTATCCCATCATTCTCGAAGATAGATTAGAAGTCATCTATAAACTGCCAACTGGGAATTAACACTATTCGTCTTTCACCTACCCCAATTACTGCACCATTGACCACTTCCCAAATGCTAGCTAAACTATCTTCATTTGGTAAGATTGATTTAGGCATCGATTCTTCTGCAAGCTAGTCTTTTAACCACTTAAAGAAGGTTTGCAAGCAAATATTATTCAGATCGGCATTGTAACGAGCTATTCCATTAGAATGATTTTCAGATTGTTTCCAAGCTTTCTTTTGCTCTGTCGGTGATATCTTTAACCAAAAATTATTTGCCAAAGCTGTTTCTAACTGATTAAAATCAAACACCACTTCTACCTCCTTCTTTTGGTAATTTTCGCTGTCCTGGGTTTGTGGTAGTGATTTTTTATTATGATACAAATATTCTGGTTTTTTAGAGGCTAGAAGTTTTGATGTCGCAATGTACCGTAGTATGAGATGCGAACGAACCCCTGTTAGGTTATAACGATATTTTACCCTTTTCTCAAAACCTACCCTGCGAACAGACGTTCGCATAGGGTATGACGGTGTGTTTTTTTGACTATTAAATGACGTTGCCTCATTAATTATACGTAGATACGTATTTTTTTTAGCATTTTTATAATACAGCATGAATTATTTCTAACTTTTGTGTTTTTGTTTGTACTAAAGTTAAATATTTACTAGGTGATTCAACTAGATTAATTCTATATTTTCTTGTCAACCAAATTTGTAAAAACTTTTTAATGATTGTATCAATTTCTTTGATTACAGATGCTTCTAATTTAGCGCGAGTTTTTCGGATTAAATTTGTAACTTATGATTGAGTTATATCAAGTTGAGTGGCAATTTGTTGTTCATTCAGTTTGTGTCCGTAGAAGAGTTGCAACACTTGTCTTTCTTGAGTGTCAAGTTTATTTTCAGCCGCAATTAAAGCAGCATGAATTAAATCTGAGTATACAGGAGCTTGGTAATTACGATCCAACCAATTTTCCACATACTGTGTAACCCATTGCGGGGGTGACAAAAAATCAGACAAAACGGGACCTGGAAATTGCCGTAAGAAATAGGGCAGGCTTTATTAACTAGTCTCCGGGTATTGTCGGCTTTTTGT
>NZ_JTCM02000092.1 GCF_000817785.2 Hassallia byssoidea VB512170 | reverse complement strand
GGTTTCACAAACAATAGACACTCATTGACAGCCTTCATCCGAAAATGTCGTGGGGTGTTGAGGATCTAGTAAACAAGGCTGTCCATTTTTGTCCAGGTTCAGCCCAAGGGAATATCAGCAATAAAATTATTACCAGTACTGCGATTAGTGATTTGCAACTGTTCACCAATGGATGTCTGTAAAATCACCTCCACACCCTTATCAGTGGGATTTGCCTTAACTGAGGTAACTTGCACAACTTCTGTTTGTGGCGTTTGCTTGTCTTGTTCTATCTGAGCCAACCATTCTTTCACTGTTCTTGCACGGTCTAGCTCTTGCACGCGAGGAATTTTAGTAACTTCCTTTGCTTGAGTTGGTTGTATGACAACAGCAATAAGAAAACAGGAAATGAACAACGATGTCAATGACGGGCTACGCCTACGCAACAGTTTCATAACTCCACACACCCAACCGTATTTCTGAAAATAGAGCTTGCTATTTGAGAATTATTATTATGTAACTCTATTCAGGAGAATACGAAAATTTAGGCGTTTGCATATATCTGAAACCGGATTTTTTTTATCTGAATCGGGATTTCCCTTTTGCTACAAGCCTTTGTGCTGACGATAATCTCTAGGAGTGACGCCAAATTGCCGCTTAAAGAGGTAGCCAAAATGACTTGTGCTTTCATACCCCACTTGATAAGCAATTTCTGCGATCGCCAAATTAGTGCCTCGGAGTAACTGTTTTGCCTGCTCTAGCCGCAGGGATTGCACATACCCACACACCGTAGTGCCAAAAACTTCTCGAAATCCACGCTTGAGCTTAAAGTCATTGAGTCCGATTTGTCTGGCTAGATTTAGTAGAGAAGGTGGATTCTGAAGCTTTTGATTTAGAATGGCTTTAGCGTGATGTAAACGTTCAATTTCATCGGGACGAAAAAAGAGCGATCGCTGCAATAAGAGATTATTTTCCCCCCACTGAGCAATCTGAAGTACTAGTAGTTCCAACACCTTTGCTTCTAAATACATTTGTCTGAGTGTTTCTCGAAACGGACACTGCAATATTTGCTTCAGCACCAGTCGCATTGCAGGTGTGATGGCTCCTAACGGCTGATGAAACCGCTGCTTTGTGGGATTTTCTATCAACTGCTGGAGCAAAACAGGCAACTCCTCAAAGCTGCTTTGGAAACTAGAAAGTAAATCAGGATACCAATAAATGCTAATACACTGCTTGCGCTGGTTCGCGGTAAAATGCTCAAACTCCTGAATATCAGGCAAGTAAAATAAGTAGTTGTAGCCTGCAACTTCTTCGTAATCGTCACTTACACCAGGCACATTTGGCGTAGTGGTTCTCATACCACCAGACAGAAAAAATTTAGATGTCAGAAAAGGCAAATCATCGTGTTCACCTTCAACAATCACTGCTTCAGAATACTCGCTTTCATGGATTGCTAGCTCAAGGTTATGGCGAAGAAAAGTCCAGTCACTGCTGCTTTGACCAAACCAAGTAGATAATTCTACTTTTCTCTCACAGTCATTGTGCTGCACATCGTTAGACAATTCACCAAAGTCTGTATCGGTTAGCCGAATGGTCATGGTAATACTCTCAACTGCTTATTGAGAATAGTATCAATCAAAACAGCGAAAAAAATTGAAAATTTTGTTCAACTAGGTAATGAAAAATTTGACTCAACTTCATTTATATAAACTCCAGTAAGGGCGGGGAGACCCCACACGCCACATTGCTCAACGGGGGGAACCCCCGCACGCAAGTGGCTCCCCTACGCGGCGTTATGCTAAACTGCTAATTGATAAAGCAATTTGTTGGGAAATAAAGGGCAAAATTTCGCGGCTTTTGGCATGTGCTTTGCCTTCTGTAAATACGACTAAAAGATAGGGACGCAAATCTGGTAACTCGATGTAAGCTGCGTCATGACGAACTTGACTTGTCCAACCGGCTTTTGACCAAATTTGCGCGTTTTCGGGAAGTCCACTACCTAAAAAGCCTGTAATTTGGTCTTCTTCAACGTCTGTTGGTAAATCTTCTTTTTTGAGACTGCGTTTGAGTAAAGCCATCATTGCTTGCGATCGCCCGCTTGACACTGCCACCCCACCGACAATACTATGCAATAATCTGGCAGTGGCGTTTGTTGTCAACATGTTGCGATTCTCCAGCATTTCTCCATAAAATGCCCGTTCCCGTCCATAAGGACCATCACCCCACGTTTTTTGGCAAACGTTTATCGTCTCTAATTCTTCCCACCCCAAAGACTTGATATAGCGGTTAACAATATTGCGTTGATGCTTCCAAGTTTCAAATGGTCCTGCCGATAATTCGGGTCCGGAAGTGGTTCCACTCAGCATATCCATAACTAAGCTGGTACCATCATTGCTAGAATCAACTATCATATCTCGCATGGCTCTTTCCAATTCCTTGGAAGTTTGAAGCATTTGCTTTTCCAGCCATTCGTTTACCGCTACCATGTAAAACAGCTTTACCACACTCGCAGGATAAATTCGCTCAACGCCACGATAAGTAAAACCACGTACAGAATGGTTCCAAAAAGCATTTGGAGTTAAAGCACCACCAGTATTTACAAGTATCGGCGGATCGTAGACAATCCAAGTCAGAGCAATTTGGTTACGGGCTAAAGTGGGAAATTGTGCCCAAGTTGCCTCTAAAATGCCTAACCCAAGATTTTCTAGTTGTTCGTCTTGATTAAAAAAAATCATTGTTCTTGAAGAATGTCCTTTAATCTAAAATCCAAAATCCAAAATCCAAAATCTGATGAGTATCACTGTCTTGCTGACCTAAATTTATATGATTCTCCTGAATGTACGCGCTTGGCAACTCAAGCCGCAACTGGGCGACATTTGCGGATAACATCAAATGATAATGATTCAGCCGTTGAGGTCTGTTTGTGTGAGGATGATTATCCAGGATGGGTTTCGCCGACAGATTTGAGTTTATTACAATCTGCTACTGTACCTTATGAAGCTACTGCTTTTTCTCAATCTCAAATAAAAAAACTGCTCGCAGAGGTAATTGTTTTTACGCAAAAAGCGATGCAACAAGCAAATTATTACCTCTGGGGTGGTACCGTAGCGCCAAATTATGATTGTTCGGGGTTGATGCAGGCAGCTTTTGCTTCGGTGGGTATTTGGCTACCTAGAGACGCTTATCAGCAGGAAGAATTCACTCAGCAAATTAGTACAGCAGAACTAGAGGCGGGGGATTTGGTATTTTTTGGCACTCCCCAAAAAGCGACTCATGTCGGACTTTATTTGGCGGATGGTTATTACATCCACAGTTCTGGCAAAGATAAGGGACGAAATGGTATTGCAATTGACTGTTTGACGGAACAGGCAGATGCGGTTAGTCAGTCATATTATCAGCAACTGCGAGGTGCTGGTAGGGTTGTGAAGAGTTACGAACCGCAAAGACGCAAAGGACGCGAAGGAATATGAGGGGTGGGTTGATTTCTAAAACGATAACTGGGCAAAATGAGGCGATTTCGGCGATTGTCCCAGATGTTTCGGTTGTGGTGCCGATATATAATGAGGTTGAATCGATACCGCATTTGTTGGAGGCGATCGCTTCTACTTTAACTGCAAGTGAGTTAAGTTATGAGATTATTTGTGTAGATGACGGTTCTTCTGATGGCAGTGCGGAGTTTCTCAGAAGAGAAGCGCAAACACGCAACGATTTAAAAGCGGTAATTCTGCGACGCAATTACGGTCAAACGGCAGCGATGTCTGCTGGATTTAATCATGCTTTAGGGAAAGCGATTGTCACTTTAGATGCTGATTTGCAAAATGACCCAGTAGATATACCGATGCTGCTGGCAAAGTTGGAAGAAGGTTACGATTTGGTCAGCGGTTGGCGGAAAAACCGTCAAGATGGTGCTTTGAAGCGGTTACTTCCTTCTAAAATTGCTAACTGGTTAATTAGACGGACTACTAGCGTGAATATTCATGATTATGGTTGTTCGCTGAAGGCTTATCGCGCCGAATTGGTCGCAGATATGAACCTTTATGGCGAACTGCACCGATTTTTACCAGCTTTGGCGTACATTGAAGGAGCAAGAATTACCGAAATTCCGGTACGTCATCACGCCCGCCGCTTTGGTCAGAGTAAGTATGGATTATCGCGTACTTTCCGGGTGTTGATGGATTTGCTAACTATTTTATTCATGAAAAAGTTCCTCACTCGTCCGATGCACGTTTTTGGACTGTGGGGTTTAATTTCCATGCTTTCCGGTGGTGCGATCGCCATTTACTTGACTTTTGTCAAATTAGCTTTTCATCAGGATATAGGCGATCGCCCTTTGCTGATTTTGGCGGTTCTCTTATTAGTAGCTGGTGTACAGCTTTTTTGCTTCGGTCTTTTGGCAGAGTTGCTAATGCGTACTTACCACGAATCCCAAGGACGCCCAATTTATCGCGTGCGTGAGGTAGTCACTAAAAGCGTTAAGTAAAGTTACATTATAAAAAGTGTCAACAAGTACGGGCGCTCTTTAGGCTGCCCGTACAATAATTTTGTTGGTTAACCGTTTCGCTGATTCGTGCAAAATCTTTTCTTTGGAGTTAGAACTTAATGAGTCCTAAATAAGCAGTTGCGGCAATCAGAATAATTGTTATAACGCCCAATGCAACACTTAGCCCAAATTCAAAAGGAGCTTTTTCGTTAAGTTCCTCTTTGCTTTCATATGGCTGGGAGTTAGTAGAAATATTGGGGGAATTCGTTTTATTTTCACTATTCATGACTATTATGGTTGATGCTCATTATTACTTAGTTTGCTGCAACTCTCAAAAAATACATCTAGCTTAAGAAATACCAAAAAAGGTATAGAAAAAGACTCAATAAATTCTTTGTTTTCCTAAACCCTGGATAGACATTTCGTCAAAAATGCAGCGATACCTGCGACGGGCTGGCTGTGCCAACGCACTCTGGGTAATCACAAACACCGTAGACGCATACGGGCTTTTAGACATCGCACTTTCAGCTAAATAGACCACATTTGCCGTAGAGAACAATGCTGTGTCCTTACAGTCTGATTCAAATACGTGAAAACTGGTGTACAATCGACTTGATAATCTAGTAAGGAATAAAAGTAAGGAATTTAAGTAATGGCTAGTGCAACCATCACGACAAAAGGACAAGTAACTATCCCTAAAGAAATTAGAGATTACCTCAATTTAGACACAGGTAGCAAGGTTGATTTTGTGATTGATGAAAATGGGATAGTGACACTTATTCCCTTGAATATCCCTGTTCAAAGCTTATCAGGAATTTTACATCGTCCAGGAATGAAAAGCGCAACTTTAGAGGAAATGGAAACAGCAATTAGAGAAGGATCAAGTGATTGGAGTTGATACCAATATTTTAGTGCGCTACCTGACGAAAGATGATGAGCAGCAGTGGGAGAAAGCTGTTGAAATTATCGAAGGAACAGAGCAGTGTTTTGTTGCTAATATAGTTCTGTGTGAATTAGTTTGGGTTTTGCGCGGTAAGCCTTATCAATTTAGTAGGGAAGAAATCAGTAAGACTATAGAGATGATGTTGCAATGTGCAGTTTTTGAGTTAGAAAATCGCTCTGTAGTTTATCAAGCTTTGCAGCGTTTTAAGCAGGGAAGTGCAGATTTTTCTGACTATTTGATTTGGGCGATCGCTCAACAATTTGGTTGTAGTACAACAGCAACATTTGATAAAAAGTTGAGAGACAACAAAGGATTTAATTTGTTGGAGTGATAACCAAGCGATCGCACTTTGGGTAGTTACAAAGGCGATCGCACTTTTGGACGACTAGTAAGAGCGATCTAACACTTACTTAGTTATAAACTTGATAAGCTGTGTTGTTGGTTCTAGTTTTTTTGCTCGCTCCAAGTCTAGAGATTGTAAAAAAGTATTACTACCTTTTGCAAATGTCTCTGCTAAGGTTATCCAAGAATTTAATTTTTCTAGATTGTCTACAATTTGTTGGGCTGGTGCTAAGAGTGAGTATTGTGAGTAGAATTTGAATGTTGGTAGTTCCTCTGCAAGAACCTTAATGCTTATTTCCGTTAATTTAGCCAATTCTTGCTTATTAAGCCAGTTGGAAGCTTCCAAGGATTTTCTAGCATCTTCAGATGTATTTAAGTTAAATTCGCCATCTGCTGCCAAACTTTTAACGTTTTCTTGCAATACTTCAGCATAAATTGCTGACCATAGTTTCATCTTGAGAGAATAATTTTCTTCAAACACTTTTGGCAACCCAAATTCAAACAGAAGATCCATCCCTATTTTTGCTAAATTGTAAGCAGCAGCATAAGTACCAGTTTTAGTAATTTTCAAGCTGCCTCCCGGTGGAATAACAACATTTCGGATTTCTGTTTTTTCTGAACTACCTAATGAGTTTCTTGGATCTGTAAAACCGTAGCCTTCAGTAGCTAGCCTCCATAGTCTTTGTATTGATTCAATTCCAAACCCAAAAACACTAGTTGGATTTCTAATACCTTCAATTCCCCTGATTTCAACTAATTGACCCTGAGCATTTCTAACCTCAATTACTCCCTGAGCATAACCTGTGTTAAATACATCAAAACTCAATACTCTAGAGCCATTACTAAGGTCTTTATAGTTCAATCTATCTATAATAAAAGCGTAAGTCCCTATCAAGCCTTCAACCTTTTTAGTAACAGAACCAGGATCAATGGTGATTCCGGAAATTGATTGTGAATCAGTTCCTTTAATAGATATCCAGGAAGGCGGTTGTCCTGTTCTCAGAGCCTCACTCTTACCTGTTTGCTGATTGAAAACAATTTTTCCTCTCTCAAATTCTGCCCAAATAGTGACACCATCTGCTGCTTGTTGCTCTGCTTTAGTGGGTAAACCAAGCCAGCTATTTGCTGCTCCCATATCTTCATAGAAGCTGCCAATACTTCCCCATGTTGCTACGGAACCAAGAGTAGGATGGTTGTAGATTCTAGCTTTACCACCAGAACCAGAGAACCCTTGCCAAATACCTTTAGTTCCAGTTTGAGAAGCTGTGAATTGAGTTTCTTCATTAGTAGGCAAACCTAATGCACCGTAAGCACCACCCCATTTCAAGTACTCCCGCAGGTTATCTCCATGCACCCAATAGGCAGTGCTTTTACCGTCTTGCAGTGCTAACAATCTTTGCTCACCATTAGCAGCTTGGAACTCCTCAAACCATCCACTTCCATCATTCGTACTAACATGGGTAGGTGAGATGATAAGTTTGCCAACAACTCCAAGACCACCAATACGATTAATTGCGTTATTTACAGCGATATCAAATACAGATCCCGTTTGTGCTGGTTGTTGCGGTGGTACAAATGGCGAATTAGAGTTGTTGAACAGCACAGGAATATCGATCACTTGTCCGCCATAAACATTGTTAGGATTGGAAATTCCATTACGTTGAGCGATGACGCTATAGCCATTAGCATCACCCAAAGTTCGTTGTGCGATCGCGCTCAAACTATCACCAGACTTAATTGTGTAACTAGTCCACTGATAAGCCTTTCCTCCATAGTTAAAGCTACTTCCTCCCGTTTGCGGCGGTTGCGAAGGTGTTTGTACAGGAGGATTAGAGCCATTGAGCAATAGTGGAACTTCTATTACCTGTCCTGCATTGATTTTGTTAGGGTTAGAAATACCATTACGTTGAGCGATGAAGTTATAGCCATTAGCATCACCCAAAGTCCGTTGTGCGATCGCGCTCAAACTATCGCCATCCCTAATTGTGTAACTAGTCCACTGATATGTGTTTCCACCATAGCTGAAGCTACTCCCTCCCGTTTGTGGTGGTTGTGAAGGTGTTTGCCCATACATCTCCGTCCGAGTCGATCCGTTGTTCCAAACAATACGTCCCTTCTCAAAATTCTGGACGACAACCCCATTACCAATACCAACCTCACCACTGGTAGGCAAACCTAAACGACCTTTTTCACCACCTTCAACTTTTAGGTACTGAGAACCAATTCCGCCGTAAACAGTAAAGATTCCTTTATCTGACTTGATTATTGCCCCACCTTGGAAGTCTTGTCTCAATGCACCGTTTACAGTGCTGTAGCGGTCAGAAGTGGGGTAATACAGAATCCCGCCAGCACCCCCCGCTTCTACGAATTTATTCCAAAAGTCACCGCCAACCCAGTAAGAATTATCGTTGGCGTTCGACTTCATAATTCCGCCCTTACCGTCAGAACCGCCCGTGAAGTCTTGAATATAGCCATTTCCCCAAGAATGCACATTGTTGATTGGGGAACCTAAGCTTGCTGTACCACCATCCCGATTGAAGGTATTTCTATAGGTTGAATTAATAGCAACGCCATCATAACCGACGACATTAATAAGCTGCCCTTGCCAATTTTTAATTGTGATCTTATTGTCAGCAGTTACACCAATAAAGCCATTTTCAAAGGTTTGGTAATGCTTATAGCCATTGACATTAGATTGTTCAGTAATTTGTGTAGCAAATCCTAATCCACCATTTTGTCGTTCGTAACCACCCGTTAAGCGATAAATATCTAACATCGCTCCTTGTACTCGATATGGTCCACCTTGAGTTAGTTGCTGACCATTTTTCACCGAGAAAATGTTGATGATATTTCCTTGGCTATCTGCAAACTCTTGTACCCACCCACCAGCAACATAACGGACTGCGGTAGTTGGAGTGCCTACATTTTTACTCCAATAACTGTAATCATTTTTCCACTGCAACTCTGTACCATCAGGCGCACCTTGCCCTACTAAAGCAAAACTACTAGCTTTTTGGTTATAAAATGGAGTGACAATGCCATTACGATTAGTCAGCGTACCACCTTCAAAATCCATCACAAAACTGCCATCATCTTTTTTATAGATGGGGGAAGTTGGCAAACCTAAACCAGAGTAAACACCAAATAATCCATTAGTTGTGTTCTGGTTAGCATATTGGTTGTTCGTATAATAATCAGCTATGGAACCATACATGAGAGAAGTAGCATATTGACTCTGATATACGCCAATTTCATTACTATTAAAGAAAGATCGAGTTACGGGTGTATTGTAATAAGTGTTATTAGTGGGTGAAGGATCGGTATAATTATAATTACCCAAAGAAGTAGCAGAAAGGTTGAGATTGTAGTTAGTATTTATGCCATTTCCGCTTGGATATATCCGAACATAATAGTTACCTGAAAATAAAGGTACACTGATTGATTCTGCTGAACTGCCTGTCAGGATTGAACTTCCCAAGATTTCATTAGCATCTATTTGAGAATTGCCATTAATATCTTGAATTAGTTGCACATCTGCATTACCACTCAAACCACTGAGAGACAAATTAAAATTACTGGGACTACTAACACTAAATTTGTAATAGTCATTAGTATCAGCATCACCGACAAAATCACTAAAATATTGTTTACTACTCAAAGTACCTATATTGCGGGCTTGAATTAAACTATTGCCAGCATAATCAAAAGGTACTGAATTGATTGTGAAATTAGCATCACTAAAATCAAAAAGATTACCATTATTCACACTGGTAATCTTTATTTTATAATCAGAGCCGCTAGCTAAATTGCTAGGTAGAGTCCATGTTTCACCGCCATCACTCGTTGTAGAACTGAATAAGGTGCTGTATAAATTACCAGCTTTATACAAGTCTATCTTCACATTTTCAGAAATATTGTCATTCCAAGTAATGTTGTAACTATTACCTGCTTGTAAACTATTTCCACCATTGGGATTAATAACTGTAATATTAGGTTGATCATTATCAGCAATTACGACTGTAGTATTATTAGCAGCACCAATGACATAATTAGTATTATTTGCTAAGGCTAAAACTACTGTTTCATTGCCTTCAAATACTGAATCATCAATCGGATTAATATTAATAATCGCTGTAGATGCACCAGCAGTGAAGGTAACACTATTGGTTAAGGTGCTGTAGTCTACACCGTTGGTGGCTGTTCCTCCCACTGCGTAATTCACGGTCAGTGCGGAAGTAGTACTTCCTGTGCGGGTGAAGGTAAATTGACCGGGGTTGGCAATTTGTCCAGTTAAGGTTTCACTTGCATTCGCATCGTTGGCACTGATAGTAATAGTGGGTAGAACTAACGTTGACTGTTCAACTTTAAGAAGTTGACCATCAACATAAATCGTGGTGCTATCGTCTTCAGCACGAATTTCTGCAATTTGATCTGCATTCAGATGCTGACCTGTGACGACTGCTGCAAACATTTGCCCTTCATCACCAGGAGTATCTGCTACATTCAATTGCTTATCGAGCCAATGTCCAATTTCTTCTAGTATTGTGTTGCCAATCTTGACTGTATTTCCACTATTAAGTAATCTTTGTGAAAGATAAATTTTCTCTGTTGCTTCAGCAAAAGCCCCTAATGTATTAGTGGGAAATACAGATTCCTCACGCACTTCAATTTTTGGGAGATTGCTAAAGTCACCTACCAACCACTGATAAATAATTCCATTTAGTTTCTCAATATTAAAATTAGCTCCAAAAATCGACTGCATCAGTTGCCCACAATTAGGCAATTGCACAAATTTATTCAATGACTGCTTTAAAAAAACCGCAGAGTTAAGCTTATCATAAGTCGGTAATGGCAACAGACGATCGCTAAAAGAACTGCTGACTGTTAAATTATAGTTTTCAATTTTTAGTTGGCTAAATCCACTATTAGTTTGCGAAGATGAGAAAATTCCTCTGTTGGGTTCTAGATTTAATTCTGAATTATGAAATGTTGGATTGATAGATGTATTTAAAGGATTTTGTTGGGACAGAGGAGACTCAAACATTAATCTTTCTCAAACAGTTTGAACCCAGCATAAAATCACCTATCTTGATTTGTCAGGAAGAAATTTTAATCTTTACTGAGTCTTTAATCTCAAGGAGGATGTGTAAAAATTGATATTATAATTTAATGAAGAAAAGATTAATACCAAAACCCTAATAAGCGCGATGCCAAGTAAAGTGATGTAGCTTTGTTGCGCCGCCTTTAAGCTTGACGTGGTTTATACGGTACTGTTGATCGCTTGTTAATTAATCGTTCAATATGCTGTAGGAGCGATCGCCACTTTACGTAAGAGACTCTGACCACGTTAGAATTGACCAACAGCACCGAAAGCTTAAACAAACTAAACATTAACTTGCATCTACCGTGAAACTATTTCGCTCATTTGATGCCCGATTGCGGCGAAAGAATTTGCTGATTTTATTTACAGCAGGTTTATTATTCTGGTCTAGTATGGGTTCGTTACTACCAACTCTACCGCTTTACGTTGAGCATGTGGGCGCAACTAAGCAGCAAATTGGCATTGTTATGGGTAGTTTCGCCATCGGTTTGTTGCTATCTCGTCCTTGGTTGGGAAAAACGGCGGATCGGCGAGGTCGTAAAATTGTCTTGCTCATTGGTACACTAGTAGCAGCGATCGCACCTTTTGGTTTTTTGGTAGTTAAATCGATTCCTCTGTTGATGGTGCTGCGTGCTTTTCACGGCATTAGTATTGCTGCTTTTGTCACAGGTTATCTAGCGCTGGTAGCAGATTTGTCAGATGAAACCAATCGCGGTGAACTCATCGGTTACATGAGTTTGGTAACTCCAATCGGTTTGGCTATCGGACCTGCGATTGGCGGTTATTTACAAGCTGCGGCTGGTTACACGGCGTTATTTGTCTGTACAGCAGCATTAGGTGGATTGGCGGCGTTATGTGTGTTAGCAATCGTTAATCCACCAGTCAAAACTACTGAATTGAGTGAAAATAACAATAGTCAACTGTGGCGAATTTTGATTAGTCCGAGAGTGAGAATTCCGGCTGTAATCATGTTTGCGATCGGCTTGGCTTTTGGTAATTTGCATACCTTTGCGCCGTTGTATATCAAGTCAACAGGGGTGGATTTGAATGCAGGATTGTTTTACACGGCGGGAGCGATCGCTAGTTTTAGTGTACGCTTATTCGCGGGTCGAGCAAGCGATCGCTTTGGTCGTGGTTTATTTATTACCATCAGCTTAGTTGTTTACACTATAGCGATGTTACTGCTGTGGAAAGCAAATAGCGCCGCTACTTTTCTATTTGCAGCAATTATAGAAGGTGCTGGTGCTGGTACTTTGATGCCGATGATTTCGACAATGGTAGTTGATCGCGCCTTACCCCAAGAAAGAGGGCGGATGTTTGCTGTATGTCTTACAGGATTAGATGTGGGGATAGCGATCGCAAGTCCAGTTTTCGGTTCGATTGCCGATCAAGTAGGCTACCGCGATATGTTTAGTTACGCTGCTTTGCTAGTTTTCCTAGCATTTGTGATTTTCATCACCATGTCTGGCAAAGACTTAGCTAACTCATGGCGATTTGCGATCGGTCGCACTCCAGATATCTACGCCTTAAAATAAGTTAGGAGTTAAGAGTGAGGAGTTATAAGTTGAAATTTTTCACTCTTAACTCTGTACAGACGCGATTAATCGCGTCTCTACTTCTAACTTTTAATAAACGGGCGAGGAGGGATTCGAACCCCCGACACCGTGGTCCGTAGCCACGTGCTCTAGTCCACTGAGCTACACGCCCTAACAGATAAACATCATAACACATCCCCACCAAATGACACAAGACAATTTTTCAGATAATTCTGTCAACTTAACTCATCTAGATCGTCAGGGACGCTCCCAGATGGTAGATGTATCTGACAAAGCAGCCACAGTTCGCCAAGCCGTAGCCACAGCCAACGTGCGGATGTTAAGCGAAACCTTCGCCGCGATTGAAGCCGGAAATGCTCCCAAAGGAGATGTATTGGGAACTGCGAGGTTAGCGGGCATTATGGCAGCTAAACAGACATCTGCTTTGATTCCTTTGTGTCATCCTTTGCCACTGCAAAAAATTGAAGTGCAGATCGTACCCGATCCGCAACTACCCGGTTATCAAATTTATGCCACAGTCAAAACCAAAGCGGAAACAGGGGTAGAGATGGAAGCTTTAACCGCCGTTTCCGTTGCGGCTCTAACGTTGTACGATATGGCGAAAGCTTTAGAAAAGTCGATTCAAATTGAATCAATTCGGCTGGTAAGTAAGATGGGTGGAAAATCAGGAGATTATTTTCCGCAATTGATATGAGGCGATCGCCAAACAGAAAAAGGCGATCGCCTCTATACGTTTTATGGTAAGCTGTCTGGATCAACACCAAGCCGATCGTAAATACGCTGCCAATTGTTCAGCGCGTTGGCGTTCTTGCTGTAACAACAATTCTGCTTGTTCAGCGCGTTGGGTTGCTTGTTCAGCGCGTTGGGTTGCTTGTTCAGCGCGTTGTTGTTCTTGCTGCTTCTGCTGTTCTTGTTCGATTGAGTTCAAAAATCTCTGTCCATCTGGACGGTAAGAACGGCGTTTACCTTTTGGTCTGCCAAAGACTACCATGACATCGGGTGCAGTGGGCGTAACTAACTGAGAACGGACGGGATACCAAAACAAATCGCCGGCAATAAAAACATCATCAAAGGCAGCCAAGAGAATCTCTAAATTTTCTTTGATAATGACTATCCAACGATATTGCTCAGTGTTGTCTGCCATTGGCTTGCCGTCACTGTCAGGAAATAAAATATCTTCATCAAGTTGTGAAAAGATAGTCATAGCCGTCAACTGAGCTTTTCTATGCTTTCATTATATTTGTTGGCAAGACAGCAATAACACCCATAAAAATCTTAGAATTAATCAGAAAGCAATTTTATTAAAATCTGTAACAAAAAATTATGCCTCCTCGTTGGCCTCGTCAACCCGATCGCAATGACCCAGATTACCGTAAGTTAGATGACAGAATGAACTTTGCCATGCATGTGGCGATTTTTGCGCCGATAAACTCTGGTTTGTGGTTTTTTCACAACTTCAAAGCAGCGACTTGGGAGTGGCTGCCTTGGTTAACAGTCGGTTGGTTGGTGGTATTGTTGGCGCATCTAATTTATATTAGTGCGATCGCCGATTACTCACAAACTCCACCAAAGTCCACCTGAAGACGGAATCAACAGCTAGGGCGATTGTATCTTGTGGCAGTAGAAAACGCTGTGATAATTAAGCAATAATGATAATTAGCTTGAGATTTCACGATCCTTATGTGGGGTCATTTGTATGGCTAAAACTAATACCACAGAAATACTAGAAGCCCTAGCAGCTGAAATAGGCGAAAATGTATATATAGATATTGCCAAGTGGCATCTTTTTCTATCAAATGCCAAACTGCACACCGTTGTTGCAGAAAAAATGTATCCTTTACTTACCTCTAAGTCCGTGAATGAAGACCAAGTAATAAAAGTCTTGGAATCCATTCCCGTAAAAATTGGCGGTGGCAAACGTGAACTTCCTTTAATTGATTTATTGCCGCTACAATGCCAAGTTAACCTTGTAGATATCTTGGAAAAATATCAGACCGAATTTTAACTTTCTTTTGCTTGTTGTCTGGTATGCCATGTTAAAACCCTCTATAAATAAAATAATTTTCTAGTGAGTTAATGGCAACACTACATTGATACCGACACAAGCATATATACGGTTGAAAAAATTAGTCGAATCAGCTTTTTAGCAAGCATTCACTAATACAATTTTGGATTGTGAATTAGGCTTGTAGTTGGTGTCGCTCGCCACTACAAACCAGTCCCGAATAAAAGGGAGTTGAAACAATTCAAGTAAGCGCAGAACCATGCGGGTTTATAATTAAACTTGTAATTAATTGTCAAGTCAATTTCAGGAGGCTAAGAAGAATGCTTTTACAAGTCAAAGATACTGGAACTTTGGTAGAAGTTCTCAAAATTGAGGAATTAATAGATCCTAATACTGATGTTATTCACGGAAAAGACCAAGAAGGTCAAGAAGAACAAGACCCTGAACCTATTAAAAAAGAAAACTTAGTTTTTCCATCAGGTGAAAGTATCCCACGTTGTTGGGTTGATGCCAACTATCAAAAAGCATAAGCTTCGTAAGTGGTATTAGCAATTTTGTGTGTTGCAATTGCTTTTATCGCGCTTTTTGTTGATGTAGAATACGCGCATCAAGGGCACAATCAACTTATTGTGCCCTCATACCAATTCTATGTGAGTCCAGTAGGGTGCGTTACGGCTTTAGCTATAGCGCACCCTACAATAACTTGATTAGCTGGCTTTTTCTGTTATCACCGCTTCATCAGAACTACCATCCAATCTCTTAGCAATCCAATAAGTAAAGATGTGAGAAAGCAATCCTAAAGGACCAGCAAACAAAGACAGTGCCAAAGAATGAATTGTCCAAATACCTGTTTTCTGTCCTTCCCAATATATCCAGCGACCAACGAATAAATCCATCACTAGAAAATGAATCCAACCTGTTGCAGCCGCTTTCTCATCCGCAAAAAATCGGGCGATATCTGCTAATTGAGGATTTGATAAAGCTTGGGCATTTTCTGGTGTAATGCTGCTAATAAATAAGTATAAATATACTCCAGCTAACGCTACAAAGGGTAAATATGATTCCATTACCCGTTGCGTTACTTTCCAGTTTGGCAGGAGTATCATCAATGCCCAAAAAGGTAAAACGAAAATATTAGCTATGTTGAAAATTTGAGAGATTGTCATAGTGAGAGGGGGGATGGGGGGACAAGGGGAGGACACTTCTGTGCGGGGGTGGAGGAGTAAGGAATGTGTCCGTGGACAAGGGGGACAAGGAGGACAAGGAGGACAAGGGAACAAGGGGACAAGGGGACAAGGGGAGTAATAACTCCTAACTCCTAACTGCTAACTTCTAACTCCTAATTCCTAACTCCTAATTCCTAACTCCTAACTCATAAAGCTACGAGTTGCGATTCTATTTCCGAGGATTTCAAGTCGCGACCGATGAAAACTAAGCGGGTTTGTCTTGCTTCTTCAGGTTGCCAAGGGCGATCGTAAAATTGATCGAATCGGGTTCCTACACCTTGCATGACTAAACGCATGGCTTTGTTAGGGACTGCGACAAAGCCTTTTATTCGGTATATCTCTTGCTGTTGTGCTAATGTTTGCAATTGAATAAGCAGTTTTTCTGGTTCAAAAGCGCGGTCTAAAATTACGTGAGTTGAGATAATTTCTTCGTCGTGTTCGTGTTCTTCTTCGGTGTCGTGATGACTGGGACGACTATCTAAATTGTCTTCGACGGCAGCGTTTAATCCTAATAATATAGATGGATCGAGTTTAGCGCGTAGGCGTAGCCCGCCGGAGGCATCGCTTTCCACAATCTTCACTACTCTCGGCAATTCTTGTTTTATAAACTCTTCAACTTGCGCTTTTGTCTCATCATCCACCAAATCGGTTTTATTCAACACCACTAAATCAGCACAAGCAAGTTGGTCTTCAAACAGTTCTTGCAATGGTGTTTCATGTTCTAAACTATCATCGGCTTGGCGTTGCGCTGCCACTGCTTCTGGGTCGCTGGCAAATGTGCCTGATGCTACCGCCGCACAATCCACTACCGTAATTACCGCATCGACTGTGGCGGCGTTGCGGATTTCTTGCCAGCGAAAAGCTTTGATTAACGGCTTTGGTAAGGCTAAACCAGAAGTTTCAATCAAAATACAATCGATGCGATCGCGACGCTTAATTAACTGCTGCATCGCCGGGTAAAATTCTTCCTGTACAGTGCAACATAAACAGCCGTTAGTTAATTCAAAAATATTACTATCTCCATCTTCGGGGCAAATTTCACAAGATTTCAACAATTCGCCATCAATCCCAAGTTCGCCAAATTCGTTAACTAAAACGGCGATGCGTCTACCTTGGTTGTTTTGTAGTAAATGGCGAATTAGGCTGGTTTTACCACTGCCTAAGAAGCCGGTAATCACGGTAACGGGGATTTTTGCTGCCATATTTTTACTTGATTTTCTCAGTACAGTAAATATTAAGATTTATGTAGGTAAGTACGCATTAATTAGTGTAGCTGCCGCTTTTTCTAAAGATACTTCCGCAACTGTACCAAATAACCGCCGTTGTGCGAACGCGCCATCAAGCAGCAAAAGTAAATTTGCAGCTAGTTCGCGGGAATTGCTTGCACCAGCTTTTTGAGCTAATTCAATCAGCTTTGATCGTACCGCTTCTTTGTGTTTGATAGAAACTTGATGTCCCGGATAATCTAATATAGTTATTTCATTTTTTTAACTAATTCTGGGGGTTTAAGTCCCCGCTTCTAAAAGCGGCAAGTTTTGTGTCAGGATCTAAATCTCCGTTACAAAACTTAATTACGTAGCTTGCTTCACTCGAAACGAGAAACCGCTAGCCTTGCGCCAACGCGTCTACGCTATGCGAGTATTACAAATTATTTTAATTATTTTTTAATCAATCTTAATATTTCTGTCAAAAAATTCGAGTCGCCTCATGGCGACAAAAGAGTTTGTTCTAAGCCGTTAATAGCATAGACAAGTCTAGACCTTCATTGACAATTATTGTCTACGTTTTCAATTAATTCATCAATAAATTCTCTTAACCGTTCTTTCCAGTCAGGGACGGTTTTTAGTTTTTCTTTGACGCCTTTCCGCACATTAAAACATACAGGCGATCTATCAAACGGTTCTTCGTTTAAAGGCAGTGCGCCTAATTTGTGTTTTTTTTGAAAAGTCATTGCAAATCACCATTTTATTGATATATTAATATATGTAGCATAACATCAAGGTCGAACAATGCTTTTATCCATCAAGACAAAGTTAAAACTAACACCCGAACAAAAAACCGTAATGAGCAAGCACGTAGGTATAGCGCGTTTTACTTATAACTGGGGTTTGGCGACTTGGAAAAACTTATATCAAGATGGATACAAGCCCAATAAGTTTCTTCTCAAGAAGTTCTTTAACAACGAAGTTAAAACAGCGTTGGAATGGATCAAAGAGAAAGGTATTTGCCAAAAGATTACTCAATATGCATTCGACCAATTAGGTGCAGCTTATGACCGATTTTTTAAAGGGTTAGGAGGATGTCCAAAGTTCAAAAGGAAAGGTCAAAATGACTCTTTTACTATAGACGCTGGCGGAAAGCCTATACCTGTAGGAGGTTTGCGTACCAAGCTACCAACTATTGGATGGGTGAAAACTTACGAGGGATTGCCTCATACAACGACTACCAAACTAACAATATCTCGGATAGCCGATGATTGGTATATTGCGTTTGCATATGAGGTTAAAACTGAGGTTACGCCAAAATACGTAGAGGTTGTAGGTGTAGATATTGGGGTGAAAGAACTAGCCACGTTAAGCACTGGCGTAGTGTTCCCCAACCCTAAAGCCTACAAGAAAAACATCCAAAAACTTAAGCGATTGTCTAAAGTTCACGCTAGAAAAGTTAAAGGTAGTAACAATCGTTATAAGTCAAAGATTAAGTTAGCTTTGCATCATGCCAAAGTGTCAAATATCCGCAAGGATTCGCTTCACAAAATAACCAATCACTTATGCAAAAACCACGCTGTGATAGTGATTGAAGATTTGAATGTCTCAGGCATGATGCAAAATCATAAGCTTGCTCAATCAATAGCGGATTGCGGATTTTATGAGTTCAAAAGACAGCTTGAATACAAGTCCAAGAAGTTTGTCAGCAAGCTAGTTTTAGCGGATAAATGGTATCCATCATCTAAAACCTGTAGTAATTGTGGCTGCAAGAAAGAATCCCTGTTGTTAAGTGAACGTGTTTACTCATGCGAGCATTGCGGACACGTAATGGACAGAGACTTGAATGCCGCAATTAATTTATCGCGTCTGGCTAAGGCGTGAATGCTTTCTGAGGGCTAACCGCTCCCATGCTCCCTGTGAAGAAAGAAGTAAATGTCTAGATTTGTCTAGTTTTTATATAGCAGAAAAAAAGAACAAGTGCAAAGGGCAAAAGAACTAAAGTATAAAGGGCTACTAAATAATTCTCCCAACCGCGCAGACAACACGAAAACCAACATAGTCGTAGAAGACGACGCGCTCCGCCCAATAGGTGTTGCTGCGGGACGCAGAACGGCAGTTTTCAGGATTGTTGTACCAGGAACCGCCACGCAGCACGGCATATCCTTGGTTTTGAGAAAGGTTATCATTATTATCAAGTCAAGGACTGCCATCTGTTGGCGCTCCCTCATAGTTATCGTGCCAATCGTCTAGACACCATTCCCATACCTGACCGTGCATATCATATAACCCAAAGGCGTTAGCTACTTGAAAGCTCCCTACAACTGTAGTTTCTTCTCGATATGTTCCTTTCACACCAGCGCCATAAGTAGAGTTAGCATCATAGTTGGCTAACTCTGATGTAATTGTCTCGCCAAAATGGAATGGTGTTGTTGTTCCGGCTCTACAGGCATATTCCCATTCGGCTTCGCTGGGGAGACGGTATTGTCTTTTAGTGTAGGAAGTAAGGCGATCGCAAAATTCAACCGCATCATACCAGGACACTTGCTCAACGGGGCGATTTGCACCTTTAAAATAAGATGGGTCAGGTTCAAGTTCTCGGTTAACTTGCGGTAGTGCTGCTACTGCTTGCCACTGTGCTTGGGTGACTGGGTATTTGCCGATGCAAAATTGCTTAATGTCTACTAAATGCTGAGGGCTTTCTGAGTCACTACGTTCTAGTTCATCTTCTGGTGAACCCATCATGAAGCTGCCACCAGGAATCAGCACCATTTGTAGCGAAATTCCCTTGCCCAAGTTTTCTACGTAGTATTGGGCTGTCTTTTGTGTACGGTTTATAACTATTTTTGGCATTTATTTCTTATTAATGTTTTCTAATAATGACGGGTCAGTATTTTTACTTTGAGGCTGGCTGTAAAATTTCGGTGTAGAGTTCGCTGAGTTGAGCTGCTATGGCATCCCAGCTAAACTTGCTAACTACACGCTTTCTGCCAGCTTTACCTAATTCATCTCGCCACTCTGCATTGACAATAATTCGGTCGATTGCAGCTGCAAAGGCAGCAACATCTTGGGGTGGTACTAACAAACCTGTTTCTTGGGAAACCACAGTAAACTGAAGTCCACCGACATCACTTGCTACTACTGGTGTACTGCAAGCCATCGCTTCAATCGCTACCAATCCAAACGGTTCGTAGTGACTGGGAACAACGCAAACATCAGCAGCTGCGTAATAAGTTGGCAGAATTTCTTGGCTCAGGCGACCGGGGAAAGTGGTAATATCGCTTATTCCCAATTCTTTGACAATGCTTTCGATGCGATCGCGTTCGATGCGATCGCTATTACCTGGAGTGCTACCACCACCAATAATTAGTTGCAAGTTTTCCTTTCCGCGCAACTTAGACTCAGCTACTGCACGCACCAAGGTTTCTATACCTTTGCGTGGGTCAAAACGTCCTACATACAACACAACTTGGGCTTCTGGGTCAATTCCCAACTGTAATCTAGCTGTTTGTCGGTCAATCGAGCCAAATCGCTGAATATCCGTACCGCAAGGAATGATATCAATACTGCCTTTGGTGGAAACGAGCGATCGCATGTGTTGCTTTTCTTGCGGACTTGTAGCCACAATCCGTTCTGCTGTTTCCAAAACTTCTTTTTCCACCACCAATCGCTGACTAGCAATGAAAGGAATATTTTCTATCGTGTTGTATTCAACTGCTCCCAAAAAGTGGTAGGTATGAACTTGTTTGCTTCCTTGAATTTTCTTCAACTGCATTCCTACCCAGCTAGACAGCCAGTAGTTTGTGTGAATTAAGTCATATTTAAAGCCGTTTTCTGCTTGAAACTGAAGAAAATTCTCTATAAATTCTGGCAAATACTCAAAAAGATTATCACGCGGTACAAACTCAAGTTCACCAGCTTGTAAACGAATTGTTCGACAATTTACGCTATGTTGCACAACCGACTCTTGCTTCGCACTTACTTTGCGGGTAAACATATCAACTTGCCATCCTAGGTTAGCTAATGCTTCACCTAGGTGACGGACATAAATATCTTGTCCTGCTGTTTCTCCTGTCCCGATCTTAGTTGATGCAGGGTCTCCCTCAACTGATATTAAAGCTATTCTCTGTATCTGGATTGAGGTGAAGCGTGTATCATCCTCAATCGAGATAGTTGCTACTTCAAATGTAAACTCTTGAACTGAAGGAAAAGCTTCTTCACTTGTTACAAACCTACCACGAAAATCTATTTTGCCCTCATCTGGGTATTGCAACCATCCTTCAAATAACTTTCCTGTCTGATTCTCTTCCCAAAAATAACTATTTTCACTATTTACTTGAAAAGTGATACTAGCAGCAGTTTGATTATCATCAAAACTCCAAGATAGTGTTTGTCCTTGCACTTTTAAATTTTGAATTACTGCCAAACCAAACCGAGAACGAAATTGTACCTCACCCTGTGGAGAAATTAATAAATGCTCTGGTTCTGATTCTCTTTGCCAAGTACCAGTTTCTCCACCCCATTTGACTGCACAGAAATATTCTCCAGCATATTCAAAAATACAATTTACCCCTACAACAACAGATCCAATATTAGCTTCCGCTGTTGGTCCATTAGGACGATCTATTTTCCACCAACCTAAAGCATCTTCGCTATTATATGCCTGAGCATAGCTGAAAATTTAGCTTTATTTCTCTCATTATCAAGAAAATCTTCGCCCAAATGAGCTTTCACAATTTCTGTGAGTGCTGCTTGATTTGGATCTGGCATTCTCACCCTTAAACAGCGTCTTTTGAAAGCAGGAGGAAAATCCCTTTCGCCATTGCTGGTCATGACAATGATTGGAAAAGCATAGCAAGAAACTCGTCCCCCCGCAATTGTGGCTCTGATATCCTTATCTTCGGTATATACAGTAAAGGATATTTTGGGATCTGAATTTTGCTGATTATCTTGAGAACGACGAACTAATTCGGGTATTTCAAATTCTCCCTCCTCAAAAAGATTCAATAAATCATTGGGTAGATTAATATCACTTTTATCAATTTCATCAATTAACAAGACTCTGGGTAACAAAGATGGTAAAAAAGCTGTACCAACTGAACCAAGCTTAATATATTCACCAATATCTTGTTCTTCAGTCTGTTTTGGCTCTTTTTCCTGAGTACTCTTTTTCTCAAAATTGGTATCTTGGAGACGAGCGATCGCATCATAGCGATATAACCCATCCTGTAGGGTAGAACGGGCATTAATTGCCCAAGATAATACCGGACCTAAACCGAGTTCATAAGCGATCGCATAAGCTAGAGAGGTTTTTCCTGAACCGGGATTACCTGTCACCAGTAGAGGACGACGTAAATAAATCGCTGCATTAACCGCATTAATTACATTGCCTGCTTCTGATGCGATACGGAAATTTTCACCTCTTCTAATGTCTCGTTTTTTATTTTGTACTAATAATTGCAAGTTTTCCAACGAGGATCTATATCTTCTCCTTTGCCATTTTTCTCTAAAGGTACATCTGAGCGATCGCCAAATTGTCGCCAAGGTGGTGGTTCTAATTTACTTAATCGTTGTGTTGCAGCTTCATTTTTCTTGCCATTACCAGAAAATAACCGCCAATTGGTATCTGGTTGTTGTTCTGAGTTTGTCATAATTTACCTCTTAGTACAATAAATCGTTCTTAATTGCTTCCCTGTAATCGATTATTTCCCTTCAAAGATGTGGTTAAATTATAAGGAATTAAATCGGGGCGATCGCAGATAAATCCCAGATGATATCCAATATATTTTTTTGCTTCATCACCCTCCTCATCATGAGCATCTTGTCTTAGTTTCTGAATTCTCTGAAATATTTCACTTAAATCCTTGAAAGACTTAATATGCAAAATTTATTTGATTTTTTTCTCAATAGTTTCAATAGTGTGATTTTTACCATCAATATCACATAACTTATCTGGATAACGACGACTCCATAGAGAAACAGGAACACCACTGTCAACAAAATTATAAAAGTAATCAGAATATTCTTCTTTGTCTTCATCCAAAGGCAATTCATCAATTATGTTTATTGAATAAAAACTCTCTATTTTCCATTTGGTACATAGCTTTTTAAAATTATATTTTTGATTTAATAATGTTAAATTTTAACATTTATATTCTACAATTTTCTCACTCTTTTCTTGCTCCAAAAAGGACTTTATTGCATTCAAAACTATCAAATGCTCGTTGTATAATTCCTTCTCTTGATATCTCTCTAAGCAACGTACAGTAAATTGATATTTATATACCAAAAGAATAGGTTTAGATTTATCTTGAGTTCTCGAATTTTTTCTTTTTTCCGCTCTAGTAGATATTTCTAATAGTTCAAAAGTTTTTCCCAAATAATCAGAAGGAACAAATAACTGGTCTACCTCCTCCACTTTTTGTTGATTAAGAGGTGGCAAAATTAACCATTGAAAGTTAGCAATTCCACGGGTAACAAATAATTTCAAGGTTTCTTCTGATTGTTGATTTCCATCAGGTACTTGAAAATGAAGGCGCGTTAAAGTCTGTTGCCCCTGTTGCAGCGAATAGAAAGCTCCCCTATCCCCTTCAATGGGACTTTGAGAAATTTTCCACCATGTTGGCTCAAAATTCAAGATCGCAACGTTAAGAGGTTCGTCGGAAATATTCTTAAGCCTAACATAAGCGCGATCGCCCGATTTCAAAGAGATGTTATTCGGATCGGGAAAAGGCTGTTTTTCGTCGTCATCGAGTAATTCATACTCGATCGCGTTGGTTAACTCAGAAGCAGGATTATCTAAAGCTTGTGCAGTTTGATATTTCCCTAAGTGTACTAAGCGTTTAACCACCTCAGCAGGAGACTCAGCATCATCAATACTTAAAGCGGGATTTAAATTTTTGATCGGAGTACCGCTAGAAATTTCATACTCTCCCTCTCTACCGATCGCAACTTGATAATGTGCTTCTTCCTCATTACCTTGAACTTCTGTTAACCAACCATTACGCTGCATCTTCTGTCGCACTTTTTCCAAAGCTGCTGCTTGTTTGTCAGCTAACTCCTGTGGTAATTGGTATTCCTTATTTCCCACTTCTTTGAGATGCAAACGAACCCGATGTTTAAGATCGAGTGGTGCTGATTCCATCACCGCAGGTAATCCCGGTTGAATCTGATTAATAACTGCTGCAACGCCACTTTCTTCAACCGATAGGATTTTAGCAGTAGAGGTAGAAGCTTGTAACTCCGTAACCTCAGCCACAGCAAGGCGTTTCTGCTTATCAGTAAAATCACTCCCCACAGGATAGAGCGCAAATTGGGTTCCTCTGCTTAATCCTTGCGCCATTCCCCCATCTAAAGTTACTTTTCCTGGAGCAACCTTAATCACCGTCAAACTATACTGTACTGGCTTGATTTGATCGCCAAACACTAGGCGATCGCCTTCCCCTAATAACATCGGTAATTGACTGGGGTATTTACTTTGGATCTTTCCTTTTAGGCGATCGTACAAAACTTGATAGGTTAAACCCCCAGGTACACTGGTCAGGGTGTCAATCATCCAGTAAGTCAATGCCCCATTGGGATCTTTTCCGTCAAATCGCCCTTCATTGGCAACTTCAGATGGACGACAAGCACCCAAGAAAACATATTCTCTCTGGTTCGGCAACCAACCTTCTTTTTTACTGTTTTGAGTTATAATCCGCCAATTCTCCACCAACTCATCTCGGTTAGCTACAACACTATCTTTGGGTCTGTCTTTTGTATCTGGCTCCCCATCCCGCGAACCCCGAATCTCGCCATCGTTTCGCGTTGCGCCCCCGGAATGACAACTATCAAAAATTACGGTTACAATTAGCCCTTTCCCTTGATCGGGAGCATCAGTCATTCGTTTGAGTAGAGTAGCAATTTCTACATCCCGCAGATAATAACCATCATTACCCAGATCCATCGGCGCTAGGCTTTCATCATACTGTCCCTCTCCCTTCAACTCTGGAAAAATAGTGTTTACTCGTCCGCCATGCCCAGAATAGTGGATGTAGACTAAATCTCCCTTTTTTGCCCTTTCAGTAATGCTTTTAAAAGCGTTGACAATATTTTGATAGGTTGGGGGCATTTCCCCCCGTGCTGATCTGACATCTGCCAGGGAATTCGTATCCGGCAAAGGAGAGGTCAATCGAGTTATTTGTTCTGTCGGAATTTTCAGCGATTTCTCTAGATAATCTGCTACCTTGTCAATATCTCGCACAGCCCCTTTTAAGTTTCCGTAGTAGGGATTTGGTTGATAATAATCAATGCCGATCAGTAAAGCGTAGAAATTAGCCATTATTGTTTATTTAGAGGTTTATTTGAAGAAAAAATTGGATTCCTGCTTTGGATACATCCTGAATATCCTATTTTTCGGATTTTCAGGCAATGTCAGTAAATCGCAAAGTTTTCGCTTTTCTCCAATTAACTACAAATTTTGGTCTGGCTATGATTCACAATTTGCTCATTCAGCAGGTAAAATCACATTAATCCCTGGTGAATTAACTAAGTTTTCAGAAATCCTCACCCCTTTCAAAAACTCTATTTGCTGCGGTGTAACCTGCTTTACCTCAAGCGTACCAGGTAGAAACTGTAACCTAAATATGTCCACCCACATAAAATTTATATCTGCGTTGTAGGCACATGCCTTGTCTTCAGGGCGATCGCCTATCATCCAAATGTCCGAAGCATCAGTCAAGTCGCTTCTCTTTCACTTCTTCGCTGCGCGGTAAGCGAACGCATGTGCGTGTCGCAGACAAGCTATGCCGTTCGCGCAGCGTCTCCCTTTAGGAGAAGGCTTTACGCTCCAATTAAAAATTCACGCATTCAGCCATTCGTCGAGGATGCGATTAGATGCCTGCGGCAACGCTACGCGAACGCTCGTAACCTCCGCTCTAACTTTCCGCAAAATTCAAAAAAAGATAAACAGTGGGGGCAAGAAAGCGCCACTCTTTAAAGACCACTGATTTTTAATTCAGTGTTTGCAAGAACCCAGAATTAATTAATTAAAAATTATTTCTTTCTACGTGAATTTTGAATGCGTGAATTTTGAATTCAAAAAAGGTCAAAAGCTTGAATTTACGTAGGGGACCCTTCATGAATTGCCCCCACAAGACTTTAGCGGTGCGCTCATTCCTATAATTAATAGTGTAGGGGCGACTTCTTTGCGATCGCCTTATTCAACTAAGACAATCTCAAAAATGTCGCCCCTAAAATTTACAAAAGTACTAGATAATCGTGTTTACTCAGCAGTAGCCAATTCTGTACTACCACGAGTGCGACGCCGTGTCAAACTATTAAACAGCATCAAACCGATCGCTTTAATCAAATTGCCTTCTAACTCTTGGAACATCTTCATGTTCATCCCAAAAGCCGCGTTTGCTTCATCGACAATGCGATCGGCAGTTGCATCATCAATCGGCAACTCATCCACAGCGGAACGATATTTCGCTTTAAAAGCTTTCTCGTCCGGAATGTCTCCAAACTCATAAAAAGCAGTACCTTGCCCATCAGTCAGGTTCATCCCCGTTACCGCGATGTTTTTCAGAATTTGTCCTCCTGATAAATCACCAAGATAACGTGTGTAAGAATGAGCGATTAACAATTCCGGTTCTTTTGCCGATATTTCTCGAATGCGCTGTACGTAAGCTTCACCTGCCGGGGATAATTGAATTTGCTCGCGCCAGTTAGCACCATAATAATAAGCCAAGTCTTGCTCTAGGCTATGCTTGCGGTTTAGCTGCGGAAAGTTAATTTTGGAAACAATCGGATGATTGCGATGCTTTTCTATCTCTTCTTCCATCGCTGAATAGATGAAGTAGAAGTTGCCGACTAGCTTCCGGTAGGAGTTTTTTTCTACCACTCCTTTTAAAAAGCACTTGACAAAACCGACATTCTCTGCCATTGTGTGGGCTTTTTTAGTGCCTACACGCAATTTGGTTGCTAAATTGCTGCTCATACTAAATTTCTCAACTTTAAAAGGTCAACTGCCAAAGTCTTGATTTACCGACGGCGAAAAAGCTACTAAAAGCCTAGAGTAAAGCTAATTGATGAGAATTTTCATTAAAATTTCTTAAGTCGTAATATTTTGTATTATTTGACACGGCAAATTCTCTAGTAAACAGCAGCTATTTCCGGCATTATTTTAAAATTTGTTTCAATTAACTAAATTTTGTCTGAATTATGAGTTGGGCATTGGGCATTGGGCATTGGGCATAGGTTTGGCTGTGCGTTGCGGTGAGACCAGCGAGAAAGGGAGGGGAGCCACTGCGTTGGACGGGTTCCCCGGCAGACGCGCATGTGGCGTTTTCCCTCGTGCCGGCAAGGAGCGAACCCGCTCGTGAGGTCACGAACGTTGTAGCACCTGCCGTCCGAAGGGCATTGGGCATTGGGGAGGGTAGGGGAACCCCACCCTTGGGCTGAACCTGGACAAAAATGGACAGCCTTGTTTACTAGATCTTCAACACCCCACGACATTTTCGGATGAAGGCTGTCCATTTTTGTCTATT
>NZ_JTCM02000009.1:33394-129165 GCF_000817785.2 Hassallia byssoidea VB512170 | reverse complement strand
CCAAAGTCAAAAGAACCCCACCCCTTAATCCCCTCCCCGCTTGCGGGGAGGGGAGACAAAGCATCGCTTTGGCGGGGTGGGGTTCTTTGGGTTTAGTGAGCGATCAAACGGACATGATATAACCTCAGCTTATAAATTTTTTCTAGCCATAGCAAAAGTCAATGAAATCAAATATGTTGTATCTGGTAATGGTTAGGCACGACTTAATCAGACTCGATAAACATCAGCTTATACAGGGGTTAGTCTGAATTTGCATAGAGCGATCGCTTACTTGTAAACAAGAACCCAAAAGTAGTAAAATTACACTAGAAAATTACGGCTGTACCTCTGTTGATTGCGCTCAAAGCTAGTCAATAGAAAATATGCTTAGTTTATCCTCAACTCAAAATATTTCTCAAGTCGTAACCGAAAGCTACCCCTACGGTATAAATCAGAAAAAATTATCAGATTTACTTAGTTCGTAGGAGACAATAAGCTGAAGAGGAAATTTTCTTTCCTGGGATTTTGTTGGTGATATAACTAATAGGGCGTAAATTTCAAGTGAAGATAGAACAGTTTATTCAACGTACAGAAGCATTTCACAGGCGTTTGGCAGACTTGAACCAAACTGCGATCGCATTGCCTTGTTTAAAGTCGGAGATGTTACCGCAAGCTTTTAAAGAACTCAGTAGCAACTCCAGGATGTTGCAATTAGCCGCTGAGGAACTATACGTACAAAATGAGGATTTAATACGCACGCGAAATTTGCTCGAAGAACAATGCGATCGCTACCATAATTTATTTTATTTTGCACCAAACGCCTATTTATTAACTAATACTCAAGGCATAATTATAGAAGCTAACTATCTTGCTACCACCTTGTTTAAGATTCCTCAAAATTCTTTGGTAGGCAAAGCATTAATTAAGTTTTTTCCTTTAGAAGAACGTCGGCGGTTTCGCAATCACTTAGTAGAAGTATTAAAATCAGACAGCAGTAGAGAATTATCAGTCAGCTTGTACCAACGCGATGGGAAATTACTTAATTTAACTTTAACAGAAGCAGCCGATCCCAATCAACAGGGTAAACCGATAAACTTACTCTGGGTGGTGCGTGAAATTCCTCAGCCTGAGCAAACAGAAGCTAATAACGAAATTTACTTCACCGAAAATCGCTTTATATATAAATATTCTAAAGGAGAAACTATAACCCTCAAACCATCAGAAATTTTTTATGTTTGTCAGGGTTTAGTTAAACTTAATACATTTTGTGAAACTGGCGAAGAAGTGCTGACAGGGTTAGTAGGTGAAAAAATGGTTTTTGGCTCTAGTTTGACTTCTTTACAAACTTACCAAGCAACAGCGCTGGTGGATGTTGAGTTAGTTTCAATTGATGTTGCAGAAATAGCATCTCCGGCATTGAGTCATGCGCTTTTACCAAAAATTAATCAAAGATTGCGGCAGACAGAATCTTTTTTAGCTATTTCCGGAAGGCAACGAGTACAAGAGCGTTTACATTATTTATTATTACTTTTAAAACAAGAAATCGGTCAACCTATCCCACAAGGAACCCGCCTAAATGTTCGCCTCACCCACGAAGAACTTGCTAGCGCGTGTTGTACTACCAGAGTTACAATTACGCGATTGATGGGCAAGTTACAAAAACAAGGTGTAATTAGATTTGATTCAAAAAAGCATATAATTCTGCAAAATTTAACTTAGAACTGTAGTAAGCACTTTAGTGCTTTAATGGCTTTAATGGCTTTAATGAGGGCTTCAGCCCTCACTACGGTTTATTACCTAATCGTAAAGTTAAAGGGCAAACGAGCATAAACGCCGAGGGGATCGTTCATTTTTTGCATAATCGCTAATTCCTTTTGTAGTTTTTGGAATTCAGCGGTTAGTAAATCGGGTGATTTAGTTATTGTCTCAATTCCCAAAATAGTCCGCGCTTGTTGAGTTACCCCAGAAAAAAAGCGTTCTTCAAAGGTGCTGCGTCTGGGATGCTCTTGTAATTCCCAATCGTTTGCTAAATTCGCGCTTTTAGCCGCATAATCTATAGCAGCATCGATGCCGCCAATTTCATCAACTAAGCCGATTTGCTTTGCCGCTACCCCAGACCAAACTCGTCCTTGAGCGATTTCTGCTACCTTTTGTTGTGGAAGTTTGCGACCTTGAGAAACTTTGTTGAGAAATAGATTATAAATGCGGTTAACACTGCGCTGATAAACAGCTAACTCTTCGGGAGATTTGGGACGAGAGACGGTTTGACTATCAGCATAGCGTCCGGTTTTGACTGAATCCCAGGTGATGCCGTTATTATTCGCCAGTTTTTGCCCATTTAGCAGCAAGCCAAACACGCCGATTGAACCTGTGATGGTGTTTGGTTCGGCAAAAATGCGGTTGGAATCGCTGGCTATCCAGTAACCACCAGAAGCAGCGACATCACCCATTGAAACAACTACTGGTTTGATTTTGCGAGTTAGTCGTACTTCTCGCTGCATCACTTCTGCGGCAGTAGCGCTACCACCGGGACTGTTGATCCGCAGGACAACGGCTTTGACATTTTTATCTTGTCTTAGTTTGCGGAAGGTTTTGGCAAAGCGATCGCCTCCAACTTCACCATCGCTACCTTGACCATCGACAATTTCGCCTTCCGCATAAACCACAGCAATTTTATTTATAGAGTCGCGTTCTATACCAAATTGCTTGCCAGAAACTCCAGCGTATTCTGCTAAGTCGATTTGACGGAATGTTCTATCTTCCTTATCGCTATCAGTTAACTTTTTCAAATCGCTAACTACTTCATCAAAATAATCTACCCGATCTACCAAACCGCTAGACTTGGCTTCATCAGCCATTAAGACAGCTTGATTGTCGGCGATCGCCTGCAATTTTTGCGGAGTAAGTTTGCGACTTTTACCCACCGCTGTACGCCATTCTGACCAAACATCATCCAACAATTTTTGAGTTTGTTGGCGGTTCTCCGGACTCAACTTTGGCAGTATATACGGTTCCACCGCGCCTTTAAATTTACCAACGCGCACAACTTGAACACCTATACCATACTTTTGCAATGCTCCCGATAAAAACATCGTTTGTGTACTCAAACCGTTAACTTCCATCGCCCCTAGGGGATTGACGACAACCGTATCGGCAACCGAACTTAAGTAATATTCCCGTTCCCCCAATTCCATACCGTATGCTATAATCTTTTTTCCAGAAGCGCGAAACTTCTCCAACTCCTGACGGACTTCTTTAAGAGTCGCGAAACCCCCAACACCACTACCGGCTCCGGTATGAGTAGCATCTAAATACATAGCGACAATTCGTTTATCACGACGCGCTTTTTCTAAAGTATCGATCACCCTGCGGAGTGACATTCTATTCTCATTTTCACCTGAGAGTGCTTGCTGAAAAAGTTCGTTAGAACTTGGTTCGCTGTCAGTGATTTTCGTTGCCAAGTCAAAAACCAACACTGACTTATCCTTGACTATAGGTCCAGTGTCTTTGGAGGTAGCAGCTATCAGCAACAGAAAGAACAAAGTGCTGGTGCCGACACCGCAGAAAATAATCAGTCCCAGTAAGCTGCCAATTAAGCTAGCAAAAGTTTGTTTGAGAAAATTACGCATTTTTTTTAGTTATTAGTTAATAGTCAATTGTCAAAAACTTTGGACGATTGACTTGTTTGCTTATAATTCCACCGAATATCTCAAACCTAACATTTAAACGGCTTAAAGCTGCTGCAACTTATATTAACGTGAAGTTCGATGAACCTCTTTACCTTCCCAAGAAGAGGATGAACCTCTCCCCAACCCCTCTCCTACGAGGAGAGAAAGAAGAACAGCACACAATTAGTAACGTGAGTTTGATCAACTTCTCCCCCTTCCCAAGAAGAGGATGAACCTCTCCCCAACCCCTCTCCTACAAGGAGAGGGGCACATAATCCTCGTTTAGATGCAAGGCATCTTCTCCCCCTTCCCTACAAGGGAAGGGGGTAGGGGGTTAGGTTTCTATTTTTTGTAAGCTTCCAGAATTTTGCAACTGATATAAGGTAGCATTGCCAGTGCAGAATAGGACTGTAGTGATTTCGGCAATTAAGACATCAGCCAAATCGCACAATGCTGCTTCTCCCACCGCTGCTGCTTGCAAGAATGGCATTGCCAAACCTGCGATATCTGCTTTGAGAGCGATCGCTTTTGCTGCATCCAGTCCATGACGCAATCCCCCAGAAGCTATCAATGGCACTTCTGGCGCAACAGCCCGAATACTTGTAATACATTCTGCTGTCGGTAAACCCCAATCAGCAAAGGTTTGTCCTAAACGTCTTTGTAAAGCATTTTCTGCTCTTTCGCTTTCCACCTTCGCCCAAGACGTACCACCCGCACCGGCTACATCAATCGCTGTCACACCAGCGGCAATCAATTTCTCTGCCATTTTTGCAGAAATGCCATTACCTACTTCCTTGACAATTACAGGCACGGGTATTTTACTACATAATTCGGCGATTTTGTCAAGCAAACCGCGAAAATTTGTATCGCCTCGCGCTTGGATGCATTCTTGCAAAGGGTTTAGGTGTAAAATCAAAGCATCGGCTTCGAGAATATCGACTACGCGCAGACATTCATCTAAACCGTATTTATAATTAAATTGCACAGCGCCCAAATTTGCAAGTAGCAAAACGTCTGGTGCGTACTTTCGTAGCGCAAACGTATCAGCAACCGAGGGTTTTTCTACTGCCACACGCTGAGAACCGACACCCATTGCTATTTTATAGTGTTGTGCGACTTCTGCCAAACGACGGTTAATGATTCCCGCTTGTTCGGTACCACCAGTCATGGAAGAAATTAACAAAGGTGCTAAGAGAGTTTTTCCTAAAAACGTTGTGCTAATGTCAATGTCATTTCGGTCTAATTCCGGTAAACAACAATGAATAAAGCGATAGCGTTCGAGTCCATTAGTAATTTGCTGACATTGAACATCTTCCTCTAGACAGATGCGGATGTGGTCTGCCTTGCGACTTTGGGTAGAAAAGCTGGTGGGAACGTTCACGGGTAGATATAACTGAAAGGTTTGTAAATTATAATTCTGTAGTGAGCGCTGAAGCGCTCAAATTTGAGCGCTTCAGCGCTCACTACGAACAATTCACGACATGAACCATCAAGGTTGATAGCTAATAGCTAATTGCTTGTTTTTCCGATTAGCCATTAGCCATTAGCTATTACCGATTACCCATTCTTTCTTCTAAAGCGTCCTTAGCGTGTTCTCGGTCGTCAAAGTGGATTTTTTCGGTGCCGAGAATTTGATAATCTTCGTGACCTTTACCGGCAAGTAATACGCCGTCTCCGGGTTGAGCTTGTAAAATTGCAGTACGAATGGCAGTAGCGCGATCGCATATAACTGTCGGATTAATTGTATCAGGAATTCCCGCCAAAACATCTGCTAAAATTCGTTCTGGGTCTTCCGTCCGGGGATTATCTGATGTCACAACCGCTACATCAGCTAATTCAGCGGCGATTTTACCCATTTTCGGACGTTTAGTGCGATCGCGATCGCCTCCACAGCCAAACACGCAAATCATCTTCCCAGGAATAAACGGACGTGCGGCTTTCAGCAAATTTTCCAAACTATCGGGAGTATGAGCATAATCGACAATCACGCTAATTTCTTGCTCAGAAGTAATTTGCACTCGTTCCATCCGTCCGGGAACTCCCGGAAACTCCGGTATCACAGAAGCAATTAACTGCAAATCCACACCTAAGTGTAAAACTGCACCTACCGCCGCTAGGAGATTTTCTAAATTATATTGACCGACTAAAGGCGATCGAAAAGCAACTTTCCCCTTAGGTGTATGCATTGTACCACTTACACCATTAGGTTCGTAATTTAAATCACTCATCCACAAATCAGCCGTAGAATCGTTAACGCTGTAACTCCAAACCTTATCTGAATTCAAAGACGTAATTAATCGCTTTCCATAAACATCATCGCTGTTAATTATCGCCCTTCCTGTGAGATAATCAGAATTGAAAAGTAGTGCCTTCGCCGCAAAATAATCCTCCATATCAGTGTGATAGTCAAGATGGTCTTGAGTGAGATTGCTAAACACCGCCACCTCAAACTGACAACCCATCACCCTACCCTGCGCCAAAGCGTGAGAACTAACTTCCATCACTGCGAACTCATTGCCAGCATTTAAAGCTTCCGCCAGCTGCTGCTGCAACTCGACCGCAAACGGCGTAGTGTGGACAGCAGTTTGCTCAAAACCTGCCCAACGAGTATAGAGAGTTCCCATCAAAGCCGTATTTTTATTTGCCTTGTGCAGCAAATATTCAATCAAATGGGTAGTAGTAGTTTTGCCATTCGTACCCGTCATCCCCACCAGCTTGAGTTTTTGTCCGGGATAATTGTAAAAAGCTGCCGCAATTTGGGCACAAGCCTTAGTCATATCCTTTGCAGCGATCGCACACTCACTTGTGGGAGGATTTTTTTCAGCCGCCTGAGGTGAGATAATAGCAGCAATTGCACCGGATGCGATCGCACTTTGCCAAAACTCCCCACCATCAACTCGCGTTCCCGGCATACCGATAAACAAATCTCCCACACCACAAGCATGAGAATTCGTCTTCAAACCTTTCACAAGAGCATCCATCGCTGAATGTTCAGGTAATTGTCCAATTCCCTCTACACCCGCTAATAATTCACGCAGTTTCATCTTGCGAACCTCGTCACCCGCTAACATTGCGCTTATTTTGCACTATTTTTCAGTTTATACAAACACCTATAAATACTTCCGGAGCATTTTCTCCAATTGTGACACCGTTGCACGCGGCGAAGGACGAGGTATCATCTCCTCTCTTCCCTCTGCTGACTCTGCGTCTCTGCGGTAGCCTTCGGCAACGCCAGAGGCGAACGTTACAAAAAGCACCGGCACCTCATACTGATATGCAGCAAACCACTCATCACGAGTCATAATATCGCGAATTTCAAGTTGTAGAGACGCGAAATTTCGCGTCTCTACGATTTGTTCTAACTTTTCCTGCAACCCCTCGCATAAATGGCAACCAGGTTTACTGTATAAAATTAATCGCATTTGACTAAAACCAAAATTTAGCAATAGAACCTAGTATTGCCCATATTTGTTTAGAGCATATTACTTGTATTATTATCTTTGATGTTTTGGAGAGGGGTAAGTGCATAACATACTTTGTCCAACATCTAATTTTATGTAGATATTTTCAAAAATGCCGTGATTATAGCGAACCGTTCTCGGCATCGCATCAATTCGGTAATGCTTAGAATGCTTAATTGCGATATGCCTTCACTTCTTATTGTAATCGCTCTCTATTACTAACCATAGTCCAACAGGAGTAACCCCAATGAACCTTGTATCAGGTATCCACCACGTTGCAGTGATTACAGCGGATATCGACCGCTTTATCGACTTCTATACTGATGTATTCGAGATGCCAGTAATTTTCCAGGAGACGACCCCAGCCTTTCGTCACGCACTTCTACGGGCTGGACCACAGAGCGTGCTTCACGCAGTAGAAATGCCTGATAATGTCCATAGCTTTGGGTCTAAAAACATGTTTGGACGAGGACACATCGACCACTTAGCTTTGAATGTCCCAACAGAATCGGCATTTGAGATTATCCGTCGCAAACTCATAGACCGGGGTGTGAGTGATGGTGCGATCGCCGACCTTGGTTCAGTACTTAATCTATCATTTTTCGATCCTGATGGTATGCATATCGAAGTTTGCCTAATCGTTGATACCACACTGAAGGGTTTTCATCAACCACGACCCTATCGTAGCCCCAACAAAAGCTGAGATAAATCCTGATAGACCCATTAACACCCACGAAACGTGGACTTATGCTATAAGCCTGGGATTTAAATCCCAGGTGGGTAAAATGCTTGTTGCAAGATTAACCTTTGACAAAAAACATTAAGTTTGTCGTGCAGCTTTTCTGACAATTTCCACATCTACCTCTAATATTTCGGCAATTTCCTGCAAACTTAATCCGCGTTGCAAAAGCTTGGGAACAACTTCTACCACAATTTCTTGTTTACCTTCTTCCTTCGCTTCTTGATAAACTTTGGTGTGCTTAATCAAGCTTAAATTTAGCATTGCTTCTATCTCCTTTCGACTTAAATGGAGTTTTGACAAAAAACATTAAGTTTGTCGTGCAGCTTTTCTGACAGTTTCCACATCTACCTCTAATATTTCTGCAATCTCCTGCAAACTTAATCCGCGTTGTAAAAGCTTGGGAACAACTTCTACCACAATTTCTTGTTTACCTTCTTCCTTTCCTTCTTCCTTCGCTTCTTGATAAACTCTCGTGTGCTTAATTAAATCTAAATTGAGCATTGCTTCTATCTCCTCCCGACTTAAATTTGGAAACTTGTAAACAAAAATAGTCTCTATAAATTCTAAAACTTTCTCCTGAACAATGACATCTGTTAATTCTTCCCTAGCTTTGTTAACTAATTGTTTCGCAAATTCGATAGCGTTATTCTGACTTTCGACAATTAACTTCAAAATTCCTAAACCTAAAGATGATGCAACTTCCTCAAGTTCATTTAGGTAAACGCATCGCAGATGGATTTCTCTTAAAGCGTGATAACGCGGTGGATATACGCTTTCGTTGCTGCGTTTATCATATATAACTATAGCGTACCAATCAGGGTTAGCCGGTTGGTATTGACTAAAGTAAAGGAAGATTCCCGTAAAAAGTCTGTCATAGAATTCTTCGTCTTTGTAAAACCGAACTTATACAAAATAAATCGGTTCGTTAAAGAAGTTTTCTAAAGTTGAAAATACACCATCTAACCGAAAGCTGCGTTGTTTGATTTCTGGAGTTGTGAACTCGTAAATATTTGCGTTGGTTTGCGGTTTATTAATTAGTTCAAAGAAGATGTCAGGAAATTCTTTAAATAATTCGTAGAAAATTGCATCTGTTTTCATTTTTATTTAAGATGCTGTGCTGACATTGGCAAATATTTATTTTATATCACTCGCACACTCGTTCCCAGGCTCCAGCCTGGGAATGCATTCTCATTGGCTCTGCCAATGCTATAATTGAGGGAGGCAGCAGCCCTCCTGAAATGCTTTCCCATGCAGAGCATAGGAACGAGTCAGGCTAAATTTTGGCGATGATTTGCTGCACTCGTTGTAAACTAGTTTTATCCTGTCTTTGCGAATAGATTCTTACAGCTTGCTCAAAAGCTTGCTTTGCTTCGACTTTCTTTTTTAAACTTAACAAAGCGTTACCTTTATTTTCATGGATCTTCGGCAAAATTAGGATTGCGTTGAATTACGCGATCGCAATCTTTATAACTTAGCGCGTTCCGAGTTTAGCACTACTTAAATCAGCTTGTGCGATCGCCGAAGGCGGGCGCTTTGCGCCATCGCGCTTTTTTATCTTTCCACACTTAAGTATGAATGCATCTTGGTTACATAGCAATACATGAACCTAAAAACTTAAGCGTCAGTATTACTGATGACTTAACAGATATATTTGTTTTTTATCGCGTCTCATCCACCCGAAAAAATTAAGATTGTTAATAAATATAAAAGCTCCACTCATGAAAGAGCAGAGCTTTGTTAACTTATTTTTCCCAAACTTTACAATCCTTAACTTAGAACATATTCATGATAGTGATGACACTAGCACTGGTCAGCATAACTAAAACGCCCATCAACAAAGACTCTTTCAATGGGTTGGAAGATTTTGAATCGTTCATAATTAGTACAGTTTTTTATTTCTAAGGATTTTCTAAAGATATCAGTATAGGTATATATATCAATCAAATCAGAGTAAAACTTAAAATACTGTAAACTTTCTTAGTAAATGCAATAGTGTTTGCTGAGAAATGGGGAATGGGGAGATGGAAAGATGGGGAATGGGGAATGGGTAATGGGTAATGGAGAGTGGGGAGTGGGGAGTGGGGAGTGGGGAGTGGGGAGTGGGGAGTAGGGAGTGGGGAATGGAGAGTGGAGAGAACAAATTAGCTCCTTGTCTCCTTGTCTCCTTGTCCCCTTGTCCCCCTTGTCCCCCTTGTCCCCCTTGTCCCCCTTGTCCCCCTTGTCCCCCCACTCAAGAGCACTCCCCCTCGGTAGTAATTTCCGAATCTTGTAAATACCTTATTACCTACCGGGAAACGTGCCTTGATAATGTAAAATAAATCTTAAGCAAGGTAGAAATCATTCAACAAAAAAATTATGACAACCGCTTCTAGGGAATTTGCTTTTCAAACTGACAACTTTGACTTAGAGCAACTAAACAAGCAATTTGAAACCGCGCATCCCAAAGATATTTTGGCATGGTCACAAGAAAATATTCCAACTGGACTAGTGCAAACCAGCGCTTTTAACGTGGATGACTTGGTAATTACTCATATTCTTTATAATGAACTCAAGCATCCAGTCCCAGTAATATTTCTCGATACGCTGTATCACTTTCCGGAAACCCTGGAACTAGTTGCTAAAGCCAAAGAATTATACAATCTCGATCTGAAAACTTACAAAACTCCCGATGTAGATAGCCGCGAAGCCTTTACAGCTAAATACGGCGAAGCACTCTGGGATAAAGATATTACGCAATTTCACCAAGTAACAAAAATAGAACCGTTACAACGTGGTTTAGACGAACTGAACACAGTTGCTTGGATTACAGGTCGTCGTCGTGACCAAGCCGTAACTCGTGCTAATATGCCTGTATTTGAATTAGATAACCAAGGACGCCTGAAAGTTAATCCCCTGGCTGCATGGACACGCAAAGATAGCTGGGCTTACGTTGCTGAACACGGCGTTATTTACAACCCCCTACACGACCAAGGTTATCCCAGTATCGGTGACGAACCCATCACCAGCAAAGTAGGCGAAGGCGAAGACGAACGCGCCGGACGCTGGCGGGGAAGTGAAAAAACAGAATGTGGAATTCATATTTAGTTAGATAGAGCCTTTTTGCTGATACCAGTCATCTACTAACACAAAAATTATTCTCAACAGGGTCGAACCGTCGATCATAGTCATTGGGAGACCTCAAGCTTTGGTGTCGTTACCTTTGTTTTGCGGTTTCCCCTTCTTTTTTGCTACCCCATCTCACATAAGCTGTATAGTATTCTAGGACTTACGCATTGACAAAAAACATCATCTATGGGATCTAGATAATGCCATCACTGCTAAGGTTTGCAAAAATATGCTAACGTACAACTAACGTGAACATATTCCGTTCACTATTTTGTTATTCTGTCAATGCGTAAGTGCTATATTCGTAGGAATTTTCTCTACTAAGCTTCAGGAAATCCAGGTTGAGGAGAAATAGCATGTTTGTAGGATCAGAGTATGAAAAGCAAAGACAAGCAGTAATTAATTCGTTCAATTTGTATGAGAACAGTCGTAAGGAATTATTGGATAGTACCGATCAGTCTGACGGGCGTTCTGAGCAAGACTTACAGATTTTAAAGAAAGATGTTGAACTTGTAGCGGAAAATAAGTATTTACTTACAATTGTTGGTGAATCGAAATCTGGAAAATCTGCGTTTATTAATGGATTACTCAAACGGCAAATTTTACCTACCGGAATATTGCAATGTACCAGTGGCATTATTGAGATATTAGATACAGATAATGAACAAGACAAGAGAAAAGTTTACCTAAAAGTAAAATATGCCAACTCTAGAGAAACAGAAGAAAGTGATATTCCTAATATCCAAGAAAAGTTAAAGGAAATTGCTCAAATTTCAGAGGAATATCGGTCACTACCAGTTTTACAACTTAATCAATTCCTGATTGATGAAAGACCACAACAAATAAATGATCAAGATATTAACACTTTACTGTCGCGTACTGATGGTACATCTTCTAGACCGTTCTTGGAAAATCCCCACCAATTAGATGAGATTAAGTTTAAGCACTTAATCAAAGAATATTTAGAAGAGTATCGTGACTTATCAAAAATTTCTGTTGAAATAATAATGGGATATCCGCTCGGATTTAAGTCTGTACATTTACGCATTGTTGACACACCGGGTGTTAATGCGCGAGGAGGGCTGAAAGATGCAACTTTTAAATCTATGCTTGATGCGAGTGCAGTAATCTTTATCCATCCGATAAAAAATATTGCAAGTGAATCGTTGAAACATTTTATTGACACTGCTGTTCCTAACCAGGTTAAAGATAATATTTTTATGTTTTTAACCCATAAAGCACAATCCAGTTCAGATGATATTGATGAAATTCTGAAAGAAGCAAAAAAATTATTCCCTAACATTAAAGATGGGAGAATTATTGCCGTAGATAGTATACTCAAAAGAATCCATGATGAGCTTTTGGCAGGAAGAACATCTCAGAAACTCTATGATACGGATGAAGTTTTCAAACGTCTTATCGCTCAGTATAGGCTAGATTATAATGATGATCAAAATAAGATTTCGGCTGCTGTATATAAAGCTTCAAACTTCGCACTTGCAGAAAATATACTTAGAGAATTTTCGGAAAAGGCTTTAAGTGAGAGGCTAAGTTTGGTGGTTGCTCAAATTTCAGGTGGTTATAAAGAGCAAAAGCGTATTTATGAGGAAGTAATCCATTATAAACAAAGCAAAATCACTAAGACAGCACAAGAGTTTGATAAAGAAATTAATACGCTAAAAGAAAATCTAGAAAATTATCGGAGCATTCTAAACCAATTCTCCACTTTAAAACGCAAAGAATATAGTGGACTGAATAGTGGTGTTAATGCAGAGTTTTATGAATTGAAAGAGGAATATGTCAAATTATTAGAAAATGCTGCTGATGAAGATGCAATTTTGAAGTATATTGTTGATTTCAATAAGGATTGTGAGAAGAAAGTGGACTCCTGCATAACCAAATTGAATGAAGAATATACAAAGAAAATGGAAGAAGTGGGAGAAGAATTCAGGGTTAAATACAGCATAAATACTCCTAATATTGGCCTTAAAGATATTGCCGATAAAGCACGTGAAGCTGCTTACGTAGATACCAAGGTTCCTGGTGATAAAATGCAAAAGGCATTAGTGGGATTTGTTTTGGGTGCTTTGGGTGGCGGTGCTCCAGCAGCAATAGCAGCAGCATTTGTTGCTGGTGGTGGTGTGGCAGGTCCGATTGGAGCGATAGCAGTAGCAGTAGCAGCAGGAATAGTAAACGGGATAAACGAATACAATAAAGGAACTCCCGGAGAGATTAGAAAAGACTTTGATCAGAAAAAATATAAAGATGGGTTGATACGTGAAGCAAAAATACTTATTAGCACGGTTGCTGGCGAAATGGTGACAAACATTGCGAAAGTGTTTGATGAATACGATAATAAGTTTCAAGAAAAGCTTAGTACAATAATAGATGAACGCCAGGAAGCTTATGAGAACTTAAAAAATCAAAGACAGCAAGCTGGAGAGCTACAGAAAGAAATAGAACAGTTAAGTTATAATTTAATATCCGTAGATAAGCAGCTTGAAATATTGCAAACACTCTGAAATAAAGTTTGTCATAGAATTGACAGGTGGGTGATGATATGAACCAATTCCAAGAGACTGAAACCGCTATTAACAGAGATATAGATCGAGTATTTCAAGAAGTTTATGAAGAGATTCGGAAAAACTATTTTGTCACTGGAAATGATGATTTAGAACGTTTACAGAGTGCAATAAGTCAGTATGTTCCGAGAATGATTGCAAACAAAAAATGGTTGCTATTAGATACAACATTGAATTACTTGACTGAAGATGCAATAAGAAATTTAGAGGGATATGAAAGTAAGGTTCCTAATTCTTTTTACCAGCAAAATCGAGATTTTAGAGAGAAAAGAAAGGTTGAATTTCAGCATTCTGAATCTAAAAATTCAGTTTTGTTATCACCTGATCCTCGCTTTGTCTACAGTGCAGTTTCAGGTGTCGGAGGTTGTATTCTTGGAGGACTTATAGGTATAAATATATTGAAGCTGGAATTTCCTATATTGCCGACCTTCGCAGTTGTATCGGCTATAGGTGGAGCTATAGTTACTTACTATAACACAACATCTATAGCTATGCAAAAGATTGAAGAAGATGTTATGGAATATCTTCAGAAATCGCAAACTCAGGCTAAAGAAGAATTGAATAAGACTATTGAAAGTTATAGTGATGAATTCAACAATTTTTTGAAAGAGCATATATCGGTTTAGCAAAATATTTATAGATTACATTAGCGAATCACAGACTGTTAGGGAGCATCCCAATTAACAGTTTCTACTGATTGTGTTTCCACGTGTAATCGCGATCGCTCATCTTTTCATACAGGCGATGCACTTTGTTAATGGCATGATATAAGAAGTAAGCAACGAGCCAATACAATGCAAAAGCAGCTTAAACAAATGGTTGTATCCGATCCAAGAGTAATGATGGGAAAACCTGTAATTGTTGGTACACGTATCACCGTTGAGTTAATTCTAGAAAAGTTGGCTGCTGGTGAAACCCCAGAACAAATTTTAGAATCACATCCGCGACTCACACGCGAAGCAATTCAAGCAGCTTTAGCATTTGCGGCTGAGGCTTTACGATATGATGTCATTTATCCCATTGTTGAGAATGCTTCTTGAAATTTCTAGCAGACGAGAATTTAGATTGGCAGATTGTTGAGCGTTTGCGTCAAGATTGCCATTTAGTGTGGTACGTTGCTGAAATGCAACCAGGAATTTCAGATGATGTAGTGCTGGATTTGGCTAATCAAGAAGAAGCTATATTATTAACGTCTGACAAAGATTTTGGTGAATTAGTGTTCCGCTTACGTCGTATTGCTTCAGGTGTTGTATTAATTCGATTACCAGGGTTATCGACAATCAGTAAAGCAGAGATTATTGCCAATACAATTAATCAACACAACGTTGAGTTACTGGGAGCTTTTACTGTTATTACACCAAGAGCAATTCGCATTCGCAGGCTTGAGAATTGAATGCTGAAAATAAAGTACTTTTTAAGTGAGTTAAAAATTCCCCAGTGATATCAAAGGTTTTAGCCTTTGCTTTCATCATCAAATCCGGCCTTATGAACGAAACTTTGTTCTTTCAGCCTCTAATTCACATAAGCCGTTTATTAATCCAGCTCTTTTGCCTGTTTTATGCTAAACCCACTCACGCTATTATTAATAATGCACATGAAAATCTTGAAAGTCCTTGTATGTAAGGGTTAAAGGCTATCAAGCAACAAGTTTCTAGTATTGTGTTCCATAAAAACAACGCAAGAGCCATTAATCCTTAGTCATTTGTCATTAGTATTTAGACAAATAACTAATGTCTAATGACTAAGGACAAATATGATTAAAATCCTCCACCTCTCCGACATCCACATGGGAAGCGGTTTTTCCCACGGACGCATTAATCCAGAAACTGGTTCAAATACACGGTTGGAGGATTTTGTCAAGACTTTATCTCGATGTATCGATCGCGCGTTAACAGACCCGGTGGATATGGTGATATTCGGTGGCGACGCCTTCCCGGATGCGACACCGCCACCATATGTACAAGAAGCCTTTGCCAGTCAGTTTCGCCGCCTCGTGGATGCTAATATTCCCACAGTGCTGCTGGTAGGCAATCACGATCAGCATTCTCAAGGACAGGGAGGCGCGAGTTTATGTATTTACCGCACCTTGGGAGTGCGGGGTTTTGTTGTCGGTGATACCTTAACTACTCACCACATCCAAACCCGCAATGGAAGCGTGCAAGTTATGACTTTACCTTGGCTGACACGTTCGACGTTGATGACGCGCCAAGATACTGATAATTTATCACTTGCGGAAGTCAACCAGCTATTAACAGAACGCTTGCGAGTAGTTTTAGAAGGAGAAATTCGCCGTTTAGATCCGGATGTGCCAACTGTGCTTTTAGCTCACTTAATGGCTGATAATGCGACTTTAGGAGCCGAGCGTTTTTTGGCTGTGGGTAAAGGCTTTACACTGCCATTATCTTTGTTAACGCGACCTTGTTTTGATTATGTGGCATTGGGACATGTCCACAAACATCAAAATCTGAATAAATCTAACGATCCGCCGGTGATTTATCCGGGAAGTATTGAGCGGGTGGATTTTAGCGAAGAAAAAGAAGATAAAGGTTATGTGATGATAGAATTGGAGCGGGGTAACGCTGAATGGGAATTTTGCCGTTTGGATGTGCGGACTTTCCGGACAATTGAAGTAGATGTATCCAAGGCAGAAGATCCGCAGGGAGCTATCATGAAAGCGATCGCCAAACATAATATAGAAGACTCCGTAGTTAGACTCATTTACAAACTTCGTTCCGAACAGTTGGATTTAATTGATAACGCTTCACTGCATAATGCTTTAACTACAGCGCACACCTACACCATTCAACCAGAATTAGTCAGTCAATTGGCTCGTCCGCGCATTCCCGAACTGAGTGCTAGTAGTAGCATCGATCCGATGTCAGCCTTAAAAACTTATTTGGATAATCGCGAAGACTTGAAAGACATCGCAGCATCTATGTTAGAAGCAGCAGACAAGTTGCTTGCAGACGATGTAGAAGTCTGGCTGGAAAAAGCAACTAATTAGGGGAGTGGGCATGGGGCATTGGGCAATGAGGAATGGGTAATGGTAAAAAACGCATTCCCAATTCCCAATTCCCAATGCCCAATGCCCGATGCCCTATTCTGAAAAAAACTATCTGTAGATAGTATTGCTAGTTAATCAGTCCAATTTAAAATTTTACAACTATTGCTCAGAAATCTGCCAAAATTGCAATATTCATTGCTCAGTGCATAGCTTTTGACTTTCACAGAACAATGACCAAAACCTTTTTCAGGTGGGCGTTGTATGTCCTTCTACCCTCAAATCAAGCAATTTTTACTCGGTAAAACATTACCAACCAGCGCTCATGCTGAAGAAAGATTAAGCAATGCTGCGGCTTTAGCGGTTCTTTCCTCGGATGCTCTCTCCTCGGTTGCTTACGCAACAGAAGAGATTTTGCTAATTTTAGTAACCGCAGGAAGCAGCGCTTTGGGTTTGTCTGTACCTATTGCTGTAGCAATTATCTTACTGTTGGGAATAGTCATACTTTCCTATAGACAAACCATTCGCGCTTATCCCAAAGGTGGGGGATCGTATATCGTAGCCAGAGAAAACCTCGGTCTTTATCCGGGGTTGGTGGCTGGGGGTTCGCTGATGATTGATTATATCCTCACTGTTACCGTCAGTGTATCTGCTGGTACAGCTGCCCTTACCTCATTAGTTCCAGCACTGCTACCCTATACAGTCAGCCTTTGCTTGATTTTTATTTTCCTGTTGACACTGGCAAATCTCCGGGGTGTAAAGGAATCAGGCAATATTTTTATGGCTCCTACTTATGCCTTTATTGCCAGTATTTTTGTGTTGATTGGTCTTGGTTTGTTTAAACAAGCTACTGGACAACCTGTCACAGAATATCCTACCCTTCCTGTACAAGAAGGAGTCAGTTTGTTTTTCATTTTGCGAGCTTTTGCTGCTGGATGTACAGCGCTGACGGGAGTAGAAGCAATATCCGATGGTGTTTTGGCTTTTAAGGAACCAGAGTGGAAAAATGCCCGTCTCACATTGCTTTTCTTGGGGATAATTCTCGGACTAATGTTTGTGGGAATCACCTACTTGTCGAACGTTTATCACGTTGTTCCCAGAGAGGGAGAAACTTTAGTTTCTCAGTTAGGTAAGCTGCTGGTTGGCAATGGACCATTTTACGGTTTTATCCAAATTGTCACTTTGTTGATTTTACTTTTAGCGGCGAATACCAGTTATGCAGACTTTCCCAGACTGAGTTACTTTTTGGCAAAGGATGGCTTTTTACCAAGACAATTAGCATTATTAGGCGATCGCTTAGTCTACTCTAACGGTATCATCCTTCTCAGCCTCTGTGCTGCGGTTTTGGTGATTGTCTTCAAAGGGCAAGTTAATGCCATTATTCCTCTGTACGCAGTCGGTGTATTTACTTCCTTTACCCTTTCGCAAGCGGGGATGGTACGTCGCTGGTTTAGACTAAAAGAACGCGGTTGGCAAGCAAGTGCTTTGATGAATGGTTTGGGAGCGATCGCCACATTAATTGTTCTTGGTGTCATCGTCTCAACCAAGTTTCTATTAGGTGCTTGGTTGGTAGTTGTAGCGATTCCTTTGGTGGTGTGGCTATTTTTAGCGATTCACCGTCACTATGAATACGTAGCGCAACGTCTCAGCATTCAAGGATTACCACCACGTAGCTATGTTCCCAGACCGAAACCAGCAGTCGTGACTCACCCGGCAGTGGTTGTAGTCGGACAACTTAATCGAGGAACGGTAGAAGCTTTAGACTACGCACGCACCATTGCTGATGAAATTGTAGCCGTTCATGTAGACCTTAATTCTACTGACCGAGAAAAGCTGCAAGAAAAATGGCGAAATTTAGAATCAGATATTCCTTTAGAAATCATCGATTCACCTTATCGCTCTGTTATCGAGCCAATTGTTGATTTTGTCGCACAGTTTGAAGACCGCCATCAAGATGTTTTTACAACCGTAATTATTCCGGCTTTTGTCACTCGCAATTGGTGGGATAGTCTTTTACATAATCAAACAACTTTGTTCTTAAAAACAGCTTTAAGAGCTAAACAAAGTCGCGTTATTACCACCGTCAGGTATTACCTGTAATATCCTTTCACATCTTGTAGAGACGTTCGGTCCGGAACGTCTCTACGACAATAGATCCCGATAATTTGTATCAAGCATGGCAATGTTATCAGCAAACAATTTTAGTTTTATTTAATTGTCACAGACTATATTTTTTGATATATTCCTTGTTTGCAGTCAAAGAAATTATATTAACTAAAGATAAAATGTAATTTTTCTAACTTTGTTTTCAATTGATTTTGTTTAAAATGTATTATTTTAGTTAGTTAAATCAGATTTAAAAAAGTAGTAAAAATCTGTGAAAAGCTTGCTAATTAAAGAACTTGGGACTAAAGTCTCAAGCTTTTGGAGTGCAATTATGACTAAAGGCACTACAGTCAGCAAAACGAATCACCTAATATAGAAAATATCGAGAGTTAATAGGATTTCAGTTGGATGTCATATATGAACACCACATACCAAAATCAGCAGAAACAAACTGCTCTTATTACTGGTGCATCCAGTGGAATCGGTTACGAATTAGCCTGTATTTTTGCTAAAGATGGTTACAATCTTGTATTAGTTGACAAGCAAAAAGAAAAACTTACGCAAATCGCTGAGGAATTTCCGCCAAAATTTGGCATTTCTGTGAAAATTCTTGCCAAGGATTTATCCAAACCAACATCTAGAGAAGAAATTTTTTCCGAGTTACAACAATGCTATATTAAGGTTGATGTTTTGGTGAATAATGCGGGATTTGGGACTTATGGATTATTTCACCAAACCGATATCAACGCTGAATTGGACATGATACAAGTAAATGCAGCGTGTATCACTCATTTAACAAAGTTATTTGTCAAGGACATGGTAAAGCAGGGTTATGGGAGAATATTAAATGTTGCTTCAACTGCTGCTTTTCAACCAGGACCGATGATGGCAGTTTATTTTGCGACGAAAGCTTATGTATTATCATTTTCGGAAGCGATCGCTAATGAATTAGAAGGTACAGGTGTCACCGTGACTGTTCTTTGTCCAGGACCCACAGCAACCGGATTTCAACAAGCAGCAGCGATGGAAAAAGCTAAAATCGCTAGTTCTGGACGAATGATGGATACACGAACTGTAGCCGAAATTGGCTATCGCGGTTTAATGGCAAAGAAAACTGTTGTCATTCCGGGAATTAGAAATAAAATACTCGCTCAATCGATTAGATATTCTCCCAGAAAGCTTGTGGCAAAGATAGTCAGAGATATGCACGAGGCAAAACATAAGTAATATTTTTGACTTTTGAGCTACTCAAACCGGGATGTATGGTGTTAGGCTTGGGTATTCAAATCTACATATTTAGCTGTGTAAATCCTAATACCATGTCTAAGTTATTATTTGCAACTTTAATAACCGCCGTAGTGCTAACATCCACTCAGCACCTAAGCCCTACCTTTGCGGGAACCTGTGCCTCTAAATGTGGTTCTCCCCCTCTTCAATTTACACCCGGCAAACACATTCGGCTGGAAGTTATAAATAGCACGCCAAGGTTAATAAAATTAGAGAAAATACGCGGAACGAATGCAATTACTTTGCAACCCGGACAGAAATTACAATTAGACCAGGGAGACGGTACAGAACCGAATGTCTCTCTGGTGTTTTGGGATGATACAGGGTTGTCGCTACAAGCAATAGTCTCCAAACCAAACTTTGCCACATTACGAGTTGAACTTCGTCCTACATGGCATTTCCCAGGCGATCGCTCTGTTGATATCCTTGATGATGGCAGAGTAAACGTGTTTTAGGGCAGGGGGCAGGGGGCAGGGGGCAGGGGGCAGGGGGCAGGGGGCAGGGAGAATTAGCGCTTCAAAAGCCAAGGTGATGGATTGTTGATCATGGTTACTAGAATTCCCAAAACTCGATTGTAAGTTGCATAAAGTTCTCGAGCTGTTTCAACGTCCAGATAATTGCATTTAACGGCGAATTTGAGCCACGTTTGAGTCTCTGCGGCTTCTGCTTCAGAATCGTTTAGTTTAGCTATAAAAGCTGCTTCATAACGCCGCTTTCTCCATGCTTCAGCTAAATTAGCGCAAACAGAGCGTGACGATCTACGAATTTGGTCAGTCAAAGAATATCTCTCTTCCACGGGAAACTTCTTTGATAGTTCAAAGATTTTCATAGCTGCATCAAATGCCATTTGGTATACTTCCAAGTCCTCATGACTTTTAATTGGTTCTTTTCTCATCTCTCCTGCCCCCTGCCCCCTACTCCCTGCCCCCTACTCCCTGCCCCCTGCCCCCTACTCCCTGCCCCCTCCCCCTGCCCCCTGCCCCCTGCCCCCTGCCCCCTGCCCCCTGCCCCCCACTCCCCACTCCCCACTCCCCAATCAAAACGGACGCGGTTTGGCGATACCATAACCCTGTGCATAATCGACGCCCAAAGCGGTAATTTTTGTTAAGATTTCTTGATTTTCGACAAACTCGGCGATAGTTTTAATACCCATCAAATGACCAATTTGATTTATTGCTTCTACCATTGCTAAATCAATCGGGTCATCGACAATATCCTTAATGAAGCTGCCATCAATTTTCAGATAGTCTACTGGCAGATTTTTGAGATAAGCAAACGAAGACATTCCACTACCAAAGTCATCCAAAGCGAAGTGACAGCCAATTTCTCGCAGCGAACGAATGAATTGAGCCGCTTTTCCTAAATTAGCGATCGCTACGGTTTCGGTAATTTCAAAGCAGATTAATGCTGGCGGAATTTGGTATAATGCAAACTGTTCGTGCAGAAATTCGATAAACTGCTCATCGTTAATACTCGCACCAGAAAGGTTGATAGCATACAAACAGCCGCAACCAATTTTATCTAATTGACAACCTTTCCAGGTTTCTCGATAATGCTGTCCTTGAGTAGCAAAGAGGGTGCAGATTACCCAACGGTCAAGAGTTTGCATTAAATTGTAACGTTCAGCCGATGACATAAAGGCGATCGGTGATACCAAGTTCCCGACTTCATCCACAAGACGCAACAGCACTTCATAATGTTCGCCATTTTCAGATTCGGTAATCGGGACAATCGGCTGGTAATAAAGGCAAAAACGATTTTCTTCTAAAGCTTGAGTAATCCGCGCTACCCATTGCATTTCACCTTGCTGCTGCGTTAGTTGAGTATCATCAGCTTGATAAATATGTACTCGATTGCGTCCGTTATTTTTGGCAGCATAGCAAGCTGCATCAGCAGCACTTAAAACGGTAGTTACGCTTTCACTGTTCTGATTAATCTCAACCAAACCGATACTGACACCAAGTTTAAAAGTTTTATCTTGCCAAACAAAACGAAATGCTTCGATACTTTCACGCAGCATCTTGGCGATCGGTAGTGCTGCCTCTAGAGAGCAATGGTTGAGCAAAATACCAAATTCATCTCCGCCCAAACGTGCTAAAGTATCGCTGGAACGCACCTGAGCCTGAAATAGTGCGGTTACTTGGCGCAAAAGTTCATCACCAACGATATGACCGCAAGTATCATTAACAATTTTGAACTGATCTAAATCTAGATAACACAATGCATGTTGTTGATTTTGTGTTCTGGCAAAGGCTAAAGTTTGAGTCAGGCAATTTTCAAACTCACGGCGGTTAACTAGTCCTGTTAAAGCATCGTGACTCGCTTGCCAACTTAGTTGACGTGCCAGAGAGCGGGCTGTGGTAACATCATGAAACACCATCACAGCACCGATTATTTCATCATCAAGAGTGCGAATTGGTGCGGCAGAATCTTCAACAGCAAACTCATTACCATTGCGACTAATTAAAACAGTATCCTTAGCAAGAGAGACAATATTACCTTCGCGTAAAGCTTTTTCTACTGGGTTTTCTACTGGTTCGCGGGTAACTTCGTGGATAATTTGAAATACCTCTGTCAACGGCTTTCCTTGCGCTGATTGCTGACTCCAACCGGTGAGTTCTTCAGCGACTGGGTTAAGAAATCTAATTTTACTTTCAGCATCGGTGGTGATAACTGCATCCCCGATAGATCGTAACGTCACTTGCGCGAGTTCTTTTTCTTCAAAAAGTTCTTGTTCTAAACGATGCCGAATCTGTTGTTCTAGACGATGGCGATCGCTAATATCAACCGCCACACCACCAACAAACTTTTGTCCCGCAGCGTTTTCAAAAGGAAATTTGAAGACTAACCAGTGATGCAGACATCCATCTGGGGTAGGAACAGCCTCAATTAGCTCTACAGTTTTACCTGTAGACATGACAAATATATCATTTTCATGTATCTGTTTTGCTGTGTCGTGCGGCAACCAATCAAAATCGGTCTTACCTCGCAAAGAAGCCGATTTTATGTTAAAAACTTGCTCTAACTGCTTGTTAACGTAAACGTAGCGCCCTCCCTCGTCTTTCATAAAAGCCACCGTCGGACTGTTATTCATGAAAGCTTGAAAGAGTTCTTCGCTTTCAAGCAACGCCGTTTCTGCTTGTTTGCGCTTGATAAATTGACCAATTTGACTGCCGATCGCCGTCATCATGAACTGCAAATCCGACTGTGGTGGCTGAATCTTTCGGCTGAAAAAGGTGATAACGCCGAGAATTTCGCTTTGATTTTTGAGAGGAAAACCAAAAGCACCGTGCAGTCCTTCTTGGATTGCACTCTTTGTTCGCAGAAAATTCGTTTCTGAGTTGATATCTTCAATCCAGACCGGTTCACCGCTAGCCCAGACGCGACCTGGTAGCCCAATACCTGGTGAAAAGGCGATCTGCCGGGAAGCCAACAAAAACTCTGGGATATCAACCGACGGCAAATGCCAAGTTTCCACATAGCGTAGCACGTTGGCTTGCTCGTCTAACATCCAAAGTTCCCCTACTTCCCATCCCAAGTATTCGCAGATAACTGACAAAATTTTTGGAGTCGCTTCTTCCAGCTTGGCTGATTCTGACAATATCCGGGTTGTGGCATGTTCCGCAGAAAGACGCGCTTGCGATCGCTTACGTTCTGTAATGTCCCGACCGATATAAACTAAATCTGGTGAATTCTGATTAATATCAGTCTGAATTACTGCTGCCGAAAAAGCGACAAAAACCTCATCCCCGGTTTTTGTTTGACAAACAACTTCGCAATTTTGCAAAAATTTCGCATTTCTGCTGGAATCTCCTTGGTTTTCTTTTGATAATAACTCTTCTCCATTAATAATCTGGGAAATATGCTTCTCTAATAATTCCGTTTCGCTATAGCCAAATAAATCAATTGCGGCTTGATTGACTCTTTTTATCTTTCCAAAGCTATTTGTTACCAACAATACATCAGCGATAGATCTAATAATATTATCAAGATAATTTTCCGAAGCTGTTAATTTCCTCAATAAAATATTTGCCTCGCGATTTTTCTGGACTAAATTTTGCTGCAAAACCATTCTTGATGTTGCATTTTCAAAGAAGATTAGCAACTTTCTATCCAGATTTATCACATACAAATCAATGTATAATAAAGTATAATTTTCCGAAACACGCGTTATTCCTTTTAACTCAAAATATTGCTTTCTTCCTTCCAAAATGTCTATTAGGATATCTTCCACTCCTATTAGTTCCGGAAAGCCAAGGCGGACATCTCTTAAAAGCATCACCTCCGGTGGACGATCGGCAAACCGTTGCACTTGTTCAGAGACATCTAGGATGTGAAAATCTCTATTGATTTGTAAGTATTCCATCTGCCGATTATCTGAAAACTTGTTACAAATCTGCTCCAGTTCCAAATATTTCATGTGTGGTGATGCTTTATTATTCCTTTGAAGCAGACTCATTTTATCTGTTCATCTTTTTTGGTGCTATTTAACAATTTGGCAATCAATTTTTCAAGTACTAATTTAATAACTTTTCTCAATTAAATGGCACTCAATGATCTGGTATATTCGGCGATTTATCCTTTGAAACAAATCGCTAATTAAGTATATTTTTTGAAGTTTTGCTGACATGATATTTGACAGATGACCCCAGATAAGTTAGTAACTAACCCCGATTAACTGAAACAAGCTTCATGATAAATTAATCTAATGTATAGAAAAATTATATACTGTTAACTAATTTTTGCTACAGTATAATTACGGAATAAAGAACTGTTTTACTTACGTACATGCCACTTTACACATTCAGCTTGAGACTTTACGCTAAAAGCTGACACCTGAAGTGCTGATAGCTTGCATGGCAGACCAACTTACATCTGAATTGCCCGATCGCCGACTAACTCGTTTGCCGATTCAACGCTGGCAAATTTGCCCTGACAAACCAGAAATTGCCCAAAAACTGGCAATAGTTACAAATATATCACCGATAATCAGCCAATTGCTGATAAATCGCGGTATCAAAACCCCAGAACAAGTGCAAGCTTTTTTAGATCCAGAATCTTTAAGTTTGCCTTCCCCGCTAACAGAATTTCCAGATTTGGCGGTAAGTTTAGAGTTGTTAGAGTCGGCGATCGCATCAAAAGAAAAAATCGCTATCTGCGGTGACTACGATGCAGATGGCATGACTAGCACAGCTTTATTATTGCGTAGTCTGCGAACTTTAGGCGCTCTTGTTGACTACGCCATCCCCAGCCGAATGCACGAAGGCTACGGCATTAATAAACGCATTGTTGAAGAATTTTCAAACGAAGGTGTTAAACTAATTCTCACAGTAGATAATGGTATCTCTGCGTATGATGCGATCGCTTTTGCCAGAGAACTCAATCTCAAAGTAATTATCACCGACCACCACGACATCCCCCAGCAATTACCGCCGGCAAATGCCATCCTCAACCCGAAACTCATAGCCGAATCCTCACCTTATCGCAGTGTCGCTGGTGTTGGCGTTGCCTATATTTTGGCAGTTTGTCTAGCACAACAACTAGGACAAGCTAAAGGCTTAATTCAGCCGATGCTAGCACTTTTTACATTGGGAACCATTGCAGACTTAGCACCATTGATTGGAGTCAACCGACGCTGGGTGAAACGCGGTTTACAACAGTTACCCAAATCCAAGTTAGCCGGAGTGCAAGCGTTAATTCAGGTAGCAGGTGTTGGAGGAGGGGGGGAGAGGGGGAGTGGGGGAGTGGGGGGACAAGGAGGACAAGGGGGACAAGAGGGACAAGGGGGACAAGGGGGACAAGGGAATGAAGCGATTAATAACTCTTGTACAGACGCGATTAATCGCGTCTCTACAACTTTTGACTCCTCAAATCCAAAATCCAAAATCCAAAATCCAAAATCGTTAAAGCCAGAAGATATCGGCTTTCGCTTGGGTCCGCGAATTAATGCGATTGGTCGGATTGGCGATCCGCAAATTGTGATAGATTTGCTGACTACTGATGATATGGGGATAGCGCTAGAAAAAGCGATGCAGTGCGAAGCGATTAATAAGCAACGCCAGCAAATGTGTTCAGAAATTGAATCTGAAGCGATCGCCATCGTCGAAACTGAATTTATCTCATCTTTACAGCAAGACCGGGTATTAGTTGTTGTAAAATCAAATTGGCATCATGGTGTGATTGGTATTGTCGCCTCTCGCTTGGTGGAACGCTACGGTGTGCCTGTGTTCATCGCCACTTATGAGGATGAAACACACATTCGCGGTTCCGCACGCGGAATTCCAGAGTTTAATGTGTTTGCAGCTTTGGAATATTGTCATGACTTGCTTGGCAAATATGGCGGACACAAAGCCGCCGGAGGATTTTCTTTCCCAGCAGAAAATTTGGCAGCATTGCGAAAGCGATTGTGTGAGTTTGCTAACAAGTCTCTAGAACTTGAGCATATCAAACCATTAATCAAAATTGATGCCAAAGCTTACCTGAATGAAATCAATTCTCAGCTTTATCAACAGCTTAATGCCCTTCACCCCTGCGGTATCGACAACCCCGATCCGGTATTCTGGACACCTAATGTCCAAGTAATTGAGCAACAAATCGTTGGCAAAGGTCACATTAAACTGACAGTGGCGCAAATAATCGACAATCGACAATTTAAAATTAAAGCGATCGCTTGGCGTTGGGGTGACTACTTCCCCTTACCCTCACGATTAGATATCGCTTACAAATTACGCGAAAATAACTTTAACGGCAACACCACAATTGAGTTAGAATTACTAGGTGTCAGACTTGCAAAACAATCTCACCTGTCTTTCACCTCAGCATCTACGCCGTCAAAAAGCACCTTTGAGTATAACCAACGCCACTATACCTGTGGCATCTATCAAAATGGTGAGTTACCAGAATTAAGAATTAAAAATTCTGAAGGTAAAGTTCTCGCTGTCTGCTGTGGACATCAGAGCGCTCTTTTGGGAACCAATCGCCAAGACGCTAAAATAGTTGATATTTCTCAACCGCAGTATGACGGCATTATCCAAGCTGCACTTCAGGCTTTAAAATCAGTTAAGAGTTAGGAGGAGCGGAATTATAAGTACTCAATTAACTCCGCTCCTATAAGTACAGACGTTCCGTCGGAACGTCTCTACCTCATTGATAACTCTTAAAGGTTGCCGTTGCGAAATGCTAGCAAAAATATAACTACTGGTCCAGCTATCATAATTAGCCCAACTGAAACTAGCTGAAATATAACTTCCCAATGGATATTCGCTAAAGCGTCAAACATTATTGCCTCCGGTTGAATTCAATATTGATCTAAAAAATTAAATAAATCAAATGCAAAACCCGAAAATGATCATATCCGGCGATCGCGCCTAGAATTTAATTTACTTAACAAAATTATAAGAAAAAACATAAACTGGGGAATGGGGAATGGGGAATGGGGAGTTAAGAGTTAGGAGTGAGGAGTTAGGAGTGAGGAGTTATGAATTGCTTTATTTCCTTGTCCCCCACACCCGTCGCCCCACACCCGTCGCCCCTTGTCCCCCACACCCGTCGCCCCTTGTCCCCCCACTCCCTACTCCCCACTCCCCACTCCCCCCTCCCCACTCCCCACTCCCCACTTTCTAATCAAGGTGAAAACAATGGCAATTTGGGAATGTATAAAGCAATGTGGAGCCTGCTGTCATCTAGACCCAGCAGAGCGTCCAGACTTAGAAGAGTATTTATTACCAGAGGAACTGGAACTGTATCTGAGCATGGTAGGTGAAGGTGGATGGTGCGTTAATTTTGACCATACCACGAGAGAATGCCGCATTTACGCAAATCGTCCTCGTTTCTGCCGTGTAGAAACAGAGGTGTTTCAAGATATGTATGGTATAGAACCAGAGGAACTGAATGATTTTGCCATTGATTGCTGTCGTCAACAGATAGAGGGAGTTTATGGCGATCGCAGTCTGGAAATACTCCGCTTTGATTCTTCTGTTGGTTTATGAGGGAATGGGGAATGGGGAATGGGGAATGGGGAATGGGAAAATTTATGAGGGGAAAAGGTTAAAGGGTAAAGGGAAAAGGAAGAAAAGAAGTTTTTCTTACCCTTTCCCCTTTCCCCTTTCCCCTTTCCCCCTCCTTTCTTACCGATTACCAATTACCAATTACCTACACTGTTGCAATTTATGACGATAATCTGAGAAAATGAGAAGAATATGAAAAACCCTCACCATAGGACTACTGAAGAGTGAAACTTGATGCGCCTTTGAGCCTTTGTGCCATATCTCCAATTGAAAGCGAGACAGAACTAATAAACGGTATCGAAAGCGACTCAATAAATATCATTATTGAGCCAGTTGAGCCTGTGGATGCTGATTGTGCGGAAAAACCACAGTCCGTACTAGTAACCTTCGGCACTACATTTATCACAATATTTCTCGCGGAAATTGGCGATAAAACGCAGTTATCAACTTTGTTGATGAGTGCTCAATCGCATTCGCCGTGGGTGGTATTCATGGGATCTGCGGCTGCGTTGATTACCACAAGTTTATTAGGTGTACTTTTGGGTAGTTGGATAGCCAGCCGACTTTCTCCGAAAACCGTGGAAAAAGCCGCCGGGGTAATGTTGTTGCTGATTTCCATAATGCTGTTTTGGGATGTGGTTATTGGTTATTAGTTATTGGTTAGTAGTTATTGGTTAGTAGTTAGTCGAACAATTAACAAAGGATAAAATTAATGGACTGGCATCTTTTAGGGTTAAGTTTTATTACAGTTTTTTTATCAGAATTAGGTGATAAAAGTCAGTTAGCGGCGATCGCACTTTCAGGTCGTTGTCAATCGAAGCGTGCAGTGTTCTTCGGGACAGCGGGTGCGTTGCTGCTGACTAGCTTGTTAGGAGCGCTGGCAGGGGGAACTGTGGCAGAATTATTACCGACACGTTTGTTAAAAGCGATCGCTGCTGTGGGATTTGCCATACTCGCTTTACGTCTGCTGTTACCTAATAATGAAGCATCCGCAGATTCTGAATAAGCCTTTAACTACAATAAAACAATTGCCTACCAGTCATTATCAGTCTGGTAGGCAATTTTTAATTATAGCGGCATAGTATTAAACTTCTCGCCAGCAGCGACTCAATAAAGTCCCCGCAGCCAATAACTTCAAAGCTTCCAGCACCCAGTAACTACCGTGTAACAAACTCATGGACGCTCGAGTTGTAGTAGCTGTTTCAAACAAATTCAGTTGAACTCCAATTGCAGACATTTGTGGAGTTAAGAAATAAGTATCAACCAAAGATACAGCTAGTAGCAATACTGCTAAAACCACAGTACCAGCACGCCAGCTATGAGTTTTGCTCATAGCCAAAACACCAGTCAATATTATGCCAGCAGACAATAATTCAATGCGATTAAAATTCCAGAAGATTGCATAGCCTGCTGTGGCAAAACCAGCTTGAGTCATCATGCCGGAAAGATAAAGACTAGGCATAATTACCCAATCTAAAACTATACTAGCACTGAGCCAGAAGCCCAAAGTCAAGATAACAGCGGTTTGCCAAATCGGGCGCTTGAATTCAACGTTGGAAATAGCATTCATAAAAATAATTGCCTGTATTTAATTTCTAGTTTGTCGCGTAAGTAGTTACTTTGACAAGCAATCTCAATCATCTTTAACAATACAGTTGTTGCTTTTATTAGTTCTCTTCGGAAAAACTTTACTTAACTTTACAAAACCTCATAAATGAAAATAATTGTCGGTATTTCATGGTAATATAGGAATATAAACTAAACGAATTCAAAAAAAGTTATCTGCTGTTTGTAGCATTTAAACGTTATCTGTAGAGACGTTCTGGCAGAACGTCTCTACTTAATAAATTATTTTGAAGCGTGTTTTGTGTGAATAAAGCAATACATATAGTAGTTTTATTTAGCAGCGCAATTGCTTGGACAATTGGAATTGGGGGATATAGCGATCGCCTGACTCAAGCAATCCAATTGCGAGATGGCACAGTATATTTTGCCCAACCGCCGCGCCTTACTTATACAGCGACTACATATAACGACGTTTATGTGTGGGGCGCGACATATTATTTTACAGTCAGCTTGCCAGATAATGCTGGCGAACCTTTACAAAAGATAACTATTAACCAGCATGAGGGAGTAGATGACATTCGGTTTGAACTGAAAAAAAGTTACGCCTTTGAAGGTACACGTTCTAACGAAGGACAAAAGTTACAACTGACAGATGTTAGCAGAGATAAAAAGACAATATCAATAACATTTAACCCGCCAGTGTCTCCAGGTAAAACCATCACAATTGCGCTAAAACCAGTGCAAAATCCTACAGTTAGCGGTGTTTATCTATTTGGAGTCACAGCTTTTCCGGCGGGTGAGAAATCACACGGACAATTTCTCGGTTATGGAAGGCTGCAATTTTACAGCCACGGTTTTGACTCTGGATTGTTCCGTCGTCCTTGGTTTTAACTCGTAGTGAGCGCTTCAGCGCTCAAGTCTAAGTACTGAAGCGCTTACTACGAGTTACTTTTACTTATCCTTAAAAGTCCAGACGCCTTCATCCCAATCTGCTTCCGTTGGAGGTTGCTGTAACCAGTGCTGACAACGCCGCAGATGTAACATAGCAGCTTGGTCATGTTTGTCAATTTCTAAAACGTTATCAAATTCAGCTTTAGCTTTTTCAAAGTCGCGATTGAGATAATACTCTCGTCCTTTACGATAATACTCAATTACTTGTATTTTTTCGCTTTTTATAGAATCAGAACACAAACCGATTAATTCGTATATTGCAACTGGTTCATTTCGACCTTTGACGCGAATGTAATCTAGTTCTCTAGCACAGACTTGATTTTGACATTGTTTATAAGTGTTATCACTAATAATAATGTCGCAACCATAATGTTTGCTAACACTTTCTAATCGAGAACCAAGGTTCACACCGTCACCAATCGCTGTAAATTCCATTCGCTTGCTAGAACCAATATTACCACTAATTACAGTGTCAGAATTGATGCCAATACCAATGTTAATTCTCGGCTTACTAGCTGCGTAACGACGGGCATTAAATTCTTTTAAGCGATCGCGCATTTCTAAAGATGTCTGCACTGCCATCCAAGCGTGTTCTTCTAAAGGTAAAGGGGAACCAAACACCGCCATAATCGCATCGCCGATATATTTATCAAGAGTGCCTTTATGTTTGAAAATCGCCTCTACCATCGATTCAAAATATTCGTTGAGCATACTTACCACTTCTTCTGCTTCCAGGTTTTCAGTTAAAGTGGTGTAGCCGCGAATATCAGAAAATAAAATCGAAACTTCTTTGCGATCGCCTCCTAATTTAGCATCATCCAACTTCAGCAATTCTTCTGCTAATTCCTGAGTCATGTAGCGGTACATTGTACTCTTGAGGCGTTTTTCATCGCTGATATCTTCCATGACAACCAGGGCGCCGCGAACTTGCCGATTATCGCTTGCATCGGCGATCGTGTTAATTGATAAATTAATACTGTGCTGTTCTATCTGACCGGCAATGAGTGTGCGATCCGGATAATATTGCTGGCTGTATTTGAGGTTAGCTGCATTTAAAGCATTCTGACACCACTTACTAAAGTCACCTTCTTTGATGCGGATGATATCAGTAATTAATTTACCTTCTAAACGGTCTTCTGCCTCAAGTCCTAGCAAGCGTTTTGCACTTTCATTAGCGGCGATAATTAACCCGGCTTTATCTGTAGAAACCACACCATTAGAAAGACTGCGTAAAATGTCGCGCTGCATTTGTTCTTGTTGTTTAACAGTGGCAAACAACTGAGCATTTTGCAATGCGACTCCTGCTTGAATATTAAAAGCTTCCATAAACTCTTCATCGTTGCTGTCAAAACTAGCTTGGAAGCATTCGGGCGCTTTGGGCCATGAATTCGGGTTATAATTGGGAAAATCGCCGGATTTCTTTTTATTTACTAGCTGGGTAACACCAATCAATTCTTGATCGGCGTTAAACACTGGCATACAAAGTAAGCTACATGTGCGATAGCCATTTTGCTTGTCCATGTGTCTGGCAGTATCAGAGTCAGGATGATCGTATAAATCAAAAGGAATATTTAGCGTTTTCCCAGATTCTGCTACTTTGCCAGCAAAGCCTTTACCGATTGGGATTCGCAACTCTTTGGTAGAATTATCATCTTGAGTAATTTTCGTCCACAATTGACTTGCTTCGCGATCTATTAACCATAGAGTACTGCGATCGGCGTTCATTAGTTCCTTCGCTTCGTCCATCACCCGCTTTAGGGTGTCTTCTAAGTCGAGATTGCTTTGAGAAAGAGACTTTATCGCTTTCATCAAGGCTGCTGCTGCCCTTTGTTTTTGGGTTGCGACATAAAAAGAGCGTGATGATTCTAAAATTAGTCTAATTGAAGGGGCGAATTCTTGAAATAATTGTTCGTCAGCGCTGGTAAAGCCTCTAATATCGATTCTGTCGGAAATAGGGGCATCTAGATTGTCAGAAGATAGTAATTTATTCAGTAATTGTACTACTGCAACTAATCGCCCTTGTTGATTTAACAACGGCAGAGCTAACATTGTGTAAGTGCGGTAGCCGGTTCTTTTTTCTTGTTCTTGGGCAAATACCGATCGCGGATCTTCATAAAAATCATAGGGGATATTAATCGCTCTTTTATACATGGCGACTTCACCGGCAATTCCTTTATTCGCTGGAATGCGAATTTCTAGAGAGCGATCGCCTTCTCCTTCTGCCAAAATTGACCAAAGTTCTTGTTTTTCTTCATCTAATAAAAATATTGTCGTTCGGTCTGCTCCTAGTAATTCCCCGGTCTTAAGTGTTATAGTATGTAACATTTCTTGCAAAATCGTTTCAAACCCTTGGGAATCCAGCATGGAAAGGGTTTGATTCACAATCAGCAGTTTTTGTTCTACTTCGGTAACAACCTGTTTAAAAGTATCCTGGGTGAGGGGAGCCAGAAAATTAGATATAGTGCCTTTTCTTTTGGCGAGGACACTCACAGAAGCCGAATTTGGCTTAAAATCGCCGTTTTCTTGATTGCAAACCCCAATAATCAAATCAGCGGCTGACCCGCAACTACGTTGATACACTGACATAAGTGGTTTTAGATATAAGATTGAATTTAGGAATGTTTATGAATGTCATGAAATGTATGTAAGTGTTGCTGATAGCAACAATCGTTACATATTATCCACAGTTTAATCGGTTGTCGAGCTAGCGTCATCAAGTTGGGGAAGGGTAAAGGGAAAAGGGTAAAGGGAAAAGGGGAAGGAGGAAGGGAAAAGGGGAAAGAAAAGAAAAAGAAAGTTCTTTATTCCTTTTCCCTTTCCCCTTTAACCTTTTCCCCTCATGAAATTCCCCAAAAGAAGTGTGAAATTATGTACGCGATCGCCCATCCTTTCACCAAAAACGCATAAAATTCCCAAATCTGCCATAGCTGCGAGGCGTGTATGAATTGGATTAAAGTACTAACTCAAGATGAACTACCACCTAATGAGCGGAAAGTTGTTAAAGTTGAACAACGCGCTATTCTACTGCTTCACCATGACAACGAAATATACGCCGTAGAAAATTCCTGTCCGCACTTGGGGCTACCGATGCGAAAGGGCAAACTAACAGAAGATAAAGCGATTATTTGTCCTTTTCACCGCAGCGCCTTCGACTTACGTACCGGTAATATTAAGGATTGGAGTCCTTTTCCCCCCGGTATTGGCAAGGTGATGGGGATGATGTCTAAAGAAAAAGCACTAGCTGTTTTTCCTACCCGTGTGGATGAAGGTAGTATCTGGGTAGGGTTGCAATAACCTCACATTGCAGGTAAATAAGGTACACCAGAAATCTCTAAAACTATTGTAGGGTGGGCAAAGACTGCCCACCCGCTTGTACTTAACTCACATTAAAACCGCTGTCTGGGTCAGCTATTACCTAGCGTAACTATCTTGATTATCGTTCTCAGTAGGCGAAGAACTGTCACTGGGTGATACATCTGTTTTATTTTGTTTCTCTTCGGGAGTAGCTGTAGGAGTAGTAGAAGTAGAGGTGCTATCACTGCTACTATTTGAGCTTGATGGCGGCGTTGTCGATTTTGGTGTAGCAGGAGTTTGTTTCAAAGCAGGCTGTTGAGGGGGAACAGTAATATTAATGTTAGGTTTCACCGTTGGTGCGGGTGCAGCTTTCTGTTGAGGTACGGGTATAAAAACTGGAACTTCCTTGGTTTTTTCAACTGGAACTGGAACTTCTTTGGTTCTTTCAATAATTGTAGTTTGGGGTTGAGGCGTTACAGTTACTGTAGGAGTTGGGCTGCTAGCGGGTACGGGAACCGCTACTGGTGCAACAGTGTTATCCACAGCGCGATCGCGTTGATTAAAATACCACACAGAACCGCCGATCAACCCTGCTAAGGCTGTAAGCAAAATACCGATTAACAATCCACGATTAGCGTTTTCATTATCGCGTTGTGTGAGAGTTTCTTCTTGGTAGATACGTTCAGATGTTTGACCGTTAAGATAACCATTCTCGTAAGATTTCGGATCTACTTTGTTACTAACTGTTTCCGAAGTTCGCGTCACGTTGGTGTGAATATTTCCACTATTGTCGGTGTAACTTTCTTGCACTTGTTCGCGGTAACTTTTGTTTTCGTTGGGGTTAGTCATACGTGTTGTTTTTCTGAATGTAAAAGTTTGATAAAGCTATACTCAAAGAGCCTTGAAGCTTTTTCAGCGGTAAACCGAAAAAAAACATTCTTGGTGTTATTTGAAACCGTGTTTCAATGTATTGTCAGAATAACTTCGGCATTGGTGAAAACGGTTCTGTCCTTCATAGGTGATATAAACTTCCTCCCAAGGAGGGATTGTTTTACCTAAAGTAGGAGATTGATATTGGTGGAGCGATTTTAAAATGTTGCCAAAATCGTTTTATTAAGTTCAGTTCTGGAGGCTGTTTTACCTAGCGCTGCCCCGATCAACATATGCCTGTTTAAAATAAATAATGAGACTTGTATTAATTGCGTCTGCTTTAAACTAAAAATAAAAAATTGAAGCGGACAAACGAGCGAGGTTATGTGATGAAACGTTTTATTGTAAGCTGTTTGTCTATTTTGTCTTTAGTAGCAACAACTCAGTCGGTGACAAGCGCTCAGACTATAACGCAAAACCCAGCTAGGTCTAATGCTAGCCAAGGCACTGGCAACTTGCTCAATTACCCTAGCGGAACGCGCATTTATAATAATGGTTCCCTTAAGCTAAACAATAGAAAGGTAATTTATCCATCCGTGACGATAAATCATGGTGACGGATCTAGTACTTACTATTACTCAAATGGAACGCGCATCACCACTGAGAAAAATACAGTTAGCCCTAGTGGGACTTTTATCATACAAGGCATAAATGGGGGACTGAACAATGGAAATAGAATTAAGCCAATTCAAAACGCGAATTTTTAGAACCCGCATTCGGAATAATCAACTGTCACATATCCTGTGATGGTAGTCAGTGAAAGTTAAACTACGTATAAATATAATTTTTTACATAAAAATTTATATTTATACGTATAAACGAAAGTGCGATCGCTCTTTTATTGAGTTGGGTTTACTGTCTTTAAAGTGGGAGGGATTTAACGTGGGTGTGGTTGAAGTGGATCAAGATGATGAGGGGAATATTATTGAGTAAAAGAAATAATCATAAAAGAACTGCGCTCCTTGAATGTGTAGATTGCATAATGTTGATTTATTTAATCTATTGAAAGAGCGAATTTGTTCAACAACTTATGAGGGGAGAACCTCTGTCTAGGGAATGATTTGGGTTGGGAGCCAAATGAAGTAATAATAGAATGCTAAATAAAAATCGAGATTGTATTCTATGAAACGGAATTATTTAACGAAAGGGCTAACGAGAGTGGGACGCTTTCTGGCTACAACTGTGTTTTGTGTGCTTGCTGTCGCCTTCGTCTGGCAGGGTGCGTTTTTCTCAAACACCGCAGCAATGGCTAATCCGGCTGTAAACTTAATCGCCGAAGCAGACGCAGGCGATCAAGTTAAAGACAAAGTTAATGAAGGTGCTGAAGCAGCCAAAAATTTCGTCCGAGATTCACAAGATAAAGTTAAGCAAACTGCAAGGAAAAATGCCTCTAAAGTTGACGAAGCAACTGACAATGGTAATTTGATTGAGCGCAAAGCAAAAACAGATAAGGCTACAATTGAAAAGAGAGCAAACGAAGATGCTGCAAAGACCCAGAAAGTAATAGACAAGGAAAAGAATGTTGTTGAAGGCGTTGTTGATAAAATCAAGGATGTTTTTGGCAAATAGAGAATAGATAGGCGGTGTTGATAGTAAGCAGGTACAAGACAACGCGCCTACGTTAAAAATAGGTTATACGTTCAGATTTTGAAAAACTGGACGTATAAACCGTGAAAAAACCGGGATTATCGCTTCATATACAAGCGCGTATAACCAAGAATCATCGAGTTGAGTGAAATTATTACGACTGCGATCGCACTATTTCAAGCAATCCAACCAGAGCGATGTCTCACGACAAGCCGCTCCGCGTCTACGCAGTATTCGGACTCTCAAGGATTTCGCTATCAAATATCGATAACGTCAAAGAATCTCAAATGGTTCAATTGTGATTATTTGAATTATCCTGATAATTCTACTTTTTAATCTTGAGATTCTTCGGAAATTGGTTGTGATTCGCTTTCCGGTTCTATGATGACTTTCGGCTGAGGTTTAACAGGTTTCGGACCCCGCGCTAGGGCTGGATTAACCGATTGCCTGGATTCATCTTTAAAGGATGCTTTTTTGCCTCTACCCTTTGAGCGGTCATCACTTTGTTTTGAGCTTTTGGGATTGGATTGAGGAGTCGGCATAGAATCCGAATTTTCTGACTTGCTGTCATTACCTGAAGAGGGCTGACGTTCCGATTTTTTGATTGGGCGTTCTACCATTGTTAAATTTTGTTAATTTACTTGTCTAGTATATCGCTTTGGCAATGACCGAAAGTTGCGATCGTCGATGAATTCTATTTCTTTATGGGGAAGTTTCAATTTCGTTGCCCGGTTTCATTTATTTGAAAGGTTAAGGTCATGTTGCCTACTGACGCTATCCGTGTTTCAATCCCGCAAGCGGGTTTCATTTATTTGAAAGATAGCGCACGCCGCATTTTTGCCCACGAGCCATAGTTTCAATCCCGCAAGCGGGTTTCATTTATTTGAAAGTAACTATACATTTGCATAAAAGCGATCGCTCTTAATTTGTTTCAATCCCGCAAGCGGGATTGAAACTCATCGAGGAACAACACCAATCACCTAGTTTCCCTGGCCTTTCAAATTAATGATTCCCGCTTGCGGGATTGAAACAAAATATCGTATTTACTGATAGTAGAGTTCAATATACTTTCAAATTAATGATTCCCGCTTGCGGGATTGAAACAATATCTTGCAGTATCATGCGATCGCTCTCCCTAAACTTTCAAATTAATGATTCCCGCTTGGGATGCTGCCGTGGTATTGAAACTTTAAAGTTTTCTGCTTGAGGAGGTTAATTTTAAATTAACTAACTTCTCCAGAAACTATGTCATATAAACTTGATACTAATTACAACCAAATCGCCTTCGCCCTAGAAATCCTCAAACAGCTAGCAGAGAAGCCACGGAAGCGAGAAGAATTAGTTGACTTACTATCTCCATTTATGGAAGCACACGGCAAGTCATCAGACGACATGGATATCAAGCAAAAACTCACGCGCACAATTCGCAAGCTGAGAGACTGCGGTATAGAAATTAAAAGTGCGCCTCACCATCCTTACGAACTGGTAGAGTCAAATTTCCCCGTTATTCTCTCAACCGAACAGCGACAGGCATTAGCACTAGCAGCTTATTTCTTTGCGGGGATGGGCTTTTCTGCACAAGCAAGCCAAATTTTGCGCCTTGGTAATCTGAAAGAATCTGACATTCCAGAATTTGTCAAAGTTAATTTTAGCCCTCCCGTAGACTACAGCGAAAGCAAACTTGATATTATTGTTCGCCACCTTCAGGAAAGGTTTCAACAACAACGTCGTTACACTATTACCTACCAAAGCAACAAAAAGGGACAGCGTATATGGGATATTGATCGCTCAGAATTGCGCTTTCATAATGGTATTCTTTACCTTTTTGCATTTATTCCCGATTGGAAATCGTGGCGATTTCTAACTTTCCCCAACATCGACCAAAATCATATATTTAGAGTAGATAGAATAGTTAATGTTGGTCCTGCTTCTGATGTACATTGGCTATCTTGCGAGTTGCCCAAGTTGGAAATCCACTACCGCATGAGTGGTGACTTAGCAAACTACCAACCCCGTCGCGACGGAGAACGGGTAATTCATCGAGATACAGAAGGTAAATTTGTTGATATTGCTACACTAGAAGATTATTGGTTTTGGTTTCGACAGCGAATGTTGCAATATGGGGCAAATGTTCAAGTTTTAACCCCAGACTTTTTAGCAAAAGAAATTAAAAAGGAGCATCAAAAAGCATATGAAAAATATTGCTCATAGTCAAGTTTATTTGTAATGCCAGCATAGCTGCCTTTTGGCATTAGAGGGCTAATAGTTCTATAAAATATAGGCAAATATTACCATTACTTATAGTTCTATTGCTGAAAGGACGCGGCTATTTTTCTGACTGGCATTTGTTCAATAATACTAGAATATGAGAAAGATTGATGAAAATCTCATGCAGTAGAGAAAATATATTACCCATGAATTCCAAAAATCTTCCCAAATCAGCTTTTTTTCAAACTACTAGTTACTTGATACTCAATATCTTGACTGTAACGAATACATTACAATTCGCCAAAGCAGAAGTACGCGATTTAAATATTACCAAACAATATACACAACCACAACTACTAGCGCAGTTCTCAAACAACCAAGACCAAGAGCGATCGCAACTTCGGCAAACAGCAAACACTTTATTTTACCAAGGTAATTTCACTGGCGCGGAAGAAACTTTACGTAAGTTAATTAAAAAATTTCCCTCAGATAGTTTCGGATATTACCAGTTAGGGAATGTTCTATTTCGTCAGGGCAAAAAAGAAGATGCAATCAAACAATATCAGAAAGCGACTCAGAAAAATTCTAAATATGCCCTTGCATACAATGCAATGGGTCAAGTTTATGCAAGTCAACAGCAATGGTCATCAGCAATTGCAGAGTATCAGAAAGCACTAACTATCAATCCTAATTATGGTGATGCGTTAAGGAATATGGCTATAGCTCTTTGGGAACAAGGTAATCACTTTGAAGCGATCGCATATGCAGAAAAAGCATTAAATATTTTTAAAGCACAAAATAGACCTGAGAAAGCAGGACAAATTGAGCAGATTTTACGGCAAATGAAAACTGGTGACGATCCCACGGTTTCGTAAAGTGGGAGAGGCAACAAAGAAAAAATTACATCCTAATCTTATACCAGGGACATTCCGTTCGCCTTGGTCTCCCACAAAACAAGGAATAAGAGTTTCAGAGAGTTATTGCCTAAGTCCTGCAATCTACAGAAATCATCATCCTAGAAATGAAAGTCAAAATTTCCCAGCCAAGGGGTATATCTTCTGGCTGGTAAATTTTGACATTTAACTCTCTTTAGTCATCTAATTTCTAGATGCATTCACTTATTTAACTAGCCTTAATCATCTGATATTTCTTGGATTTCCATTGATCACGGTATCCCCTTATCTGGTGAAAAAAGATGAATTTTGGAGTTATTAGAAAACAACTTCAACTTGTTGACAAATTGAGGAATAGCGTTGGTGATATGACAGTAACTTTCAACCTCATAGCAGATAATAATTAACATCAAAGGGCTAGTATTTATCTGAAAATACCAGTGACAACTTGATAGTAAAACTCGCATAATCGGAGTACAGGCTTCGTAAAAACGTCTGTTGATAGCTTCTTCAAGCTGCCTGTACATTAACTCAGTAAGTAGGCTAGCCTTAGTTGTAGGCAAATCATCTGGATGAAGGTTAGATATATTCATAATGAGTAATAGTGAGTTGATAGTTGTTAGGTGTTAGTTGATAGTTGTTGAGTGTTAGTTGTTAGTTGATAGTTGGTAGTTGTTGGGTGTTAGTTGATAGTTGGTAGTTGATAGTTGCTAACCACTAACCAATAACCACTAACCACTAACAACGCTCCCACTATCCACTATCAACTAACCAATAACTAATCTCAATCTTTTCATACATAATTTTGCACCTCTTGGTTATAACGTGTCAAACTGTCTAGGTTTTTTTGTAGATTTAACGAGCATGGATTGAGTGCAAGAGTACCTAAATGAAGTTCATCTTGAAATCGTTTGATTTTGTCACGACAAGTAGTAACATTACCAATAATTGAGTTTTCAAGCAAATAGTCTTCATCAAAACAGGTTTTGTGACCATTAATTGGCTGGAGATGTTGACTGTTATTATCGCAACTTTGGACTTGACTTCTGAATGCTTTCATTCTCTGGCTAAATTTACGTAAAAAAGGTAATGCCTCACTTACTGCTTCATTGTATGTAGGAGCGACAAAAAAGAAGCGTGCTAGCATCAGTCGGTCAAAACCATTAGAATTAATCGCACGATATTTGGCAACATTGTTTTTGAGCGTATCCATACTAAATGGTGCTCCCCCCATCAAGCCAAAAGAATTGAGAGCAGCAAAGGCGATCGCCTCATCATCACTAGTTGCTAAATATACTGGAATGTGTTTCTGTAAAGGCTTTGGATAAACTGTTACGCTCGCGCATTCATAATATTTTCCGCTAAACGACACATCAGTGTCATACAGCAATTTATGAATCAACGTCATCGCTTCTAATGTTTTCGGACGTGATTCACTTGTAGGAGTGTCAAAGTGCTTATTTTGGTCAGGAAATGGTCCACCCTTGGCAATTCCAAACAAAAGTCGTCCGTTGCACAGATTATCTAATGTGGCAATGCTTTCTGCAATAGCGATCGGGTTGTGAAATGCCAGCAATACTGCTGCTGAACCTAATCTAATTGTGGAAGTCACACCCGCTAAATGTGCCATCAATACCAAAATAGATGGACTCACACTAAAATCGTTAAAATGATGCTCTGTTACCCAAGCTGACTCAAATCCTAAGCTTTCTGCACGTCTGACTAATGCCACTTGCTCAAAAATTGCACGACGGGCATCTCGATGATGATTTTCGTAATTGCAAAAAATTCCAGTTTTCATAGTAGGTGTTCCTGTTCTTGTGTCAACATCCAGTGCAGTTCTAACCACAAGCGCGGATGAGCATCCTTTAACTTCGATTGGGGATCTCGCAACAAGCGACTAGCATTAATGCAAACAACTTCAGCTAGTCCCAGATGTTGTGCTACATCTTTGAGTACATCTTTTTGCTCTTTGAGAATAGCAATCATGCTATCAGGACAGTAAATTCCGATGTATGGTAAAGAGCGAACACAATGTTTTTTCCAAGAAGATTGAATAACTTTTATATAGCAGTGGCGTAAGCATTCACCCAATTGTGGTTCATAGTAATTGATAACTATCGTGAATTGTTGCACTAGGTCTGATTCTGTAATCATTTCAACCTCTATTTATGTGTGACTGGATACTGCAAATTTGGGAAAATTCCCAACTTATTTAAGAAGTTGGGAATCTGACAACCTAAATATCTAATACCGTCTATAGGGCTTTGTGGAAATTGTACAAAAAGGTCGGTAAATAAACTTTTTCTTAATGTCGGTTTCTGTAGATTCAAAAACTATGAAATGCTGTATTAACTCTCTTATACGCCGTTTGTCAAAAACACCTTGAATTAACACTTCTAGCTCAGTTGCGCCCGAATCGGTAAAGTCTTCGCCCTCCGGGTGACGCTCGTTCCTCGCTACCGCTGACGCTAACGGCAGTTTGCTTATGCCGGGGAACCCGTCCACCCTTACGGGTTCGCCACTCCCTACAACGGGGCGGCAGCTTTTCGGGGGAAGCTTCCCCCGAAAACGTGCCTTGGGAACCCCCGCAACGGGGTGGCTCACCGCAACTGCCTCACCATCAATTGTGCGCCAAAGTAAAAACTCTTGCCAATTTGATGTTAATGTACCGATTCGCGCTCGATTTCCGCAAGTAATGACTAGGAATGTATTGTAATAAAATAGCTTTGGTATCTGTTGAATATAGGTCTGAATTCGTTCATAACCTGCTTTAAGCGTGGCTTGATCATCACTTGGATGAATCGATACAATCACTGCTAAAGGTAAGCCATTGATGAAAACAACCACATCAGGACAATGAGCATGACTACCCTCAACAACTGTAAAAGGATGAATAACTAGCCAATCATTATTCAGTAGATTATCCGAATCAATTAGCCACACTTTGTCATGAACTATTTGTTCATTCAAGAGATATTCAACTTCAACACCATCAGTTAAGAATTGATGAAAACGTCGGTTATTTTCCAGTAGGTTTTCATCTGTGGTAGTAATTTGATTGATAGCGGTGGCGATCGCTTCATCTGGTAAAGTCGGGTTAATCAAGAGCAAAGCACTATAAAGGCGATCGCGCAAAATCACTTCACTATAACTACTGCGCCCTATACGATACTTAAGAGAGGCAATGTCTGACTCTAACAGAACTGTGTAGCCAATGACCTCGAACCAGGTGAGCAAAGATGGTGCTGCAACTGATTGTCTCAAGTCAAAGCGACGGCGAAGCTTTCTTGATATACTACTCGTCACAGTTGCTCTTTTTGGCTGTGCTGGATTCATATCTAGTAAAAGACGTAATTTTGGTGTCAATGCAGAAGCGATCGCGCGAGTGCTTGCTAACATTGGTTGGTATATTTCCAAAGCGTATACGGCTTGCCATAACTATCAAAGCTGAAATTACTCCACAAAATTGCATCAACGGATACATTTTTACCAAATTTGTTGGTAAAAAGGAAAATAATTGAGGGTTGGGAGTGTTGCGGAAGATTGAAGAATGAAAAAGTCAGGAAATAGCATTTCCTTTTCCTGGCTTTTGATTTCTGTTTCTCTGCAACAAATAAGCGAGTTGAACGTAACTTCTTTGTATGAGCAGCAAAACTATTGCAATTAGTAGTTTGATTAGTACAGGTGCAAAAATCAAACTTAAACTTAGGAAGAACAAAGCAATCAATACAGCTATCGGCTGCTCTATTTTATCGGCGATACTTGTACTGATATAAACAGAAATTATCGCGCTCACCAAAGCAATTAATGAGAATACAAACATGACAATTACTGTTTTAATTTTGGTCTGAATTAGAAGTCATAAGTAGTAAAAAGAACATCAGAAAAAACTCCTAATTCCGCGCCTCCCGTACAGACGTTCCGGCGGAACGTCTCTACCTAACTCCTAACTTTCCTTAAGGCTTCCTGCTCTAAAAACAGATTGCCAATGTCAAATAAAAGCTGCATAGTGCCTCGGTAGCCAACTAGGGTAAAATGATTATGATCTAAGCGGTCAAAGATGGGAATTCCTAGACGATAAAGGGGAATACCCAAACGTTGGGCGATCGCATCCGCATGAGAGTTAGCAATTAACAAGTCAGACCCAGGTGCTAGTAGCTCAAAGTCTTCCAAATCGCCGATGGTGACGCTGACTATCGGAAGTTTTTCCAGCAGTGGAGAGCGTGTTGTAGTCACTGCTGCATGAATATGAACTCCCATCGATTGCAGAAAATGAACTGTTGACCAAAGTAAATCTGGTTCCAACGCTAGAGAAACTCGCTTGCAGCCAAACAAAAAGTGATTATCCAGCATCGCATTTTGCAACAAAGAGCGTTGGTGGCGATATTTTTCTGGTACGCTGTTACCACTGATATCCGCCAATGCTTGCATAAATTTGTCTGTTGCTGATAGTCCTGTCAGTTCACCAAACACCTCATAAGGTATGCTGAAGTTCTTTTCTAAAATTTGCGCTGCACTCCGCATACTCTCACCTAGCGCCAAAGTGAACGCAGAACTGCCGATAGAGCGCAACTGTGCTTCATTTGTACCATTTGCCGTAATGGCTGTTGATGAATCTTCTATGTGACCATTTAATGAGCCAGAAAGGTCAGGTACAACAACGGGAATAAGTCCAAAGTTGGTAACAATCTCTTTGATTTTTTGTATATCCCCTGGCGTGAAAGCAGAACTTGCCAAAATCGTGATTTGTCTAGGACAAGCATCTAAATCATCACTTTTTTGGGGAATTTCTTTAACTATACTTTCGACAGCAGCAGCAAAGCCATCTTGCAATGCACCTTTAAAATCCGGTGTGGAGACAACCACAATCGGCAGATAATCTAATTCTGGGTGACGGTGGCGAATTTCCTTGACAAAACGCCCCATATCATCTCCTCTGGTTTCCATCAATCCAGTCGTGCATAAACCGATAATTTCTGGCTTGCACTTCTGCACCAAAGTAAGAATTGCTTTTTCAACATTTTCCTCCCCACCTAGAACCGTCGCAACTTCTGTCATCGCTGTCGTAGAAAGGGGAATGCTGCAACGGAAATGCCGCGCTAATACAACTTTAGCTAAGGCAGTACAGCCTATTGAACCGTGTAATAAAGGCATCATTCCCTTCAATCCCAAAAAGGCTAGAGCTGCGCCCAAAGTTTGGCTTTGCTTGAGGGGATTAACTGCAACTGACGTGCTGGTAATGCTAAGAATTGCCATTTTTATACCTCTGCATTCCAAGGAGCGGGCTGACGTACTTCTGACCACACAGGATTGTAAAAAGCTGCATACAGTTCTTTTGCTACTTCTAATATGCCCAGATAGCCTGCATAAGGATGATTGCGATCGGTGTTAATGTTGAGGAAAGGAATCTTGGCTGTTAGGGCAGTGTCTTGAAAGCGATCGCTTGCAATCAACATATCAGCTTGATTTTCATTAATTATTTGTAGCATTTCTTCGGGACTGTCTTGTTGAATGATGCTATCCTCACCCAGCAGACTTTTGATTCTAGCTGTTTCTTCCTCAGTACTATTTTCAGTACAGGTAGCAATAACTTTCATCCCCAACTTCTGAGCCGCAAAGATAATTAACCAACTCTTAAAACTTCCGGTATAAAGGACAACGCGCTTACCTTGTAATTGGCTACGATAAACAGCAAGTTTCTCATCTAATGCGGCAGTTTCTTCAGCAATGAGCCTTTCTGTACGTTCTTGTAAATCTGCAGACGCTCGAGGACTCGCTAACGCTTCGCTATCACCCAATTTCGCGGCAATATTCCGCAGACATTGATTGATTTGCTCTACACCATAGATAGACTCTTCAATGTAGGGGATACCATAGCGTTTCTGCATCCTTTTTGCCATACTGGTTAATGCTTTGGCAGAAAGCACCACGTTGAGCTTGGCACGATGAGCGTAACAAATTTCCTTATAGCGAGCATCGCCGGTAATTTTTGCCAAAACTCGGATACCTAATTTCTCCAAAAGCGGCAAAACATTCCACATTGCACCCGCGATGTTGTATTCACCAATTAGGTTGATGTCTAATGGTGTGGTATATTCTGGTTCAGCCGTGCCGATAACGTGTTCTAGTAAAGCTTCACCAGCAACGCGGTTGCCCATACTTTGACTACCAATAAATCCTGGGCAATGTACGGGGATAGCGGGTATTCCTGTTTGCTGGGTGGCATCTTTGCAGACACCTTCGATGTCATCACCAATCATGGCGGTGATGCAGGTAGAGTAGACAAATACCGCAGCGGGTTTGTAGCGTCTTTGCAATTCTATAATACCTTTGTAGAGCTTTTTGGCTCCGCCAAAGATGATATCGTTTTCTTCTATTTCACTGGTAAAGCGAATCTTGTACAATGTTGAACCAGAAGAAAGACTGCCATAACTTCCCCACATACTTGCAGCACAGCCACTCGGTCCGTGGACTACATGAGCAGCATCAGCTATTGGTAGGAGGGTAATCATTGCACTATCAAAGGCACAACCCCCTTGAGCGGTTCCAGGTTGGGGTAGTGTGGATTTTTTATTTTGCGGATTATTTTCGCATCCGGGTGCGAGGGAGTCGTTGATTTGTTCTGAGGTGGGTTTCATGGGGACTGGGGATTAGTGACGCTTGGACTGGAGACTGGGGATTGGGAAAAGAGAGATTTTTATGTGTGGGTTAATAACAGGTTATCCATCTAATGCAACGTGTGTAATTAAAGGGAATGAGAAATTCTATCTCCCATTCCCAAACAATCAACCAAAAATTAGGAGAACACAAAAAACTAAACTATTAGTTTTGCAAGCAATTGCATTGACAGATTAATGCTTACGTGGAAATACTTATGCATACTTCATTCTTACACCTCCAGGTCGTTTCGACAATTCGGGAGAAGGTGGGCTTTTTAGCCCACCTGGTTGCTTAGGGGAGACCGCAAAAAAAAGATACCAGCCCTCCGGGTTCATCAGTTCGACGGAAAGGAAACCTTTGCCGCCGACTGATTCACCGTGTATTGGGATTATTCGTTGTGTGTCGTGGATCTGGATGTGACGGCTGGTATCTTTTTTCAGGGCAAGTGCCTTACCCGTTTTCAGCAACTTCTATTACTTCTTAAATAGAAGCAAAAGCTTTACTTGTTTTAGCCAGCAACTATTTCTACATTGCCTTTCTTGAGTGCTTCAAGCGCTTCACCTTCAGCATCTTCTTGTTTCTTCTCGGCTTCTTTAGCTGCATCGGCTGTAGCAATCATTTTCGCTGCATTTTCTTCGCTTTCAAGAATACCGAATTCAATCAGCAACTCTTCTAGCTCGTCCATTTCGATAGGTGTGGGAACGGCGAGGAATTTATTGTTGATAATCTTGTCAGCTAAGGTACGATATTCATGAGCTTGGTTGCTGTCAGGTGCGTACTCGTTCACTGTCATGCGACGTAATTCAGCGTGTTGCACGATGTTGTCACGGGGGACGAAGTGAATCATTTGAGTGCTTAATCTGTTTGCTAGCGTGGTAATCAGTTCATCTTCCCGGTCAGTTTTGCGGCTGTTGCAAATCAAACCACCCAAGCGCACACCACCTGTGTGAGCGTACTTGAGAACACCGCGAGCGATGTTGTTAGCCGCAAACATCGCCATCATTTCACCGGAGGTAACGATGTAGATTTCTTGGGCTTTACCTTCACGAATAGGCATGGCGAAACCACCGCAAACAACGTCACCCAACACGTCATAAGATACGAAATCTACGTTTTGGTAGGCACCGTTTTCTTCTAAGAAGTTGATGGCGGTAATGATACCGCGACCGGCGCAACCTACACCAGGTTCTGGACCACCAGATTCTACGCATCTGATACCCCGGAAGCCATCAATTACCACTTCTTCGAGTTCTAGGTCTTCCACAGCACCACGTTCAGCAGCGAGGTGTAACACGGTAGTTTGAGCTTTACAGTGGAGAATCAAGCGGGTGGAGTCAGCTTTGGGGTCACAACCTACAATTAGAATGCGTTGACCCACTTCTGCCATAGCTGCAAGAGTATTTTGGGAAGTGGTAGATTTACCAATACCACCTTTACCGTAGAAAGCAATCTGTCTAATTTTTTCGTCCGACATGATGAGTTATTCCTGCAATTTGTTTGTTTGGTGGGTCTTTTTGCATTTGTGCGATCGCACATCTACTTTGTTACAGCAGTGCGATCGCTTGTAGAACGTCACCAGGGGGCGATCGCTCTACAGCAAAAACTGTCGAAAGCCAGTACATATTCAAAGCGAAGAAGTAAATTTTTGATTGATAGTTGATAGTTGGTAGTTGATAGTTGATAGTTGATAATTGAGAGTTGAGAGTTGAGAGTTGAGAGTTGAGAGTTGAGAGTTGATAGTTGCTAATTGCTAACCACTAGCTAACCACTAACCACTAACCACTAACTCCTAACTCCTAACTCCTAACTCCTATCCACTAACCACTAACCACTACCCACTAACTCCTAACCATTCCTAAATCGTCGCTACAACATCCCCGGTTTTGCTTGTGTCATAACCACCGAGAACTTCTAATTGAGAGTGAATCAAGCGATTTCCTAAAGTACCGAGTAACTGCTTTACTGGTGCTTCTTCTAAATATTCCTTGAGAATCACTAAATCGTATCTTGAGGAATGCAGAGGTACAAATCCCAACCCAAAGGAAGCAGCTATAGATGCCGTACTGATGCCTGCCTTGGCAATACCTGATACTACAGCTTCGGCAACTTCTTGATGACTTTTAACGATATGGTCAAATCCTTTAACAGCGTGGAATGGTAGTTTTTCTTCTTGCAGTTTATGTTCCAAAAGCAAACGAGTACCAGCACCGAGTTCGCGGTTGACAATCATTGCTTTCGCTTCTACCAAGTCGGTTACTGTTTTAATTCCCATCGGATTACCAGACTCGACTAAAATTCCTTCTTCCCAAACACCAAGAGTAATTAAAACAGCTGCTCTTTCGGCTAGTAGTTCACGAACAAAAGGAGTATTATGCTCTCCAGTTTCCGGATCGTATAGATGCATTCCGGCAATGTGAGCTTCACCTTTGCATAAACTATGCAATGCAGCCATGCTGTTGGCAAAGTTATGCTGAACTCGCAGTTGAGGATACCAGCGTTCCGTAGCTTGCGCCCATAATGAGAGTACAGGCGCACAGCCGACAATCACAACCGTGTTGTGGAGTTTGTCTATATCATCAAGAAGCCTAACCCGGACTGTGTTTGCATTTGAGAGGCTATTAATCTTACCATCCGCCGGAATCATCTCCAAGCGAAAAGCATCTTTCCCAACAAGAGGATATGCTATCCATTGCCCCCCAATCCGCGCTAGACTGACCGGCTGTTGTTGACTGCAAGAGATAGATTTGGCAAGAACTGCTTCAATTTCAAGTAGATCCTCCTCGAACCAGAATAGATCCGCGACTTGACAGCCAAGCACTTTGGCTAAACGAAGTGCGATCGCAACTGAGGGAGCATACTGTCCTGACTCTACACCACTAATTGTCTGACGGGTAACTTTAGCTAGGTTAGCCAACTCTTGCTGACTCATACCTAAGCGAGTTCTCATTGACTTCAAGTTGTTACGGAGTTCACTATCCTGCTTCATTGGCTTCTCTATCTCTTGCGTTACAAAAAGCCGATCGCGGATTTACCTAATATCTGCAAAAGCAATATTCGAGGATAGTATATCTTACTTTGCCTCAAGATTACGACTGCTTTCGCCCTTTCGATTCCCTATATAAAAAGAATATCATACATCTTGCCAATTTGCTTGCGTCATGAAAAAATTTTTGCGCCATGACAAATTATATTATCTGCTGGTAATTAATACTCAAAGGCTTTTTAGATGGTCATACTGCGAGTGAGGTCTAAGTCGGACTATAAATATAGTGAATAAAGCGTGGCATATAAAAATAGAGCAAAGTGTTTAAAGACAGTTTATTTGGTATCAAAAGAATTAAAAAATTATTATTTTCTTGTCAGGGGAAATATAATTACCGTAAACTTACGGAAGACAATTAATTTTAGTCGTGCTATATTTAACGATGCTGAAATCAATAAAAGAAAATCAGGGTATGAAAGTTAGCGCTCGTAATGCTATCAAAGGTACAGTTAAAACAGTTGTGCCTGGAGCAGTCAATACAGAAATAACCTTAGAAATTGCGCCAGGAATAGAAGTGACTGCAATAATCACAAAAATCTCAGCGGAAGAACTAAAAATTTCTGAGGGAAAGATGGCATACGCGGTAATTAAATCATCTGATGTGTTACTTGCTGTAGATTAAAAGATTAAGTGTCTAGAAAAATAAGCGGCTTGCTTATCGTGAGCAAGTCGCTTATTTGTGTTTAAATCCGGGATATAACAATCAATAAAAACCCTCCCCAGTCATGAGTCAGGCTTATTGATGTAAGTGAGAAAATAGGCTTAAGCTACTACGAATCTTGCAAGTATTCAGAAAGAATTATCTAAAACCTGAATGTAGAGCGGATAATTCCCTCATATATAGTGTCATTGTTGCTATTGTGTTCTGGGTTGAATATGATAATAAATCCTGGCGTAATTGAGAGATTGCTATTAACTTGATAGCGATACAGCGCTTCCAAATGATAGGAAGTATCGCTGTCTGTACGACGGTCAACTATTCGATTTGTAGCTGTAGGTGTGAAGGTACTCGGACCATAGTCATTACTTGTTACTTTGGGCGGTTGACCAAAAATAATACCAGCCAAGTTGCCTTTTTTACCCAAATCGGGGAAACCAAGAGTTACAGCCCAGTTCCAAATATCGGCTTTGTCACCTCTGTTAACATTATTTCTTGCAGGGTTATTACCTGAAGCTATTTCCGCAGTTGCTTGAGTATATCCAACCCAACCAGAAAGGACGAATTTAGGGTTAAAGCGATAGCTAGTTTGTAAACCGTAATGATTGGCAGAGGTGGCAATATTGTTACCAAAAGGAGTAGCTGCAAAAGCACTACCTTCAGAACCAGAAACGTTTACATCACCAGTTACAACACCATTGACAACACCGCTGAAGTAAGAGTGCGCGTAAGTTAAAGCGATAGTCGCATCTTTATTTGGTTGGATAGCTAATTGCGTTAAAGCTCCATAACTACCATCAAATAAACCTCTATTAACACCGGGTTCATTACCATTGCGTGCCAAATAACCCGCAGACAAGGTAAATGTGTCGTTCAATTTGAGTACCGCACTTACCCCAGAACCTAGACCAACAGCAAGACCTGTGTTGCTTGCTCGGTAGATGGGTGAAAATCGACCAAAGCGGGAGAGTGCGCCTGTTGGTGCTGCGGCAAACAGGGAATTAACAGTGTTAAAGTTATCGAAGAACGACCCACCAATAGCATCAACAGTGACACTGAGCTTATCGCCGACTGGAAAGTTGTAGAATATTTTCCCTATATCTATTGTATTTTCCTGCCGAACTGTGGTGTCATAACTCAAGCGAGTCATGTTTGTGCCAGTAACTGGCGAGTTAAAAGGAATGGTGTTATTTGCTTTGAGAAGAATTCGCAAGCGATCTTTGCCGAAGAAGCTGGAATCGAAGATTAAACGAACGCGATCGCTAAAAACTGCATTATCTTGCAACTTGGAACCCGATGGACCATAAGCACTCGCTCTGGCTGTATTCCTCTGTGCTGCGGTGATACTAGGATTATTAATTTCATTCAACTGGTCGGAATTGAGCGCTCTGTCTCCACCAAACACACCCCCAATACTAAAGATTGCATCTCCAGTCAAGTTGGTAGTCGTGGAAAATTGCTGACTTTCCACAACTGCTATACGCGCTTCTAAAGGGTCTATCCGTCCTCGCAGTTCTGCTAACCCATCAGCATACTCTTGTTGCAGTCTTTGCAGAGTTCCCAAATCTTCTTTAGTAACCAGGTCAGCCGTACTTGTGGCAATCAGTTCTTGAACCCGATTCAAACAAGCATTCAAACCAGCAGCGAACTCATAGCGAGTCATTGCCCGATTGCCTCTAAACGTGCCGTTTGGATAGCCGGCAATGCAACCGTAGCGTTCAACCAATGATTGCAAAGCTTGAAATGCCCAATCTGTAGGTTGCACATCCGAAAGTTGCGAGACTGAAGTCACCTGATCCATTATGTATGGATCTTGATTGCTTTCGTCATTGATTTGCCGATTCTGTTCGGATGAAATATCCTTAACAGGTACTATTGGTGTTTCCGAAACAAGATTATCTTCTGTCTGCGACTGAGCCAGTTGAGTATCCAATTGCACTTGGTGAGTAGCTTCTAGCACGGAATTTGCTGATGCAGTTTGTGCAGTAACAACGCTAGCAAATAACAGTATTGGAGCTATCCACAAAGATAACGCAAGAAAACTAGACATTTACCTCACACCTCTATACCAATTTAATTGATACTGTAAAATCATACTACCAATTAAGTCAGTGTCAAGTAGCAAATAGAAGCGCATCCCCCAATCACAAATCAATTCTTTTTACTTAATCTGCTTGAGAACTTGAGGTAATAACGTACTAGACATACACAGAAAAATTATATAGAATACTTCAACTAACGCTAAACAATGTTGGTAAATAGTTTATACCAGTATTTTTGGGAAAAACCGTATCACGGGTTACATATTTTCCATGATCAATAGAAGACGATTTTTTACCTTGATTGGTGCAGCAGTTGCCAGCTTGCCGCTGCTGAGTGACTCTACAGTGGTAGCATCTAACGGTAACTTACTTGTTTCTGCTGCCGCTAGCTTAAAAGAAGCGATGGAAGAAATTAAGACTGTTTACCAACAAAGTAAACCAGGAACCAACATCAACTATAATTTTGGGGCTTCTGGTGCTTTATTACAACAAATTCAGCAAGGTGCGCCGGCTGATATTTTTATTTCTGCGGGGAAAAAGCAGGTGGATACATTAGAACAAGCAGGACAGTTGGTTGCGGGGACTCGTGGAGTTTTAGCGAAAAACCGTTTAGTTTTGGTTGTGCCAAAGAATGTTGCTGGTGTTACCAGTTTTTATAACCTGACGCAAGGTAATATAAAGAAAATTGCGATCGGCGAACCGAGAAGCGTACCCGCAGGACAATACGGTGAGCAAGTCTTGAAGAAATTAGGCATTTTTGAGAAAGTAAAAAGCAAATTCGTCTATGCTAACAACGTGCGTCAAGTTCTAGCAGCAGTAGAAAGTGGTAATGCTGATGCGGGTCTGGTTTATAGAACTGATGCCAAAATTTCTGACAAGGTAAAAATTGTTGTTGCTGCTGATGAAAAATATCATTCGCCAATTGCCTATCCGATGGCAGTGCTGAAAAGCAGTAAAAACGTTGCTGCTGCTAAAGAGTTTGTCCAGTTCTTGTCTGGTGAGCAAGCTAAGGGTATACTCACCAAATACGGCTTTCTTTTGCCTTAATGCAATAATACGCACGTTGCATTCTTAAGACACATTGTCAACAGTTATAGAACTTACGCAAAACATATCGTTTGTAGCGGTAATTCATGAATTACCGCTACAAGCGAATAGAGTGTCCAACCGCATTTTGTGTAAGTCCTGAGTTAACGTGAGTTCGACGAATAAAATATGACCCCGCTTCCATTCCTCTCCCCGAAGCGGGGAGAGGCTTTGAAACCCTATTTTTCGTTCAAACTAGGCGCTTTATTTCCCCCTCTCCATGTAGGAGAGGGGTGCTTTTTGCTTTGCAAAAAGCGGGGAGAGGTTCGTCGAATTCACCTTGAGTTAAAAGGCATTCTCATTTCTAGATATTTTCTCTAATCATAATTTTTATTGCCAAATTAGTAGGTAAACTAGTTGGTAGTATTGAGAAAATAACAAGATTTTTAGAAGCTGCTAATGAGCAAGATACGAATTTTTTCTTTTATCAGTTGGGTGTTTCTATCGTTGCTACTGGTCGTCGGTTGTAATTCTACAACGACGCTTAACCCACCCGCGACTAAAAGTGCAGCTCCTGGGTCTGCAACCTTAACTATATCAGCAGCCGCTAGCTTAAAAGATGCGATGGAGCAAATTAAGCAAAGCTACACCAAGGAAAAGCCAAATGTAAAGCTGACATACAATTTTGGTTCTTCTGGTGCGCTGCAACAACAAATTGAACAGGGTGCAGGAGTTGATGTATTCATTTCTGCTGCAACCAAACAAATGGACGCTTTAGATAAAAAAGGTCTTTTGCTAGAGGGAACCCGCAAAGATTTGTTAAAAAATCAGGTGGTGTTGGTTGTTCCGCAAAAATCTACACAAGTGACTGACTTCAAAGACTTGACAAAACCGAGTGTGAAAAAAATTGCTTTGGGTGAACCTAAAAGCGTTCCCGCTGGAGAATATGCCCAACAAGTTCTAACTGCACTGAAAATTTTGGATGCAGTTAAACCGAAAGCTGTATACGCAAAGGATGTTCGTCAAGCACTCAATTATGTTGAGTCAGGAAACGCTGATGCTGGTATCGTTTACCTCTCAGACGCTAAAAGTTCTCCCCAGGTAAAAATTGTAAAAACAGCACCTGAAAATACCCATAAAAGTGTTGTTTATCCAGTTGCTGTTCTCAAAAGCAGCAAAAATGCTGATGCTGCCAAGGATTTTATACAATTCGTCTCTAACAATCAAGCCAAAACTACATTTGAAAATCAAGGATTTACGTTGGCTACAGGTTCATAAAACTAAATGTAAATAATTAAACCCATAAAGTGAATTATGCCCCTCGATTTAACCCCTTTGTGGATATCCCTGAAAACCTCTTTACTTGCCACAATTATTACCTTTTTTGTCGGTATTGCCGCTGCCTATTGGATGTTGGGATACCGAGGTAAAGGCAAATCGCTGATTGAGGGAATCTTCGTTTCTCCGCTGATTTTGCCTCCGACAGTCGTTGGCTTTTTATTACTGATGTTTTTTGGCAAATATGGTCCGGCTGGGCAATTTCTGGATAAGTTTAACTTTAGCATCGTTTTTAATTGGTATGGTGCGGCGATCGCTGCCACAGTTGTTTCCTTCCCCTTGATGTATAGAACGTCACTGGGAGCTTTTGAACAAATTGACCAAAACCTCCTATTAGTAGCCAAAACCCTTGGTGCTTCCCAATGGACGATATTTTGGCGTATCATGTTACCTTTATCAATTCCGGGAGTTTTAGCCGGAACAATCCTGGCTTTTGCTCGTGCTTTGGGTGAATTTGGAGCCACCTTAATGTTAGCTGGCAATATTCCCGGACAAACGCAGACTATGCCACTAGCAATTTATTTTGCTGTGGAAGCGGGTGATAATAACGAAGCTTGGCTTTGGTCATTAGTAATTATGGCTACTTCGTTATCTGGGATTGTTGCGGTGAATATTTGGCAAGAAGCAAGGGGGAAGAGGGGGAGAGGGGGAGAGGGGGGGAGGGGGGGACAAGGGGAGGACACTTCCGTGCGGGGGTGGAGGAGTGAGGAACGTGTCCGTGGACAAGGAAGACAAGGGGGACGACTTGGGGGTAATTCTTTCCCCACTCCCTACTCCCTACTCCCTACTCCCCATTCCACAGATTCTGGACTTTTTGTAGATATTGAGAAAAAGCTTGCTGGTTTTGAGTTGAAGGTATCTTTCAGTGCTGACAAGGAACCCTTGGGATTGTTGGGGGGTTCTGGGGCTGGTAAAAGTATGATTTTACGCTGTCTGGCGGGGGTAGAAACACCGAGTTCGGGGCGGATTGTTTTAAATGGAAGGGTGTTATTTGATGCGGAACGGAAAATTAATTTAGCAGCACGCGATCGCCGCATTGGTTTTTTAGTGCAAAATTACGCGCTTTTCCCACACATGACGGTAGCACAAAACATCGCTTTTGGTTTGCCGAAGGGGTTATCTTCTATATCTGTGAAGCAGCAAGTAGAGGCTCAACTGATAGATGTACAATTGCAAGGATTGGGCGATCGCTTTCCACAGCAACTTTCCGGTGGTCAACAGCAACGAGTCGCATTAGCCAGAGCTTTAGCTTCTAGACCGGAAGCTTTACTTTTAGACGAACCGTTTTCAGCATTAGATACTCACTTGCGGAGTCAGTTAGAACAGCAAATGATTGCTACCCTAGCTGATTACCAAGGAGTTACTTTATTTGTCACTCACAATTTGGAAGAAGCTTACCGAATTTGTCCAAATCTGCTAGTTATGGATCGAGGACAAGCAGTTCATTATGGCTCAAAATACGAAATTTTTGAGCATCCTGCCACAGTTAGCGTTGCTCAACTAACTGGATGCAAGAACTTCTCGTTTGGTCGCACTCTTACACCCGAACAAATCGAGGCTGTTGACTGGGGTTGCACGCTACGAGTAATTGAACCAATTCCAGACGAGCTATCCTCTGTAGGTATTCGCGCCCATCATATCACCTTTAAGGGCGACTCATCACAAGAAAATACATTTCCTTGCTGGTTGGTAAGAACTGTCGAAACACCCCACCGAATGACGTTGTTTTTGAAGCTGCATTCGTCTTCTACAAATAATCAAGATTATCATTTACAAGCCGAAGTATTCAAAGAGAAATGGACGACGCTCAAAGACCAACCTTTCCCTTGGTATGTTCATTTAGACTCGATGCGACTTATTCTCATGTCCGGGTCAGGGTAAAAGAATGAAAAAGAGGAGCAAGGGGAACTTCGTTTTTCCCAAACGTCAAGAGCAATAAGTATCGAAATTTACAGAATAAATAATATTAATCATTTAAATCTTTTATTACCTACAATTTTGGTAGCAATAATGCTCGAAACTGCAATACCCATCCAGGCAAAATCTACCCTAAGTCCGATGCCGGACAAAAATGGACAGCCTTCTCCTGTCGGAGACGCTCAAACAACAAAGACGCAAGCGCGAACATCCGATTTGGTCGTGGGGACTTGTGGATCTAGTAAACGAACGCTTGTGCCATTTTTGTCTACTTTTTGTGAAACCCCTACACTTGTAAAACAGCACTTTTTTGAACGTGGTGAACTTATTCCACTAGAACCGAGCGTGTTCTATAGAATAGAACGGGGAATAGTTTGTGCCTCAACCTGGGACGAAGATGGAAAATCTACGACCTTAGGTTATTGGGGAGTTGGCGATATAGTTGGGTATCCGCTATCTAAAGTTCGACCTTACCATCTAGAGTGCTTGAATGCAACAGAAGCAAGTATCGTTCCCTTTGAGGTCTTGCATCAAAATATAGACGCTTTGTTGTCGCACATTCAGCAAGTAGAGGAGCTAATGTGTATTATCAATTGCAAGCGGGTATCTATGCGTGTGTGGCAATTTTTGCTGTGGTTAAGCAACAAATTTGGTCGTGAGTTAGAACAAGGAAAATTAATTGAACTAGCTATCACCCATCAAGAAATAGCAGATGTACTTAATACCACTCGTGTGACAGTTACCCGCGTTTTACAGCAGTTTGAAGATGAAGGAAAGTTGCAAAGGCATAAAAGAAAAATAATTCTGGCTATGCCACAGAAAGCAGAAGTTGGCAGACTAAACTGTATCACTTAAATCCTTTTACCAACTTAAGCGGTAGAGAATGAAGATTTTTTGCACTCATGAAGTTTTTGTAAAGTTGGCAATTAAACACGTAAGATAAATTGATTTTTTCCAATATTGTTGGTAAAGTTGTGTGTATCCGAAAAAGCACGTATGTATCAGGGTTCATACACAAACATACTTGAGCAGTGTTGATAGTTCATGGATTCAAAAGGCTTGTAGAAAATTTACTGACTAATAACGAGCTTACATCTACCCAAAAAATATGAACAAGCATCTTTTTGCTGTATCCTTGGTTACTTGCGTTTGTAGTGTCATGCTTCCCAATCAAGCTTTTGCTGCTGTTTTGTACAATGCAGGCAGTTTGGGCAATGCTCTTAAGGAAGTCAGCAGCGATTTCACTCAAATATATGGAATTCCTGTTACACAAGTATCTGGTCCTTCTGGTTCAATTCGGGAACGTATAGAAAAAGAACTCAGCGAAGGAGCATCTGCTGACGTTTTTGCTAGTGCAGATATCGGTAATCCGCAGCAATTATATGATAAAGGCTTGAGTCAACCTGTGGTCAACTTTATTGATAACCGTTTGGTTGCAATTGTTAAACCAGGGTTATCAGTAACTTCAGACAACTTACTAGATTATTTGCTCAACCCTGAGATTAAGTTGGGAACCTCAACACCAATAAAAGATCCTTCTGGAGACTATGCCCAAGAGATATTCCGCAAAGCTGACAATATTAAACCAGGTAACTATGACATTCTCAATAACAAAGCTTTGCAATTGGTAGGTGGTAATCCTAATGCTCCCACAGTTCCTGAGGGAAAAAATAGCTTGGTTTACTTTGTTAAAGAAACCCAACAGGCAGATGTCTTTTTAGCTTACTACACCAGCGGTCTTGCTGCCCGTGATATTGCCTCAGATTTGCAAATTGTGGAATTGCCAGATAACTTAGCAGTCAGAGCTAAGTATGGTTTAACAGTCCTCAAAAATGCTAGCCCGGAGGGTGATAAATTGGCAAAATATATTCTGTCACCTGATGGACAAAAGGTTTTATTAAAGTATGGGTTTACGAGTGCAAAATCTACTTCTGTTCCTGAATCTCAAGGAGTGGGTGGAGTTATCTTAGCTGTGAGTGTTGCCTTTGCCTTGCAGAAAAAATTAGTAGCTTATAAAAAGCAGCAAGTCAAAGTTAAGATTAACATCTGAGTAAGTTTTTACGCGAAAGATTTGGTGTTCTGTTGAATATGTTATTTAAGGAGAATAAATTATCTATGAATCAGCTAAAACTTCAAAATACCTTTGAGAATTTGATAGTCAAGATTGGTGTAACCTTGATAGCAGGAATTTCATCTAGTCTGCTACTTTCTAGTCCAATTTATGCTGGCACACTCAACAAAAATTTAATTGTTAATGGTGATGCGGAACAAGGACAAGGAGATCCAATCGGTAATGCAGTTGGAGCTAATATACCTGCTATTCCTGGCTGGACTTTAACTGGTAGTTTCAGCGTGCTGCAATATGGAGCTAAAGGTTTCGATTTTACCACCCCTTCTGGTCAACCCGTAAGCGTTGGTGGACTTCCTGATGCTACTTCTCCAGGACCGGTAAATCGCGGCAAAAATCTCTTTTATGGTGGAGGTGATAGAGGTTCTTCTAGTGCTTCGCAATTAATCAATGTAGCTGATATTGCGTCTATTATTGATAAGGGTAAAGGTGCATTTAACTTGAGTGGTTGGTTGGGTGGATATACAACAGATTTAGATAGCGCACAATTAGATATTAGTTTCCTCGGTCAGGATAATAAGTCTTTAGGTAAAGCTAGTATTATTTCTTATACTCCAGAGCAGAGAAATAATCAGACAGGCTTGTTTTTTCAGTCTAATAAAGGGGTTGTACCTGTGGGTACAAAGTCAATCAATGTGGTGCTAAATGCAAATTATGTAAGAGGACGGGTAAATGATGCTTATGCAGATAATCTCTCGTTGGTAGTTACGAAAGTTCCCGAACCATCATCTGGTTTCTTTCTAATTGGGACATGTAGTGTCATGGTTTGGGGACTGCGTAGAAAGCGCTGTTAATTGCGGTTATGTGTTTATCAAGTTAAGGTTTTTCGGTTGGGCAAACGCTGCTTTATGTACTCGAACCGAGATTGGCGATCGCTCCGGCTATAAGACCGAAAATAATCCAAGCAATAATGTTCATTTTATAGTCCATCAAGAATCTTGCTATTACTTTCTCAATTAGTTATGAACTTATTCTTCTATCGTAAGAGATAACTAATAAATGTTAAGAAAACTAAAGTCTTTTGAGGTTTTGTAGATATAATGGTGGTACATTATCTACTAACCAAACATTATTATCAGAACAGTAAAACTCGTAACCTGCCTGATACATTGCCCTAGTATTTACAGCAAAAACTATCGGTTTACCGTGCCTTGCACCAACAGTTGTCGCGGTAACAATATCTGCTGAAAGATGGACATGATGGCGTGACATTTTACAAAGTCCGGTTTGCAGAATTGATTCAACGGCTTTGTGTCCCGTACCGTGATAAAGTACATCAGGAGGAACAACAGCTTTTAGCTGCAAATCGACTTCTACACTATGTCCTTGGTTAGCACGAATGAGAGTGCCTGTAGAGTCAAAAGAAAAGCGTTGTTTGTCGTTATATTCTACGACTAAATCCAACTCGTCGCGGCTGATAGGAAACTGATATTTTTTGCAAGCTGCTAATAGTTTATTGACAGCAACCCAACCACCAGGAGAAAGGGTAATGCCAATTCTTTCTGGTTGATGTCGTAGATGTTTGCTGAGATATTTGCTGATTTTTACCAGACGAGAATTGTCCATATTGGGGTGAGAACTGCGCCTAAACGTCTACCACAGTACTGTATACATGACCATCGTTAGAAACAATGGCTTGATAAAATTGGGGATTGTGTAAATCCTTAAAGCCTGGAGTTTCTCTCATGGCTTTCAAATCAACTTCGCTTTCCCAGTTAGCGATCGCAGTGACTCTTGTCTTATCATCGCTGACAAGTAATTTGGCAGAAATAAATCCTGGTTGATGTTTGACAACATCCATGTAGACTTTTTGGATATTGAGGAAAGCATCTTCTTGCTTTTCTGGTAAAACGGTGAAAACATTCACAAAAGTAATCATGATTTTATCTAAAAAAGTCTTTGTATTAAGTATAGCTATGCGTCAGAGCGTTTTTCAACGCAGAGAGAAGTTTGAGCGGAGGTTTCCTCCGATCAAAGCTTCGGTGGGAACACAGAGTCAGCGCTAAGGGACGCAGAGTTTTTGCTTTCTTTGTGCAAATATGTACTAAGGTTATTCAAAATTCCAAATGTTTGGAAGTTTTTCGCCGCAAACAGCGCATATAAATACGTTTTCCTTAACTAGATTAACTTGGTTACAAGCACAACAACGGCGAAAAATAAACTCGATAGTAAATCCTGGAGGATGAGGTAATAAAATTAATTTCAGCGCATTATCAAGGTACTTCCAAGATTCTGGTTCTGGACAAAAGCCTGTTGATTGATTTGTAACTTCAGCTACTTCTAGTCCTTCGTCACCATATCTAAAAAATATCTCACCAGCCGAAAGTACAGATTCACCACCAGCACAAGCGATATGTTCAGAGTGGCGATCGCTAACTCGTAAATAGCCTTCTGAGTCCACAACAAAAGTCGCAGGAATCAGTCCCCAAGGGTTTGTTTGTTGTTTAGTTTCATAAATCCACTTTTCAAGGTCACTTACAGACTGAATCTTCTTTCCTATGGCAAAACTAGCCACAGCAAGTTGTACTTCCTCTGAACCTACATATTTATATAGGCTTGGAATATCCACCACCTGATTAAAATCCTACTGAAAACAGTTTACCAATTTGCACTAAATCGACATTTCCACCGCTGATGATGACACCAATTTTTGCCTCTGATGCTGTCACCACATTTTCAAGTAAAGCTGCTGTTGCTAACACTCCGGTAGGTTCAACGACAATTTTCAAACGTGACCACAAAAAGAACATGGTGCGAAGAATTGCTTCTTCCGATACTGTCACCATATCATCAACATAATCCAGTACTAGCGGGAAAGTTATTTTACCCAAGCTGGGAGTACGCGCACCATCGGCAATGGTATTAGGATTGTTTACAGTATGTAAGATTTTGCTATGAAATGAGCGTGTAGCATCGTCGGCAAGTTGTGGTTCTACACCAATTACTTGACAATTTGGTAAAAGTGCTTTGGTGGCGATCGCACAACCGGAAAGTAATCCTCCACCCCCACAACAAACTAATAGCAAGTTCAATTCACCAACTTCTTCAATTAGTTCTAAAGCTGTTGTACCTTGTCCGGCAATTATATCAGGATGGTCGTAAGGAGGAATCAGTGTTAAACCTCTTTCTTGTGCTAAAGTTTGGGCTAATTCTTCTCTGTTGGTTTGCTGTCGATTATATAGAATCACCTCAGCACCATAACCGCGTGTTGCAGTTTGTTTGACGGCGGGTGCATCATCAGGCATTACAATTGTGGTGGGAATGTTTAATAATTGTCCGGCTAAGGCGATTCCTTGAGCATGATTCCCGGATGAAAATGTTAACACACCTTTTTGTTTTTGAGTTTCCGATAGTTGCGACAGCGCATTATATGCACCTCTAAATTTAAAAGAGCCAGTGCGTTGAAAATTTTCGCATTTGAAAAATACTTGGCTATTGATGCGTTGATTAACAGTTATGGAAGTTATAACTGGGGTACGATGGGCAATTCCATCAAGACGTTTTGCAGCAGCTTGTATGTCAGTTATGGTGATAGAATTATGCTGAGACATCAATCGAATCATTTTCTATAAAAGAATAATCATACCAATCATTTACAGGTTGATAACCAATGGCTTGGTATATGTGATTGGATGTAGGATTTGCCAAGTCAGTAAACAAAAAACAGTATTTATATCCCTTATCTAATAGTGTCTGACTCAACGCCGCTACACAAGCACTAGCGTAACCCTTTTTGCGGTATTCTGGAGGCGTATATACCATATTAATACTCGCACCGTTAGGCGTTAATCCCCCACGACAAGCGATTGAGACAGGAATTTTATCTTGCCAAATGTAAGCAGTACTTTGCTGCAAAGTGTGTTCAATCCAGCGTTTTGGATATGACTCAATACCACCAACTGTTTCCAGCGAAAAGGTTTCATACCAGCGCAAAAGAAGTTCTTTGTCTGCTTCTGTCGCTATTCGTAAATTACCTTGTGCTGAGTAAATTGGCTGCAATTTTTCCAGTTTAAAGGTACGCAGCCTTTTGATTAATTGGTAAGATTGACCAGTTAGCGCTTTCCATACTTCCGCAAAAGCTTTTGCTTCATTCATGGGAGCAGTAACTCCCGGTAATGATTGAATGAGGTGTAAATCTTGAGCGATCGCTTCCACCGCTGCAAAATCCTGTATCTTGGATAAAAGTAACCTGTGAGGTGGTGTTCTCATCGCAACTGCAACAATATTTCCGTCTGTTTCTACAGTTGTTAGATAAAGCTTTTCCCCATAACGTTTTGGGTTGTAAATTAAAACGTTGCTAATTCCCAGCAGCAGGAAATGAAGTGCTTCTTGACTCAGCAAGTAGTCTTTAACTCGCTCATAAAATTGACTTGCATCTTCATACCGATGAACTTTCATTTTACTCTGCACCTTTGCGCCTATAAGTGAATAAATCATCCCGCAAAGAAAGAACAATCATACAAATCTCCTACCGATTGATAACCGATCGCCTGATAAATACGGTTAGAAGTAGGATTTGCCAAGTCGGTGAACAAAAAGCAGTATTTGTGTCCGCGAGATAGTAAAGTCTGGCTCAAAGCTGCGACACAAGAACTAGCGTAACCCTTGCCACGGTGTTCCGGCGGTGTGTACACTAGACTAATTGCCGCACCGTTGGGCGTTATCCCAACATGACAAGCCATTGAGACGGGGGTTTCATCCTGCCAAAGGTAAGCTGTACCTCGCTGTAAATGGCGATCGACAGCGCGTTCTGTATTTGTGCGAGCAATACCCAAAGCTTCCACCACAAAGGCTTCAAACCAATCGATAAGCAATTGGCGATCGCGCTCAGTCGCTTGACGTAATTCACCCGTTGCTTGAGAAATCTTCTCAATTTGTTTCAATTGAAAAGCACGCAGCGCCATTTTTATTTCGTAGGATTGACTGGTAAGCGATCGCCAAGTTTCTGCAAAAGCTTTTGCCTCAGCATTAGGAGCATTGACTTCCGCTAATGAATTTTCTGTGAGGTGTAAATTTTGAGCGATCGCCTCTATTGCCCCAAAATCCTGTATCTTGGACAATAACAAGTTCCGAGGTGGTGTTCTCATTGCTACTGCAACGATATCTCCCTCAGCTTCCACGGTTGCTAAAAGTGGCTTTTCCTCGAAGCTTTCGGGATTGTGAATCAAGCCGTGGCAAAGTCTAAGCAGCCGATTATGAAGTGCTTCATCTCTCAGCAAGTAATCTTTTACCCGGTCATAAAATTGATTTGCATCCTGATATCGATAGACTTTCATTTCAATTACCCAAATTTTATTTGCCAGTATTACTACTCATTTGTTCTCGCAAAATAGCAACTTGAGAAATCATAATTTTCTCCATCGCTCCAGCTTCCATTGTTGTCATCCAGCGAATCATAGATGAGAGAAATAGTTCTTTCAAGTACGCGAAAGAAAAGTTATCTGTCATTGCAACTATCTGATTTAAAACATCTTCAGATAGACGCATTGCAGTTTGCAGGCGATTGTTCCAAAATTCTATGTAAGCTTGTCGTACTGCGATATCTGGCAGTTCAAAATGATATTTGCGGTCAAAACGACTGGGGCGATCGCGAATTGCTGAATCTAATTTTTCAGGATGATTGGTTGTCGCCAGAGTGACAATTCCTTCATTATACGCGAAACCGTCAAGTTCATTCAAAAAGAAAGAGCGATTTTCATCAGTTAATAAAGAATCAATATCTTCTAAAACCAAAATACAAGGAGCAGATTGTCGTGCTTGTTTGAAGACTTTACGGATGTTTTCGCTATCAGTATCATACTCTGACTTAAAGCTTTTAATGTACAAGCAAGGCTGCTGCATTTTATTAATTAATGCTTTTACTGTGTGCGTCTTGCCATTTCCTGGGGAACCGATAAACAAAATTCCTCGCTTCCAAGGTACATTATAAGCTGCGTAAGTTTCGCGACATGCAAAGAAGTTTGTCAAGTCGTCTTGAATGTCTTGTTTGAGAGTACCATGCAAGATGAGATTCTCAAAAGTTGCACTTTGAATTGCTTGAAATAGTTCGGGATTTTTTGCCCAGCAACCATCTTCAAATACTAAAACTTCATCGCGAATTTCTGAGTTCCAATCACAAACAGCAGTAAAAAAGCTTTCGGCAATCTCTTTAGTCTCAGCTAAAATCCAGTAATAGCGAATTTTACAAAAACCTTCCTGCCAACTCATTAAAAGTACGTCGATTTTATGCCCTTGCCATATCACCTCGAAGTTAGCATTTTCGGTATAATTGTAAATTTTATTTTCCATTCCATCCCAAGCAGTAAGAATCTGGTTATGGATAGATGTTTGCTGGTGCAGAAAGCAAAAGTTTGCTTCTGCGTACTTATTTAAATTAAACGTAGAATCGTTACCTTCTACCAGTGCTTTTTTGGGATAAAGCGCGGCAAACTGTTGACTGACATGGTAAGCGATCGCATTATTAGGAAGGCTAAGTGCTTCTGTGATCAATTGTTGGATTTTCACGTTTATTTATTCACCTGATTATTTGTGGGGTGGGAATGAGTATGCTTAGGGTTTAACTACAAAACATCTAAGACAGATTCCAGAAAAATATTACTACACATATTGTTTGCGAATTCCTGAAAACATCCTACAAATAAACTTGTTGACATCAAGTTTATTATTTTTTTGTTGCCGTAAATACACTATTAGGCTGAGTAATCAATGTGTTAGGTTGAGTAATTAATGCTTGTGTAAAAATCCCATTAGGATCTCGAATAAATTTAATAGTATTTTTTGGTAAATCTTTCAAATTAAATTCGGTTTCTCTGTAACCGACTAATTCGGAATCTGACTGACCAGGTAGTGACGCAACTAAGCGATTATCTTTGAGAGAAATTTTGATAATTTTCCCTGAAAATTCATATTCACCGACAAATTGTGCCAAAAAACTTATTTGTGTCATGCCCTTGTCAGGCATTCGAGTAAATACGATATCTTTGAAAGTAGGTTCTAAGGGGACGCTCAGGTTAGTAATATTGCCTTTGGTATCAGTAAAGAAAGATATCATTTGAGGTTTATCAACGAACTCAGATTTTAATTGAAAAATGTCATAGTGATAGTGTTCTAGTTCATAAACAATTGAGTTATAAGTTGCTGTTAAATGATTGTCCTTAAATTCTATTGATAGTTTTCCATATCCTGGATGCTCAAAATCACCTATGTAATCTTTTAGAGAATGAGAAGGTTGAGTTCCAGTTTTACGCTCTGAGGCGATTTGTTCTTTTTCTTTTGCAGCAGCTTCTTTAGTTTGGGCTACCTTTTCTTTTATGCGTTCATTCCAATGAACCTCTTCTAGACCGAGCAAGCGATCGCATACATAATAAGTCACAATTCTTGGTAATGGCGTTTTATCCATATTAGTTAAAATCACCATACCAATATTGTTTTGAGGCAGAAAAGTTGTTAGGGCAGAAAATCCATCAATATTACCCCCATGTTCAAGAAAATTATGCCCCCGATAAGCGGTAACTTGCCATCCCAACCCATAAAAATTATGGAAAATTTCATTATATTCTAGTGGTTGGGAAATCACGATTTGCGGAAAGTGCATCTGACTCAGATTAGTTGAGGAGATAATTTGTTTCTCACCATACTTACCCTGGTTAAGATGGAGTAAAAGCCACTGAGCCATATCAGTGACGTTAGAATTAATAGAACCCGCTGGACTAATGACATCGATATTGCAAAAGGGAATTTTTTTAACTTCGTCGTCTTTTTCTTGATAAGGAAGCGCAAAATCATTAGTTTCCTGAGATTTCACAACAGAAAAATTGCTGTCTCTCATTTCTAAAAAATTAAAAATTTCCTGTTGTACAAATTCTTCCCAAGAACTGTCTGCAATTTGACCAACTAAATACCCAGCGGTCATGTACATCAAATTTTGATATTGAAAAACAGTTCGCAACTCGTGAGTGGGTTCGAGATATTGTAAGCGCTCAAATATTTCTTGCCGGGTGAAGGAACTTTTATACCACATCGCGTCGTGACGGGGTAAACCAGACCGATGAGTTACCAGGTCACGAGGTGTAATGTGTTCAGTTGCATAAGAGTCATAAAGCTTAAAAGTGGGCAAATAATTTCTGACAGGTTTATCCCAGTCTAATTTTCCCCGGTCTGCCAAGATGCCCATCGTCATTGTGGTAAAAGCTTTGGTGCAAGATGCGATCGCAAAGAGAGTTTTCGGAGTTACTTTTAAGTCTTGTTCTACATCTCGCTTTCCAAAGCCTTCACAAAAAATTATTTCGTTATCTTTAACGATCGCGATTGCCAGTCCAGGCACTTTCCACTGTTGCATCGTCTTGTTAATGAATTCACTAAGACTTTGCATGAGTTACTCTCCCTAAAAAATTCACAATAAATTATCTTTTACACAAATTTTTGCTCAAACTTATACATTAAATCTATTCTTCCTTTACGTAACATTGCGGGGTCTAATCTTTCAGTTGTGTTGCAAGTCATCAAAATGACCAAACGCTGTTGCATTTGAATACCAGATTCATCAATTACACTTTGGTATAATGTGCCATCCAGCAAGCTGAGAATGTGTTCGGTTTTATTATTGTATTGCGCGACTTCGCTGGCACGGTCTTGTGCTAAATTATCAGCTTCGTTGATAATAATACAGATTCTTTCTAAGTATGTGGGTGGGACAAAGTTAGCGATCGCATCGTGATCTAAAATAAAAATCACATATCCTAAAGGCACAAGAATTTCTTTAGCTACAGCTTGCGTCCATGCGGTTTTACCTGTACCCGGTTCACCATGTACTAAAACTGCTAGCTGCTTTTGATTGAGAACCGCTTGCTGTACTGAATCTGTAAAACTTTGGATATCTTCTGGAAAAGTGCGAATCGGAAATTGACTGTGAACCTTACCCACACGACTTTGATATCCACTCAGCATCATTGCCAAATCATAAGTTGCTTTGTTAATTAATGGCGTTAATTTTCTTGCCATTAAAGTATATTGGCGTCTTCCGCGATCGTAAGGGTCAATTTGCAGCCAAACGTCATACTTAGACCAGTAAGCATAAACTGTATTTATCACATCTAAGCGTTCCCAGTTAGAAAATCGTTCCACCGGAAAATAAAAATCTCGTTCTAAATAATATTGAGTAATAATATCCGGACGACCTAATAATTCTAAAACTCTTAATACAGTAATTTCTTGAAGTCTATTCAGAACGTAATCAATCGGAATACTGTTGCGGCTCACAAATTGAACAATCGGCGTTTCTGTACTTAAAATATCTTTATAGCGATGATCTGGTGAGTTAGGTTCAGGTGTGATGTAATTCCAAAGTTTTTCTATTTCGTAGCGCGTATTATCAGAAACAACATTTAATATATTAGCCCACCAAGCATAATTAGTCCGTCCCAAATTATCAGCAATATTACTTGCTAAATTCAAACTTTTTTGAGTTAATTCCCCTGCGTCGGTATGCAACAAATGCCACAAAAAGCCCCAGTCAAACTCTCGGTTAAACGGGCGCCAACCGCTAGCAAGTAAGCTTTGACGATTGTTATTTGTTGGAGTGCCTTCATTGTGTCTAAAATAATCAAAATCCATATTTTCAGTTGTGCGGCAGTGGTTGAGTTGTTCTGTTGTAATGTAGGAGATGGGAAAAAAGTTTTATTGTACTGTAAACTACTTACGTGCAAGTTGCCACTTTGATTGTCCATCACAGAAGAAAAAACTCCGCTGGGGAGTTTGTACACAAATGATCAACAAGGATAGCTACTTCTAAGCTTACCTTGCAGGTTTTGGGTGCTGACTCGCTTCTCTATGTAAGATGCGCGACTATTATGGCACGCAAGCAGTTCAATTTTAAGTGATTTTTCTTGATTTGTAATTACAACAGCACAGGTATATCGCCAAGTTATAGTTTATCACTTTCTAATTATAGTGATTCTTTAAGCGATATTAACCTGCTATTTATTATTAATGTAGTTCAGTTCCATCTTGACGAAGTAGATAGCGATCGCTTATCAATTTCAGCACTACTCTACCTATTTCCGGATGCGTTCTCTCAACTATTGGTTGTACAACAACACCTTCCATCATGCAAGTTGGACTTGTGACACTATCAGCATTATTGAACTGAGACACCGCCTGCCAACTGTAAGCACCAATATAAAGTAAAGGCACTCGCGGTAGATTAAATTCTTCACAAAAATCCACAAACTCATTGTAATTTAGGAATTTTCCATCACGACGTACAGCAAATAAAGCAATTTTAATTTTGCCATTATTCAAGCCATATTTAATATCTTGTACGCCGTAGATTTCCCCAAAAACTTGAGTATTTGGCGGTAATTTCTGCAAAGCTTCATTTTCGTTGTATGCTCTGATGTAAACTAGAGTTTTATTCGCTTCGCTGTTTTTCCAAAAGTAATTGTGACTGCCAATTTTTATGATGCCTTCAGCATCAACTAAGACGGTGAAGTTAGTTCCGTGTAGCTTTTCTGTGACTACTACTTCTTCACCTTCTATCAACACATCTTTGTAACGCTTTAAATTCTCTGGACTGGGGAATTTATAGTGTCCAATATGGTTTTCCATTTCCCCACTCATTCCGCGAGGAATTGGGTATTCGTATTTAGTTACACCAAAATACTCGGTGTAATCATCTCCAACGTTAACTGTAAAGTTCTCACCTACTGGAATCAGCAAACCTTCCGAAAAAATTCCTCGCAATTTAGCCGCACGCAGTTTTTTAGAGTAGTAGTTGCGAATGCCAAATTCATCGATAAAACGCTCTGGAATTACGCTATCAATCGGAAAGTAAAATGCTAAATCTCCAATCTTCAAGTTACCTTTGGCGGTGATAACTTGATACGCCATATTTTCAACCACAGCAATATCTAGCCTATCAGCATTGGGGTGAGGATTAACGCTGCTTATTTTGACTACTTCAACTTTAAATATGCTCATGGTTCACCTCATGGTTGAAAGCAGAGTGAGAAAATCCCACCCTACTAAATCATCGCAGTATTACTTTTCAATTTTTTCGCCTAGCAGAAAGCGAACAAAACGACAAACTTGGATATTTTCACCAAACTTAGATATAGATTGTTTCACCAGTTCTTCTACCGTGATATTTTGGTCACGGATATAAGGCTGATTCATCAAAGACATTTCTTTGAGACGTTTTTCAATCCGTCCTTGAATAATTTTGGCTTTGATATTTTCTGGTTTATTAGCCAAGTCATCCCGTCCCATTTCGATTTTTTTTTCTTTATCGACAACTTCAACGGGAATATCTGTTATGTTCACGTACTCAATATTTGGACAAGCCGCAATTTGCATGGCGATGTTTTTTGCCAAGATTTGAAATTCCAGACTGCGACTAACAAAATCAGTTTCGCAATTCACTTCTACCAGCACACCGACTTTACCACCAGTGTGAATGTAGCTTTCAATCAGTCCTTCTGCTGCAATGCGATTTGTGATAGTAGATATCATACTTTTTTGCCGCAACCAGGCGATCGCTTGATTCATATCACCATTACATTCTGTCAGCGCTTTTTTACAACTCATCATCCCCGCGCCAGTTTTTTCCCGCAGTTCTTTGACAAGTTTTGCAGATATTTCCATGATTTTGCCTCCTATTTAAAGACGCAAGTAGAATAAGTCAAATTTTTTTTATTCTTTAATTGCGGTGCAGCGATAACTGCCAATTTGGTCAGTACAGCTTTAATTTATAAAAATAGTATTTGCCTATACTGTTATCATATCTGGCACTATTACGACAGCATTTTTAGAAAGGAACATTCACCAAGCACAAGGATAAAGGTTTTCTTTACCCAGTTTTTCGGAAATTTCCTTATATCTGCGATCGCTTACCAGTTATGTGGCTTTTGTCTAACTTAGAAATATATGATGCTTTTGTTTATCGCTATCTTTATACTACATTTATACTACACAATTGTCAAGGGGGTGGATGGTAATTTTTACAAGCTGGTATCGCAGCAAAGAAGAAATAAGGACTTCAGTCCTGACTACAAAGTAGGTTAATTTTCTTTGATAAAAATGTAATAAAGTGGTATAATGTAAAATTATAATTAAATTTATTAACGTTTTCTCACCTGAGTGCTATCATTCTTTACATTTATCTCATATAATCAAGAAGTGTCCGATCGCTTTGTCAGTTAGATATATTCTTTCCTCGTGGATGTGTTGAGTGAGCAAAGATTATCAACTTTGAAGGTCGAAACAAGAGCCAGTCTTGAATGAGCGTTTTAGAACCGCTCTCTTGATGCCTCCGCTGTTGTCTGTTATAACTACGATGTTCAATATCATCTTCTGGAGAAGATATGGATTTGGCACGTTCTTTCATTAGTGAAGAAAAGAAGCCCAACTATCCGCAGCCTTTGGTTTTGGCGGTGGAAGACAACGATGATAATTTAATGCTGATTAGCTATACCCTGGAGTCACTTGGTTGTAAACTCATTTGTCAAACAGACAGTTCTTCAACGCTACTTATAGCCAAAGAGTATCAACCAGACTTGATACTGATGGATATTTTGTTACCTGGTTTGAGTGGTATCGATGTAGTACATTATCTGAAAAATGAACCGCTAACTTGTAAAATTCCGGTGATAGCAGTTACAGCTTTAGCAAGCCCGGAGGAACGAGAACGCATCCTCATGGCAGGCTTTGATGATTATATCAGCAAGCCTTACATGATTGAAGACCTAGAAGCGCTGATTTGCAAAGTCTTGGGTAAAAAGCTAAATCCGGAATTTTGTTTTGACCTACAGCAATAGTTTATTCGCCAGATGTGTCACTATCGCTTTTATCTGTTGTCTTTTTTTTAGTCTTGGAAGCTAAAGGGGAATTGCGAATATTTGGGGTATCGGTGAGTAAAGCTATAATTCCTGTGCGTCCTGTCTCTAGTGTGGCATCGCTAAGTAGTTCAACTACCTGGACATTTAATATATCTTCAATTACTGTTTTGAGTTGAGGTTGAATTGCTTCATCTAAATCAGCTCGTACTTGTTCTGCAAGTTCAATTCGACCGGTTTGCGCTAGTAACTGCTCTGGTTGAGTGATGGAATTTTCCAGGATGATGGTAAGATTGCTATCGGATAATTGACAGGTAACTTTACTCGGCTGATGTCCTAGTTGGTCACGGTACAAAGCTTGGATACGCTGCGCGAGTGTTCTTTGAATTTGTCCGCGGGTTGGGGTTGATGTTGTCGTCATGTGTTGTTTTACTGTAGATTTAGACAACTACCGTTAAGCCAAAAAGTATTGTAATCTACTTTTATTAATTATTGATTACTTTCTGAGTTATCAGCAGTAGTGGACTCTTACGATGTAATTAAATTGAGAACTTCAGTTGCAACTGTCGTCATTATAGTAATAGCCACTGCCAAAAGTCAGCATCCAAATGTAGTATTTCTCACTCGTTTTTTATCCGTCTCCTGGTTTATTCGATTGGTAATTTTAGATATAGCTAATGGCTAATTGCTCAATTGACTTTGCTTTGGTAAGCGCACAGTAAATACACTACCCTTACCTACTTCAGAGAAAAGCTCAATCGTTCCCCCATGTGCTTCGACAATCAGACGGGATAAATGCAGTCCCAAACCGCTACCGGCGCGTTTATTTCTACCTTGTCGAAAGCGCTCGAAAATTGTTGTTTGGTCTTCGGCAGCTATCCCATAGCCGGTATCTTCTATTTCAATTGTTACCAAATTTTTACCGTTATTCTGTGCGGATTCAAAAATGCGAGTTTCTATCCCTCCTGAATCTGTAAACTTGATGGCGTTACCGATTAAGTTGCTGAAAACGCGCCGCAATTCTAAGCGATCGCCTGTAACTATACCAGCATTTTCACTGACTTTTTCCAAAGCGCTAGTATCTATTTTTAAAGTTAAGCCTTTATCGTTAGCAATTGGATTTAATTCTTCAACTACTTCAGTTAGCATTTCTGGTAAATTGCAAATTTCGGAATTCAAGGTCTTTTTACCAGCCTCAATCCGATAAACTTCTAGCAGATTGTTCACCATCTGCGTCAAGTTATGGTTGCTGCGAATCATCACAGCGATCGCTTGTTTCATTTCTGGGGAAATCTTGCAGAAAATCTCTTGTTGAAATAAATTCAACATTCGATCCGATGCTACTAACGGAGTTCGCAAATCATGCGTCATCCGCGAAACAAAGTCTTCTCGCTGACGTGCCATTTTTTGTTGTTCGTCAAGACTGTGTTTTAGACGTAGAAGCGATCGCACTCTTGCCAGTAGCTCATCTGTATCAAATGGTTTTCTAATAAAATCATCCGCTCCCGCATCCAAACCTTCAACAACGCTAGATTCTGTAAAAGCTGTAATTAGCAGAATCGGAATATAAGGCAATCCCGTGTTACTACGTATGCGTCGTGTGACTTCATATCCATCTATTCCCGGCATCATCACATCGAGCAAAATCAAATCTGGTGGTGATTCTGTAATTTGCTGCAAAGCAGTCATCCCATCTGCGACTAAATCCATCTCAAATCCTTCACTTTCTAAAATCGTCTGAACGAGGATGAGATTATCTGGAGTATCATCAACAGCGAGAATACGGTCAATTTTTAAAGTTTCAACAACAGACATGACTTATCGGCTTTTTTAAAGGAATTTTAGAGTTTTTGGTTTCGGTATCTCAGCGAAGTTTCGTTTTGCGGAGGATACTGGTAATTTTGGTTATTTTGACTATTTAATCTCGGTTCTGTGGGATTTTCGTCTTTGTTCAATAATGATATTTGACGTGGTATTTCAATGCGAAACATTGAACCATGACCCAACTGACTTTCAATAATGATTTTGCCGTCCATCATTTGCACCAGCGAATCTATAATTGCCAAACCCAGACCTGTGCCGGGATATTTGCGAGTGGTGGATTGATCGACTTGCCGAAATGCTTCAAAAATATGATTTAAATCTTCGGCAGCGATACCAATACCTGTATCGCGAATGGCGATCGCTATTTGATTTTGTCCTATTTCTTTAATATCGATCCAAATATTGCCAGATTCTGTAAATTTAATCGCATTTGAAAGCAAATTCGTGATAATTTGTCGCACGCGCAAACAGTCATTAAATACCATCGGGTTTTGCAACTGATTTTGAACCAGCACCGTTAGTTTTTTGGCTTCTGCGAGAGAACGCATTTCTGCGACTGTGGCATTAACTATCTTTGATAAATCAAAGATTCCTGGCTTTAACTGTATCCCTCCAGCTTCTAAATGGGAAAAATCGAGAACTTCGTTCAGCAGCACCAGTAAATTTTTACCATTATTTAAGATTCGCTGCACCATATCTTTTTGCCCAAGCGTAAGTTCCCCAGCCTTGGGACGCAGCAATAATTGCGAAAACCCGATGATGGCATTTAGGGGTGTCCGCAATTCATGAGATATTGTGGCTAAAAACTGAGTTTTCAGCCGCGATGCTTCTAATAACTTTAGGTTTTGTAACTGAATTTGTTGGCGTTGTTTTTCCAGTTCATAGTTTTTGCGAATCAGTTCCTCGTTAGTTTCGCGGATCTGTCTGTCTGCCAAGGCTACCTGCATTTCTGCGCGATAAACCCGGATGGCATTTCGCAGAACTTGCGCCAACGTTTCAGGGGATACTCTACACTTAGACAGATAATCTGTAGCACCAGCTTTCATCAGTTCCACAGCGATTTGCTCATCTCCTTGAGCTGTGAGAACTACTAAGGGAACTTTGATTTTTGCTTTTCGTATTCTTTGGATCAGCGTTAAGCCATCTTGGTCTGGTAGACGATAGTCGAGGAAAACGCAGTCATAGCTATTATCGTTTAAAGCAGCGATACCTCCGGTAAGCTTCGCTAACGCACTTTCACAGTCTTCTACTTCCGACAGTTCCATCCGCACACCTGCTTTTGTCAAAGCGCGACGCACAGCCATGCGATCCACTATGTCATCGTCTACTAGCAAAATTGAGAGCGTTTCTTCCATCGGCTTGAGTTATCGCTTTCAAATAAAGGTTCATGTATAACATTTCTCTTTTCAAATCCATCACGGGAATTTTATCTTTTATATTTTAAATTTTTGCATTGGCAGAAACTGATAACTGTTAACTTTTAACCAATCTTAAATCCAAAATCTACCTAATGGTAATTTTTTTTATGGCATTTCACATAATGTCCAATATTTATTGAGTGTTGCCATTAATTCGACAAAATTACCAAACGTTACAGGTTTAAGTATATACCCAGCTACATTTAAATTGTATGCTTCCACTCTATCTTGATCCTGGTTGGAAGTTGTCATCACAACTACTGGAGTTGGTTTCAATTCCGGGTCAGAGCGTAATTCAACTAAAAATTCAATTCCGCCCATTTTCGGCATATTCAAATCCAATAAAATTAAGCGTCGCGCAGCGGGGACTTGCGGTGGTTCACCGTTACTGCTTCGTAGCATCGAGAGCGCTTCTATTCCATTTGTCGCCACGTAAACTGGGTTAGTGATATTAATTTTTTTGAATGCCCGCTGCACATTCATTACATCAACTTCGTCATCCTCCACTAGTAGTATATTAATCACGTTTTCTGGCATTTCCTTGGATATAAATTAGCAAGGTCAGAAATTATACTTTAGTAGATTTACCATAAATCGCCTTGGAGGATATAGTTAATTATTCGCTGTTTACTGCAAACAATACAACTATTAGCAATTCTGACCCTGAGAATGATTATCTATTTTGATCGCGATTGGAAATAGCGTATCATAAAATACGGCAACCTGTAAGGTCAACCCCATTGTAAATGAACGAGCGATCGCCTGTCCTCAGCCATTGGTGAGAGTTAGATTTAAAGTTTTGTTGATCGAAATTTTCAGCAGTTTTCCTCAAAAATTTCCGAATAAGTTGTCAAAACTCCAAACTCCAAACTTTTGTACAGACGTTCCGCACGCCCACGTCTCTACTACTTTTGCCAGGTAAAACAAAAAGTGCTTCCGGCATTTATTTGCGACTTTAAAGTAATCGTACCTCCTTGCGTTTCCACAATTTTTTTAACAATCGCCAAACCGATTCCAGTACTTTCTTTTTGATCGCGGGATTGCAGAGTTTGGAAGATTGCAAAAATCTTTTCGTGATATTCTGGGGCAATACCAGCACCATCATCAGCTACAGCAAATTCGTAATACGATGAGCGTTCTTCAACATAAATTTTTACGTGACCATCCATTCGCGGATGATACTTGATTGCGTTGCCAATTAAGTTAGAAAATACTTGTTGTAAGGGTAATCGTTTCGTTCTGAAAGTGGGCATCCCTTCAGCAACTTCGATGTTGAAAGTTAACGGTGGTGCAAGTAAATCAATCACTTCCTTTATCAATTCACCAACATTTACTTCATAAGATTCTGTTTGGACGCGCCCAATGCGAGAATATTCTAATAAACCGTTGATCAGTCCTTCCATTCTTTGCACCCTTCCGCGCAACAGATGCATTTGATGGCGATTTTCTTCGGGAAGTTGATCTGCCAAGTCTTCTTCAATCCATTCTGATAGACTGGCGATCGCTCGTAAAGGTGCCTTCAAATCATGAGACGCCACATAAGCAAATTGGTCAAGTTCTTGATTTTGCTTTTGTAAAAGTGCAGTTGTTTGCGCCAAAATAGTTGTCAAACTAGTTAATTCTGAAGCTCGTTGTTGAAGAGCTAATTCTGATTGTTTGCGATCGCTAATGTCTGTTACCGTGCCAACATAACCAACAATCTTACCATCATCTTTAGTTTCTGCAACTGCTTGCGACAACACCCAACTTACTTTCCCATCTGCATGGATGAAGCGAAATTCACACTCAAAGGGCAAAGCATCTTGACTTGTTTGTTGTAGTTCAGAATCTATCCGCTCTAAGTCTTCTGGGGGAATTGTACATCGCCAGCCTTTCAATAAAGCATTTTCTGATGTAATTCCGCTAATTTCACACCAGCGCTCGTTGACATAAAGATAATTTCCTGATAAATCTGTACGGTAGATGCCGACAGGGGAAATTTTGGCTAAAGTTTCCCAACGACGCTCACTTTTTTGTAGTGCTTCATTTTTTTTAGCGACACGTTGCTTTAGTTCTGCGTTGGCTTCGCTAATATCTCTACCTTCTGAGATTAACAAAGTTACTTGCCCACTTTCGTTTTTTATCGGCTTAATCGAAAAGTCGATGGTTATGATGTTATCGGCTGCACCGAGTATATCAACTTCGTAGCGGACAAATTCTCCTGTTGCTGCCAGTGCGATCGCTTCTCGTAATTGTCTTTGAGTTTGCGGAGAAATCGTCCACCAACGCACTTCCCAAAAAAAACGCCCGATCGCTTCTGCGCTGGTGAGTCCGGCAAACTTTAACACCGTCTGATTGACTTCAACAACAGTGCCATCCGGTTTGATTAATCCGATAAATTGAGAAGTCTGGTCAAAAATGGTACGAAAGCATACTTTACTTGCTTGTATATCTGCTTCCACCGGCTCTGATTTGTTCATTTTGGTGAAAAATCATACTTTTTCAGATTATTTTAAAGCTTTTGCAAACATTGTTATTGAATATTATTAATTAGTCGTTTAGAATTCATCATGAAGCTGTATAAATTTCAGTTCGTCTTAATATTGAGCAATTATTCGTAAAATAGCTATATATCCCAGGCTAGATTTTTACTTTGATGCAAGAAGAAAAAGAAAAACTAATTATTTCTATCGGTGGATGCATGTTGGTAAAAATATCATCTATCTTAAGTTTTGAAATTAAAATAAATTGATCGCAAAAGGTCGTAAATTAATATATATAATCAGGAAAAAGTGGGTATAGCTATGAGCGAAATAAAAATAGTTCTCATTGAAGACCATGATTTAACAAGAATGGGACTACGGGCGGCATTACAGTCTCATAGCGGGCTTGAAGTGATTGGCGAAGCGCCAAATGCTACCCAAGGACTGAAACTTTTGCAAGCCAGTAAGCCGGATGTCGCGGTTGTGGATATTGGTTTGCCGGACATGGATGGAATTGAACTCACGAGAAAGTTTAGAAGTTTCCAAGAAGAGACAGCAGACCAAGGAACGAAGATCCTCATTTTGACGATGGAACATTCAGAGGATGCAGTGCTAGCTGCTTTTGCGGCAGGTGCAGACTCATATTACATGAAGGATACCAGCATTGATAGATTAATGGAAGCGATCCAAGCGACTTACGAAGGTAACTCGTGGATCGATCCAGCGATCGCCAACGTCGTATTGCGGCAAATGCGGCAAGGTCTGCCAGAAGAGAACCCACAGGCAAGTCAGCCAAAGACCGTCAAAATTGAAGCATTAGAGACTGAATACGAGCAAGTTTTAGAAACTTACCCCCTAACTCAACGAGAATTAGAAATTCTAGAGTTGATTGTTGCAGGTTGTAGCAATGGGCAGATTGCCGAAAAACTCTATATTACAGTTGGGACAGTTAAAACCCACGTTCGCAACATCTTAAACAAACTCTGCGCCGATGACCGTACTCAAGCGGCAGTTCGCGCTTTGCGTTCCGGGTTAGTAGCATAATCGCATCTGATATCATGTCCGACAAATCACACAACATATTATTGTAGAGACGTTCCACCGGAACGTCTCTACGACGTTTGGAATGTTTTTATTAATGTTAATTAAGCGGACATGATATCAAATATGTTTGTTGCTTACCCCAACTTATCCAGCAAGCATTCGGCAATACGTCGTGCTGCCCCAGGTTTACCCATGCGTCGCAAGCCATTGTCAGCGATCGCCTGAAGTTTATCTGGATCGTTAAAAAGCGATCGCACGACTTGACCAACTTGCGCCGCTTGCTCTACTAAAATCAAAGATGACCCCAAATGACGGCTTTGTGCTTCGGCAAACACAGGGTTATATTGGGGACCATTTCCCGGAATGGCGATCGCAGGTTTTCCCAAGCCGATAAATTGTTCTGTCGCTGTCCCTGCCATTGCGATCGCTAAATCTCCTAAATGCAAGCAGTCGTTATAAGCTTGTTGAGTCAAAATAATATATGCATTTTTTAATTTAAAAGTCAAGGCATTAATATCATAAATTTGCACCGGAGATTCTGAGTGAAGGTGCCAGCCTTGAGATAGTAGAGATTGAGATAAAATGTTCAAGTCTAAACTGGACGCGATCGCACCTAAAAACACCATACTTTCAGTGCGTGAAAGGTAATCGCGTTTTGGGATTTCCATCAGTGAAGAAACTGCAACCATAATTTGTTCCCAATTCGCATAAGCTTCTGGTGGACGAGAACCAGGTAAAAGAGTCACAATCAACGGACGAATTATTTCTTGTTGTTCAGCATCACCACGATACAATCGTCCTTGAGGAAAGCTGGGTTCAAGTCCATCCATCATCGGATTCCCCAAATCAAAAGCAGGAATAGACCACTTTGTTAAGATTTCCGTGGTTAGCGAATCTCTGGGAAATATCGCTTTGCAGTGGGGACGACTCATCAACCAACGTTCCCAAGGATGGTAAACTGAACCGGAAAAACTTTCCCAACGTGCAGCTTTTGATTTGCGTTGCAGTAACCCGACTTCATCCCGCACATAATATTCTGATTTTGCCGTACCGATAAAAGCATAGTCAGCACCGCTTCCCCAAGCAAACAACAGCGGTACAATATCCCCTACAGCTAAAATAGCGCTTTTATTACCTGATTTCTTTTGCAAATTTACCCAAGTACGTACAGCTTTAATTTGACTGCGGGTTAGTTGCACTAAACCACCACGTACATCTCGGACTAATTGCCGTCCATCCATGTAAATAAAGCCACCAGAAGGCATAATCTGTACTGAACCAATCAGGGGAATATTCAACTGTTGATAAGCATGTCCTTCACCCACTATAGGCAAAGCGAAGATATCAGGAGGATTGGATAGTTGCTGGAGTTCTTGTAAAATACGGACAGCAATTACATCCTCTCCATGACCATTACTTAAAACAAGTAAACGCAAGGCAGAAGTTGTAGCTGGTGAATTTAAAGCTAGGGATAACCTAGGTAGATCGCTCATAATAGAAACAAAAACTCATAATTAACTGTCTGTTTGGGCAAGAGGGGTGAATGGGAGTATCAATCATCGGCGTGGAAGCTGGAAGTTAGTATTATTCCCATTGCCGAACCTCAGTATAAAAGTACAAACTAACTCCCAGGTAATCAGGCTAAAAACATGCAAGTTTCTTCTGCCGCAATTTTGACTTTAGCTACCTTAGTGACTAGCAACCCTACTGAAGCAATAGCTGCACCTTCTATAACTCCGACTCAGCAAGAATTAGCCGGCTTAGTAGTGCCGGTGACGCAAGAAAATACACCTGCACCGATAAAGGCGATCGCATCCCCAGAAACCGTAGTCGTCCAACAATTTTCCCAAACTCCGGCTAATAATAATTCAACTGTAGTCGTAACACAAGAGGTTGGGACAGGGGGACGAGGAGGACGAGGGGGACAAGGGGGACGAGGAGGACAAGGAGGACAAGGGGGACAAGGAGGACAAGGCGGCGGAGGAGGAGGACAAGGCGGCGGACAAGGAGGACAAGGCGGCGGAGGAGGAGGACAAGGCGGCGGAGGAGGAGGACAAGGCGGAGGAGGCGGAGGAGGACAAGGCGGAGGAGGCGGAGGACAAGGCGGAGGAGGCGGACAAGGAAAAATTTCTCCCCCTGCTTCCCCTGCTTCCCCTGCTTCCCCTGCTTCCCCTGCTTCCCCTGCTTCCCCCTCTCCCTTGTCTCCCCCCTCCTCCTCCACTCCCCCGGCTAACGAAAAGGATTTAGTCGTTACCGCTACCGATGTGCAGGTAGTCGGTGCTACTCCAGAATTGCAGCAAATAATTAACAGCGTCATTAAAACCCAAGCTGGGGGAGAAACCAGTCAAAACCAGATACAAAGAGATGTAGCGGCAATTTTGGATACGGGTTTATTCGTTGATGCCCGTGTAAATACCACCACTAGTCCGGTGGGATTGAGTGTGGTGTATCGAGTGCAACCATTGATAGTGCGATCGCTTCAACTTTCTGGGGCGAAAACGCTTACCTATCAAGTAGTTTTGCCGCTCTTTCAACCGCAAATTGGCAAAGCCATCAGTCCGGAAGCTTTGAAGCAAACAGTAGAACAAATTAATAAATGGTACGCCGATAAAGGTTATAATCTGGCAAGGGTTGTCTCTATTAAACCGAGCAGCGAAGGAATTTTGAGCTTAAATGTAGCTGAAGGTTTAGTGAGTAATGTCAAGTTTCGTTTTGTCAACGACGAAGGCAATACAGTTGATAGCAAAGGTAAGCCAGTTACAGGACGCACCAAAGAAGATTTTTTGCGGCAACAGCTAAAGTTAAAACCCGGTCAAATTTTCCAAAACAATGTAGTCAAGCAAGACTTGCAGCAGTTATATAAACTGGGATTATTTGAAAATGTCAATGTCGCCTTAGAAGGTGATGCGACAGGCGTTGATGTAGTTTACCAATTAAAAGAACTTGGCGCACGCGGTATCAACGTCGGTGGTAATTACAATGCAGACCAAGGAATTGTTGGTACATTAAACTATCAAGACCGAAATATCGGCGGTATTAACGATACTTTGAGTGCAAATGTTGAAGTCGGTGCGCGTGACTTTCAGTTTGATGGTAGGTATAGCAGTCCTTATCGAATAACTAACCCCGATCGCTTTGGTTACAGCATCAACGCTTTTCGCAAGCGCGGACTTTCCGAGGTTTTTGATGGCGATGTCAAACTTGCTAACGCTGACAGACCGCGAGAAGGTAAAATAGGTGGTAGTGTCAGCTTGCAGCGACCGATTGACGGTTGGGATACTTCATTAGGATTTAATTATGCTCGTGTTAGCATACGCGATCGCGATGGCACAATTACCCCAAAAGATGAAAAGGGTAATCCACTAACTTTTAGCGGTACTGGTATCGACGATTTAGCTACCGTATCCTTCACCGCCGTCAAAGACCAACGAGATAACCCGTTTAATCCTACCAAAGGTTCGATTCTCAGTCTCAGCACAGAACAATCAGTTCCGATTGGTCTAGGCAACATTTCGATGAATCGCCTGCGGGCAAATTATAGTCAGTTTCTCCCAGTTAAATTATACAACAGTAAGAACCCACAAGTATTAGCTTTGAATCTCCAAGGCGGCACCGTACTTGGAGATTTACCGCCTTATGATGCCTTTAACTTAGGAGGTCCAAATTCCGTGCGCGGTTACGATGCTGGAGACGTTGGCAGCGGTCGCACTTACGTATTAGCTTCCGCAGAATATCGCTTCCCGGTTTTCCCAATCTTGGGGGGTGTGCTGTTTGCTGACTTTGGCTCAGATTTAGGTTCTGGTGATACAGTATTAGGAAATCCGGCTGGCGTGCGTAACAAACCAGGTAGTGGTTTTGGTTATGGTGCTGGTGTGCGTTTTGACTCACCTTTGGGCTTAATTCGCGCTGATTATGGTCTTAATGACCTCGGCGAAAGTCGATTGCACTTTGGCATAGGTCAGCGTTTTTAAGAAAATGGGTAATCGGTAATCGGTAATTGGGAATGGGGAATGGGGAATGGGGAATGGGTAATCGGTAATCGGTAATCGGTAATAGGATAAATTCTTGCTTGTCCCCCTGCCTCCTCCCCCACTCCCCTTCTCCCCCAGTTAAGAGTCCCCTACTGTATTATTAACAAAGACAAAAAAGACTCACTACTAAGCTGCTCATTCAAGACTTAGGATTTTCTATGTTAGCAGGTACAACTTTGCAGGGGGGAAAATATACCCTCAATCAAGAAATCGGGCGTGGGGGCTTTGGCATTACGTACAAAGCTACGCATCATTACTTACGTCAGGAGGTAGTGATTAAAACGCTCAATGAGAAACTGCGACAACATCCTGATTTTACTAAGTTCGAGCGGCAATTCCAAGATGAGGCAAGGCGATTAGCTACTTGTATCCACCCGAACATTGTCCGGGTGAGCGACTTTTTTGTTGAAGCGGGTCTGCCTTACATGGTAATGGAATACATTCGGGGTGAAACGTTAGGCGAGGCATTTGTTTTGCCGGGGATACCTTTACCAGAACCGACGGCAATTCATTACATTCGGCAGATTGGGGCAGCATTGGAGGTGGTACACAATAACGGTTTGCTGCACCGCGATGTGAAACCTGATAATATTATCCTCCGCCAAGGAACGGCTGAAGTAGTGCTGATTGATTTTGGCATTGCGCGAGAATTTAACGGTGGGGTGAGGCAAACTCACACAGGTATGGTTTCTGAGGGTTATTCGCCGATTGAACAGTATATGACGCAAGCACAGCGCAGCCCAGCCACCGATGTTTATGGTTTGGCGGCTACTTTGTATGCATTGTTGACAGCACAAGTTCCTATGCCTGCATTGTTGCGCGATCGCGAAAAAATGCATTCCCCCCGCGAACTGCAACCACATTTGAGTGCTGCTGTCAACCAAGCAATTATGCGTGGTATGGCGGTAGAATCTCGCTTTCGTCCGGCAACAGTCGCAGAATGGTTAAAGTTGCTACCCGCAAATGGGGTAAGTGCTACAAAATTGACACCAACTCACACGATTGCAACTGTCGATTTATCTACTCACCAGTACCCATCACCTCCAGAAGTTGCCGCAAATAATACTACTGCGCCATCAACAACCGGGAATTTGACAAAAATTGCCAAAAAAATTCGCTCGAGCAAAGTTTTGATTGGTAGTGGAATCGCACTCACAGCGGCGACAATCGCTTTTGCTATCACCAGCTTAGTTCCCAAATCTCAGCCGCCGCAACCATCCGCAAAGCCAGTTCTTCAACAGCCTACTACTAATGGTACTTCTGCGGAAGTCGGTCCCGTGCAGATTTCACCGTCGCCGCAGGTAAAAGAAACTACCACCCCAAAACAGACTACTAATACTACCTCTACTACCTCGTCCTCGTCGCGAGATGATGCACCCACCTACACACAAAGACGACGCACTAAGCGCATTCGTCCTGTTGCTAATGAGGAGGAAACACCAAAACGGACTTACAGACAAAGAGAAGAATCGACATCAGACGACTCACCACAACCGCAACGTCGGCGTCGATCCTACAACAAGGAAACACCTACACCTGACGCGGCGCCCTCACCATCTCTGGTTGAGAAATTACGAGCGGTACGCTCAACTCGTAACGCTTCCCCCAGCAAATCATCTTCTGATAGCGCTTCTCCTTCACGTCAATCTCCTAGAGAGTCAAATTCTGTAGTCATACCCCAAGTACAACCACGGAATGAACCAAACGGTATCGTCGTACCAACACAGGAAGTGAAGCAAAATTCTTCTGATAGTCAATCTCAGAAGAATGATAAGCCAGCGGATGAGGGTAATTAAAAATATGGTGCTATAGATTGGTAGGGTGCGTTATGCGCTTGACGCTAACGCACCAAAAGTTCGATCGCGGCTTTCACCTGTACTTCCTGCGTCACATCGGTTTGCACAAATAGAGCATCACTGGTCATGATTCGACTCAATAGCCAAGATGACGAACAAACTGAGCGGTATCCGCCACGGAGACAACTTCTGTAATGATGCCGTCTTGGACAGTCCAGATGTGGATAAACTCAACTTCAATCGGTAGATTAGAGTGCTTCACTTGTCCAACATAGCGACCTTTAACGATCACTTGATTGCCTGCTTCAATCAACTGTTCCGGTTTAGCTGCCCACTGGGAAAAGTGCGCGGTGAGTTCGCTTAAGAAATGCTCAAACACCTCTTGACGAGAGGAATACTGCGATTGAGAGACGGGATACCCAGGTGAAACTGTCCAAACAATATCCTCAGCTAGTAGATTGGCATCGATCGTACTAAACCATTTTTGTAGCGTTTCTAGTGCTAATCCCATATCCAATTGCTCTACTCCGGTTTAAGCAGTGACAGACCTGCCATTAAATTTGAAGGAATGCCTTGGGATTATTGCATTCCCAGTCTCTGACTGGGAACGGGAAATGGCTATCTCAAGGTTTCGTTTATTTCAGCCTTCATGCTTCAATTAAGCTATTTTCTTCCTTCTGGAAAGAAGAGAATTCCAAAATTGACCTTGCAAGAGTGATGAAGACTTCTTGGCGTTGCTTTCTTGGAGAACTTGCTGATAAACTGCTTCGTAGCCGTTTACCATCTGGGTAACGCTGAAGTTTTGCTCTACGTATTCTCGGCAGGTTTGACGATCTAATTCTAAGGTGGCGGGAATCATTGCTGCCATTTCTTCATAGCTTTGGCAGACATAACCTGTCTTTCCGTGGGCAATCACTTCTGGGACAGAACCCATGTTCATCCCAATTACTGGTGTACCAGTTGCCATTGATTCAATCATTACCAAGCCAAAGGGTTCACTCCAGGTAATGGGGAAGAGTGTAATGCTTGCGTTGCCTAGGAGTTCAGATTTCTGGTCGTGGTTAACTTCGCCTAAAAATTGTATCTGTTCACCGTCGATGTGAGGGGCAATTTCTTTCTCAAAAAACTCTGTGTCTACTACGTCTACTTTTCCTGCCATTTTTAAGCACCAACCACTCTGCTTGGCGATCGCGATCGCATGTTGCGGTCCTTTCTCTGGCGAAAACCGTCCCAAAAATACCAGATATGGCGGATCTTGCGGTTGGGCTACAAAGGTGAATTCTTCCGGGTTAATGCCGTTATAAACTGTGCTGGCGTAATTCAGTTTCAACTGACGCTGCGCGTTACTTATGCTGATGAATGGTTGCGATTGATGAAACGAAAATACTTTGCTGTTATCAGGCGTAAATCTGCCATGCAAAGTATGTACTGTGGGTGTTGACACCAAATTTGCAAAAGGTAATGCCCAAATCCCTACATGGGAATGGATTATATCGAATTCCGCTGCTTTTTGGTAAACTTGGCTGACCTCCAGCACTTCATACATTACATGCTCTTTAATGTCTGAATCTAAGCGCAATGCACGCGGATGAACAGCTTCTAATTTAGCCAAAGTTTGAGAATCGCCAGAAGCGAACAATGTCACATCATGACCTCGACGCACCAGTTCATCAGTCAAGCGACTCGCTACCAGTTCAATTCCTCCGTAAGTTGGGGGCGGAACTCGTTCCCACAATGGGGCTACTTGAGCTATTTTCATAAAATTGTTTAGGTTCAGGTAAATTGGTCGTTGTCAAAGGGTTGAAATACTTTAGTTCAGAGTTTTTGCCTCCTTTTCTGAAGTTTAAATTAACCGCTTCGGGCGTGCGAACACCGCTATCTCGGCTAATACCCTTTAAGCCTCACCTCCAAATTTACTTTAGCCACAATTATATTATGGCTGTCGTTTTTAATCTAACTTTGACTTTTGAATTATTACATCTATCTTTAGGATTATATTAGGACAAATTTGATATAAATACTTATTATGACTCCGGCTCAATGATAAATAACATTAAACATATCAGGGTTCAATTAACTCGCCAAAATATTTCAATAAGCTGTGATGCGATCGCTTAATTCAAGACTTTCAGTTGATTCAATGTACTGCACCGTCAGCATTGAGAAAACTTATAGTTTGCATTGATTTATTAATCTGCCAATAAATAATATTCCGGAGAAATAAGTGGAAGTAATTATAAATTAATTTGCAAAGCCAAAAAATCTATGTATAGCAATCTTTTTTCCTTCGTGAAAAAAGCTTTTGAAGAACGTAGACACGTTGCCGACTTGCACTTATCCTATTGCCTCAGCCAAATACTAAATCTTGTGAACAAATTATATTATAAATTTTATTTATATATAATATTAGTTATTCCTATATATTTTCCGTTTTATTTAGAGACTGTAAAGGATATCCTAAAAATATATGTCAAAATTTTATGACATTTGTGAAGTCGCTAAATTTGGGAAATTTACACGCTATAAATGTGCGTGCATTTTGTAATAGTAAAAACGCTAATTGTGGGGTGGATATACAAATGAAATAATAGGTTAAAAGCCTAGGTTGTAGATTCAGCCTGTTTACAAACTTGAGGTATTTCTTTATTCATTGAAGTTCTAATTGCTTTTTTTGTTCAAAAGTGAATTTGAAATAGGAATGAGCCGAATTCCTAAAGTCTTGTAGGGGCAATTCATGAATTGCCCCTACGTAAATTCAATTGGTGACGACATGAGTGCGTAAGTCCTATGAAAATTAGCTAGGGCAGCATTGTGCAGGCAAATTTTCTAACTTTGTGCCTGTTTGTTATGGTTGTTATGGAGAATTATGAAAGGCAACTTACCCAAAGGGCGAATTAATTACGCTTATCTATCCAGATTTAATTACAAAAACTTTCAGTTGAAATGTAAGAATTACTGGTTCAAGATAGGTGGCAGGTGGCGTTCATGCCCTTTAACATGTCCTATAGATAGACCTCATCACAAACATGTATTTTGGAGTTGGTTTGGTAGTTTCCTAGCAATAGCGGCAACAGCTTACCTAAGCGTGAAAACCAATTCTCCTTTGCTTATGGCTCCCTTTGGTGCTACTAGCGTATTAATTTTCGGCGTACCTGAGAGTCCTTTGGCTCAACCGCGTAATGTGATTGGCGGTAATCTTGTAGCAGCTTTAGTCAGCTTGACTATTCTACATCTTTTCGGTTCGTCACCTTGGGCAATGGGAATGGCAGTTGCCACAGCCATTGCGATGATGCAGTTTACTGGAACTGTGCATCCACCTTCGGGAGCAGTTGCATTAGTCGTAATGATGACAAAGGCTCCCTGGCAATTTTTGCTAACACCTGCCCTGGAAGGTTCTATTATTTTGGTACTCTGCGCTGTGGTTTTCAATAATCTGGCAGAAGAGAGAACTTATCCCAAGCACTGGCTGTAAGAATTTTGCACATTTTCGCTTTATTGCCCTGCAATAAAGCGCACGCTACAAAGGACAGGCGCTCTAGCCACTGGCTCACAAAGAAAGTGCCGACTTACTTAAAACTGCTATATGTATGATGAATGTATCTTGAACTGAGTTTATTGCTACATTGAGGTAGAGTTAACTTAGTCTGCAACATCTACCTAATTGGCGCTATCGCCGCAACGCCTTGATGATTCGACTTTTAGAAAAATTTCGCACCGCGTTGGCTAAAAATAGGCGTGACTCGAAGTTGGAAGAAACAAGTGGAGATTCGCTAACTCCTCTGTTTTCTGTTCGTGATACTGCGTCTAATAAAGGCTGGCTGCCAAGTATTCTCATTGCTAGTGTGGGAGTGACTGTCTTCATTGCCGGAATTCGGGAATTGAGATGGTTGCAGCCTTGGGAGTTAAGAGTTTACGATCAAATGTTGCGATCCGCCGCAGGTGGCAGCGCTACGCGATCGCGTCCTCAAAAAGCAAGCGTAGACGCGGAGCGGCTTGTCGTGAGACATCGCCGTATCTTATTAGTTACAATTACTGAAGCAGACATTAAACGCCAAAAATGGCCTTTGTCTGATGCGACAATTAATCAACTTTTAGACAAACTAGAGTCTTATCAACCACGGGTTATCGGCTTAAATATTTACCGCGATTTGCCTGTTGAACCTGGTTATAAACAGTTAGCAAATCGTCTTTCACGTCAAAATAATATTATCGCTGTCTGCGGATTCAGCAGTCTGGGAAATCCGGAAATTCCGCCACCGCCGAGTGTTTTTGAAAAGAGAATAGGCTTTACCGATTTGATATCTGACGAAAATGATAACATTGTTCGTCGCAGTTTGTTGTTTGCCCACTCAGACGACAAAAAATGTCAAACTACTGTATCGTTTGCTGCCTTACTTGCTATTAATTATTTACAAAAAGAAGGTATTGAAACAAGTTTCACCAAGCAAGAAATTAAAATAGGTAAAACTTTATTCCCAATTTTAAAATCTAATTCTGGTAGCTATGAACATCTGGATGCAGCGGGCTACCAAATCATGCTAAATTATCGCCATCTGGATCGCCTTGCTGATAAAGTAACTCTTACAGAAGTTCTCAACAATCAAGTAAATCCTAACTTAATTAAAGACCGTTTAGTAATTATTGGCACTACGGCAATAAGCATTGAGAAAGGCTTCTACACGCCCTACAGCGCTTTACCAAACCAATCACCGAGAATGCCGTCTGTATATATTCATGCACAGATAGCCAGTCAGATTATGAGTGCGGTGCTGGATAAAGAACCGTTAATTTGGTATTTACCTCAATATTCCGAATATGTTTGCATTTGGGTTGCTTCTGTGGTTGGTGCCGCTGTCGCATGGCGTTTGCGACATCCTTTAGGATTGGTAGTTGTGGTTATAATTCTCAGCAGCATGTTCGGATTTTGTTATCTGGTGTTTTTACAAGCTGGATGGATACCAGTGATTCCCCAGGCTTTAGCTTTGGTAATGAGTGGTGTGAGTGTGATGGTTTACACCACATATCAAACGCAACAGAAAAGCAAGTTGATTATTTTAGAAGTTGAAAAACAAGAAGAGGCGATCGCTCAATTAAATATGCTGTTAAAAGAGACAGCAATTCAAGACCAACATCATCACACTTCTAGGACAATTCTACCAGAAAAACAAACTGGCGACCTTCTTTTAAGTGGACGCTACAAAATTATCAAAGTCCTCACTTCTGGCGGATTTGGTTGTATTTATATAGCAGAAGATACTCAACGACCGGGCAATCCTAATTGTATCGTCAAACAATTAATGCCGGCACGTCGAGATACCAGATTTATGGAAGTTGCCAGAAGGTTATTTAATACCGAAGCGGAAATTTTAGAAGTTTTGGGCGAACATCATCAAATTCCTAAATTACTCGCCTATTTTGAAGAAAATCAAGAATTCTATTTAGTAGAAGAATATATTCCCGGACACACCTTGAGTGAGGAATTACCACCTGTTACTAGACGGGTGCAAAAGGAACCTTTTGTTATAGAAATGCTGAAAGAAGTTTTAGAAGTTCTGGCATTTATTCATCAACATCGGGTGATTCATCGGGATATTAAACCGAGTAATATTATTAGGTCAGAAATAGATAATCGCTTAGTGCTGATTGATTTTGGTGCAGTCAAATTGATGCAACCACCAAGCACCGAAGAAACAGAATTAGCGACAGTTGCGATAGGAACGCGAGGTTATGCACCACCAGAACAATTTGCCGGTCATCCCCGCTTGAGCAGTGATATTTATGCCTTAGGGATGATTGCCATTCAAGCACTAACAGGAGTGCCACCCCAAGAACTATCACCAGATTTGGAAACAGGTAATGTGAGGTGGCGTCAATCGGCGAAAGTCAGCGACGAATTGGCAACGATTTTAGATAAAATGGTGCGATATCATTTTAGCGATCGCTATCAATCAGCCAACGCAGTTTTACAAGACTTGAAACAAATTGGAGAATAGCGAATTGGGAATAGGTAATAGGTAATAGGTAATTGCGAATTGGTAATTGGTAATTGGTAATAATTCTTTGCCCTTTCCCCATTACCCCATTACCCATTACCCATTCCCCATTACCCATTACCCATTCCCCAATCTAAAATCTAAAATCCAAAATCTAAAATCGTATGATTGAAGGTATTTACGAGGTTTGTATTGGTATTCCAGATCCAATTTCGGCAATTCAATATTGGCAGCAATTTGGTTATCGTATCGGGGAAGTGGGGGAATTATCCGCAGCAGCAGCAAAGCAATTATATGGGGTAGATTCGTCTTTGCGATCGCTTCGCCTTAACCACCTAAATGCAGATCATGGTTTGATTCGGTTGATGGTTTGGCAAAATCCGACGAATGAAGGGTTGGGAACTGCGACAATGAAAGCGAAGGGAAATCGCTGGGCAACAACTTTAACTGCGGATGTATTAAGTATTTTAAATCATGTGGAGGAGGCAAAAATTGCAAATTGGTCTATCCGCTACACTAATCCGCACTGGGAAGTTATTTACAACAAAGACAGAAAAAGTCGTCCTTTTGTTGAACCAGTTGTAGGGGTACGAGAAATGCTATTATTGCAACCTTTGACTCGACAAGTTTTATTTCAACGCTTTGGCTATTCCCTACCGCATTACGGACAAATCAACCTCAGCGCTACTTTTAAAACTAGTCAGTTTACCCACATGGGAATGATAATTCAAGATGATAGTAAGGAAACGCTGAAGTTTTATGAAGAAGTTTTGGGTTTGCTGAAAGTGCGTGATGATGTTGAAACTAGTTATGAATCTTCTCTTGCGGGTAGAGAGATTTTTGATTTAAACAAAGGTGAAAAGTTTATTGTTACAGCTTTTGACGATCCGCGTTCTTCTGCGTCTGATTTTATGGCTGCACGTTCTGGCAGACTTTATATTATTCGCTTTCCAGATTCTATCCAATTAGAATCGCACTTTGAGCAAGCGCAACCGGGCTGTTTGGGAATGTCGTTATACACTTATCGCGTGCGCGGAATACATGCATATTTCGACCGCATTAAAGCAAGTAAAGTACAAAAATTTACAAATATTGTTAGCAATGAATTTGGGGAGATGAGTTTCTCTTTTGTCGCTCCCGATGGCTACTTCTGGACGTTGTTAGAAAGTTAAGTAAAAGGCGCGGAGGAGCGGTAGAGACGTTCCACTGGAACGTCTGTACAAGAGGAGCGGAGTTAAAAGTAAAAAGGGCTTTATATGTCGTTTATAGACATCGGAACTGTACTTAACGCGCTTTGCAATCTGCTGTAATTACTAATTTTAAATTAGCGGTTTCTGGCAATGTTCAATTATAAAACTAAAAAACAATGGCTGGCGATGATTTTGCTCGGTTTAATGTCTGCGTTAATTTTAGCGATCGCCTCCATATCTCTCTCCATTTATTTTTATGGCAACAATAACAATGTTATCAAAGCTGATGCGGCAATTGTTCTCGGTGCGGCAGTTTGGGGAGAAGAACCTTCTCCGGTTTTCCGCGAACGAATAAATCACAGCATTAATCTTTATAAAAATGGCGATGTTCGGGTGATTATTTTTACTGGGGGAATTGGCGATAAAGATGAATCTGCGGAAGCGATCGTTGGTAAACGCTATGCTATAACCCAAGGAGTCAAATCAGCGGATATTCTGATTGAAACTGAATCTCGAACTACTAACCAGAATCTCAAAAACGCTCAAAAGGTAGCTGATGAATATCAATTAACTAAGTTTCTTATTGTTAGCGATCCTTTGCATCTTAAGCGTTCCGTGTTGATGGCGCAAGATTTGGGAATGGATGCGTATCCATCACCAACACCGACTACTCGTTATCGCAGTTTGAATAGTCAGTTGCAGTTTCTCATGCGAGAAACGTATTTTTATTTTGTTTATCTTGTGTTTAAAATTTAAAATAATGTAGTGGGCACACACGAGTGCCCATTTTGAGCGATAAATCGCTCACTACTTAATTTTTACTTAAGCTTCAACAAACTTCAGAGATACACCGTTCATGCAGTAGCGCTTGCCGGTGGGTTTAGGACCATCGTCAAATACATGACCCAAATGTCCGCCACAACGATGACAATGAACTTCAGTTCTAGTCATAAATAATGACTTGTCTACGGTTGTAGCGATCGCACCTTCAATTGGTTGGAAAAAACTGGGCCAGCCTGTGCCACTATTAAATTTTGTATCAGATTTAAAAACTGGCAAATCACATGCTGCACATACATAAGTACCCTTATCATACTCTTTATCCAGCGGGCTAGTGTGAGCGCGTTCAGTTCCATGTTGACGCAGCACTTTATATTGTTCTGGTGTTAAAATAGTACGCCACTCTTGTTCAGTTTTCTGAACTTCAAACTCGTTATTTGAGATTGCCATAACTTCTGACCTGCCAAGTAAATAATGTGATAACCATGCTGTGCCAAGTACTGTTGCACCAGCCTGCAAAAAATGCCGTTTATTCATAATTTAACGCGAGTTCGTTCTTATTTGATTTGGCTTTCCTTTTTGTCTAAGATTGTTGGCTAATTGAGAATAGGTAATTATTTTTATTATCCATTACTCATTACCGACCTCACGGTTAATATAAGTGGAACTAACGAACCTGATATTACTTACTTTTATTTATTTAATGCAAGCAATTACTTGTGTATATACTTAATTATACTCGTTTTTCAAAAAACGACTTAGAGAAGCGATCGCAATGATAGATAACTTTAGTAGCGCTCAAGAATGGATCGTTGTATTTGGCTATGTAGGTTTTACACTCTTTGTTGCGTGGTGCGTGTTCGCTACAAAGAAGAAATAAACTAAGATTTACACTCCTTATGACGACTTCGGAAAAAAACTGCATATTAGCTTGCCAGCATCGTTATGCTTAAATGGTAAAACAGTTTTATCTTGTTGAATTTTAACTCCAGAGCGGCAGTTGTAGACCTCGATAGGTGTTTTAATTCCATCAAAACTAATGGCTGCTCTGTATTCCCAGTAATTTTTTGCGCTTCGTTTTATACTTATAATACAAATCCGGTGATTGTCGTAATTGCGGCAGACAGCGGCTTTAGCCGGAAGCGCCACTGATAAACACAGTATTAATAGCAGCACAAAGATAACATGTTTGATCATTTGTGATATTTGATGCTTTCGGGTTGTTGCTGTTATCTATAGAACTTATATCATACGTAGTCACGGCTTTAGCCGTGTTCTTGAGGACTAAAGTCCTCACTACAGTTTTCACTACTTTTTTACGGATGCCAAATTTTGATAATATTGTCAGCACTACCGCCACTAGCGAGAGTTCGTCCATCCGGACTGATGGCGATCGCATAAACATAGCCAGAATCTTTCTTTAATGTGCGAATTTCTCGCCCGGTTGCTGTATCCCACAATTTGATTGTGTTGTCATTACTACCACTTGCCACAATTACACTATCTGGGTTTTTACTGTATCCTCCTTTGGGGATATAAGCAACAGAAGTAACTTTGTCATCATGTCCGGTGAGGGTGCGGATTTCCTTTCCTGTATTTAGATTCCATAATTTGATCGTCTTGTCTTTACTACCGCTAGCAAGTTGCTGTCCATCGGGACTAAAGGCGATGGAGGAAACTAAATCCAAATGTCCCGTTAAAGTGCGGATTTCTTTACCGTTTGCGATCTGCCACAGTTTGATTGTTTTGTCATAACTACCGCTAGCAAGAGTTAAACCATCAGGACTAAAGGCAATAGAAGCAACGCCACCAGAATGTCCCGTAAAAGTGCGGATTTCCTTGTTTGTTTGGAGATTCCACAGTTTAATCGTCTTATCCAAACTGCTACTAGCTAGCAACTTACCATCTGGGCTGAAAGCTACAGAAGCAACGCTGTCAGAATGTCCTTTGAGGGTACGGATTTCTTCTTTTGTGTTTAAGTTCCACAATTTGATAGTTTTGTCAAAACTACCACTGGCTATAGTTTGTCCATCCGGACTGATAGCGATCGCGTAAATGTATGACGAATGTCCTTTGAAGGTGCGAATTTCCTGTTTAGTTGTTAGATTCCATAATTTGATCGTCAGATCGTCACTTCCAGTCACAAGCATCTGTCCATCGGGACTGAAGGTGACAGAATTAACATCGCTGGAATGTCCTTTTAGGGTATCTGGTTGATCGGAATTTTCCGAAGTTGTTTTTACAGGCTGGCTGGGAGAAGACTTAGTGATTGCAACAGGACGAGATAATGAATACCAAACTCCTGCTATTGCCAACACTACGATAGCCGCACTTATAATCAGTTGATTTCTCAGCCTCGCGCCTAATTGTAGCGTAGTAGTAGACGCGGAGCGACTTGTTGTCAGAGATTGCGCTTGGGTAGAAATTAAAGTTGTAAGTACTGCTGACGGTGGTGATACAGATATCAAGTCACTGAGGACTTCCGAGGCTGATTGATAACGCTTTTGGATATCTGTTTTCAACAGCTTGTCCAAAACCTTACCCAATTTTAGACGTGAGGCAATCCCACTACCAGAATTATGCAAATATTTTCGCCAAGACGTAACCCAACTAAAACCCTGTTCCATCCAAAGTTGAGATGGACGAATTCCCGTCAGCAGGTGAAAGCAAGTCGCACCCAAACCGAATAAATCACTAGCGGGATAAGCTTTTCCATCTTGCATTTGTTCAATTGGGGTATAGCCATGCGAACCGATAGCTGTTCCCGTTTTCATCATGACTGTTGCCGAGAGTTGCTTTGAAGCACCAAAATCAATTAAGACTAATTGCCCATCACTTTGACGGCGGATAATATTCTGTGGCTTGATATCTCGATGAATTACGCCGCGATCGTGAATAAACTTGAGAACGGGTAATAATGAGAGCAAAACTTCTCGAATTTTACTTTCACTAAATGTTCCCTGTTGTTGCAATTCTTTAAGTAAATTTTGCCCATCAATAAACTGCTGCACTAAATATAAATAATTATCTTGTTCAAAGTAAGCCAAAAGCGTGGGAATTTGGTTATGTTCTCCTAATTGTTGCAGCCGCTTCGCTTCTTCTTTAAATAGCTCAACTGCTTTACGCAATACCGAAGCTTCCTGAATTTTCGGTGCTAATTGTTTGACAACGCACTGTTCGTTCAGCTTATCTACATCTTCCGCTAGATAGGTTCTGCCAAATCCACCTTCATCAGATAGTAATTTGATAACTCGATAATGACCCCTTAAAAGGGAAATTAATGGAGTATCGCAATACTGACAAAATTTATTACCATCTGGATTTAGGGGGTCTTGGCAATCGGGATTCAGGCAGCAGAGCATACTGGGAATCCATTTGCACTTTGGGTATATGTTAATTTATGACGTATAATCTTGCTATCTGCTATCAGGTGGACATCAAATAGCCATATGTATGACATCATCGAAGAGCGATCGCTCTTAATAATTGCATCAAATAAGCCACTTTTATAATGGGTGTTACCCCTCATCATCTTGAAAAAACAAAATCATTTTGTATATTTTATAACATTTACAGTATATATTTATTCTAGTATAAAACTCAGCCCTTGACTAACTTCATAACTCAATAAACTTATTTAAAGCAGATGAATATAAATATTGTTAGTCATTTAAAATTTTAATTTGGATGGGAACCAAATAAACTTATCTCGTTCTAATAAATCAGCATAAAGTAGATGAAATTAACACGTCAATAATAAAATCTTGTCGGGTACAACCTATCTTCAAACTCAATGTTTTCATCAACAATGAGGAACGCAATTATGGTAATAAAAAGCAAATATAACTATCGAGACAAATTAGACTTTATTTTGATTTGTTTCATGAGCAGTAGTTTTTTGATAAGCAGTTACGTCCTACCTCTAAGTGCTTTAGCAAGCCTTCAACCAGGTGCAAATTTCATCATAGCTAAACCACCAGATGAAAGACAACCAGAAGCAGTACAACAAGGAATCGAGCAAATTCCTGCTACTCAACCGACCGCATCTCCAAAACCTAACCCATCTATTGAGTCACCCATACCCCCTGCGACACCTGGTACAACCACCCCAACATCACCAGCCGATACATCTACACCTCAACCGGTCAATACCCAACCAACACCGACACCACCAGCACCTACATCTACACCTAAACCCGTCAATACCCAACCAACACCGACA
>NZ_JTCM02000009.1:0-33247 GCF_000817785.2 Hassallia byssoidea VB512170 | reverse complement strand
CCGACAACGCCAGCAGTTACACCTAGACGAACCAATCCTGTAAATACCGAACCGACAACGCCAGCAGTTACACCTAGACGAACCAATCCTGTAAATAGCGAACCGACAACGCCAGCAGTTACACCGAGACGAACCAATCCTGTAAATACCGAACCGACAACGCCAGCAGTTACACCTAGACGAACCAATCCTGTAAATACCGAACCGACACCACCAGCACGTACATATACACCTAGACCATCGACACCGACATATTCCAACCCGACACCGGAGCCTTCACAGCGTCGTGTTCCTTCAAGACGGGGCGATCGCAAGCCAGCTACTAATCGAAGTATAGAAAGTTCGCCTGTTTCTCCATCTAGAACACTTAATTACAAGCAAATTAACTTTGTAGATATCGCCTTTGGTGTTTTGGCGCAGGGTGACTTTAAGTCTCAAGGTAGATATTTTCATTTCTACCAGTTTCAAGGCAGAGCAAACCAACTGATCCAAATTAGACTAGGTGGCAGTGTCGATCAACGCCGCTCAAGCAACCTCAGTTTAGATCCGTTCATGTTTTTGCTTGACCCCAACAACAACGTTCTGTTAAAAAGAGGCAGTGGGGGAGCAAACAGTGAAGTTAAAGATGCTTTCGTATTTGTCCGACTGCCTGCAAACGGTACTTACACGATCGCAGTCACTAGCCAAAATCCTGGCGATAAAGGTCGCTACAGTCTCGCACTCAGAAATGACCGAGCCAGCTACAGTCTAGACTCAGAAAGCGAACTGACACCTCAAAGCCTAAGAAGGCAAGATGGCAGCGTTTACGATATTTCCAAGTTTCAAGGCAAAAAAGACCAACTTGTTAGTATTCGTGTAGATAGTGTCTATGAAGAATTTTCTCCTTATATAGTGTTGATGGATTCTCAAGGCAAAATAGTCGCGGCTGATAATGCCAAAGATGGCAAGTACAGTGCTTTAATTGACCGAGCTAGGTTGCCTAAAGATGAAACTTACTACGTAGTGGTGATTTCTGGTAATTCACTTCAACGCGGTAAATACCGATTGACTGTTTTCTAATTTTAATGAGACATCCGCCAAATCTTGATAGTTTTGTCCTTACTACCACTGGCAAGAGTTTGTCCATCGGGACTAAAAACGACAGACCAAACTCTGTTGACATGTCCAGTTAGAGTGCTGATTTGCTCTCCCGTAGTTAGATTCCACAATTTGATAGTGTCGTCCCAACTAGCACTAGCTAAAGTTTTGCTATCGGGGCTAAAGGCAACAGACCAAACTTTATCGCTATGACCTGTTAGGGTGCGAATTTCTTCTCCGGTAGGTAAATTCCACAATTTAATTGTGTCGTCCCAACTGCCACTGGCAAGAGTCTGTCCATCTGGACTGAAGGCGACAGAATTAACAGCGGCATCATGACCCTTTAATGAGCGGATTTCTTTTCCTGTTGCCAAATTCCACAGTTTTATGGTACTGTCAAAATTATTACCACTGGCAAGAGTTTTGCCGTCAGGACTGATAGCGACAGATGTAACTACATCACAATTCGCTTTCAGCGTACGGATAACCACTCCGGTAGTAACATTCCACAGTTTGATACTCTGATCCCAACTGCCACTAACTAAACTTTGACCATCTGGGCTGAAGGCGATCGCCTGAACTGAAACTGAATGTCCCCTGAAAGTGCGGATTTCTTGTCCGGTAGCCAAATCCCACAGTTTGACAGTCTTATCACTACTGCCACTGGCAAGAGTTTTGCCATCGGGACTGAAAGCGACGGAATTAACCCAGTCAGAATGCCCTTTCAGGGTACGGAGTTCCTGTCCTGTCGCCAGATTCCACAGTTTGATGGTCTTGTCAGTACTAACACTAGCAAGCGTCCGCCCATCAGGGCTAATAGCGACAGCCCAAACTGAATCGGAATGTCCTTTCAAAGTCAAGTTGGGCGAAAAGGTTTCCCCAAGTGTCTTTAAAGGCTGATTGGAACCGGAGGCAGCACCAGATGCAGCTAAGGGAAACTCCCAATAGAAAATTGCGCCAAATCCCAAAAGCGCGATCGCTGCACCAGTGAAAAGTTTAATTTTGAAGTAAGTCATGGTTTACAGACCTTACAGATTCCGCAGTTAAACAACTTCAATGCTGTGCCCCGACAGTAGCGAACTCAGCATTGGAGGTGTTATGGAAATACCTTTATCTACTCATTAAAGCGATCGCATTCCTAATTTTCTGCCACATTTTGTTATCTTTTTTTTCTTAATCGCTAAAAATTAGGCATTGGGAATTGGGAATTGGTAATTGGTAATTGGTAATCGGTAATTGGTAATTGGTAATCGGTAATCGAAAACGCGAAAAAACCATTCCCCATTCCCCATTCCCCATTACCCATTCCCCATTCCCCACTCCCCACTCCCCTAATTAGACACTCGCCAAATCTTGATGGTATTGTCCTCACTACCGCTGACGAGGGTTTTGCCATCGGGACTAAGGGCAAGGGATGTCACAGTTTGGGAATGCCCCAAAAGGGTGCGGATTTGCTTTCCGGTATCGAGATTCCACAATTTGATCGTTTGGTCGCGACTGCCACTAGCAAGAATTTTGCCATCGGCACTAAAAGCGAGGGATGTGACTGTTTTGGAATGCCCAGAGAGTGTACGAAGTTGCTGACCGGTGGTAAGATTCCACAATTTGATCGTTTGGTCGCGACTGCCACTGGCAAGCATCTTACCATCAGGGCTGATGGCGACGGATGTCACGGTTTGGGAATGCCCCATAAGGGTGCGAATTTCCTCACCGGTTGCCAGATGCCAGAGTTTGATGGTATTGTCAAAACTACCACTGGCAAGAATTTTTCCATTTGGGCTGATGGCGACAGACCGAACCCAGAATGAATGTCCTTTGAGTGTGCGAATTTTTCTGCCGGTATCGAGATTCCACACTTTGATGGTATTGTCATCACTACCATCAACAAGAGTCTTGCCGTCGGCGGTGATGGCAAGGGCATGAACTGAATCAGAATGCCCTACAAGAGTGCGAATTTGTCGTCCTGTATCGAGATTCCATATTTTGATTGTTTTGTCCTCACTACCACTAACCAGTTTTTGTCCGTCTGGGCTGATAGCGAGGACATTAACCCTGTTGGAGTGTCCTTTTAGGGTATAAATTTCCTCTCCGGTTGCCAGGTTCCATACTTTGATAGCGCGATCGCTGTTACTGGCAATAGTGTTACCATCTGGACTGATGGCGACAGACAAAACAGAGTTATGAAAACCATTGAGTGTTTCGGAATTAGAAAAGTTCCCAAAGTTAATTGGTGAAGGATGTCTTAAAATCGCTTCTATGCGATCGGGATTAATCTTTGGTTGATTCAAACTAGACGATAAGCTGGTTTCTAAGCGGCGAGATTGCTTATACCAAACATCTCCTAATCCCAACAACATAATTACACCACCTATCAAAAATAAATTTCTCAGTACTGCATACTGTTTTGGTAAAGATGGTGCTTGAGTTGGTGGCGGTTTGACAGCCGAGTATCGAGTTGCTGGTACTTGCAGTAACTGTTTTTCTGTGAAATCTCTGAGAACTTCATCAACTGATTGATAGCGCTGCTGAATCTCTTTTTTTAACAGCTTGTCGAGAATCCAATCCAATTCATTATTAATCGGACTTTTTAAATATTGCCGCCAATCTGTAACCCAGCCATACCCATATTCCATCCACAACTGAAAAGGAGAAATTCCCGTTAGCAGATGAAAGCAAGTTGCACCCAAACCAAACAAATCACTAGATGGATAAGCCTTTCCATCCCTAATTTGTTCAATCGGGGAATAGCCATGCGAACCAATTGAAGTGCCAATTTTATTTTGTACTCTTGCCGTTAACTGTTTTGAAGAGCCAAAATCTATCAAATTTAATCGCCCGTCACTTTGAGATCGGATAATATTTTCCGGTTTGATATCTCGGTGAATGACTCCGCGTTCGTGGATAAACTTCAAAGTCGGTAATAAGTCTATCAATATTTGTTTAATTTCCTGATAGTTATAACCTTTCCGTAACTGCAACTCTTTTAATAAATTGTGTCCGTCGATAAACTGCTGCACCAAATATAGACAGCCGTCTTGCTCAAAATAAGCTAATAGAGTTGGAATTTGCGGATGTTGTCCGAGTTCTTGCAGTCGTTTCGCTTCTGCTTGAAACAACTCCATTGCTTTTTTTTGCGCCCAACTGCCTTGGAATTTTGGCGCTAATTGCTTGATGACGCAGCGATCGTTAAGTTTATCGATATCTTCTGATAGATAGGTTCTGCCGAATCCACCCTCATCTGAAAGTACTCGAATTACACGGAAACGATTTCGCAACAGTGGCACGAGAGGAGTGCTGCATGTTTGACAAAACTTCTTTCCTTCAAGATTTAGGGGATTTGGGCAATCGGGATTTATGCAGCAGATCATGATCTGATGGGCGCGACTGCGTGACAAATTATGCTAAGTTTGCCCCAAATTTTCCCTTAATAAAATTGGCTCTCGTGTTCTTTTGGTAGACAACCCAGGTTTTGGGGAGTGGGGAATTACTTATTAGTATACGGAATGCAATTAATAGTCAGTTTTCCTAAACTCCGGAAAACCAAGAGAGCCGTTTGATTTATTATTCTCCCGATTATACAATAATCTGAACAAAAAATTTTTTTATGATTAAAAATTTTCCGATCATTAGTTTATACATTGGCAATTCACAACTTTTTTAGTGTTAATTGAAACTTGTTTATAAGTTTCCATTACTGACACTGAATTGAGTAAAAATGTTTGTTTGTTAATAGATGAATAGCAAACTCGTGTAAGTTTTGCCACTTCTGCAACTAGCTTATCGGGGTCAAAAGGCTTAAAAATAAGTTCCTGAAAGCCAGCTTCAAAAGCTTTCGCACGCGCTTGCGGATGTGCATAACCCGTCAAAGCAAGCGCAGGAAGAAACCCTCCGATCTTAGCTTCTTTGCGTCTGATAGAGCGAATCAGCGAATAACCATCTTTGCCTTGCATACAGATGTCGCTGATTAAAACATCTGGCTTTGATTCTTCTATCGCTTCAATGGCTTGAACCACCGATGTTACAGTCTTCACTTGTGCCTGATATTCTTCAAAAATAACTTTAACCAGATACAGGCAATCGATATTGTCATCTACTACAAGTATTCGCAAGTTACCAAGAGATGATTTGTCAACTTGTGGTGTTTTTAGCGATGTGCTTTCTTGAGTATGTGAATCGCAAAAGTTGTTTGACACATTAATTACCGCCTTGAGTTGGTGAAAGCGATTGGGAAGTCGAAATAGGCAGATAGTTAACGCTATCTGCCTATAGAGATATTTATGAGAGAGTAGTTAAGTTTTTCTAAACTAGACTTATTTTCGTGTAAATATAGTCTAAAAACTTTTAATTTAATATTTATCTAATGATTGTGTAATAAAATTTTATATCTGCTTGATGTAGCGACCATTACAGGTGGCGATCGCCTGAATCAGTTAGGGGCAGCATTGGTTTTACTTTTCTTTACATATAGCAGTTTTATTTATCCAAAAAATTGGGCTGATGACAAATATAAAGTTTCATATCCCCGACTTCGCATAAGTTGTCGGGGAAAGGCGAAAATGCTTTTTTCTCCAAATCCGAATTTTAACTCTACCCATTTTGGCATCTTCTTGTTCAATTATTTGTTGTGGGTTGTACCAGGTACTGGCATCGCCATCGTTTAAACTTATCTTTGTGTACTCTTGGTTTCCCCTTGCCTGAATTCGCTCTTTTTTAGTCTAAAGTCCAGTCTGTCGGGAAACCCGACAAAGGGCGCTGGACTCACCGCCTGCGCGGGCTTAATTTTTAGATATTTGTGAATAGATATGAAAAATATTAGTCACTCAGCTTTTAACTCTCCAACTAAAGGCTCCTGGGCAATCTTAGCTAAGTCTACTGATTCTAAAAGACTTTGCCAATCATTTTTTAATTGCCAATCATCAGGACGCTTTTGACGTAGTTCAGCCAAGGTGGTAAGGCTATCGGACCAAATGCCTTCGTCAGCGTAAATAGCAGCGCGATCGCGCGGTGAAGCTTTGTTTAACTCAGTCGTCAAGTTTTCATTACTGACAATTTGTTTGAGCCATCCTGTCGTAATTATTATGTTACTATACCGACGTGAAAGGTTACAAATTGCCGCAAAATACCATTGATACTCTTCACCAATTTTGAGCAATGGCTTTTTTGAATTAACAGGTAAGCTGAGGCTAAAAATACCAGGCTTATTATTTACTTTAAAGGTTTGTTTGTAAAGGTTTTGTCCAGTTGCATCCATCAAAACAAATTCCAATGCTTGTACAGAGGTTTTAGGTGTTTTAGGAATATAGAAAAATAATTTTGTCCTTTCGGAGGAGGTAAGTGCAAGATTATTGGCAGGCATTAGAGCTATTAATCTATGTTTGCCGTAGAACAAACAATCAGTACCGGTTGTTGGTGCTATCCGCCTACCATCCTTCCTGTCGCTAGTACCTTGATATTTGATCGGCGTTAAGCGTGATACTGGTGTAACGGGTGTCTTTTGCTCTAAAGGTATAGATTGTGTTTGAGCCGTTGTTATACCAACAGATAACAAGAAAATAGCAACTACAATTGCAACTACAGATTTCATCCCAAGTACTCGTTGCATGATTTTTCCTCACAACGCTATTGTTGTAGCTATATGTAAATTTTATTTCTATTAATTTTCACTTTTTCAAATCATCACAAATCCACATTATTTAATGCACCATTTTCCCATACATACCGAAGCTAGGAGCTAAAAAAATAAAGCCCGCAAGCGCGAGCTATCCAATTAACAGCAAACCGACAACTTTCAATATTTTAAGTGAATGATCGTAGGAGCGACAGCATCTTTATAACAATGACACTCTTATGACAAAAAACTTTTAGCAGACCATATTAAGGCGATCGCCAAAATTATGTATAAAAATACTCCACCTGAAAAAATTAAGACGTTTGAGGGCATTGAAACAACGTTCGCCCAAACAAGAGCGGAAAGTCACGCCCGCTGGAAACCAGGGCAACCACGACAACGTAGAATTATTTATCCGATAGTAAAAAAAATACAACAAAGCCCCGTAAAGAGAAAGCAAAATCTGCTTAATCTCAAAGATTTTCATCTTTGAAGATTGCGTTTTATCAACTCAGCACTGCTAGGTCGTTTCTTGTTGCTTAGTCTAAACTCCAGCTTTAAGGTAACGGATCTTAAAACATATTTTAATTTGAGATTTGAGATAAGCAACCCCTAAATTTCGGATGATTTTTGGCATTCAGCTTTGCTTTCCATTCGCGAATAGCGCTAGCGGTGCGTGCTACAGGTGACAGGTAATCAGAGGATTCTGCGTTTCCACTACTTTTACCTTTCTTGGGTTGGGTAGTTAAACAATTCGTCAAAGTCGGCAAATAGCTTTCCAAACCTAAAGAAGACATGACATCATTAGTTGTCTGAAAACGCTCTGATAGCGACACCTTCACCATTTTGCCCAAAACTTGAGCAAAGTGGTCACTGATGTCTACATGTTTTTGCCAACAGATATCACCGGTATTCGAGTCATACTCAAATTCAAAAGGTGCTTTCCCAGTTAACAGATAAAGACAAGTCACTCCGACTGCGTAAATATCACTAGCATAAACTGGACGCAGGGAAAACTGTTCTGGTGGGGCAAATCCCATAGTCCCGACAAAATTTGTTGAGACGCTTTTATGTTCTTCGCTGTCACTAGTTTCGATTAATTTCTCTTTAACTGCGCCGAAATCAATTAACACTACCCGTCCATCATCTTCACAGCGTAGCAAGTTCTGGGGCTTAATATCGCGATGAATTACATGATGTTTATGAACGTATTGCAATACTGGCAGTAATTCGTGCAAAAACTGTTTAACTGCGGCTTCGCTTTTGGGACCGGTGCGTTTGATTTCTCCTGCCAAAGTAGAACCGCGCACGTATTCTTGAACTAAATAAAATTCCCCATTTGCTTGAAAGTAATCTAAAAGCATGGGAATCTGAGAATGACTGCCAAGCTGACCTAAGGTTTTTGCTTCTTTTTCAAAGCGCGAACACGCTCTTTCCCAGCTTTTCGGACTACTCACCTTGGGACAAAGCTGTTTAATCACACACAGGGGATTTCCCGGTAACACCATGTTTTTGGCGAGAAACGTGATGCCAAAACCACCTCTGCCCAATATTTTCAATATTGCATAGCGATCGCGAAATAACTGCGCTTGACCGCACAATTGACCAAGCTGAGTCTGCTTTAAAATATCCACATGAAAATTTGACGTTTTCGGAGGAAAGCTATTCATCAGGCTATTAGGGGTGTTTTGGTGAAAAGCTGCTAAATGTCTTTAATTTAACGATAAAGATTCTTTTACGCCAATAGCATTACCGTTTCTTTGCAAAATCCTCCGGGGGACGGGGAGTGGGGAATGGGGAATGGGGAGTGGGGAGTGGGGAATAGGAAAAAATTATCACCTTCTCCCTACTCCCTACTCCCTCCTCCCTACTCCCTACTCCCTACTCCCCACTCCCCACTCCCTCATAATCAAGGTACTTCAATCGGAATCAAAGCATTTTCCGGCAAATAGTTACTGAAACGTCCTTCATCTGAAAGTACCAAAATCAAGCGCACGGGATAATCTGGTGGAACTTGCAAATCTGCCCACGGTACCGCCACTTCTAAACAAGTATCTAAAGCTACTTGAGCGCGACTGAAACGGGGAAGCCATTGATAATTTTCCCCAGCTTCGCGAAACTGAATCGATTGCGTCAGCAAATTAATTGCTAAATGATGGTGGTAGTGATAATTAACTGGTGCTGCATCCGGCACATCCGCTAAGGGAATCGGGCTGTTGTGCATTGTTTTATCAGGATAATACCAAAGCAAATTTAACTCTGCTGGCAAATCTCGCCCTGGTACAGCGCCACTTTTTAAATCTACCCGTAGATAGAAATTCAGGTGATCTACTCCATACCAAAGTCGCTGGATGACGCTGCTATTATGCATTGTCCCCCGCGCTCCGCCGATTTCTATGCGTCCGGCTTTGTCCCAGTCTTGTTCATCGCCTTTGCCGTCAATTACTGGATGAATAAAGCTTTGTGGGCGATGATCTGTCTTTGCCGTGTGGTTTTCTACTTCTTTTTTCAAATACGAGGGTATAGGTTCATTTAACGCTTTGTAAATGCCATACAGATGTTCGCGAAACAACTGGTCAAACATGGCATCTTGATTTGAGGAATGTCCCTCACCAAACCACCAGAACCAGTCGGAACCTTCGGCAGCGTATAAAGCTTCCCAGGCTTCGGGGTTGTTTTCTTCGGTCGCTTCGGGATGATTGGCGAGGGTAAGTCTAGCATGTGTGAGGTAATCCCAAGCGCGATTTTTGGCGGGATCGCCAATCCAGGTGGTGAAGCTACCATCTACCCAAGAACCGCTATGCAGTTGTTGTTGGGGGATAATTGCTGTGGGGGGAAACTGTTCGATAAATTCGGAGACGGTAACAAGTTTCAGGTTCGGTTCGTTACTTAAAGTTTGATATAAGGCTTCTAAGAAAGGTTTGCCATCTTGAGGATAAAATTCCCAGCAATTTTCGCCGTCTAGGGCAATGGTAACTAACCAAGGTTGTTCGGTTGGGCGGTCTTTTTGCATTCTGGCGATCGCCTGTAAATGTCCCACTAAGTCGGCAGCGGCTTGTTTTGGCTGCATTGCCCCGTAGGTAAAGCCGATCAAGTCTGATAATCTGTGGTCGCGAAAGACGATCGCTAAATCACCAGCGGTCGTTTCCAAACGATACGGTCGGTAAAGTAACTCTGGTTGCAACACGTTCCCCGCCCCATCACGGTGGAAGAAGTGTTTTATTGTCCACCCTAATACAGCTTCATCTGAGCAAATCCACTTATATCCTTGTTTAATAATATCCGGTAGAATCGCCGGACTGACTGATTGTTCTGAGGGCCACAATCCACGCGGTTCTTGCCCAAAGCGATCTTGATATAAATCCCACGATTTCCGCAAGTGCCTGGGAATGTCTTCTGCCCATTGAAAGCGGGTTTGGGGCAATGTCATATTTGGCACTGCAACACGTCCGGAGTTGGTATCGGCAAGTAGAGGCAAAATCGGGTGAGTGTAAGGCGTGGTGGTTACTTCCAATTGCCCAGCGTCTTGCATTTTGCGGTGTTGCGGGATGATTTGGCTGAGGATTTGCCGCTGTTTAGAGTAAATGCGTTGGCGATCGCCTAAACTAAAATCCTTACCCTGCTTTAACCAAGTGGCAATTTCCGGATCGTCCCAAAACAGCGGATCGATCCACGCCAAGTTGTGCCAAGCCAGCAAATCGCCGTAATCTGGCAATTGCCAATTTGCTAAACACCAATCTTGTCCTTGTTCCTGCCTTTGCTGATACAACTGAGCATAGCGAGGATGCGGATCGATCAAATTGTGGTGATTGGCATCAAAAAAATGTTCGATAATAAATTCCCGCTGTTGAGTCGTCAGTTGTTCAGCAGGTGTCAAACTCGCTTCTAAATAAGGGTCAAAAGCAGTGCCAGCAATGTAATCTTCTAATTGCAATATCAGCGATGGAACTAAATTCACCGTTTGGTGTAACTTAGGATACCTTTCTAAAAGTAGCACCAGATCGAGATAATCCTTAGTGCCATGCAAACGCACCCAAGGCAGACGGTAATGCTGACTACTTTTCACAGAAACGCCGCTGTCGGGAGATTTGTACAGCGGCTGATGTTGATGCCAGATAAAGGCGACGTAAAGGGGTTGAGACATAAGAATAGTCAATGGTCAATAGTCAATGGTCAATAGTCAATAGTCAATAGTCAATCGTCAATAGCCAATGGTCAATCAACTCTAGACTGTGGACTTTTGACTTTGGACTTTTGACTATTGACTCCTAACTTTTACATTACTTGCTCGACTTCGGCAATTTCTGGAATCATTTCGCGCAGACGGCGCTCAATACCCATTCTCAGTGTCATTGTGGAGCTTGGGCAAGAACCACAAGCACCTTGCAGTCGCAGCTTAACAACAGGACCATCGAGTTCTACGAGTTCGACGTTGCCGCCATCAGAGATTAGATATGGGCGTAATTCATCCAAGACTGTTTCTACGTTATCAGTTGTCAGTGTCAGTGTCTGTTGCATGAGTTTAGACCTCGTAAGTTAACGAAAAGTTAGGAGTTAAAAGTTATGAGTTAGGAATTAGGTAGAGACGTTTTGCCGGAACGTCTGTACGAAAGTTAAAAGTTGGTAGGGGCACTCTTTAAGAGTGCCATGCAGAAATTAATACTAAAGTGCAGAGTCAAGAGTATAAATTGTCACTTTTCCCTTTTACCTCCCAACTCCTAACTCCTAACTCCTAACTCCTAACTCCTAACTCCTAACTCCTAACTCATAATCTCAGGATTTTATTTTCTCGCTTTATTAAATTGATCGTAGATCCAATTGCTGCTGAATTGCTTTTCGTTGTTTGTCGGTTATCCTTTGCTATAAACTCTTGACAAATTACTAAAATTTTGCATGAGCGGTAAACCGCTCACTACGAAGAAAGAGTAGATTTTATGTTAATTACGCCCATTTAGTTAATCTGGGGTGTCAATTTCACTCGGTAAAACCATAACTGGCTGTTGATATAAAGGTACTGTGAATGTGACGGTTGAACCAAGTCCTTCGCCTAAGCTGTAAAAATTGACTTCACCACCCATTGCTTCTACTAGCTTTTGAGATATTGCCAATCCTAAACCTGTACCACCATATTGGCGAGTACGGGAGCCATCGACTTGCGAGAATAATTGGAAGAGTTTGTCTTGTTTATCTAAAGAAACGCCAATACCGGTGTCTGCTACACGCACTCTGACCATACCAGGAAATTGCTGGTCTTGAAATACTACTTTTTTGCGAACTACGTCAGCGCTGAGAGTTATACCACCTTCATGAGTGAATTTTATGGCGTTGCCAACTAAATTGATGATTACTTGCTTGAGGCGTAGATAGTCACCGTAGACAATAATTTCATCGGAGGTATCGGGGGTTTGCATCTCGAAGCTGAGGTTTTTCTGTTCGGCTTGCATGTGCATGGAGTTTCCCACATCACTCAATAACTCGTCCATATTTACTGAACGCAGTTCGAGATCCATTTTGCCGGCTTCGATTTTGGCAAAGTCTAAGATGTCTTGGATGATATCGAGTAGGTGTAGAGATAATTTATGCGCTTCTAGCAAAAATTGGTTTTGTTCTTCAACATCATCTGCCATACCGTCCAAAATCAGCCGTTGAAAGCCGATCATCCCATTTAGGGGGGTGCGAATTTCGTGAGATACATTGGTGAGAAATTCGGTTTTCAGACGCGAGGCTTCTTCTGCTTTTTGACGCGCTGCTTCTAATTCTTTATATAATGTGGCGTGAGCGATCGCTGTTCCTAATTGATCTGCTACTTCTTTTGCCAAGTCTAATTCTAATGAAGTCAACTTGTTGCACTCTGAGCGCAAACTGACGGCAATTAAAGCATTCGGTTGGTCTTGATGGCAAGTCGCAACTACTAAAATTTTCTCTTGCCCAAACAGTATATGCTTGGGCTTATTTTCCACAATTGGTTCTAGGGTTGCTAAAGCTTGAGCAAATGCACCTTCAGTTGCTAAATCTATTTCTAAGCCTAGCATTGAGTCAAAATCTGGCTTGTGATACTCTGCTATTATCGATACCTTTGCGCTTTCTTTTTGGTATGGACAGATAATACAGCGCTCTAACCGCAGTGCTTTTCCTAAACTGTCAACTGTTTGTTGCCAAATAATATCTAAATCTAATGTCCGCCGGATGTTTCTGGTAATTTGACTTATCAGCTTTTGGTATTGATGCGAACTTAAAGCTAACTCTAACTCTGTTGGTTGTGGTGCTGGCAGATGTACTGCTTTTTTGTTGCTTTTTGTTTGTAGCAATCGTCCCATTACTAAAACTGTTGTCGCGGGTGTGCCTAAGGTCGGCATAATTGGGCTGATTACCAACTCCAACTCAAATAATTCCTGACGATAGCTAAACCAGCACTGACACCTTTCCGGTACCAAATTTTTCACAATTCGCCCTAAACGTTGCAAATAGGCAACCTTTTCCACCGGGGCGAAAATTTCATCCCGATTGAGATCGCCTATCATAGCTTCAGAATTTATCCCCAAGCGATCGCCTGCACTCCAATAAAATGTCAGGTAATCTCCTGTGGTGTCTTGGGTGTACACCAACTCCGATCCCAGAGTTGGTACTGAGTTATCAGCAATACTTGTAATCGATTTCAGATTCTTCGACAATAGATTCGTCAGTTGGGAGTTGGCAGTAATACTCATGACTTGAGCTAGATAAACAAACGAGACTCCGCAAGAGTTTAGCAAAAGCTGCTTAAAGTTTGGCATAAATTATTACAGCTGTGCCAGACTCGCAATGTTTTTTTCGCCAATCTGTTATCTTCGACAAAAAAATTTACATTTATTTACATAAATTCATCCTCTGTTTATAATTTATCAAAGGATAAGTCAATCATTCCATTCCCCGCGTGGTGGAACAGGTGTGCGGTAAGGAGTACGCGTCAGTTCATCATCTCTGGGAACTTCTCCGCGCAACCACTGGCGAATTGCCACCTCAATCACTTTACTGGGATCGTTGGTCAAATGTTGAATTTGCTCTACTAACTCAGAGTCAAGGTGGATAGCGATTTCTACCTTATCGGCTTGTCTATTATCCGCATCGGTAGCTTTTTGTTTGATATTCATAGCTTTGTATAAGGAGAAATTCATCTTGTCAAAGGCTTTCTGAAGAAGGCTGACACACAAGTAGTTGATTTGACAAGTCTTCGTTTCTTGGAGTTCCATTTTCGACTTCTACTGCCAAAGTAGCAGTTTAGTCGAATGAACTCACAATTTTCAGAGAATCCTGACAAAACAATAGCTCTAGAAATTTTCTGTTGTCAATCAGCAATTTCCGGGCGATCGCACGCTCGTGCGATCGCCCCGATCAAGTGTGTACTTTTTGCACTTCTTCATGTTTATTGTACGCCGATGGTTGTTCAATACCAGATTCTATAGATATAGACTTTCATATTTCATATTTCATTGGGAATTGGGCATTGGGAATTGGTAATGGGGCATGGGGCATGGGGCATGGGGCATGGGGACGCTTGGACGCTTGGACGCTTGGACTGGAAAAAGAATTATTACCCATTACCCATTACCCATTACCCATTACCCATTCCCCATTCCCCGTTCAGAAAGCATTACAATACATGAAGTAAATTGCATATCTTACTCGGTTGCCGCTTAATTAAAGAAGTATATGACTGACGTTCCCGCAGCTCGCATTCGCAATTTTTGTATTATTGCTCATATCGACCACGGGAAATCTACCCTTGCTGACCGCTTGCTGCAAACCACTGGTACGGTGGAACAGCGGCAGATGAAGGAACAGTTTCTCGACAACATGGATTTAGAACGGGAGCGCGGCATTACAATTAAGCTGCAAGCTGCCCGGATGAATTATAAGGCAAAAGACGGTCAGGAGTATATACTTAATTTAATCGATACTCCAGGACATGTGGATTTTTCGTATGAAGTATCGCGCAGTTTAGTTGCTTGTGAAGGCGCACTTTTGGTAGTTGACGCTTCCCAAGGTGTAGAAGCGCAAACTTTGGCGAATGTATATTTAGCACTAGAGCATAATCTAGAAATTATCCCAGTTTTGAATAAAATAGACTTGCCTGGGGCAGAACCAGACAGGGTAATTAGCGAAATTGAGGAAATTATCGGGCTAGATTGCAGTAATGCGATTCTTGCCTCTGCGAAAGAGGGAATTGGCATTGATGAAATTTTAGAGTCAATTGTGGAGCGTGTACCACCCCCACAGAATACGATAGATCAACCTTTAAGGGCGTTGATTTTTGATAGCTACTACGATAGCTACCGGGGAGTGATTGTTTATTTTCGGGTGATGGATGGCACACTGAAAAAAGGCGATCGCATTTATCTGATGGTGTCGGGTAAAGAATACGATATTGATGAATTAGGTGTACTTTCTCCCACTCAAAAGCAAGTTGATGAACTCCACGCTGGGGAAGTTGGTTATTTAGCCGCATCGATTAGAGCTGTAGCTGATGCACGGGTTGGTGATACAATTACCCTCAGTGCGAAAAAAGCTCCGGAACCTTTGCCTGGTTACACCGAAGCTAAACCGATGGTCTTTTGTGGGATGTTCCCCATCGATGCTGACCAATTTGAAGACTTGCGAGAAGCTTTAGAAAAGCTACGACTTAACGATGCCGCGCTACACTACGAACCAGAAACCTCTAGCGCAATGGGATTTGGCTTTCGTTGCGGGTTCTTGGGGTTGCTGCACATGGAAATTGTCCAGGAACGCTTGGAACGGGAATATAATCTAGATTTAATTATTACAGCGCCCTCAGTAGTTTACCGAGTAACGACAAATAAGGGTGAAGTGCTGTACATCGATAACCCCAGTCGTTTACCTGCGCCCAATGACCGCGAAAAGATAGAAGAACCTTACGTTCAGGTAGAAATGATTACGCCGGAAACGTATGTAGGTACTTTGATGGAGTTGTCGCAAAATCGGCGCGGTGTCTTCAAAGATATGAAGTATCTTACCAAAGGGCGAACTACACTGACTTACGAGATACCTTTGGCGGAAGTTGTCACCGACTTCTTTGACCAAATGAAATCGCGATCGCGTGGTTACGCAAGTATGGAATATCACATCATCGGTTATCGCGAAAATCCCTTGGTGAAGTTGGATATCATGATTAACGGCGATCCGGTTGATTCTTTGGCGATGATTGTCCACAGAGATAAAGCTTACGGTGTTGGGCGATCGATGGCTGAGAAACTGAAAGAATTGATTCCCCGGCATCAATTCAAAGTGCCAATTCAAGCATCTATCGGTAGTAAGGTTATCGCCAGCGAACATATTCCCGCGTTGCGGAAAGATGTGTTAGCCAAGTGTTACGGTGGTGACATCAGCCGGAAGAAGAAACTCTTGCAGAAGCAAGCAAAGGGTAAAAAGCGGATGAAGTCTTTGGGTACAGTTGATGTACCACAGGAAGCCTTTATGGCAGTGCTGCGCTTGGATCAAGATTAATATCGGTAGGGCATATGCCCTACCGGAAAGCGCGCACAGTGCCCCTGACTTCAGGCATGGGGGTATAGTGCGCTTGCGAATGAGCGTCGCTGTCCTAAAAATCATTGCTACGATTGTTAGATTAAGAGTAGAATATAGTCAGGAGGTGATGCATTTGTTTAACCTGACTTACGAATTTAAGTTAAAGCCAACTCAGAATCAAATAGCACTATTTGAAGAATGGTTAGAAACTCATAGGCGAGTTTATAACTATGCTTTGGCAGAGCGTAAGGATTGGTACAACTCTCGTAGTTGTCAGATAAACGTTTGCAGTCTTAACAAATGCTATATCATGCCCGCCGATGCACCACGCCCAACATTTGCTAGTCAATGCAAATCCTTGACAGTTGCACGCAAAGATTCGGAGCATTTAAATCGTGTCAACGCTCAGTCTTTGCAACAAACTTTGAGGCGACTAGAAAAGGCTTTTGTAAGTATGTGGGAGCAGAATCACGGGTTCCCAAGGTTTAAGAAGCCAGGTAGAATGAGGTCTTTTTCTTTTCCTCAATTAGGCAAAGATCCATTAAAAGAGGGTTGTATCAAGTTGCCTGTTATTGGGGCAGTTAAAATTCGCTCCTCACGCTCAATTCCAGACGGGGGAGTAATTAAGCAAGCCCGTGTGGTTAAGCGGGCTTCGGGTTGGTATGTGATGCTAACCCTGCAATGGGATGTATCCGTACCATCGCATGTGCCTCACGGTGAAGCGTTGGGCGTTGATGTTGGGTTAATAGATTTTGTTGCCATGTCAAACGGGCTGAATGTCAAACGTCCTAAGTTTCTTGCTTTACTTCAACGCAAGCTGAAATTGCTGCAACAACGAGTTAGTCGCAAAAAGTTAGGATCAAGTAATTGGCGTAAAGCTCAAATAAAAGTAGCGAGACTTCATGAACACATTGCTAATACGAGAAAGGACTTTCACTGGAAAATAGCACATCAAATATGCGACGGTGTTGGAATGGTATTTGTAGAAGATTTGAATTTAGTTGGACTATCTCGCTCTATACTAGGCAAGCACTGCTTAGATGCTGCATGGGGACAGTTCTTTCAAATACTTGAGCAATGCTGTTTTAAGCGTGGTGTCTATTTCCAAAAAGTTGATAGCAGAAAAACAAGTCAAATTTGCCCAAACTGCCAAACCCAAACAGGAAAGAAGGACTTGTCAGAACGTGTTCATGCTTGTACTTTTTGCGGCTATATCACAAATCGAGATGTGGCAGCAGCACAAGTAGTCTGTCAACGAGGACTTGCAGCCGTGGGATACACGGTCAAGATGCTTAGTGAGGGTAAATTTGTCGGAATCCCCGCGACCTAAGAATCCCCTCCATTTATGGATGGGGAGTATCAATTATTTGTTAGTTTGGGTGAGCCGCTCTGTTAAAATGGCGATCGCTTTCACATATTGAGCATCTTGCTGCGTAGCCGTATTTTTTTGCTTGGGTGTAGAGAGCGAAGTTGCAGGAACTTCCACTAGATAATCAGGCTTGATACCTTCGCGGTCAATGTTACGACCGGCTGGGGTTAAAAGAGTACCAATAGTAACTAGCAGGATCGATTTATCAGACAATTCCTCAGCTGAATGCACTCTTCCTCGACGAGAAGTAGGCGTTCCCACTAAAACTGCACGCTTGTTATCTTGAAGTGCGCCGGCTAAAAATTCGCTAGCACTGGCAGTACCGCCATTAACTAGTATTACTATCGGTTTATTGGTAAGCTTTGAATTATTTGCTTTGAATTCTTCTAAATTGCCTGTGCGATCGCGCAGAGAACCTACTCGTTCTTTATCTAAGAAAATACTGGCAATTTCCGTGCTAGCTTGAAGCCCACCACCGGGATTGTTACGTAAATCAAGTATAAACCCATCGGCATTTTTGCCCAATAACTCTTTAACAGCATCAAGCGTTTTCTGGGGCGCATCAGGTGTAAACTGATTTAAAGCAATATAACCAATAATTTTTCCCTTTTCCTGCTTGACCAAAGTTTGTACTGGTTGCACAGAAATAGCTTCACGCTTCAAGGGTACGTCAAAAGTTCTACCATCTCGGCGTACTGTTAAAATTAACTGAGTACCCGCTTCACCTCGAAGTAGCTTCATAGCTGCGTTATGGCTGAGATTTTTTGTAGGTACTTTATTAATAGCTTGAATTATATCTTGAGCCTGAAGACCCGCTCTTTCTGCTGGTGTGTTAGCTAAAGCAGTAACTACCTTAAGTTCTTTAGTTTTTTCATCGGTTTCTACCGAAAAATCTATCAAACCGACACCTATCGACTTCCCGCGAGATTCCATGTCTAGATTGGCAAACTGCTGAGAATCGAAAAAGCGGGTTTCCGGATCGTTCAGTTTCATCAGCATTGCCTGGATAGCGTTGTATGCTGCTTCTTTGCTAGTGTAATTTTTGTCCAAAAATTCACGCCTGGTTTCCAACCATTCAGGATTATTATTTGTAATATCTATAAATTTGCTATTAATTACTTGCCAAGCTTCATCCACAAGATGCTTTTGGCTGTTTTGAGAAGTGCAGCCAGAAATGCTAAAAGCAGCAGTGACTAAGCACAATTTGAAAAAATTTGCAACAAAGAAACGTATATTCACGATTTTAGGCTTTTGCACCCGGAAATTCTATCCTAATTTTTGAACTTCTGCACGGACGATATCGATTGATAGTCCCAACACCTCGGCTACTTGCTCAACACCTAACCCCATTTGCAGTAAACGAGGAATCGCATCAAGTCTCGCTTGTTGAGCTTGTTGAGCTTGTTGTTGAGCCTGTTGAGCTTGTTGTTGAGCCTGTTGAGCTTGTTCTTCTGGGGTTGGGTAGCGATTTCCTTGCTCATCATACCAAGATAAAACTTCGCGTTGAATGATTCCAGAAGGGTCAGGCGATCGCCCAATTCCTAAATTTATCTCTGGCATCCAACATGGTTCTTTTTTTTGCAATTCGTAAGAACCATCAATCAGCTTATAAACTTCAAATGGTTGATGGCGGTCTCTTTGCCAATATTCAGGATTATAAATGACGTAGTATAATACTCCCAAATTCGCATAAATCGCGGCTTTGGTGTCGTACTCTTCTCCTGGTGTCCAGGAAACCACCTCTAAAACAAGCGTCGGTGGTATGTCATTTTCTTCCCACACAACATAGCTTCTGCGAGATTTTCCTTGTTTGCGTCTTTCCACACCCAAACTCAAAAAACCATCGGGGACAATCGGGACTCTGGGATTCACTCCGGTGGTGTGGTAAACTCCCATATCGACAGCGAAAAACCAATCTTGCCGAGTTTTCCAAATCGCTTCTAGTAAAAACAGCAGAAAGTTGGGGATAAAATTCTGGTCTTCGTTATCCACAGGTGTATCATCGGAACAGGGAAGTTCGTCACCGCTGGGTAAATATTGTCGTAGGTTGGATGACATCATAAACAAATAGCACCATCCATGATTTTTTATTGTAGTAAGCGCTTAAGCGCTTAAAGCTTAACCAGCCAAATTCTACTTTACCAATTGTAATAAAGCTGACGAACCCAATGTAAAGGTTCTTCATGAGAAAGCCTAATTTTCGGTTCAAATCTTGGATAAAGATTTTCTAGCATTGCTACATCTTGGCGAATTATTTCTTCAGTAGCTTTAATAGTTGGTGGTTCAAGAATTGAGTTGAAAATACCAAAGGATTTTTCAGTAAATAGTGGGATAAATATCCTTGTTGTGTTTTTGTTTTGTGGATATATGGTAAATACTTGCACAAGTTTCCCCAACGGTGAATCACTATAAACAACCACAAGAGATGGAAAGTAATTTTCTAGGATTAATTCCACCTCATTGGGTGTAAATAGTAAAGCTATATTTTCTAGGTATTCTTGAAAAGTATTTTTTTCTCTAAAGTGTTTGATGGTAGAAACAGAAAAATAACCATCATCTTGAAAATCATCAACTTTTGTTTCTTTGATTCTAAAAAGTTCTCGATGAGTGCCTTTAGCGTGATTTACATCATGATTGATTTCTAATGCATCAATAAAAGGTGCTTTTATAGTTACATCTCCAGCCACACCGATAAACCGAAACTGAGTTGATAGCTTTTCCAGAATATCTGGAATGGTCAGCTTTGGTTCTTGATTGGCGTAAGTCCAGATAAAATCACCTTGCAAAAATAACTTAAGTTGTTTGGCGAGAGGTTTGGAAATTTTTTCATTTGGTAAAATTGCTCTACCTTCTGAGTCAAATTCTAATGCATGAAAAGGACAAGCTATTGTATTAGTTTCCGGGCAAATCCAACCATCAGAAAGCTTTGCACCCATGTGAGGGCAGATATTTTCTAAAGCGGAAATTTCACCTTTTTCATTTTTCCAGAGTACATAATCTTGACCACAAATAGTAAATAATTTAGGTTTATTTACTTTCAACATAGATTTGTGAGCAATTAACCAAGGGGCACCGGGTAATATCATTTTAGATTTGGGATTTTGCGAAAAGTTTGAGCGCCGGCGTCCGGCGATCAAAGCTTTTCAAGACGGATTTGGGATTTCACACAGGCGGATGAGCAGGATAATCAGGTTGTGCTTTAAAATGTTTTTCTAGTGCTGACATGACAGCTAAAACTACATCTTCATGCCAATGACGCGCTGCAATTTGCACACCAACGGGTAAACCGACACTCCCCTGTTCAACTTTGTAAGCTGTGCGCTCAATTATGCTTTTACTGGGTTCTCTGTCGCTTTCTTCTCCCTGACGCACGCAAGTAGCCGCAACTACACCGGCAGGCATTCCTAAGAGGTTGTAGAGATTTGTATAATTAGTATCATCGCTGAGGAAAAAGCCGCTATTATGTGTTAAAGCTGGTAAAGCTGTAGGCGGAGAGATAATGGTGTCGTATTGCTTGGCATTCATCGCGGTAAGAAATTGAGTGCAAAAGCGATCGCGTTCATGAATTACTTGCCAGTACTCAGTTACAGATAACTCACCAACCGCACCTAGACTATTTGCCATATCATCCAGCCCAAAAAATCCACTAATTGCAGCTACACTATTTAGTAATTTTTTTGGCGTTGCAGCTAGTTGATAATACTGTTTAATTCGCGGATGCCATTTACTTCTACCTACTTGCCTTTTAAGTGTGGCAAAACCATCAGCGGTGAGCAACTGGTTGTATAATTGCGAAGCTTTGAGTAAATCTGGTGGTGTCCATTCTTCAACTATTGCACCGCGCTTTTCTAACGCTTCGGCTGCTTCTCGCACTACCCGCCTAATTGCTGGGGAGGGGGTAATAATGCCATTTTCGGTGTAAAAAGCAATCCGTAATTTTTCTATTTGGATGTCTGCTTCGCACCAGGGAACGGGCGGAATATTAGTATCAAAAGCTTCCTGACCGGGTGCGGCAAGAATTTTCATTGCTAGGCTGAGGTCACAAACGCTACGCGCCATCACTCCCGGTTGGGCAATTATCGCTTGCTGTCCGGCAAACAATGGCGCATGACCAACTAAAGTTAGCCTTCTAGATGTAGGTTTGAAACCGTGAATTCCGCAGGCTTGCGCGGGTAAACGGACACTACCAGCAATGTCACTTCCCAACCCCAGCGGTGAACCACCAGCGGCGATGATAGCCGCCTCACCGCCACTACTACCCCCAGGAGCGCGTTCTCGGTTCCAAGGGTTGTTGGTGCGTCCGTATACCGGGTTGTCGGTTTCGTTCATCGAACACATATGCGGGACGTTGGTTTTACCTAGAATAATCGCCCCAGCTTGTCGCAAGCGTTCCACCATGACGGCGTTATGTGTAGCTTTGCTGCGAGCAAGTTCAGTAAGTCCCACAGTGGTGGGTGTGCCAACGACATCAAACGATTCTTTGATGGTGATGGGTACGCCGTGCAATAATCCGAGTTTATCTCCTTGTTGACGAGCTGCATCTTTTATTTTCGCCTCAGCGCGTGCTTGTTCAAATAAAGGTACGACTACAGCATTTAATTGCGGGTTTACCGCTTCGATGCGTTGAATGTGTGCTTCAACAACCTCGCTTGCGGAAAGTTCATTTTTGGCGATCGCTTGAGCGATTTCAGTAGCACTTAAATTGATAATCGCATTCATAAAAGTTAAAAATTTACTTTTATTTATTAGTATGGCGATCGCACTTCCTTACGTCTTGTATATTCATCCGATTTTTTGTACATTCTTGCTATATTTGCAAGATTTTTTAATCTTGAGTGTCGAAGTCCACTTTATCGTAAATATCTGCCAGGGAAATTTCAAAGGAAACAGAAGCTAAGGATATAGTTACATCAGCATCTTCATATTCAGTAAATATCCAGCGATTGTTATCTGTTTTGCTGTATTGTTCAACGTGCATTGTATACTGGTCAATTAGCAGATATTCTTGAAAGCTGGGAATTGTTCGATAAGCCGCAAATTTTTCATCCCGGTCATAGCTTTTGGTAGATTTTGAAAGTACCTCAGCAATCATTATCGGATTTGTCAAAGTGTCTTTTCTTCCTTCTTGAAATTGCAATTCACCTGCAACAACCATCACATCCGGATAAGTATTAATTTGCTTTTGAGGAATCCATAATCTTTGGTCTGTCACAAAAACCCGTAATGGTTGACGTTTCAGAGCAAAATTGAGCGCTGCATAGAAATTGCCAGCAATTTGGTTATGATTCGGTGTTCCACCTGTCATTGGGATAATTTGACCATTAATATATTCGTGCCGTTCTTCAGATTTTACCTCTATTTCTAGGTATTCTTCCGGTGAGTAGTAGCGTTCTGCAATAATCATGGAATTTAAACCCCCAAGGCTACAAATTATTAACTTAATATTTGTTTCGGTGTTATACCCAGCAACCTTTTAAAATGTCTATTAAGATGACTTTGGTTAGCGAAACCGACTTTGTAAGCAACTTCTGCAATACTCACATTACCTTGCAAAAGTAAATTTTTTGCCCGTTCCACCCGACAGCGAATTACATATTGATGCACGGAGATTCCCATTGATTGTTTGAATAAGTGAGAAAAGTAATGCGGACTCATCTGCACTAAAGCCGCCAATTCTGTTAAACTTAAATCATGGTCTAAATTTGCGTTGATGTAGTCAATTACTTTATGAAATTTATACTTTGACAAACCGTCTTTATATTCTTGCAAAATCGGTTTGCGTGTTGAATAATGTTGCATCAAGTGAACTGACAAAGCATTTATCATTGTCTCTGCATAAAGACGACTATTTGTAGGATTATTTTCTAACACACCTTTAAGTGCTAATCCAATTTGGTAAATTAGCGGATCGGGTGTGGCAAAGTGCGGTAATAATTCCAAATTTTTTGCATCTGCTGCTTCATCAATTGTACGAGCGAAAACATCAGGTTCTATACCGAGAATGATAAAATCGCCTTCATCTTCCCAAGCAGCACCTTGACCGATGTTGACCGGAGTAATAACTATATCACCTCCGACTACAGCGTCACGGTGAAAGCGTCCATCTAGTTTGCGATCGGCATGAATTATACGGTTTCCATGAGTAAAAATCGCGATAGAATGCCAACGAGGAGTAGAAACTTCCGGGACTTCATAAGCAGGTTGACACATATAGCCAAAAGATACCCCATGCCAATTAACATCTAAGCTAGTTAAAATTGGCGGACGTGGGTAAAGCTGCAATACCTCATATTCTTCAGTTAAGACTAAGGGCTTTTCTTTGGGCATAGGTTACACAAATGCCTATCTACCCAATAATATATCTTTATTTAATCAAAAACATATTTTTCAGCTACTTTCCAATAACGAGAGAAGCGCTTCAAGTCGATATAGCCGTCGTATTCAAAAAATGGTTCTACTTCAAAAATTTCCAAGTCCACATTTTTTTCAATTTCGTCACATATCATATCAAAACGCGGACTAACACTTTCTGCTGTGACAACTAAGTTAGTATTATTCTCTTTGGCAAAAGCTAAAACTTCTTGCACCACATCACCACGACGAATGACAACGGGTAATTCTAATAAGCATTCGTAAATAAAGGTAAGGCGTTTGAGGCTTAGTTGCCATTCTTTAATTAAAGCATCATCCCAAACCCAAATTGCGGGGGCGTCGGGGTATTGTTGTAGTGCGGGGTTTTGGGGACTGAGGCAGTCTCCATGTACCCAAATAATTGGTTTAGTCATTGGTTTTTAGATTTTGGATAACGAACCGCCAAGGGCGCCAAGGACGCCAAGATTTTTAACGGCGTTTTTTGCCTTTTTGCCAACTTTGGCTGTTAGCTTGTTTGTTAAATTCGGCTTTGGGAAAAAGCTTCTGTTCTATTTCTTCATAACTACCTTCAAAGTCACAATGACCGTAAAGGGGACATTTTTTGCAATAAATGCCTTCGGTGTAACGTTCTAAATTTTCGCGGTTGAAAAAATAAGCTTTGTGACTAAAGGTGCTGGCTACCCATTGCCATGACATATTATTGCTCGCAGGATCGCCATCTAATAAATGCTCTAAAAACCACTTTGCGCCGGTTTGCCAACGAATACGCCGCCAGTGGACAATATAAGCTGCCATCCACATGCGTGCATGGTTGTGCAAGTAGCCTGTTTCTCGTAAGTCACGGCTGAAGCTGTCGATGCAAACTCTGTCTGTGGTGCCTTGTGCGATGTCTTCTGGTAATTCAGGTGCGTAGTCTTTTGGGGTATAGCCTGTTTTATATTCTTCTTGGTCTTGCCAGATATTATCGCCTAGTTTGGCGTATAAACGCTGCCAGTAGTCGCGCCAGCCTAGTTCGTTAATTAGTTTAGTTGTTTCGTCTGGGTTTTGTACGCGCTCAACGACATAATCTCGAATTTCTCGCAGACTGAGAACGCCATAACGAATATAAGGCGAAAGTCGCGTTACTGCACCTGTGAAAAAGTTACGTGTTTTTGCGTAGCGTGCAGAATCTACTTTTTGCAACACTTTCTCGGCGGCTTTGCGTCCGCCGACAATTTCGCTGATATGATTATCTCGTTGTGCTGCGTCTGGGAATTGTTCGCGGAGGTAAGCTACCAACTCTTCGCGGTTGGTGAAGTCGCGCTGCATGTTATTAGTCATTTGTAAAGTATTTGACGACTTAAGTCGTAATTACACTCATTCTAATTATGGCGGATGAATGCAGGCGATCGCCCTCAACCATATGAGATAATTTTTTCATTCAAATACTGGGGGCCATATTTGAGAAATCGAAATTTCCCAACCAGGAAATAACTCTGGAATTGTTAGCTTATCTTCACCCGCCAACACTTCACCCTCACTATTTAAGCGATAAATTGTTAAAGTCAATTCATCTGGATTAATTAATATCCCAACTCGCGCCCCTAATTGCAAAAATAGTTTAATTTTATCTTCCAAGGGACGGATGCGGTCTGTTTTTGATTTAATTTCTACTACTAAATCTGGAACTAGTTGAGCAAAGTCGCGGATTGTGCGTTTCAATCTTTGGGCTGACACAAAGGAAACATCAGGTGCGCGTAATTCAGTGTTAGGCATAATAAACCCACCACTAGAATCAAATATACGTCCTAGTTTACGCGGCTTAACCCAGTTACCCAGCAGTCTGATAAACTCAGCCTTTATTTCACTCGATTCAATATCTGATGGACCCATAACGACAATGTTTCCCGATTGTAGTTCTAGTTGATAGTCGCAATGGTCTTCTTTGAGCTTTTCTTGCAGTCTTTCTAAATCCTGGATGGTGAGAGTCATGCAAATCTTAAGATTGTTCTGTGCCTATTTTAGCGTCGTTGCAATTGGGGTGCTAGAGAAGTAATATACACTATACAATAATGAATAAAGCTCGTATATCAACTATGGTTCAAGTTATCCAAGCACAAACCGTTAACATCATTGACTTAAAAGAAAAATTTGGTCTACAGCTAGCTGAGAGCGACGATTTTTTTACAGAGTGGTTTGATAATTTACCAGAAATTACTGAGTCAGAAAAGCAGGCTTTAGACCGAGTTAAAGCTAATTATCTTAGCTTAGTTGAGCGCCGCCCTATTTTGGAAGAATTGGTAAAACTGGTTGTGCTAGCTCCCTTGTTAGATTTAGCAGGATTTTATCGTCTTCCTTTTGATATTGAAACCGAAGAATCTATACAAATTGCTTTAGAAGATGAGGAAGAAATTATACGAGGTCGCATTGATGTGCTGGTTCTAAAACAACAATTGTGGTTGTTAACTATCGAATCTAAAAGGGCTGGATTTTCTCTAATAATGGGTATACCCCAAGTTCTAGCTTATATGTTGGCTAATCCTAACCCAGAAAAACCTGCTTTTGGTTTAGTAATGAATGGCAGTAATTTTATTTTTATTAAATTAACTAAGCAAGATGTACCAAAGTATGCTTTCTCTGATGAATTGACGCTGTTGAAGCGAGAAAATGAACTGTATAAAGTTCTTAGTATATTAAAAAATCTTGGTCAAATTTTGATTTAATAATTATGTCCGATCGCCCTATATATCTCGATTGTCACGCTACCACTCCTGTAGATGAAAGGGTACTAGCAGCAATGCTACCTTACTTCACTCAACACTTTGGAAATCCCTCTAGTATTAGTCATGTTTATGGTTGGGAAGCAGAAGCGGCTGTTAAACAAACGCGGTCAATTTTAGCTGAAGCAATTAATGCTACTCCGGAAGAAATTGTCTTTACCAGTGGTGCGACAGAAGCGAATAATTTAGCGATTAAAGGTGTGGCTGAAGCTTATTATCAAAAAGGGCAACATATTATTACTGTTGCAACCGAACATAGCGCAGTTATTGACCCTTGCAATTATCTAAAAAGTCTTGGTTTTGAAGTGACAATTCTGCCAGTTGAAAAAGACGGGATAATTAATTTAAATCAGTTAGAAAAAGCTTTACGCCCTGATACAATTTTAGTTTCGGTGATGGCTGCTAATAATGAAATTGGGGTGTTGCAACCGTTAGCAGAAATTGGCGAATTATGTCGCAGTCAGGAAATTATTTTTCACACCGATGCAGCACAAGCGATCGCCAAAATTCCCCTTGATGTGCAAGCGATGAAAATTGACTTGATGTCGCTAACTGCACACAAAGTATACGGTCCCAAGGGTATCGGTGCTATATATGTGCGTCGTCGCAATCCGAGAGTACAACTCGCAGCGCAACAACATGGTGGCGGACATGAACGGGGAATGCGTTCTGGTACACTATATACACCACAAATTGTCGGATTTGGCAAAGCTGTAGAAATCGCTTTGGAAGAACAAAAGATAGAATGCGATCGCTTGACACAATTAAGAGAAAGATTGTGGGAACAACTTTCGCAATTGCCAGGAATTCACCTCAACGGACATCCTACCCAACGACTAGCGGGAAATTTAAATATCAGCGTTGAAGGGGTAGATGGTGCTGCTTTGCTGCTAGGATTGCAACCTGTAATGGCTGTTTCTTCTGGATCTGCTTGTTCTTCAGTTACAACTGCACCTTCTCATGTTCTCACAGCGCTGGGACATTCGGAACAGTTAGCTTATGCATCGGTGCGGTTTGGAATTGGCAGGTTTAATACGCAAGAGGAGATTGACAAGGTAGCGGAATATTTTATTTCTACGGTGCAAAGTTTGCGTCAGCAGGCGACGTTTGTGTGAAACGAACCGCAGAGGCGCGGAGGACGCAGAGGAGAGAAGGAAGAGAGAGAAGTTACTTTTTGGTCTTCGTTGTCTGCTTGTGCTCAAATCTAATATGGATTTGAATTTATTCGTCCTCTTTTGACGCTCCTCAAATAATATCCTGTTGTTGGTCTGTTTTTCAAGTTGAATGTGTCACCGCTGTGGACTTTCCAGATTTTGTAGTTGGAGTAGGTTAGAGGAGTTTGCTTTTCGCAGACTTCAGGAGTGCGATCGCCTAATATAAAGTATGCTGGACCTTTACCCATAACTTTCGCTTTGCCGTTTTTCTCGACAACTACCGATGTATCTTCGCTAACTGCTATTCCCAAAGCACTTTTAGCTACACCATCTTTGATTTGACGGGCTATGAAAGCCATTATCCTACCCATTCGTTCGCGTCTGTCAAAGTGCGTGTCTACAATGGTTCCCCTCAGATTTGCCCAGGAAAAAAAGTTATAGGTGAAGTTTACATCTCGATAAGGATCTGCGAGTGCGTCTTCAGTTTCAACTCTGTTTGCACAAGCGTTGTAAACAAAATCACTTTGAATCATCGCTCCCGCACTAGTTCCCCCAATACCGCCTTTCCTTGCGTAAACAGACTTTACAGCAGTTTCCAGCTTGGTGTTTTTCCAGTTGCGAATGTATTTGCACTGGTCGCCACCTGCAAAGAAAATCACTTCGGCATTTTTAACTTTATTGACAATATCAGCGTTGTTTGCGTCTTTGCGGTTGGTAATGACGAAAGTCTGCACCGAGTCCACGCCTTTCATATCATAAATTGGCTGATTGTAGCTGTCATCTCCAGAAGCGCGGAGGACAACTACATCAACCTTGGTGGTGCAATTAGTACATCCCCTGACTCGGTTAATCATCCACTGGATAGCTTCATCCACATCCGAACCACCTCCACCCAAATCAAAGACAGGACCTTGCAAAGGAGGATTGACATTGGCAGCGTTGCCCTTTAAATTGGGCGTTACCTTCGCTTCAACAGGCAATATTAAGGCGATCGCTATTATCCAAACCAGCTTGAGCGCAATTTTAAACAATGTATAGGAATTGGGAATTGGGAATTGGGAATGGGTAATTGGGAATGGGTAATTGGTAATAGGTAATAGTGAATTGGGAATTGGACATATCAAGAAGGGAAAGGGAAAAATTTTTATTCCATTACCCATTACCCATTACCCATTACCCATTACCCATTACCCATTACCCATTACCCATTACCCATTCCCCATTACCATACAACGTGCGATCGCTCTTTGACTGTCCGCTGATATACATCTTCTGTTTGCTTGCCTATTTTAGACCAGCTAAAGCGTCTTTCTAAATCCTCATAAGCATTATCAACTAACCATTGCCGATAACCTGGATTTTTCAACACTTCTAATATTCCCCAAGCTAGAGAATCTGGATTGTTAACCCAGGTCACAATACCTGTTTTCGTGTGTTGCACTACTTCCGGAAATCCGCCTGTATCAGAAACGACTACGGGAACGCGAGAGGCAAAGCTTTCTAAGGCAACAATACCAAAGGGTTCGTAGAGACTGGGAAAAACGGCACAGTCAGCGATAGTTTGAAATTTATCTAAGTATTCATCGGACATAAAGCCGGTAAAATAGCACTTGTGGGCAATTCCCAAATCCCAAGCTTGACGTTTAAGATGGTCGGTATTGCCACCACCAATAATCACAAACTTGACGTAACCACCCATTTCTGCAAGTATCTTTGGTGCTGCATTTAGCAATCCGGAAACGTTTTTTTCATAAGTCATGCGACCGACGTAATAAACGATTTTTTCACCATCTTCGGCAAATTGACGGCGAAAATCGTGGGCATGAAAATCTTGATGGTGTTGTTTCTTTTCTGGTCTAATACCGTTGTAGATAACATCGATTTTATCCCAAGGACTGTGAAGCGCTCGTTCAACTTCTCGCCGCATGTAGTCGGTACAAACGATAATCCGCCAAGCGTTAAAAGCAAGTAGGTTTTCTTTGCCACTAATATAATGTTGAGTATCAGTGTGAATACCGTTATAGCGTCCGAATTCGGTCGCGTGGACTGTAGCAATTAACGGCACTTTAAAGGTATTCTTGAGAGCGATCGCAGCATCGCCCACTAACCAATCATGAGCATGGATAATATCAAACGGACCATCTTCCAGCATCAACTTACCGCCGTGATCCCCCATGCTGTCATTTAAGTTTACTATCCAGTGGAAAAAGTCGTGACCACCAGCCACCGGCACGCGATGCACATGCACTCCATCGACTATCTCATACATCGGTGCATGACCAAACTCCGCCGTAATCAGGTGGACTTCATGCCCTAACTTGACTATTTCCGGGTACAACTCTGCCACATGACGCGCAATTCCTCCGACGATGCGAGGTGGAAACTCCCAACTTAGTACTAATATCTTCATCAATTAAACTCCCCGATTCTTTACAAATATCCAAAAATATAACTAGGGAGTGGGGAGTGGGGAGTGGGGAATGGGGAGAGGGGGGGATGGGGAGAGGGGGGGATGGGGAGAGGGGGGGATGGGGAGAAAGAATTATTCTCCTTGTCTCCTTGTCTCCTTGTCTCCTTGTCTCCTTGTCTCCTTGTCTCCCTTGTCTCCCTTGTCCCCCTGCCCCCACTCCCCCACTCCCCACTCCCTACTCCCCACTCCCCACTCCTTGACGAAAGGCTAACCAAGCAGCTTTTGCTTCCTCTTTTGAGGTGGCGGATTTTTGAAGTAGGATAACACCATCTTCAAAGCCAATGATGCCATATTCAAGGTTAGTGGTCAGACGGTCAATGAGTTGGATAAGTTCTTGCAAAGCAGCGCGATCGCTTTTGAAAGCGGGTGCATATTGCTGTAATTGCCACAGATCGGCGATCGCATAATCTACCTTTATCACCTCCCGCGCATCATTTCTTAACTCTAGTTGTGGTAAGCGGAGAATTTCCCGACGGCTGGAAAGATGCGGTACAAGATAAGTAGTAGCAGACACGCTAGCATCTCTTGGAATTTGCGCTAATAATGAACGAAATTGTCCTACATGATGCCATTGTTGGGGTAGCGATACATGTACCCAAGGCTTTACTGCATCAGGAATCAGAAAATAAAAAGTCCGATTTGGGTTGGATGTAAAGCTAAAAAACAAAGAAAGACAAATGCAACCTACCCAAAAGCGACGAAATGAAGGTTTAAAGGCTTTCGGATGCTGCGACCACCAGATAATTGCCCCGTAAAATAATCCAGGAACTACCGTCATCGCATAGCGAATCGTAATCGCTAAAACCGAATCTCCTTTACCTAAAAATAATTTTAGCAGGGGAAAACCAGCGATCGCCCAAGATGCCGGCGCAACAGCAGGCACAAATGCCAAAGGCAACCATTGACCGAGTAAATACTTAATTGTTCTATCTACTGGTGTAATAAGTTCTACTAACAATCGAATTGGGTTGCTAACGATCCCCCAAATAATTTGCATTGTAGAAGCTTCATCTCCATCTGCATATTGCCCAAACCGCTCCATCATAAACCGCTGGGAAATATCTTGAGAAAACAGCGGCATAATCAGATTAGTCAGAACCAGCATATACCCAAAACTGAGCGTACAGACAGCAAGTCCAGCGCGAGGAAAGCGTTTACTTAAAATCATGTAAATCCCAACGCCAAACAATTCTATACCGCTATCTTCCCGCACAGCCAAAATTAACACTGCTAGCACCCAAAATAGCCGCCACCAGCGCTTTTCCATTGCTAGCAGCAACCCAAAGACAAACAGAGGAATTTGACAAATGTCATGAAAGTTGCATAAAGTTGGACCAATCACAGCATTTGCAGCGTAATAGCTAGCAGTTATCATTACTGCTAATGGTGGTTCAAGATATTGTCGCGCCAATAAATACAATACCAAACCAGCAGCAGCAATCAGCGTCACTTGGATAACCGTTAAAGTTGCTGGTGAGGGAAACAACGCATATATAGGTAGCCAAAGTAACAGCGCTGGTGTAAAGTGTTGACCCAGCCGATGGTAATAAACAGTCGGGACTTCTCCACCATGAACGACATTCGTTGAAAGACTTGAAGACAGAGAACTTTGAAAAAAGCGTCCGTGGATGCCATTCCAAAAAACTTGGTTAAAAATGCCTTGATCGAATGAGGCGTAAAAACTGTAATATCGATGCAGCGTAAATATTAGACAAAGAACAAAGAATATGACAGCCACTGGCAAGACTAGGCGTAAACTATTGCCTATGCTCATCTTCAGCTTTTCGATTTTATGCAACAACAACATCACTCACTCACGCTGATTTTGGCAAACGGGGGAAATATTTATTGTAGAACGTGAATACCTCACTTCAGCTGCGATAATCGTAAAGGCACGGAGTCTGTTAGTTAAACATTGCCTAACTTAAAATTTGTGTCAAATCCAATACAAATCCCGGCAGAACATCTTCACCTGATAAGCTAGCAGGAGATTGCAAAATTTCCACATCTTGTCCTGGACGGTAAATTTCTACCCGTTGGTTTTGAGGGTCGATAAGCCAACCCAAACGCACACCGCAGTTAATATACTCCTGCATTTTTTGTCGTAACGTCTGTAAAGTATCACTAGCAGAGCGTAATTCTACGGCAAAATCAGGCGCAAGTGGCATAAATCGTGCCGGATTTGGGTTGAGAGTTTCGATTCGCGATCGTTTAACCCAGGATGCATCCGGAGAACGGTTTGCACCATTAGGAAGTTTAAAACCTGTTGACGAGTCAAAAGCCAATCCTGTACCATCAGCATCTGCCCATAGCTCTAGGCGAGCTGATAGTTTAATATTTCGATTCCCACTTTCCCAGCCTGTTGGCGGCATAATAATTAATTCTCCAAGAGCGGTGCGCTCAAAGCGCAAATCTCGATTATTCTGGCATAGTTGGAAGAATTGCTCATCTGTTAGCTCAATGACAGGATGTAAGTTAACGATTAGGGCAGTCATAGTTGCTTTTTGAAGAATGCTAACTGTAGCCTAGCACTAAGGAATTGGGAATTTTTCCGGGAGTGATGAGTTGGTGGCAACGATTGTATGGTTGGTTCCTTACTTTCAGGACTTACGCAATCCGATGTCGTAAGTAGCGGTAATTCATGAATTACCGCTACGGGATAATAGGCTTTGGCTATTATTTTTGCGTAAGTCCTAACTTTATCAAAGCGCGATCGCCTACACTTTTATAGCTTTATTCTTGCCAAAACAAGTTATAATGCGCGTGCCCAAACTAAGTACAGCATTTCATTAATTCGTAGCAAATTAAATTTCACAATCAGAGTGCAATGCCAATGCATCCCGATGCAATGCCAATGCATCCCGATGCAATGCCAATGCATCCCGATGCAATGCCAATGCATCCCGATACAATGCC
>NZ_JTCM02000091.1 GCF_000817785.2 Hassallia byssoidea VB512170 | reverse complement strand
GGGGAGGCAGTGCGTTGCGGGGGTTCCCAAGGCAGCTTTTGGGGGGAAGCTTCCCCCCAAAACGTGCCGCCCCGTTGTAGCACCTGCCGTGAAAGGGTAAGAAAGAAGAAATATTTCTCCCCCTTGTCCCCTTGTCCCCTTGTCCCCTTGTCCCCCTTGTCCCCCTTGTCCCCTCTCCCCATTCCCCATTCCCCATGCCCAATGCCCCATGCCCATTGCCCAATGCCCCAATCAATTCTTTTAGCAATATTCGTCTGATTGCTACAGATATGGATGGCACCCTAACGCAACAAGGTAAATTTACTTCTGCCTTATTGCAAGCTTTGGAGAATTTAGCGGCAGTTGGAATCAAAGTAGTAATTGTTACTGGACGTTCCGCCGGCTGGGTGAGTGGACTAAGTAGCTTGATGCCGATCGCTGGTGCGATCGCCGAAAATGGCGGTATATTCTATTCATCTAATAGCGAGACTGTCGCTTTAACGCCGATTCCCGATTTAGTTGCCCATCGTCAACATTTAGCCGCAGCTTTTGCCCAATTACAAACACATTTTCCCCAAATCCGAGAATCTGCCGACAATCGCTTTCGCATCACTGACTGGACTTTTGATGTAGCTTCATTGACTTCAGGTGAACTGCTTTCCTTAAATAATCTCTGTCAACAACTGAGTTGGGGATTCACCTACAGCAACGTACAATGTCACATCAAACCCTTAGGGCAAGATAAAGCTGTAGGATTATTGCAGGTATTGCGAGAATACTTTCCTGGTTATTCACCTGAAACTGTTGTCACCGTTGGCGATAGTCCCAATGATGAAAGTTTATTCGATCAACGTTATTTTCCCGTTTCTGTGGGTGTAGCGAATGTGATCGAATATGCCAATCAATTGCAGCATCAACCTGTTTATATCACCACTGCTGCTGAAGGTGCAGGATTTTGTGAATTATCTGATTACTTATTGCAAGCCGATAAAATACGAAATAACACGTAGTCGGCGCTTAAGCGCTGAAACATTAACTACAATACTGAATAACACGTAGTCGTCAAGAGCGCTGAAGCGCTCACTACATTCTCAATTCGTCTAAAATAAACTCGTAGCACCGAATACAACTATGACAGCTATTTTACCTGTCGCTCAATCGGAAATTTTCTACCCCAGTGCTGATGGTGAACCCGTGGCAGAAACTTACGATCACCTTTATGTTTTGCTAACCACCCTGGAAGTATTAAAACAGTATTTAGCAGATACTCAGGCAACTGTTTTAGCAAATCAATTTATGTATTACGCTCAGGGATATCCTAAATTGCGGGTTGCCCCAGATGTAATGGTGATTTTTGATGTCACACCCGGAGGTCGAGACAATTATAAAATCTGGGAAGAAGGTCAAGTACCCAGTGTTATTTTTGAAATGACATCCAGCGGCACTAAAGACCAAGACCAAATCTTTAAAAAGACTCTTTACGAACAGTTAGGAGTTAAAGAATACTGGCTATTTGACCCAAAACGCGAGTGGCAAGAAGAACAATTACGCGGTTATCGTTTGCGGGGAGAGATTTACGAACCAATATCTGATAATCGTAGCGAACCGTTAAAATTGCGCTTACAAGCTGAGGGACGGCTAATTAATTTTTATCGAGAGGATACAGCAGAAAAGCTGCTGATTCCTGGTGAACTAGCACAAGCGCTACGGCAAGAAGTTGTCGCAAGGCAGCAAGCAGAAGCACAAGCAGAACAAGAACGTCAACGTGCAGAAGCTGAACGTCAACGCGCAGAAGAAGCACAAGCGCAGGTAGAACAGTTAAAAGCAAGATTACGATCGCTTGGTATCCCCGATACTGAGTAATCTCAAATGCAAACTTTTCCTAACACTACTCAAATCATATTAAGATGAAATAAAAAAGTTGCACTTGCTCCGCGTTTTCGCTGATGCTATGTAAAAACTAACTATGTAGCTTCTATGCAGGGCAAGCAATCATCAATCAAGCCGAGGGTAAAGACGCGCTCTTTACGATTTTGGAGTTTTTTATTACTCTTGATTGTCAGTGCGATCGCTATCTTTCTGTTTTACCCAAGACCGCAACAGATAGTCAAACGCGAAAGCAATTACACCATTCATAGACGGCAAGAATTTAATCAGCCTGAATTTTACCCAATCAAGCCATCCGAAAACTTAAAACTCTATCGACCTGTCGGTGAGTGGGTAGGAAAACTGATTCTACCCAAGAAAGAGCAGATAGACGCAAAATCGGACTGGTCGTGGTTACTAGTTCAACATGCACCAGCACAAGCGCAAAACCTCATCGGTCAAGTCGTTCGTTTGCAATGGAAAGATAAGCAAAACTCTTACGTAAAAACCACAAGTAGAAATGTGCGTTTTACTCCTGGCACTATCAAGAGTCAAAATAAAGGCATAGTTCATCCAAACCGCCTCAATGGTCGTCTTGGTGTCGGACCGCTACAGTCACTCGCTGGTGCGAAACCGAATGATGATATGATTGTTACCTTAGACCGTGCCGATGTCGTGACGGGTAGTGATGGTAAACCAGTTCTGCAAATTGAGCAAGAACCAATCCAGGCAACCGGACGCTTTTACGCTTTAGTGAAAATTCTCAAGCCAGAAGTAGCAAACAGCACCTACCCTGCTCCAAAATTTTGTCCGGGAACGCGCCCCTGTCCGAGCGAATATTTCCGCATTCGTCATTACAATCCGGCATCCGGTAACTTTGACGGACCAGAGGGAACAGTCAGGATTCCTCAGCAAGTTTTAGATTCACGGGCATTTTTCTCATCTACTTCGCGCCAAATAGAAGCATCTCCCGCAGGCAAAGAAGGGTGGTATATATACGGTGCAAGAGATGCCAAAGGTATGTTTGTTACTCAAGCAGTCGCACCGCGATCGCTCTTTAAAATAGAACCAGATCGCGTATTGTTGGGAACATCCGCAGGGCTAAAATACATTAAAGTAGATAATTGGCGCAATACCGAGCAAAACAAAGGCAAGATTGAAACAGTTTTACTCGATCCGACAGTAGCCCAACCGCTGCAAGCGCTATCAAACTGGAAACCAGGAGATAAAGCGATCGTCATGCACCTATTTGGCGGTATTGGCGGCAAACAAGGTGAAATGAGTGGGCTGATGCGTTTAGCCAACACTGTCCCCGGACACTTTGCCTTTGGAGTAGCTGAAGTAGTTCGCGACCCCTTCACGCAAGATTTACGATTTGACATCAAATATCATCAAGTTTACGCTCACAGTCCTGATGCGATGATATCCGGGACACACCGCTGGGCAAACTATATGGGTAACTTTCAATGGGGATGGGCTGCAACGCGACCGGTTTCTGATGTTATCGTCAAGTTTGAACCTGTGACGCAAGATTATGATTTTGGTGGCATTAAGCTTTCACCCTTGCAGGAATTTACCCGGCAGTTGCAGATTATGATGGCTCGTTATCGAGTCGGAGATGGAACGGGAAGTGCAACAGTTAGCCCAGCTACTTCTTGCGTTCAAGATGCCAGTCAAGCACTTTACATTACCTTGAAAGTTATCGAACAGCAAGTTACTTCAAATCCGGCAATTCAGAAGTGGCTCAACGCTCATCCTAACGATCCGCAAACTTTTCGCTTTGAAAAGCTAGTTTCTCTCGGTTCATCTTTAGAACGGCAATTGAGTCCTTTGGGGATAGTCCGCGCTGATTGGGAAAGCAATGCATCTGCTTTAAGCGGAATCGGTAACGAAGAAGAGCCAAAGCTATCTCAAAAGCGTAGCATCTGGGCAGCGCTGACAAGTTGGCGGACAATGTTACCCCGACAAGCGCACGATGAACTTGCTAGTATCTTCTTAAGCCAAAATGCAAAACTCTGGTTTCTGCGAAGCAACCAAATTGGGGGATGGCAGCAGGATATTATTCCAGAGGAAGCAACGGCAGTACTTGGCAGATTGAAGCTTCCCTTTACCAATGTTGCACCGATCCCGATTCTGCTCAACCGTGTATTAGGGTCTTTTGTCATACCTAACCAACAAGATTGGCTGATAGTAGGAGTGACATTATTGATTTATAGCGCGATCGCTCTACCGTTGGGCTTCTTTTCTGGATTTTTGCGCTTTAATCTTTCCCCCATCAACTTACCTAATCGGCTATTTACAGCATTTCGAGCTTCGATAATTCCCGCTTTTTTGGAAGAGTTAGTATTTCGCGTTTTGATGCTTCCCCACCCCATAGAACTAGTCAATTGGGTAACGTGGTCATTGTGGGCAGCATTTTGTTTACTGCTGTTTGTCCTTTATCATCCGTTCAATGCCAAAACCTTTTATAAAGCGGGAATTCCCACCTTTTTTCAGCCAGTTTTCCTTGCATTAACGGCATTGTTGGGTTTAGCCTGTACGATCGCCTATGCATTGACCGGTTGTCTGTGGACAATATTTTGCATCCACTCGATTATATTGCTAGTTTGGCTGCTAGGATTCGGAGGAATGCAAAAGTTGCGATCGCACCACACACACCCAGCCTGATGAGTGCAAAGTAACGCATATTATCACACACCTAAACAAAACCGAAGGCTACTAACCGTGAGGTTAAAACTTTGCACAGCATCTTTCTTGTACTGATGCTGATTTTTTTTTACGTGTTTCTTTCAGATTTTCACAAGCGATTTCTTGTACTGTTGACGAGGTATTTCAACATAAATGAATCCTCAATTAAGTTATGTTTAAAGAACCTTTAAACATAACTTAATTCATAATTCACCAAAAATGTCAACAATCAACGACATTTATTCGACGATTAGATTATGAAATATAACAGCATTGAACAAATCATCAAAAATAATCGGGCTTGGGTTGCACAAAAACAAGCCCTAGACAACACTTACTTTGAAAAAATGGCAACTGGACAAAAACCGCCTTATCTCTACATTGGCTGTTCAGATCGTCTAGCTTTAACAAGATTTACCGGCACAGAACCCGGAGAGTTATTTGTCCATCGCAATATTGCCAATCAAGTTTCTCTCACGGATATGAACTTTTTAGCCATTTTAGAATACGCAGTTGTCCATCTTGAGGTAAAACATATTATTGTTGCCGGTCACTACGGTTGTGGTGGAATTAAGGCAGCTTTAGAAAGCAGAACAATTGGACTTATAGATAATTGGGTGAATCCAATTCGAGAAATATATTTACAAAAACAAGACGAAATTAATGCTTTGCCAACACAAGAAGAACGCTTGAATCGTTTAGCAGAGTTGAATGTGATGCTGCAAGTTAAAAATGTCTACCAAACTAGCATAATGCGTCAGTCACTGGCACAACAAAAAGCGCCTGAGGTTCATGGCTGGGTGGTGGATATACGCACCGGGTTAATCAAAGACCTGGAAGTTTCAACCAAACAATGGCAACTGCGTTCATTATCTGTTGCTGCACTTTGAGGTAGGATGACCAAGGGCTATATAGGAGGCGATCGCCTTCTGGATGCCTTTACCTCAAGCGATGGATAAAAATCTATATCAACCGCTGTCTCGTCCACTGTTTGTCTACGTCAACTACCACTCTGCCCAAATCAAACCCAAAGTTAGATTTTGTTCAATTCAATCAAGGTTCGGTTGGGACAGTGTTTAATGGGGAGGCTCAGTTAAACCTGACCCTTACCGAAGTGTCAAGCAAACGAGCAACCTTATTTTAGCTTATAGCGCTCCGGGCACAAATCGCCCGCCGTTCTTGCGATCGCACACGCGATCGCGCATCAATGCGATCGCTATACAAACGAAAGCACATCCGCAAAGCTTTTGGGCGGCAGCGTTTTTCCTTGCCGCTCTATGCATGACTATCCGCAGTTTTTTTCAGTGGGAATTTTCCCAAATTTAAGCAGGCTAGGCGATCCCCATTTTTTATTAGTTAATTGCATGACTATACTTGCTTAAACTTATCAAAGTATGCTGCGTTGATATCAGATAAATTATATCATGAAGTTTTGTAATATAGATAACATTTCCCTATGAAGTGGGTAGCCTAAAATGAGTTACTTTCCAGGCTATCGTCAGGTGAAATCTGGCTTTAGTCAGAGGAAAACCGCGTTAAGGCAAGAAAAAGTACATCTCAAGATACTGTTTAATTTTCGGCTAATTCATTTACATTGAAATTATCAAACCACATACCTAACAGCAGCGCTTAATAGACTAATAATTTAAAAGAATACCAATTTTATAATTTCTTTGTTATTTTGTATTTAACGGGACAGTTCTAAATCTGGAGGGTGAGTTTAAATATCAATTGATTACACAATTTGATTATCATATCATTCGTGTAAATCAATTCATTCTTTTTTGCCATAATTGTATTTAAAACACAATTCAAATGGCGAAAATAGCTAGCGTAGTAATACGCAACCATTGGCAGAATCATCAAAACCAGGAAAATCTTAGTTAAGAATATGCTCAGAACAAACAATCGACGGATCATTTTCTCTGCTTTTGTTAACTCCGCAGAAGAAATCAAAAAGACAGAAATCAAAAGTCAATTCGCTCAACCTAAACCAGATTTCCTGCAACCATTACGTCAATGGCTTGATTCTTTAGAGATTCAAAATCGGAAATTAGCGAAATTTATTGCTAAACTAATTCCCGCACAATGTCCCTTCGAGCGCGATATAATGCTCTTTGGTCGCAAAATAGCTCATATTCCACCGATGTGCAAGCTGAATCCTCTTTACGATCAGTTTGTCGGCTTGCGTTTTCGCGCTTTGTGCTATCTAGTAGATCAATGTGGTGAAGACATCCAGTCTTACTGCTGATTGTAATTACGATTAACGCAAGATGGAAATTAAAATTGAGCATCAACCTAGTCAAGAACATTTGCACAACTTAGGTGTGTTCGCATGGGACATTTGGGAAAAAGAAATCTCAAAATTTCCCTGGACTTATGATTCTCAAGAAACTTGTTACTTTTTAGCAGGTAATGTCATAGTTACCCCTGATGGGGGACAACCAGTAAAAATGGGTCAGGGTGATTTAGTAATTTTTCCAGCCGGAATGTCGTGTACATGGGAAATTACCAGCGACGTGAAAAAACATTATTTCTTTGATTAGTCAAGAATCAAGCAATTAGCTTTTAGCTAAAACGCTATAAAAGACAGCTAGATATATCACAAATTGAACTAATTGACAAGTTCGATATCATAGCAGTCTCCAAACAATTTTTTCTTCTCTTCACACCGCGCATTTGATAGCTAAGAGTTTTTTGTCGCTTTATTTAAATAAAGAACGTAGTGAGCGGTTTACCGCTCAAATATAATTTTAACGGCTAAAGCCGTTACTACGTTAAAACGTATTCTTCAAACATCTCATAATAAAGATGCTCCCACAGCAATTTTGATCGGGATTCTGAAAAAAGATGTTATTACATTTGAGTACATGGCAGGAAGTTGAAGCTTATTTACAGCAGTCTCGTGGTATAATCCTTCCTATAGGTTCCACCGAACAACATGGACCAACAGGATTAATTGGGACTGATGCGATTTGTGCAGAAGCGATCGCTCGTGGTGTTGGTGAAGCAACTCAAGCATTAGTCGGTCCGACAATCAATGTCGGCATGGCGCTGCATCACACCGCTTTCCCCGGTACAATCAGTTTGCGTCCCAGCACTTTGATTTTGCTGGTAAAAGAGTATGTAACTTGTTTAACTAAAGCTGGTTTTACCAAGTTCTATTTTATCAACGGACACGGCGGAAATATCGCCACCCTGAAAGCTGCTTTTTCTGAAACTTACGCGCACTTGGAAGATTTGCAGATAGCCAATGCCGAAAAAGTGCAATGTCAAGTTGCAAACTGGTTTATGTGCGGTTCTGTATATAAACTAGCTAAAGAATTATACGGCAATCAAGAAGGCTCTCACGCAACGCCGAGTGAAGTAGCTTTGACCCAGTACGTTTATCCAGAAGCGATTAAGCAAGCACCTTTGTCAACAGAAGTGGGAACCGGACATAGAATTTATGGTGCGGCTAACTTTCGTCAACATTACCCAGATGGACGCATGGGTTCAAATCCTGCCTTAGCGACACCAGAACACGGTAAGCAATTTTATGAGTTGGCAGTGAAAGAACTCAGCAACGATTATTTAGAATTTGTCAACGCAGAATAAAACTACGCAAAGACGTGCAGCGGATGTAGCAGATGATTTAACAGCATCGGTTAAATCATCTAATAACAAGTCTCAAGGGTGACTAAATCGTAAACGAGACGGTATATTTTCGATATAGTCGCAGTTATATAGCGAACTATTCCAAGTTATCGAGTCCTTGAACATCCAACGAAGAATAAGCAAATTATGATCGACTTCAGCCTGACTCAAGAACAACTTTTGTTGCAGAAGACAGCGCGTGACTTTGCCGAAAGCGAGATTAAGCCGATCGCCAAGATAATTGACGAATCTAACGACCCCAATATCATACCTTGGGATTTTTGTCAAGGCGTATTTCGCAAAGGAGCCGATTTAGGATTTACGTCTTTGCTGCTTCCACAAGAATACGGTGGTATGGGTGGAAAGTGTATAGATTTGGTTTTGGTTCAGGAAGAACTCGGCGTTGCCGATGTCAGCATTGCCTGTAGCTACTTCAATCTTACCGCGAGCATGTCCCTTTTCCTTACCAGAGCCGGAACTGAAGAACAGCGAAAGCGGATGTTGTCGTCTGTAAGCTCGTCTGAGCCTCATCTGTTCAGTGTCGCAGAAAGTGAGCCAAACGTGGCAAGCTCGGATCTCTTTTGTCCCGCACCCGATCCCCAAATTGGAATGAAGACATTTGCTTGTTCAGATGGCGATCGCTACGTCCTCAACGGCAATAAGTCGGGGTTAATCACAAATGCTGGGATCGCCGATGCATATTTTATCATGGCACGCACATCTTTAGACAAACCGATGCGAGAGAGCATGTCCATGTTCTACGTGCCGGCTGATACACCGGGTCTGAAGTTCGGCAAGAGAACTCAGATGATTGGCTGGAAACCTTCTCATCACACTGAAATCTACCTCGACAACGTGCGGGTGTCTGCGGAAAATCTGATTGGGCAAGAGGGACAAGCTGGTGCGCTTTTGATGTTGCTTCCTGAAGTGTCTATCGGACTGGCAGCTAGTCATGTGGGTTTGGCTCGTGCAGCGTATGAATACGCGCTTAATTACGCCAAGCAGCGGGTAAGCTGGGGTCGTCCGATTATTGAGCATCAAGCTGTAGCTTTAAAGCTAGCTGAGATGATGGTGAATACGCAGGCTGCACGATTGATGGTATGGGACGCAGCGATCGCAGCAGACACCGATCCTCAACTTGCCGCGACGGTTAAAGCACCGGCAGCCAAGACGTTTGCGGTGGATGTGGCAATTAAGAACGCACAAACAGCAGTCGAGATTCTCGGTGGTTCTGGAATCACTAAAGAGTATCAAACGGGCAAATTTTTGAATGACGCTTGGATCGGATATTCCTGTGACTTCACGCGAGAGATATTGCGGCTTAATTTGGTAAACTTTATTTAAACCACAGATAAGTACAGATGTATCAAATTGATCTGTATTTATCTGTAGTTAAAACCAAATGAACTGTTATTTAACTTTGAGCGATACCTTCTTCACGCGCTGCACGTTGCACAGCAGCAGCAACAGCGGTGACAACACGCTCATCAAAGACTGAAGGTATAATATGTTCGCGATTCAAATCTGAAGGTTTAACCAAAGAAGCGATCGCACTAGCCGCTTCCAGATACATTCTGATGGAAATCGTTCCTGCTCGACAATCTAAAGCACCACGAAACACTCCAGGAAACGCCAGAACGTTATTAATTTGGTTTGGATAGTCACTGCGTCCGGTAGCGATGACAGCAACATCTTTACTGACCAATTCTGGCTGAATTTCCGGAATCGGATTTGCCATTGCAAAGACGATCGCATCTTTCGCCATTGATTGTACCATTTCTGGTGTCAAAACTCCGGGGGCGCTGACACCGATAAAGACGTCTGCACCTTGCATTGCACCAGCTAAAGTACCCTGCGCTTTCACAGCAAATTCCCGCTTTTCCTCGGTTAAGTCGGTGCGACTAGTAGAGATAATGCCTTTTGAATCGCACATCCAGATTTTTTCCGCACCGGCTTTGCGAAGTAAGCGAGCGATCGCAACTCCAGCAGCACCCGCACCATTAATTACAATACGGATTTCCGCCATTGACTTATGTACTAACTTGAGAGCGTTAAATAACGCTGCTAAAGTGACAATTGCCGTACCATGCTGATCGTCGTGAAAAACGGGGATATCTAACTCGCTTCGCAGTCTTCGTTCTATTTCAAAGCAGCGAGGAGCAGCGATATCCTCTAAATTCACTCCCCCAAAAACCGGAGCGAGATTTTTTACTGTACGGACGATTTCATCTGTATCTTGAGTTGCAAGGCAAATCGGGAAAGCATCGATGCCTGCAAATTCTTTAAACAGCATCGCTTTTCCTTCCATGACTGGCAGAGCCGCATCGGGACCGAGATTACCCAAACCTAAAACAGCACTACCATCTGTAACAATCGCGACAGTATTTTTTTTGATAGTTAAGTTGTAAACTTCTTCGGGATTTTGGGCGATCGCTGTACAAATTCTACCAACTCCAGGCGTGTAAGCCATTGCTAGGTCAGAGACGCTTTTGAGAGGAATTCTGCTAGCAATGCTGATTTTCCCACCGCGATGTAAATTAAACGTGCGGTCATAGACATTCAGCACCTTAATGTCTGGTAAAGCTTTTACCGCTTGGACAATCGTTTCCGCGTGTTCGGTGCTAGCTGCATCTACAGTGATATCGCGGGTGGAAAACGAGCGCGTTTGCTCGATTAAATCAATTTGACCGAGATTACCCCCACAGGTTGCGATCGCTTGTGTGACTGATGCCAACATTCCTACACGGTTAGGAATTTCTAAACGAATCGTCAAACTAAAACTCGAATTAGGTGTTAAGGCTACCATCGTGATTTTACATTTTAAATATTTGATTTTATATTGAATTTATTTAAAATTTCACACTTGACTATTTATTAGCCCTCAGGCTGAAAGATGCCACAAGAGCAAATTAGGGGTATCGCCCCTCACAGAAGGATTTTTCGCAAAGTACACGATTGTAGAGACGTTCCATTGTCACGTCTCTACAGGGTGTCGGTTAATTTGAAAACAGTCCCCAGTCTTTTTATGCCATCGGTTGAGGTTCTTTGACTTTTGCGGCTAACGACGTTGGGTCAACTGATTTTAGTTCACCGTGGTTGAGTGTCCAACAACTGTCAGCGATCGCTAACATATCCCCAGCATCATGTGTCACCACTAACAGTGTCCAATGTTGCTTCAGTTTCGCTAATAAGTTTACCAATTGCCGACGCATTGACCAATCTAAGCCCGCTGTTGGTTCGTCCAGCAGCAGAACGTGTGGTTGGCGAATCAACTGCACCGCTAAAGCCAAACGTCGCTGCTGACCTCCACTTAAAGCATGAGGTGGTGTACTTAGAGATAAATGCTCTAATCCGACTTCAGTAAGTGCTTGTCTAACTCGCTCTGACCCTAGTTCTGGATGCCCCAAGCGCAATTCTTCTAAAATAGTACCACCGCAAAAATGCCGCTCTGGAAACTGAAACACCAATCCGGCTAATTGTTGTAATTGTTCGGCTATAAGTACTTGTTCGCGCCATAAGACTCCGCCAGATGTCGGTTCGGCTAATCCTGATAAAATTTCTAGTAAGGTACTTTTGCCGGAACCACTTGGACCAATAATTAAACCTAGTTGTTGCGCTGGTAAGTCCAAATTGAGTGATTTGAGAATTGGTGTTGGGCAAGCTGTGGGGTGATAAATTAGATTTCTGAGATAGAGCATTTGTTAAGATTACCAAAAAGTCAGCAAATTACTGATTAACTACACTAAGAGCAACTAAAAAATTCCGAAAATTTTCTTCAATTAATTACCTACCTAAAAAAAATAATCTAGGAGCAAGAAAAATCCATCTTCTTACCGAAGTGTACTTTTCTTTATTGTGGCAGACTTACCCTTGGTCAATAGCTATAACAAGCATGGAAACTTGGAAAAGTTACCAAGGTGAAATTGTGTATAAAATTTTTCACGCGAAAGCGCAAGTAACCATTTACAGCATTTTAAGTAACAAATAGAACTTTTTCAAGCGTAATTACTCTGAGGTGAACAATGACTGAATGGTTTTATGCTCCTCAAAAAATAGTGTCATCCTTACTTGGTAGGCTGGCTCAAGCAAGTTTTGCAGTAGCGATCGCCCTGATGTGGCTAAATCCATCTTTAGCTGCCGATCCTTTTCGTACTAACGACCAAAGGAAAATTGGCGACAAGACAGAAGCAGCTTTTAAGGCAATTTTCCAACAAGGTAACTACAAAGAGGCAGAGCTTTACTTACAACAAGCCGAATCTAGTGAGCCAAATGAACCACTAGCTTATGCGATGAAGGCATCTTTAGCATACGTTAATAAAGATTCGTCTGCTTTAGACACATACAGTAAGAAAACACTGCAAACCGGACAAAATCTGATTGCTACCGACCCATTACGTGGCAATTTATACGCTGCTGTCGGTCATTTTTTAGAAGGTGCGGTAATTCTCCAGCGTCAGGGTACAGTTAGCGGGGCACCGCAAGCTTTAACTCGGTTGCGACAAGTTTATCAATATTTAGACAAAGCGGAAGCCGTTTCTGCCAACGATCCAGAACTGAATTTAATTAAGGGCTACATGGATTTGATGCTAGCTGTCAATTTGCCTTTTGCCAATCCAGAGCAAGCGATTGAACGCTTAGAAAAAAATGCAAGTCCTCAATATTTAGCCAATCGCGGTGTAGCTCTGGCTTACCGTGACTTAAAACAGTACTCTCAAGCACTTGAGTATGCAAATCGAGCCTTGAAAATGACATCTGATAACCCGGAGATGTATTATCTAAAAGGGCAAATCCTCCAAGAACAGGGGAAAAAAGAAAAAAGCAAGCCAATGATACAAGAAGCGATCGCTAATTTTGACAAAGCGCTAGCAAAAAAATCCCAACTTCCAGCTGGTTTAGTTAAACAGATTGAACGCGAACGTCGTAGTGCTACAAACCGTTTGAATAATACTGGAAGCTAATTCGGCAATTGGTAATAGGGAATTGGTAATTGGTAATTGGTAATTGGTAATTAGGCTTTTCCCCATTCCCCATTTTCCACTCCCCATTCCCCACTCCCCATTCCCCACTCCCCACTCCCCACTCCCCATTCCCCATTCCCCACTCCCCATTCCCCATTCCCCATTCCCCATTCCCAACTTTAAATGCATATACAATTTCGCGAATTTAATCCTTTTGATGTTTGGATTTGGCTAAGTTTTACTACAATTCCTTCTGAACGAGAAAAGCAGTATGTTGAAGAAGTTTTCAATTCTTGGTTTTATTTAGGCAAATTAGGTGCATTTAATGCCGAAAATCTTCAAGTACAGGAAACGGGACTTGATTTGAGTTATATGAATTATGACTCTGAAGGTTATGACAAAAGCTTGTTAGCGCTGATGCATAATATGGGTGAGTTTGAATATCAGGGAACTTGGGCGCGTTGTTGGTTTGATTTGGGAACTAGTGATGCGATCGCTCTCGATATTTTAATCAATTCTCTCACGCAATTGAGTGAGGAATATGTCACCATTGAGCAATTATATATCGGCGGCGAAAATGACGATTGGTCTGTGGAAGATAGCGAGAGTCATCATTTTACGCATAATAATTAATTTTTCCGAATAACAATGCATAAACCAGGTGAAATTCGCGTTTTAGCTTTGGGACTAATTAAAAAAGGCGATCGTACTTTTATTTCTGAAGGCTACGATCCAGTTAAGCAGCAAACTTTTTACCGCGCAATGGGTGGTGGTGTTGACTTTGGGGAAACCAGTTTTGAAGCACTTCAGCGAGAATTTCAAGAAGAAATTCAAGCGGAATTAACCAACATTCATTACTTGGGTTGTATAGAAAATCTCTTCACTTTCAACGGTAAACAAGGTCACGAAATCTTGCAAATATATCAATGCGATTTTGTCGATCCCAAGTTTTATCAACTGGAAAATTTAGTCTTTGCTGAAGGTGAAAGACAAAAAACAGCGCTTTGGGTAGAAATTAGTCGTTTTAAATCAGGAGAATTAAAGTTAGTGCCCGAACAGTTTTTAGAGTATTTATGAAGCAAACAGGCAAAATACGGGTAAAAGTATTTGGCTTAATTCGAGATAAAGAAAGGCTTTTTGTTTCTGAAGATTACGATAGCGTCAAAAAAGAAAAATACTATCGCGCTTTAGGTGGTAGTATTGAATTTGGTGAAACTAGCCACGCTGCGCTACAAAGAGAGTTTCAAGAGGAAATCCAAGCGGAATTAACAAACATTCGCTATCTGGGTTGTCTGGAAAATCTATTTACTTATGAAGGAAAACCCGGTCATGAAATTGTTCAAGTTTATGAATGTGATTTTGTTCATTTTAAGTTTTATCAACTAGAAAAGTTAGTGTTTTTTGAAGCTGGTAATTCTCAACATCAAGCAATGTGGATAGATATTTATCGCTTCAAATCAGGTGAACTGAGATTAGTACCTGAGCAGTTTAGCGATTATTTGTAAAGAGTATTTTTTACTTTTATTAAGAAAGTAATGTCATTATTTTAGCAATTACATCTTCAGTGATATCGTTAGAGGCTTTTTCTTTAAATTGGGCGTTTCTAGCTTTCCAATCTAAGCTTTTAACTTGGTCTGCAAGAACTACTCCTGATGTTTGCATTTCTTGAGGAAGTAATACTTCAAAAGGATATTGTTTTAGCTGATTAGTAATAGGACAAATTAGCGCCAACCCTACTTTTTTGTTGTAACTGGCGGGAGATACAACAATAGCAGGACGACGCTCGGCTTGTTCATGACCTTTTTGGGGGTTAAAATCTATCCAAATAATATCCCCTCGCTCAGGTACATAAGAGGAATAGTTACCAGATTTCACTGCCTAGGCAACTCCCAGTATCTACCTCTGTATGAAGATTTTCTGGCGTTACTTTTTCAAGTAATTCTTCTAGGGTATAGCTCTTTGTTTGAGGCGCGACGATTAGTTTACCCTCAGAAATACTGATAGACACATTTGTACCTTCCCTTAAGTTAACTTGATCGGCTATATATTTGGGCAGGCGAATACCAATACTGTTTCCCCACTTTGAAACTACTTGGGAATACATAATTTACATCAATTGTTTTTGGCAGCTAATTTACAACACTTTTTAAATTTAAATCATGTTGTATATACTAAGTATATACTAAAAATTCCACAAGCTTACATTCTTCATTTATGCTTATAGATGAAGTGTCAGGAATTACTCGACATGACAAACGATTTTTATAGTCAGCCTGCTATATAAATCCTAGACAAGTCTAGACATTTACTTCTTACTTCAATGGGAGCATGGGAGCGGTTATCCCGAAGTTCGCTTTCACGCTTTAGCCAAACGCGATAAATTAATTGCTGCGTTTAAATCTCTATCTATTGAGTGCCTACAATTACCGCAGTTATATGTCCTTTCTTTTAAAGGCATCGGTTGAATATGACCGCAGTTAGAGCAGGTTTTAGACGATGGATACCATCTATCCGCAACAATGATTTGGCAACCAAATTTTTTAGCTTTATATTCTAGTTGCCTTTTGAACTCATGAAATCCACAATCAGCAATTACTTGAGCTAGTTTGTGATTTTTTAGCATCCCAGAAATATTTAAATCTTCTACTACTATCTTGGCGTGGTTTTTACATAAGTAAGTAGTGATTTCATGAAGAGTATTCTTTCTCAGATTAGCTACTTTTGCGTGGTGTCTTGCTAACTTAATTTTCCCTTTATATCTGTTGTTAGACCCTTTAACTTTTTTAGCAAAAGCTCGTGACAATCTTTTCAGCTTTTGTAAGTTCTTTTTGTAATTTTTCGGGTTAGGAAAAACCACCCCAGTACTTAAGGTTGCTAGTTCTTTAACACCTACATCAACTCCCACAGCATCATACTGTTTTAAAGTAGGTTCATATTCTTGCTCATAGGCAAAAGCGATAAACCAGCAGTTGGCAGTTCTAGAAATAGTTATCGACTTACAAGTAGTATGAGGTAGACCCTCGTAAGTTTTAACCCAGCCAATAGTAGGTAACTTTATTAATTTACCTCCAACTGGTATAGGCTTACCACCTGCGTCTATCGTGAAACTATCATGCCTACCTTTCTTTTTAAAATTAGGCTTTTGACCTAATCCTTTAAAATATCTATCAAAAGCATTGCCCAAATTATCAAAAGCATATTGGGTAATTTTTTGACAAATACCTTTTTCTTTAATCCATAGGTATTCAGGTTTTACTTGATTATTAAAGAATTTTTTGAGGATATATTTATTAGGCTTTAATCCATCTTTCTGCAAGTTATTCCAAGCGGCTAAACCCCAGTTATAGGTAAATCTAGCAACACCTGCGTGTTTAGCCATTATTATTTGTTGGTCAGCGCTTAGTTTTAACTTGGTCTTGATAGATAAAAGCATTGCTCGACCGAAACACAATTGATTGATTACTTTTTGACTTTATAGCATTGCTTGTACATAAAGCAATACACTTCAACGTTTGTCAATAATTGTACAGGCTTGTCTATAATATTGGCGACGAGTGGAAAGCTCTAAGATAATGATGGAACGAGGAGTTGGGAGTTAGAAATAATATAACTCCTATCTCCCCCCATCTTATTTTCCGCTGTAGAAAAAGGCAATTTCTTTATCTTTCAAAGGTGCAAAACCAGCGTCTACAAGCTTTTTATCGAGTTCTGCTTGGGGAATGTGTTTTGCGCCAATTCGGACGATGCGCGATCGCATAGTATTAGATACGCCACTGCGCTGTCTATTTGCCTCTAGCGCCATAACTTCAGTGTACAATTCTAATTTGGCTGGTGGAATCGGAGAACCGTCAAAATCAATTCCTTGGGCGATCGCTTCATCAATCGCATCGGCACCTGTGGTAGTTTGATTTCCTGGGTTAATTTCAGCAGGCATGGCAATTTAATTAGTCTAAAAGCTATAAGTATATTTTACCAGCGTTAGGTATTGGGGAATGGTGAGTCCAGCCCCCGACGGGCGCGGTTTCCGTCACGATGGGGGACTGGCGAACCCGAAGGGTGAGTGGGCAATCGGAAGTAGTAAAAGAAAAATTCCCCACTCCCAACTTTCCAACGCCAGGTGCTTCAAGCCGGGGAACCCTTTCGGCAGTCGCTCATGGGGGTAACGAACATGACCGCGCTGCCTCACCAACGCACTCGCTCCTCCCCACTCCCAACTCCCCACTCCCCACAATATTTGCAAATACGCTTGTCAGTTTGAGAGTTTTTAGTTTAATCTCAAACCAATGGTGTAGCCATAGGTGGTGCTATGTCTGAATCTCATACTCCTCATCAAAAAGAGCGTGCTTTAGAAAAAGCTCTGACCAATAAAATAATAGATGATTGTTTTGGTTATTCGGAAAGCTGGCTGCGAGCGATTTTGCGGATGTGCATCTTCTCTTTGGCTTATTTAGATGGACAACCAGTGTTTGTCGTTGAATGTCCTAATCAAGCGGTAGCTAAACGCTTGAGTCGTAAAACTTATCCTTTTCGAGGAATGGTATATTATTTAACAGATGAATCGACCGATCGCGATCGCACTTTATTTTGCTATCAAGAACCGGACGGCGTTAATTGGCGCTGTTTTGATACTACCACCAACTCTTGGGAAACCTTGAGTAATTTACACACACCGTTTGCGCCAACTGATAGTTGATACTAGATTGTCAAAAGTCACGCATTCAAAAATAATTACTTTTGACTCTTGACTCTTGACTAATTACGAGATTGACGCGTCACTAAACCGCCGGCAAATGCCCCTAAAACTGTCCCCGTCCACAGTCCGGTAGTGCTACCTTGCCACATTGCTCCTGGTGTCACCCAAGCGTTACAAACTTCCTTTAATACCCAACCTTGATTTTGACACTTTTGGCTATGGATAGCTAAAGTTATTTGCCCGCTAATATAACCACCAACCAATCCTGAAGTCAGCGCTAAAAAGGTGCAAATTAAAACTCTGTTCTTAGTCATTGTAGTCAGCGGTTTACCGCTCAAAGCTAAGGTTTTAAGGGCTGAAGCCCTTACTACATTAACCCGTATTTCTCATACCGGCGGCAATACCGTTTATAGTTAACAATGCCCCCCGTAACAACTCACCCTTGCTGTAACGAGAATGAATAACCCCAGAGGTGGTATTAGTCATTGACTGCCGTAAACGTTTGATGATAGAAACCTGTATAAAGCCTAGCGGCACAATTGTACCGTTCCGTAATTGCACTGAGCGCTGCAAAACAGGATCGCCATCCAAAAGCCGTTTGTGGTCGGTGATTTTCAGCACCAAATCTCGTGTCAGATAGAATTCGCTGGCGATTTGCTCAAACACCTTGTCAAAGCGGGCTTTATCTTCTGGTTGCGACAATTCTTGGACGTAATGTTGCGCCATTTGAATGTCTACTTTTGCCAAGGTCATTTCTGCCTTGGAAATTACCATCTTGAAGAAGGGCCACTTGACATAAAAGTAACGCAATAATTTTAGGTGTTCTTCGGGTTCTTCATTCAAGAATTCTTGTAAAGCTGTGCCGACACCGTACCAAGAAGGTAGCAAAAATCGAGTTTGCGTCCAACTAAATACCCAAGGAATGGCTCTTAGGCTGCTTAAATCTTTCTTACCAGATGGACGACGCGCTGGACGAGAGCTAATCTGTAATTGGCTGATTTCTTCTATTGGCGTTACTTGGTGGAAGAAGTCGATAAAATCGGGTTGCTCGTAAATTAAAGAGCGATAATGTGTACGCGATCGCGCTGCTAATTCTTCCATAATCTCATTCCAGGGTTCAATATCATCAAACCCTGTCCGCAACAAGCTAGCTTGGATTACAGCTGTAGTAATGGTTTCCATATGATACAAAGCCAAATCCTGCAAAGAGTATTTGGAAGCCAAAACTTCACCCTGTTCTGTAATCTTGATGCGTCCATTAATACTGTGACCCGGTTGCGCCAAAATAGCCTCATAAGCAGGTCCCCCACCACGTCCCACAGAACCACCGCGTCCGTGGAAAATCCGCACATTCACCCCATAATCTTCAGCTATTTTCTGCAATGATTTTTGAGCTTTATGAATTTCCCAGTTACTGCTCAAAAAACCAGAGTCTTTATTGCTGTCAGAATACCCCAGCATGACTTCTTGCAAGTTAGGGGTGAGAGGGGAGGAGGGGGGGAGGGGGAGAGGGGGGGAGGGGGAAGACAAGGAAGAGGAATTTCCCCCTTGTTGCCCTTGTCCCCCTTGTTGCCCTTGTCCCCCTGTCTCCTTGTCTCCCTTCTCCCCTACTTCATACCCGCCGGCTAATAAAGCGCGATATAAAGGTAGTTCAAACAGTTGACGCATGACGCTTTTTGAGCGTTGCAAGTCTTCCACCGTTTCAAATAGGGGAACTACTTGGATGCTGCCGATCGCAGTACCTGGATCGAAAAGTCTTGCTTCTTTGGCTAAAAGTAATACTTCGAGTACGTCGCTAACTTCGCGGCACATGCTAATAATATAAGTTTGGCAGATATTGACACCAAACTCTTGTTGGAGCGATCGCGCTACGCGGAAAGTTTCAATTACATCGTTGGTTTTTTCGGAGAATGGCAATTCTGAGGGAATTAACGGACGCCGAGTTTGCAATTCTCCTACTAACCAAGCTACTCTTTGAGCTTCTGATAGCTCGTGGTAAGATAGCGGCAATAATTGCAAGTAGTCGAGAATCTCATTTAGCGCATCAGCATGGCGGGATGATTCTTGTCGGATATCCAATTGCGTTAAGTCAAAGCCAAAAATTTCGACTTGACAAATTAGATTATCTAGTTCGCGACAGCTTAAACCTGTTTCTGTCAGGTTGTGTTGAATCAATCGCAACTCTGCTAAAAATTCTCCACCCGAACGGTACATTGGCGCGTCTTCATTTTTTGGCGTTTCCCGGTTATATAAAGCTATATTGCGATCGCGTGTATTTTCCAGCCTTTTATGCACGTAAGAAAGCTTCAACCGATACGGTTCTTGCCGATAACGCAGCGCTAGCGCGTCATATATTTCGCTTAACTGCGATTGATCTAATTCTAGAGATTCCAGCAAGTCTGGTAAAACATCACTCCAGTGCATCGACACGCTCAATAATTCAATCAGCTGCTTGACTGACTGAATATATTTCTCTAGCACCATTTTGCGCTGATAGCAAGCTGTTTGCCAGGTAGTTTCTGGTGTGACTGATGGGTTTCCATCTCTATCTGAACCTACCCAAGAACCAAATCGGCAAAAGTTTTTCCTCGGTGGTTCTAGCCAAGGAAAGGTGTTAGCTAAAGCGTATTTGAAGCGTTTATACAGTTGGGGAATGCCATCAAATAACACTTCTTGGAAGTAATGCAGCGTGTAGTCTACTTCATCGAGTACACTTGGTTTGAACTGATGCAGCTCGTCAGTACGCCACCACAGGCGAATTTCTTCTAACAATTGTTCGCGTAAATCTGCTGCTTCCCAAGGATATCCAGAGCCAGTATTTCCAACGCGGTTTTCTATTGTATCGAGTTTTTGTAACAGGTTCACCACCTGTCGCTGTTTATCGCGGATCGTATGACGAACAATTTCTGTAGGGTGCGCTGTAAAGACTAAACGCACATCCAGCTGAGAAATCAAGCGTTGAATTTGCTGCGGTGGTACATTCAGTTTGAATAATAAAGGAAATAACGTGGCAAAAGTTCCTTTTTGTTTGTCGTGGGCAGATACACGCCAGCTTTTTGCTAGCATATCCGCTCCCAATCCGCTGTTTAGCGGTGCATCATTTTCTCCGTGGTTGGATGAAGAAGTGATGTTTGCTAGATTTTCTTGTTCTACCGAGCCGGCTTCTACTTCATAGCGAGTTAATTGCTGCCGTTGCTCATAGTCTTGTTCGATAATATTGATCAACTGGAAATATAAAGCGAAGGCACGAGCTGCGCGGATGGCTTCGTTAATATTGAGTTGTTCAATCAAATTGAAAACTTCGGAGGCTTGATCGTTTCTGGCTTGTCCTTCTGGCGAACACAGATCCCGTAGCTGCCGCAATAAGTCTACCATCTTTTGACCGCATTCTTGCCGCAGAACTGACTCCCACAATTCTTCAACTACTTGAAGACGATGGCGCAAAAATAATTCTGAAGCGGGGTAGATATTTTCAGCCTGAGCCAAAGAGTATAAAACGGAACTCATATCTTTTGTTTTAGTAGAGCCGATTACTGTTGACAATTCTTGGTTTGTAAAGTTAGCACGTCATCATACAGCAGATCGCACTAACTTCAAGAAGTGAGAAATTTCAGACTATAATCTTTAACTTCGGCTTAACTCGTCTTCATTTGGGAAGTTGAGGATGGGTAAGCGATCGCCCCGAAAAATTTCTTCACTGGCTTGTCCCATAGCTTCTAGGGCAGATTGACTTGCTTTTTGTGCTAAAAGCAGCAGTAGTATAGACGCTGTACCTGTTTGCGTCATTAAAGACTGGGGAATAGTAATTAAACCCAGATTTAATCCATTGGATGAGTGATCCATAAAAGGCATCGGTTAGAGGTGATTATTGAAGGAATAATTGAACAAACGTAAAATTTACGCAAAGCGTCGCTGGCTTCACAAAACTCTTATTGTTTATTATGCAAGGTTATAGGGTAACAAAAGTGTTAAAAAAAAACTTAAAACTGTGATAAATCTATGGTTCTAGTTTACAAGGCATTGGGGCATGGAGCATGGGGCATGGGGCAATGGGCATTGGGCATTGGGCATTGGGCATTGGGCATGGGGCATTGGGCATCGGGCATTGGTAATTGGTAATTGGGAACGTGAAAATTATAAAAGTACGTTACCCATTCCCCATTCCCCATTACCCATTCCCCATTACCCATTCCCCATTCCCCAACAACTAGCTTTTTGTAAAGTCTACTGAGCATGAAAACAGCATCATTAGAACGCCATAAATCTTTAGCGCAATGGGTCAGCCAAGCAACAGGTATCAACACTTTCGGGGTGAAAATCCAGTTGCGAGGAAACGACTTGCACATTCTTTGTGAAGGTCGAGATTGTCCTCAACGTTGGCAAACTCTGTCGGACTTGCTGCAAGCGTTACAGCAGACCGACTTGGAAATGTTGACAAAAAACCAGGAACCTGCAATATACCAAGTATTTGTTTATGGTCGCACAAAAGGAGAGAAGCGACCGGAATGGTGTCATCGAGTTTATTTAAATCAACTCGACAGACATTTAGAACAGGTAAATCAAGCCCTGATTAAAGATGCGGAAAAATCCAGCATCAAACCTGGTGGGGCGATAATTGTCTCTAATGAAAGTTTGGCACGTCAAGGACACCCAGATGCGATCGCTCGTTATCTCAGCGAAACGTTGAGTACTTTGGGTGTGTCAGTTGAAGTCAAGGTTAAGAACCAAAAGCCACAAGAAAAGGGTTCTTTAGAAGAAAATCGTCTGTGGATATTTTGTCAGTCGAGTTACAGTCCCGATCCATCTTTAATCGCCGAACCTGTAGCTCAGAAACTAAGGGATTTGAAACTAGTAGGCTATAAAGATGCTGTTATCGCTTCGCAAGTTGTTGGCGAAATCAAGCCGGAGTGGTTGCTGCGGATAGATTTAACGCCTCCTGAGGTAATGTTGAAAGAATGGGCACGTTGGGGAGATATACAAGCGATCGCTCTTGTTGTCGGTGCAGCCTTGTCCGAATTGAAAGTTACGGTGCAAGCTTCTTTGAAAGAATCGACGCTACATTTATTTTGCACCTCAACCGACTCAGCAATTGTCCCAGATAAAACAACGTGCTTGAATGCAATTGAACCTCAGTTAGAAGCGATCGCTCCTCAAGGAATTCTCGCTGCCACCGTTTACGGACAAAAAACCACCGGACAACAACTAGATTGGATTGATTGGCTCAATTTACCCGCTTCTCAACATCCAGCGCTTGCTTCATCAGTTCTGGAATTAGCGAGTTCTGGTGATGAACCGGCGATTCATTTTTTACTAGAGCGTTTACTTAATCCTGATTTAAATTTACGCTTGAAAACAGGTGGTATTCGCGTACTTTTGCTGACAAAAGGTGACTTGCTACACGTTATGTGTGATGCACCTGTTTGTCCCGGCAGAAAAAAAGTTGCCCCCAAAGTTGCTCAGTGCGTCCGCCAGTTAAAAATACCTAATATAATCGGAGTAAGGGTGTACGGTCGGCGTGCTGGTAATAAAGAACCTTTTTGGAATTATGGCGTAGATTTTGAGCAACGCGAACGTTTAGTACCAGAAGCTACCCCAGAATTTGCAGCCACTTCTGCCTACGTTAACGAGCTTTTACCCTCCGAGAGTAGCGAGTCAATTTTGCGTCCCGATTTAACAACCGAGGAAGTTCAGACTTTTGTCACCGAAATAGCTCGAGATTGGGGTGCAACCGCGAGAAAAAGTCTTTTGGCAACGCAGCTATTCATAGAAAAAGATTCTACCGAGCGAAACATTGATTACCAAGGTTTAAAAACCGCTTTGGTTTGGGGAACGCTAGGATTATTGCTTACCCTGCAAACCGATTGGATATTAGGTCAAATCGTTGCTTTGACTGCACAGAAACCAACAGTTGCTAGCGTCACGTCGAAATCGTCTTCTGTAGATGACGAAAATCAAGATGAAAGAACTGCCTTTTTTGCCGATACTTCTGGGAAAAAATCTCAAAGCGATGCTGTATTCAACGCTTCTGGATTTATAAAAGATGATAATACCTCGTCAAGACCAAAGGCAACCGCAACGGCGATTTTATTAGCAGCGCGATCGCAAATGCCCAGTTTCAATGCCAGACAGTTAGATGAGCAACTGGCATTGTATAAACAGCGTCTAGCTAAAAATGGTACTCCCCCAAAGGTTTTAATTATTGGTTCTTCCCGCGCTCTGAGGGGAATAGACCCCACAGCACTTGACAAAGCTTTGGCGACTCAGGGTTATCGCGATATAGATGTGTTTAATTTTGGTATAAATGGAGCCACAGCCCAAGTAGTAGATTTTATCATTCGTCGAGTTTTAGAGCCATCAGAATTACCAAAAATTATTATATGGGCAGATGGTTCCCGTGCTTTTAACAGCGGTCGAGATGATGCAACCTTTAAAGCGATCGCTGAATCAGCCGGTTATCAACAAGCAATTCAGAAAGTACTAGCTAGTAGTACGAATGATGTTCAATCGGCAACCAAAAAACAACAAAAAACAAAAGCCGAAAATCAAGATGTCAATAGCTATCAAGCTGTTAATCAATCTTTAAATGAAGCTTTAGCTAATCTTTCGGCTACATATCAACAGCGCGATCGATTCAAAGCTTTCTTGAACAAAGAATTCAAATCTTTGCCGATAATTAGTAGTTCTCAACCCGCTGCGTCAGCACAAACAACTGATAATTCTGAAGAATATTCTCAGCAAGCAGTTGACTTTGATGGATTTTTACCTTTATCTATCCGCTTCAATCCTAAGAATTACTATCAAAAACATCCCAAAGTTTCCGGAAGTTACGACAACGATTACAAATCATTTCAAGTAGCAGGTGAACAAGATGCCGCCTTTCAAGCAGTGCTAGAGTTTACCCAAGCTCATAAAATTTCCCTAGTATTTGTAAATATGCCCTTAACGGCAGATTATCTAGACCCAGTACGCACCAAATACGAGCAAGAATTTAAACAGTATATGACGAGTCAGGTAGCAAATTCTAGCTTGATTTATCGGGATTTAAGCCAACTATTTCCCCAGATAAGTAAAAACTTTTCTGACCCCAGCCATCTTAACCGTTTCGGTGCATACGAAGTCTCGAAAAAGCTGGCAAACGATCCGATGATTCCTTGGACGATGAAGTAGATGAGTGGTTAGTTGTTAGTGGTTAGTGGTTAGTGGTTAGTTGTTAGGAGAAAATTTCTCATAATAACTAATCACTAATGATGATTTATTCATGATGATAGATTCTGAATTAAATGAATTTTATATCAATTTTTTACGGGTTATTCTTACTGAGTGTGCTGGGGATTTATTGGTCTTTAGCACAAGAAAAATTGCGGCTGTGGATATTGTTGATTGCTAGCTTGGTGTTTTACGCATCTTTGCAAGCTCAATATATACCGCTATTATTTGCACTAGTTTTTATTAACTTTCGTCTTGGTTTGGCGTTAGGAGAAAACACTTCACCAGGAGAACATACTCTCGATTGGCGAATTTCTGACGAAGAGTGGCAATTTGCTCAAGCAGATTGGAATCGTCACCGTTTAAAGATTTTGTGGCTGGGTGTAATTTTAAATGTTTTGCTGCTATTAGGTTTCAAATATTTGCAACCTTTCTTTAAGTTTGTTTTCCACTTACCTACATCAAGTGATTCTTTTAAAATAATTGCACCATTGGGTATTTCATTTTTTACCTTTGAGTGCATTGCATATTTAGTTGATGTTTATCGCGGTGCGCCGGCTACTGGGGAATTTCTCAAGTTTGCTAGCTACAAATTTTTCTTTGCCAAATTGATTTCTGGTCCGATTACTCGCTTTCACAAGCTAGAAAATCAATTCAGTGCGCTGAAATTTCCTAGTTTTGATATTGTGGCAGAGGGATTATGGTTAATTGCTAGGGGTGCAGTTAAAAAAGGTATTTTCGCAGACCATCTGGGGATTTTTGTAGATTTATGTTTTGGTAATTTGCAAAGGGCAGGTAGTACTGATTTATGGTTGGCTACATTTGCCTATGGGTTGCAATTGTATTTAGATTTTAATGGTTATGTAGACATTGCCCGTGGTAGTGCTTTGCTTTTCGGCTTGGTTTTGCCAGAGAATTTTGACTTTCCTTATTTCAGCACGAATATTGCTGATTTTTGGCGACGGTGGCACATGACGCTTGGCGATTGGCTGCGTAACTATATATATTTTCCTTTGGGTGGTTCTCGTCGCGGTTTAAATCGCACCTGCTTGAATTTATTTATTGTGATGTTAATTGCTGGCATTTGGCATGGTGCAGCTTTGGGTTATGTAGTCTGGGGTATTTACCACGGTTTAGCCTTGGTGGTTCATCGACTGACTGATGCAATAAGCGATCGCTTTGAAAATCTCGAACACTTCTGGCAAAATCCCATAGGTATAGTATTAGCTTGGCTGCTGACTCAAATAATGGTTTTCACCTCTTGGATTTGGTTCCGCTTACCCAACCTCCAAGACTCTTCTTTAGTAATTCAGCACCTTTGGGGTCATTCCGCAGACGCACAGTTTGCCGAAAAGGTTTATGTAGAAGCACTCAATCTCAGCCAATCCCAACTCGCTTGGGTGCTAACGATTTTAGCTGCGCTTATGGCTATAGTATATGCCTTTAACCGCAACTTAAAGTTACAGTTCCATTGGCCCGTCAAGCTTTTCTTCGTGCCACTATGTCTCTACGCTGTTTGGTTATTGGCTCCTGAAGGCAGTTTGCCCTATATTTACTTTGATTTCTAGCATCCGCTGGCTTCAATTCTCAACCACCTCAAAGGATGGTGTTATCCATCCTGCATCTAGTTATAAGTAAAAATTATTAAAATTAAAAAATTTATAAATAGAGATAAATGGCACAATTCCGTAAAAACATGTAAAGTATTAATACAGGCAAAAAACAAATTTGCCTCATACATTGTTCAAAATTCACAGCAATCATAAAAAAATGACCACAACCTTACAGCGTCGCGAAAGCGCCAGCGTATGGGAACGGTTCTGCAACTGGATCACCTCCACCGAAAACCGCCTATACATCGGTTGGTTCGGCGTATTGATGATCCCCACCTTGCTAGCCGCTACCACCTGCTTCATCATTGCGTTCATCGCAGCACCTCCAGTAGACATTGATGGTATCCGTGAACCTGTTGCAGGTTCCTTAATCTACGGAAACAACATCATCTCTGGTGCAGTTGTTCCTTCCTCTAACGCAATTGGCTTGCACTTCTACCCAATTTGGGAAGCAGCTAGCTTAGACGAGTGGTTGTACAACGGTGGTCCTTACCAATTGGTAGTATTCCACTTCCTAATCGGCGTATTCTGCTACTTAGGACGTGAATGGGAACTATCCTACCGCTTAGGTATGCGTCCTTGGATCTGCCTAGCATTCTCTGCACCAGTAGCAGCAGCAACCGCAGTATTCTTGATCTACCCAATCGGACAAGGTTCATTCTCTGACGGTATGCCTTTAGGTATCTCCGGAACCTTCAACTTCATGATTGTGTTCCAAGCAGAACACAACATCTTGATGCACCCCTTCCACCAATTAGGTGTAGCTGGTGTATTCG
>NZ_JTCM02000090.1:16796-28075 GCF_000817785.2 Hassallia byssoidea VB512170 | reverse complement strand
TGCGGAGGCGTCCTCCGTTGAGGCGTCTGGCGTGGACAAGGGGAGCCAGCGCTGTGCGGAGGCGTCCTCCGTTGAGGCGTCTGGCGTGGACAAGGGGGAATTACCAATTACCAATTCCCAATTACCAATTACCAATTCCCAATTACCAATTACCAATTCCCAATTCCCAATTACCAATTCCCAATTACCTAAGAAGTAAATTGAGAACCGATTAACATTGTGCCGATACCGATGTCGGTGAAGATTTCTAGCAGCAGGGCGTGAGGAATGCGACCATCAATGATGTGTGCTGCACGTACTCCTTGAGCAAGCGATCGCACGCAACAATTTACTTTTGGAATCATCCCACCACTAACTACATTAGTGGCAATCAACTCGCGGGCTTCTTGAATATCCACTTTCGGAATCAAGCTTGACGGATCTTTGTAATCTTTTAAAATACCCCGCGTATCTGTCAGCAAAATCAACTTTTCTGCCCCAAGTGCTGCGGCTATCTCTCCAGCTACTGTATCAGCATTAATGTTGTAAGCTTGTCCTGTCTCGTCTGCGGCTACGCTAGAAACTACTGGGATATAGCCATTGCTTGCGAGTGTCTCCAAAATCTTGATATTCACACCGCAAACTTCTCCCACAAAGCCAATGCCTTCTTGACCTTGGGGACGAGCTTTAATTAAGTTACCATCTTTACCGCATAATCCCACCGCCAATCCGCCAGCTTGGTTAATCAAAGCGACAATTTCTTTGTTAACTCGACCGACTAAAACCATTTCCACCACATCCATTGTGGGGGCATCGGTGACACGCAGACCATTTTTAAATTGTGCTTCTATTCCCAGTTTATCCAGCCAGCTGTTAATTTCTGGTCCCCCACCGTGGACTAAAATTGGTCGCAAGCCGACGCAGGATAAAAATACAACGTCGCGGATAACTTTATCTTTGAGGGTGCTATCTTTCATCGCCGCACCACCGTATTTGACAACAACGGTGCGTCCGGCAAATTGCTGGATGTAAGGTAATGCTTCGCTCAGTACTTGCACGCGAGTGGCTGCGGCTTGTCTGATATACTCAGTATCGTTGACTATCATGGGGAACTGTTGACAGTTAAAACCGATCTAGACAGTATAAATGAGTTTGGTACTCTCAACAATCTCTCATAAGACAGTACAAAATAGTACCGATTTGAGATTTTGGATTGTATAAGTTGATATTGAGAAATGAGAAGCCGGATTTATCCAATAAATCCGGCTTCTGGGGCACTTGCTTAGAATTTACGTAGGGGGCAATTCATGAAGGGTTCCCCTACGCTAAAACTGGACAAAATTGGACAGCCTTCATCCGAGGCGGCGGTTCGCCGGACAGAAGATTCTGTCCGGCGACACGCCTTTGACTGGTGGGGTGTTGAGGATCTTTAAAACAAGGCTGTCCAATTTTGTCTGACTTTTTGGAACCCTACAAGACTTTAGGAAAAGCGCTCATTCCTATTTCAGAACAGTAGGAATCGCCTCAAGTACTCGTGTAGCGACTTTCGTGGGTGTTTCTTCCTCACTGACGCTGATTCGCAGATCGGCTTGATTGTAAAGTGCTTGTCGTTGTTCGAGAAGCAAAAGCAGTTTTTGCTTCAAGTCAACATCTTGCAGTAACGGTCTTGTGGTATCTTCTGCTAAACGGGTGTAAAGTAACTCTACTGGCACATCCAGCCAAACAATCAAGCCGTGGCGCAGGTAACTCCAGTTTTTTTGTTGGAGAATAACCCCTCCGCCAGTCGAGATAACTAATTTTGTAAAAGCGCAAATTTGTGCTAATACATCGCTTTCTATTTGACGAAAACCCGCTTCGCCTTCCAAAGCAAACAACTGATTAATACTTCGTCCGGTTGTTTGTTCAATTACGTTATCCGCATCGACAAACCCGTAACTCAATTGCTTCGCAAGTTCGCGCCCTACAGTAGTCTTACCGGCGCCCATCATGCCAATTAAGTACAGGTTAACTCCTTTTAATATACTCATTGTCAATTTCCTACTTTTTTAGGGCGGGGAAACCCCTACTCCCTACTCCCTACTCTCTACTCTCTACTCCCCACTCCCTATTTTACATCTCCGCGTTGAGGCGAATTTCTCGAATGTGGTTTTTTAATTGCGCTTCAAAAATTGTCTGACTCATCAATGAGTAACCTGATTTATCTTGATTTTTAAAATTTTCCTCAATTAATCGTTCAGCTATATATTCCATCAAAACTGGGGTTTGTGCAAAGCCGGATGCTTGTCTTTCAATTAGCGATCGCCTTTGTAATAACTCTATAGCTTCTAATATTAATCGTTGCGAAACTCGTGGTATAATCTCTTTTTGCAATTTTCGCACTGAAACCAAATTGCGATTCAGTGCTAGCCAATGCATAATTTGCTTTTCCAAATTAGATAAACGATAAAACTGCTCATCTAAAATTGCCCGAATGTCGCCAAAAACCACAGTACCTTGTTCTAAAAATTCATATATATTACCAGCAAATAATTCTTGAATAGTTGTAGCAACTAATTTCAGAAATAATGGATTACCTGCATACCACTCAATTAAAACTCTGCATTCGGATTCGTCAGAATCTGTAAACCCTTTTTCTTTGAGAATTTGCCAACTTTCTGCATTACTTAATCCTGTCAATTTCCAAGAGCGAACAGGTAATTTTTTTCCTTGTAGCGCGGCAATTTCTTGAGGTTTTTCTCTACTGGTTAACACCAAGCAACTTTGATGTTGAGAGTCTCCTAATCTTCTGATTAACTCTCCATAATTTTCATAACCTTTAAGATAGCGAATTTGCTCCATAACATAACCAGAAGGATTTTTTACGACTGGGTTGCTAGCTGGCATGGTAGGATATTTTATCAAGTCGGTATCGTTGCTATTGCTTAAAATCGAGTCTACACCATCTAATACAATTAGACAGCGTGAAGAGCGCAAACACTCAATTAGTTGGGAAATGTTGCTTTCGACACTTTCTGTACTTTGTGTTTGCGCTTCGGGAGATAAAAGCGAAATTAGTTGATTTAAGATGACTTCTAGGGGTGGGGCAAGATTTAGCGATCGCCAAATTACAAATTCAAAATTTTCCTTAATTGCTTCTGCCAGCTTTACTGACAAAGCTGTTTTACCAATTCCACCCATACCTAAAAGTACCACTAATCGACAGCGCTCTTGCACAATCCATTCAGATAGGGATGCGAGTTCGCTAGTCCGTCCGTAGAATTTACTCACATCAATCGCTTCACCCCAATTATGTCTTTGGGCTGTTTTCATCGTATCAAAATCAGCTTTGTTTTTCTCGGTTGTGATTATTTGATTGTTAGTCACATCTATTTGAAACCAACCTTTTTTATAACCTGCTTTCTCTAGTAACTGAGTCACCCGACTCCAGTTTTTTACCTTAATGCTGCTTCCTTCTTGGTTACTCAGCATATCTTCTATGTATTTATATAGTCCATTAGAAAGATAAACTCTCACAGTACTACTACTGCGACTTTTATAAACTGCATTAGCAATTTCTGCCGGACTAAAACCACAAAGTAAACCTCTCAAAAACTTCTTTTCAACAGGTGTTAGAGCTTTTCCCTTTGCCGATGCCAAATCAACGTATAACTTTTCTAGCTCCCAATTATTTTTAGCCTCTATAAAATCCTCTTCTATTTTATTTAAATTAGCTGTCATTACGATTATTTATTTAAAGTAGCGATTTGGCAATATATTAACGATTTATATATAAAGTCGAAATAAATAAACAATGAATTTATAACGAATTTAATAACATTCGTTAGGTGACTTGCCAGTTGTTGCTTCGGTATCTTTAGGCTTAACGGAAATTTAATAAAGCTTCTTTGAAACTTTATTAAATTTGTGTCGTCAATATAAACGATCAAGACACTTTCTCACTGGGGCAGTTTTAAGTTTATACAATACTGTGTTTCTACCCTCACAGTATTAACATTAAAAAAACTTAGTCATAGCAAGCCCCACTCCAAATCAGTTAAAAATCATGGTGTAAATTATGACTTATTTTGTGACATTGTGCAAAAAAGCTTTGCCAACTTAACGGTTGAAGAACAAAAACTACTGCATATCTTATTTGAGTGCGCCCGAATAAATAAGTGTGGTCTATTGAGGTATCAACCATGACTCGAATTCGTGACGTTGTGCAAAAAGCGCTATCTACTGGCTATCTAACGGTTGAAGCCGAAAATCAACTACGACATTTACTGACAACCCGGTATGACTTAGAAGACTTTAAAGCTTTTATGAGCTTGCAAGAAGCGGCGATGATGGGTAAAGTCAAGCAGGAGTCTCGCGAAGAAAGATGTGGCATTTAGCACATAAATACCACATCCCTACTCAAGAGCGCGATCGCTCATCGTCATCCACATCGTCATCATCAAAAAATCCCCAATCATCATCATCATTCTTCTGATTGGTAGTCGTCGGTGGTTGATAAGGCGGTATGATTACTCGGTAATCAGCATCGTAAACTGATTCAGTTTTTCCTACTCCAGAATTTTTTGGTTGGCGGTAGCTGTAGGAATAAACTGAACCAGATTGAGAAGTAGTTTTGGGTTGTTGTTGACGTTCGTAGCTTTGATCTCTATCCTGTATGTTTTCCTCTCTTTGAGTAGACGCAACATTAGACTTCTCTTCAAAGTCCCAATCATCATCTGTACTCTTATTTGTGTCCCAATCATCCGCTACGTCGTCACTGCTTCTAGACTCTGTTGTACTAGCCGTTGGTGTAGGGTTGACAGGAGGGCGGGAAAATGTTTCTTCTCTACGGGTTTGCTTATTTTGAGGTGAAGCGGCTGGTGATTTAAGTCTTGGGCGTTGTTGAGCCAAATAAGTGGACAAATTAAATAAGCTGCTGATAAATACAGATGTAACAGCACCAGCAGTTGTACTAAACAAAATCCACATCGCCAATGGCAAAGGTTGAGTCCGTATCCCCAAAAATACTAACGGTAGAACAGGCGACCAGTTTTGCGCTAACAATAGCGTTAGTCCTCCCAGTACCGCCACTAATAAAATTAAGCGAATGATATCCATATAAAAAGAGGGGTAAAGGTAATTTCACAGAGGGGCAATGGGCAATGGGCAATGGGCAATGGGCATCGGGAATAGGTAATAGGTAATAGGTAATAGAAAGAAATTGTCCCCATCTCCCCATCTCCCCATCTCCCCATCTCCCCATCTCCCCCTCCCCCCCTCCCCCCTTTTATTTTCTCCCTTGCCAACGTTGAAGTGGGATGCAGTCAATATCCAGTTGGTCTAAAGCACGAGCCACAACAAAATCAACTAAATCCTCAATTGTTTGCGGATTGTGATACCAAGCAGGAATGGCGGGGACAATTCTTGCCCCGACTTCTGCCAAAGCAGTTAAATTACGCAGGTGAATCAGGCTAAAAGGAGTTTCACGGGGAACGATTATCAGCTTTCGACCTTCTTTAAGCTGAACATCCGCTGCCCGTTCTAATAAGTCGGAACTCAAGCCGGCTGCTAGCTTGGCTACGGTACTCATACTGCATGGAATCACAATCATCCCCAAGGTACGAAAGGAACCACTAGCAATATTCGCTCCAACATCACCCCAAGGATGGCAATGTAGTTTGCCTGCGGCTTCAACTTTTGCTTGCTGTCGCCAAAATTGCTCTTGTTGAACAGGTTCTACAGGCATCCGAATATTCTGCTCTGATTGCCAAACCATGTAACTTGACTTCGAGGCAACTAGTTCAATTTCATAGTCGGCTTCAAGCAGAAATTTAATCGCTCGAACGGCGTAAATTAAACCTGATGCACCTGATATGCCTAAGATAATTGGCTGTTGTTTGTTTGACACGCTCTTTTAGTACGGGTTAGGGAATTGGTAGTTGGTTGTTAGTTGTTAGTTGATAGTTGTTAGTTGATAGTTGTTAGTTGTTGGTTGATAGTTGTTACGACTAACTACTAACTACTAACCACTAACCACTAACCACTAACCACTCCCCTTATTCATCATCACCATATGGTTCTAGGTCTTGAGGCTCCATTTCGTTGGATAAGTATATATTTGATACTTCGCCATTGGAGCCGTTCATACCCCTGCCTGAGGCGATACCATCGCTGCCTACGGTGACTAAATCAATTTGTTGGCGGTAGTAATCAACACTTTTAACTTGCACGGCTACACGATCGCCTAATCTGTAAGAAGCCCGATTTTTGCGACCAAATAGCGCTTGTTGTCGAGCGCGGTACTCATACCAATCATCTTTAAGCGAGCTAACGTGTACCAATCCTTCGACTCGTAAAGGCACTCTCACATTACCGCTTTCTTTGTCCTCAACTGCTGGTACTTCAATTTCTACAAAGAAGCCGTAAGATTGAACACCAGTAATTACACCGCTGAAAACCTCACCAATGCGCTGTTTCATCAAAGAAGCTCTTTGCAACCCGGCTAAATCGGCTTCGGCTTCTTGAACTTCTTTTTCTCTGTCGTTAATTTGGACGATTACCCTCGTTAACTCGCTTTGCAGTTCTTGTTGCAATTCTGGGGGTAAAACGTTCCAGTTAATTTCACTGTGGCTTGCGGAGTGACATAAATTAACGCGCTCTTTCACGCGGGTGTTGCGGCGATCGCGTCCATGTTCCAGTAGTGAATAATACACTCTTTGCATGAGCAAATCTGGATAACGCCGCAACGGTGCAGTACAGTGTGTATACTCTGGTAACGCCAAACCAAAGTGAGAGCCAATAGTAGTGCTGTAAGAAGCTGGCTTGAGTGTATCTTGCAACAAGTAAGTCAGAACTTGTTCTGATGGCGATTCGGCAAAAGCCCTAGTTAATTGTTGATAATCTAAAGGTTGAATATCTACTTCTGCTTCTAGTGACAGTTCCACGCCTAAATTAATCGCTAATTTTAGCATTTCCTGCACATCTTCCGAATCCGGTACGCCTTGCACTCGCCAAATAGCAGGAATGCCTAAAGCGTTTAAATGATTTGCCATCAGTTGATTAACAAGTAGCACGAATTCTGTTAAGAGCGATCGCACAGGTAAATCATTGACTGCGGCACATCCTAAAATACCTTCATCGTTGTACGGATTTTGGTTGGGTGGCAGATTTAATTGCAAGCTCCCGCGATTCAGCCGCACTTGTTTGACTGCTTGCTGCAATACTTGCAGCTCTTGCAACATCTGGACTACTTCTTCCGAACCCTTATTTTTTCCCCTCGTAGATTTACTTACTTTCGCAGTCAGAATTGATAAAGCTTGTTGTTCGCTGATGTGTTCGTCTACTTTAATGATACCCTTTTGAATTTCCCAGTCTAAGACAACTCTAGATTGTGAATCGAAGGTAATTAAAAAAGAGATGCTTAAGCGATCGCTTCCCACAACTAAAGAACAGCGTTCTGCCACAGCTGACGGTAACATTGGCAGCACGACTTCACCGAGATATACCGACCTACCGCGCTTAATTGCTTCGCGATCGAGAGCTTCATCTGGTAAAACGTAGTGACAAACATCGGTAATGTGAAAGCCTAATCGCGAGTGTCCCTGTGGAGTTTTCTCGATAGTTAAGGCGTTTTCTATTACTTGGGAATCTTTTGTACCGCCAATAGTTAGGGTAAATAAATCACGATAATCCTGACGATTTTTTAAATCAGCTTTGAGTAACTTTTTCGGCAACTTAGCGGCAGCATCGCTAACTGACTCCGGGAAAGTCCGGGAAAGGTCGTGTTTACAAGTTACCAAATCTATATCAGCAGCGGCTTCGGCATCGCTACCGAGAATTTGTACGACTCGACCGACAGGGGGATATTGTGCTAAAGGGTAACGCAAAACTTCGACATGGGCAAGATGGTCGATCGCTTCTTCCAATTTCATTCCACTAGCTAGCAGTTTAAGTTCAAACAGCAAGCGATCGTCCAGAGGGACAGCACGAAAACCGCTTTCTACTTGCTTAATTCGCGCTAGCAAAGTGTGATTCGAGCGTTCGAGAATTAGCTTCACCTCTCCTTCGGGGGAACGGCGCCGACTGCCTTCTTTGAGAACTCTAACTAAAACGCGATCGCCATTCCAAGCATTACTCAGATGACTTTCGCGAATATAAATATCCTCCGCACCTTCGGTATCCTGAATCGCGAAACAAAAGCCTTTACTAGAACAGCGCAGCTTTGCTTCGATGATTCCCTCTTCTGTCATGCGACGATATTTGCCGCGTTCTTTTACCAAAAGCCCGACTTTTTCCAGAACTTCTAAAGCAATTTGAAGTTTTTGTAAACTATCTTCATCTTCACAACCAAGTTTTTTTTCCAAAACTTTCCGAGCTACCAACTTATCATCGGTAAAATTGGCAAGCAATGTAGCGATTGAAAATTCCATGCAGTGAACCGACCTTTGGTCAAAACATCATTATTAGAAGACACTTACGTGGAGAGAGAAGCACAATGAGCCAGTACTTTGTTGGAGGTTTAGCCCTACCTCCAACACAGACAAAAAAGCGACTCTCGGACTTCTCACCCCACGACACTTTCAGAGTTCACTACGAAAAACACCTTTCACCCAGCTAATCTTAAACATTGCACGCCTGATTGAAAATTCACCCACTAGGTAATGTTTGCGACGGGTTTTTGAGAGACTTTGTTTATAAAACTCACAAAATTCCAGTCTAAAAGCGCTATGCAGGGAAAACAGCAGGTGTTTGATTGTCTAGATTTCAGGTACTTTTACGGCATTAGACTCTGATTTTAACTAGGAGAAACTGCCGGCAGACCCAATTGTCCCATATGTAGAATCGGTAACAACTAGGTTAGCAGCGAAACCGCTCAGTCAGGAAGAACCATTACTTCATTATTGTAGATTTAGAGCGTACTTCTGTGAAAGTAGTTCTGCATATCGGATTGGGTAATTAGTATAGCATTGAAGGTAAGACCACGTAGAGTTAGCCACAAATAGCGAAAAAGTTGTTCGCAAACAGCTATTGCTACAATCGGTACAAGCGATCGAGATATATCAGGCTGTTTCATTTAAAAGGGTGAAAACTACTTAATTAAAGAAATATGAAGGATAAGGATGAAAAAATAAATCCGTACAATTTCAAGCTGCACAAAACTTCTGTGAAGTCTTAACTTCATCCTTCATCCTTTAGACTTCATCCTTTAGATGAGCGTTGTTTAATGAATTTAGATTGGTGAAAGTATTATGTTGGCTCAATTCCAGAGCTTGTATCCCAACGGCAGTCTTACTTCTGAATTAGTGCAAATTTGGAGCGGAAAATATATTGTCCGGGCAAGCGTACAAATTGAAGGTGTAATTCGTGCTACCGGTATGGCAGCAGCAGAAACAGTCGAAGCAGCAGAAGATCAAGCAAGAAATCGGGCACTGATGGTTTTGGGAATGACTTCCTCATTATCGGAATCGACAGTATCTCCGAAATCAATACCGCAGGTGCAAAACAACCCTCATCCTGCTTTGAACACAACTGTCTCTGTTGTAAATTCTGTAGAACAAACAGAAGAGAAGCCGGAAGAACAAACTCCACCACCAGTTAACGTACCCACTACACAACCAGAGGTGACTTCTTTAAGCGACACTTACAACCAAGACTATGAGCCTCGCTTTGCGATGACTAGCAACCGAGAGCCAGAATTTGATATACCGATGCAAAATTGGGCTATGCTGGACGACAGCAGCGAACCTGAAGAGAATCCGTTACCAACGCCTGCTGCTAGTAACGTTAGACAATTTGCGCCCCGCAGTTATACTACTGAAGATGTAGGTAGTCCGAAAGCGATAGGAAAGAAAAGTAACAAGAGTGAACGTGTAGATCACTCGGATACAATCACTAAAATCGATATTGAAATGCAGCGCTTAGGCTGGACGACAGACAAAGGACGGGAACATCTCAAACAAACCTACAACAAGCGAGCTCGTAGTTTACTCGACCCAGAAGAATTACTGGACTTTCTCAGATACTTAGAATTGCAACCAGATCCGATCGCGGGATTTTAATTAGTTGTTTTTGTAGTCAGCGCAGAGAGCGAGTACAGCGCTAACTACCCAAGACGCAAGCACAAATGAGAAAGGACGTGGACTATTGAAATAGGAACTAAAGCTATGGATGTAGATATTGAGCAAGCGATCAAGAAAACAGATGTCGAAATTGAGCGCTTAGGCTGGACAAAAGAACAGGTACGCGAGTATTTAATTAAAAACTATGGGAAGCGATCGCGTGTTTTGATTAGCGAAGAAGAATCACTGGATTTTTTAACATATCTCGAATCTCAGCCTACGTCACCAGACCCGTTAACAGGATTTTGATTATTATCTTTAGACTTAAAAATTACTTCAATTACTTACTTAGTAGGGTGCGTTAAAGCCAGAGTACGGCACCAACGATATCTATTGTGTTTTTTGTAGTCAGCGCTTCAGCGCTGAAGCGCTGACTACAAGCTCTAATTGCTATCCACAACAGCCATTGGACGGCTACCAGCCGCGTGACGGTCAATCACAGAGTCAATTAAGCCATAGTTCTTGGCTTCTTCTGGCGACATGAAGAAGTCCCGCTCGGTATCTTCAGCAATACGCTCAATTGGCTGACCTGTGTGATCGGCTAAATACTCATTTAGCTTGCGCTTGTGGTATAAAATTTCGCGTGCTTGAATTTCAATATCAGTGGCTTGTCCTTGAGCGCCACCCAGAGGTTGGTGAATCATAATCCGAGAATGGGGTAGACTCATCCGCTTACCCTTAGCACCCGCGCTGAGAAGAAAAGCACCCATACTCGCGGCTAATCCGGTACAAATTGTACAGACATCTGGGCGGATGTGCTTCATAGTATCAAATATGCCCATACCAGCTGTCACCGAACCACCCGGAGAATTAATGTACATATAAATGTCCTTCTCCGCATCTTCAGCATCTAAAAACAGCAGTTGGGCAACAATCAAGTTGGCTAGATTGCTATCAATTTGTTGTCCCAAAAAGATGATGCGCTCACGTAACAGCCGTGAGTAGATATCAAAGGCGCGTTCGCCCCGACCCGATTGTTCAATGACGATAGGAATCATAAGCGCGTACTTGCAGCTATTTTAAATACATTTTATCGATTACAGCTGTTGATTGGTTTCGGTAATTACTCCCGGTGGGGAGTGGGGGCTTTCTTGCAGGGGGGGACAAGGGGACAAGGGGAGGACACTTCCGTGCGGGGGCTCCCCCCCGTTAAGGAACGTGTCCGTGGACAAGGGGAGGACACTTCCGTGCGGGGGCTCCCCCCCG
>NZ_JTCM02000090.1:0-16754 GCF_000817785.2 Hassallia byssoidea VB512170 | reverse complement strand
GTGAGACCAGCGCTGCGGGAGGGTTTCCCTCGTGCCGGCTCTGGCGAACCCGAAGGGAGGTCACGAACGTTGTAGCGACTGGCACAGGACAAGGGGACAAGGAGGACAGAGGTAAATTTTGACTTTTAACTCCTAACTCTTAACTCTTAACTCCTAACTCCCCACTCCTAACTCCTAACTCTTAACTCTTAACTCCCCACTCCCCAATGCCCATTCCCCATTCCCCATTCCCCATTTCTACTAACAATCATCCGGATGAATCTGCCTAAAGCTGTAAATCGATAGTACGAGGTGCAATCGGGTTAATCAACTCTACTACAATTGCCATCCACCCGAAGACACAGGAGACTACCATGTTAGAAAAACTTTTGCAAGCCGCTATCATCACGTTTCTACTTCATTTGTTAGCGGGACTTAACCAAAATACTTCTATTCATACTAAAACAGAATCATCTTTAAATACTTTGCCAGTGCCAATGGTTAGCTGGGTCTTTCGCTCTCTGCCATAAATGTATAGTATTTGACAAATTGTCGAGGAATAAGCCGATCGCACTTTTTCACTCATTAAGTTGCTCGTCGCTGGGAAGCGCTGTGTATCTGGAGTTTTCTAGAGGTTACACCCCAGTAGCATTATGAAATATTTATCCGGAAAGTGAAATAGTATTAGACTGAGCAAAGAAGGTAATGTAACTACCGCTCTTTGAATCATGACGAATCGTCTTGCTCAAGCCAAGAGTCTGTACCTCCGCAAACACAGCGAAAACCCCATCGATTGGTGGAGTTGGTGTGATGAAGCACTTTTAACTGCAAAAACGCAAAATAAGCCGATTTTTCTCTCGATTGGCTACTCTAGCTGTCACTGGTGTACTGTGATGGAAGGTGAAGCGTTTTCAGACTTGGCGATCGCCGAATACATGAACGCTAATTTTCTCCCAATTAAAGTAGACCGCGAAGAAAGACCGGACATCGACAGCATTTATATGCAGTCTTTGCAGATGATGAGCAACGGTCAAGGAGGCTGGCCCTTAAATGTCTTTCTTTCTCCAGAGGATTTAGTACCGTTTTATGCTGGTACTTATTTCCCTGTTGAACCGCGCTTTGGTCGTCCTGGCTTTTTACAAGTTTTGCAAGCGCTGCGTCGCTATTATGATACCGAAAAAGATGACTTACGTCAACGCAAAGCGGTAATTTTAGAGTCGCTGCTCAGTTCTGCGGTTTTGCAATTAGATGACGCAACCGCACAAGATAATGAATTATTACGCCAAGGCTGGGAAACTAGCACGGTTATAATTACTTCGGATCAACAAGGTAATCGGTTCCCGATGATTCCCTATGCGGAATTAGCGCTACGGGGAACTAGATTTACTTTTTCTGATGCTGGGGAAGAATCAAGGTACAATGGCAAGCAAGTTTGTACTCAGCGTGGACTAGATTTAGCATTAGGCGGTATTTTCGATCATGTAGGTGGTGGCTTTCACCGTTACACGGTTGATTCTACTTGGACTGTACCGCATTTTGAAAAGATGCTTTACGACAATGGTCAGATTGTCGAATATCTGGCATCTTTGTGGAGTGCAGGGGTACAAGAGCGGGCTTTTGAAAGAGCGATCGCTTTAACTGTAAAATGGTTAAGTCGGGAAATGACCGCTCCTGAAGGTTACTTCTATGCAGCTCAAGATGCTGACAGTTTTACAACCGCAGCTCAAGCTGAACCAGAGGAAGGAGCTTTTTACATCTGGAGTTACAAAGAATTACAGGAATTGCTGACTGCTCTTGAACTAACAGAATTACAACAGCACTTCAGTGTAACGCCTAATGGCAACTTTGAAGGTAACAATGTGTTGCAAAGGCGTTATGCAGGAGAATTAAGTGATACTTTAGAAGATATACTCGAAAAGCTTTTTGTTGCTCGCTACGGTGCAACATCTAATGAACTTAAAACTTTTCCTCCCGCCCGCAACAACCACGAAGCAAAAACGGTAAACTGGCTTGAACGTATTCCAGCAGTCACAGATACAAAGATGATTGTCGCTTGGAATAGCTTGATGATTTCCGGTTTGGCAGTAGCTTATAAAGTATTTCAACAACCTGATTATTTAGAACTAGCAACACGAGCGGCAAAGTTTATCTTAGATAATCAGTTTGTCGATGGGCGTTTTCATCGCTTAAATTACCAATTGTCTCCGAGCGTGTTAGCTCAATCTGAAGATTACGCCTTTTTTATCAAAGCGTTGTTGGATTTACAAGTTAGTTCACCCAATCAAACGTTTTGGTTAGAAAAAGCGATCGCTCTCCAAGATGAATTTGACGAATTTCTTTTAAGTGTGGAATTAGGTGGTTATTATAACACATCTAAAGATGCAAGTCAAGATTTAATTGTGCGGGAACGCAGTTATGTAGATAACGCTACACCGTCAGCGAATGGAATAGCGATCGCTAATCTTGTGCGGTTGGCGCTTTTGACGGATAATTTGCATTATCTCGATTTAGCTGAACAAGGGTTAAAAGCTTTTCGAGCCGTAATGAGTCGTTCTCCTCAAGCTTGTCCGAGTTTGTTTGCAGCTTTGGATTGGTATCGTAATTCTACTTTAATTCGCACTACAACTGAGCAGATAAATGTGCTTATTCCTAAATATTTGCCTACGGCTGTGTTTAGCAGCGTATCTAAATTGCCAGAGCGTAGTGTAGGATTAGTTTGCCAAGGTTTGAAATGTCTGCCAGCTGCTGAAAGTATCGAGCAATTATTGCAGCAAGTTCAGCAAAGTCAAACTAGGGGATGAGCCAAGAAAAATAGCTAGATGTTTCCTTCTTCATCGGAAAGAAAGTTAACAGGAAATTTGAGATGACTCAAGCTTTAACTAAACTAGTAACATTTGAAGAATTTACCGCGTGGAAACCTGAAGGTGGACGTTACGAACTGCACGATGGGGTAATTGTCGAAATGACTCAACCACTAGGAGATCATGAAGACATTGTTGGTTTTTTGGTTGAAATATTAGTTAGAGAATATACTCGTTTAAATTTGCCTTATCGAATACCCAAAACTGCATTAGTCAAGCCTCCTGAAAGCGAGTCAGGTTACTCGCCAGATGTGTTGTTATTAAATCGTGATAACCTTAAAAACGAGCCATTCTGGAAAAACAAATCGACTGTTACTTTATCTGCATCAATTCCCTTGATTATCGAAGTTGTCAGCACTAATTGGCGCGACGATTATTATAAAAAATATGCCGATTACGAGAGTATTGGAATTCCTGAGTATTGGGTTGTGGACTATCTTGGTCTTGGTGCGAAAAAGTTTACTGGGAATCCCAAACTCCCTACTATCTCGATTTATCAGCTAATCGATGAAGAGTACCAAGTTACCCAATTTCGGGGTACTAATCAGATTATCTCTCGCACCTTTGGTGAATTGAATCTAACTGCTCAACAAATTTTTGATGCAGCGTTATAGCCAGGAACGCTATTCTTTGTATGATGACGAACCGTAGCGAATTAACTGCGATATATCTGCCTACGGCTGTGTTTACCAGCGTATCTAAATTACCAGAGCGTAGTGTAGGATTAGTTTGCCAAGGTTTGAAATGTCTGCTTTCATAAAAGAAGTATGAAACAACCCATACTAGGAAAAATCAGTCCGATAATTCCTGCTGGTAGCGATATGGAAAAAGCGATCGCTTTCTACGAACAACAGCTGGGCTTTACAACAATATATCAAGAAGGCGAGCCAGTGACGATGGCGATAGTCAAACGCGATTCAGTAGAAATTTTTCTGCAAAAGAATGATGATAAATATTTAGCTGAATGGACAACTTTTCGCATTCAAGTTGATGGTATAGAGCAACTTTATCAGGAATTGCAAACGAATGGTGGACAAATGATTCATCCCAATGGATTTCTAGAAATAAAACCTTGGGGAACGAAAGAGTTTGCAATTCTTGATATGGCTGGTGTGTGTATTACGTTTTATGAATCTGTAGCTAATGGTATTTGAAAATATGCATTCTAACTTTAGTTATCGTTAATTGCTACTCTTCATCTTCTTTATTTTCAGAACTTATTTCCTCACATCCCAACCAAAAGAGTAATACTTTCTCCACTTTCGCTAGTTGTTCAAGTGTCAAGCTTCCCAATTTTCGTAGGAGTTTTGCATGAGGAATTGTAATAATATTCTGCACATCAAATACTCCTGCTCTACGAAGGAAGTTTACTTCGACTTCTACCTCGAATCTTGAACCTCGTAAGCTAGTTGTGTGAGGAATAAGAGTCGCTAACGCACGGTCTGACTTAGTAACAGGAACGCTGATAACTAAGCATGGTCTGACTTTTGCCGTGTAACCCAAATCGACAAGCCAAACTTCTGGTGCGTTCGGGACTACTCATAATCAGATTCTTGCTTGTCTAACTCTAAAAAAATTTCTTCAGCATTGCAGACTAAATCCTCATCTGATAAAGGTGGAAAGTCCAAATGAAGAACACGTTTTAAAATCTCTAAGGCAATTTCCAGCCTTTCTGATTCAGTCAGACTATCAAAGGTACTTAAAAGTTCTTGTGATGAACCAGTCATAGCTACTTTTTTCAGATACTCTTAAAGGATAATATAACGTGAGTTCAATGCTCATGATTTAACCTTCTGGCTATTCTTGGTATGATGACGAACCGTAGCGAATTAACTGCGATAATCTTAGCTGGGGGCAAAAGTTCTCGCATGGGTGAGGATAAAGCTTTGATTTCGATTGAAGGTGTGCCGTTGTTGCGATTAATTTATAACATTGCTGAAGCTTGTGCGGCTACAGTTTATGTTGTCACACCTTGGGAAGAACGCTATCAACAAATACTACCGCCTAATTGCCAGTTTATAAAAGAAACGCCTTTATCTAATGGACCATTAGTCGGATTTGCTCAAGGACTAGCGCAAGTACAAACAAATTGGGTATTATTGCTAGCGTGCGATTTGCCGAACTTGCGAGTAGAAGTTTTGCAAGCATGGGCAAATCAACTTGATAATGTATCAACGGAAGCGATCGCCGCTTTAGCGCATCATATCAAAGGATGGGAACCGTTATGTGGTTTTTATCGCCGCAGTTGTTTACCAGACTTAAATGAGTATATCAATCAAGGCGGGCGATCGTTTCAGCAGTGGCTCAATCAACATTCCGTGCAACTTTTACCCGTCACAGAACCGGGAATGCTATTTAACTGCAATACACCAGAGGATTTAGCTAATTTAAATTAAGTTCGTAGGGTGTGTTGTCGCGCAGCGCAACGCACCTACATTTAACTTATCACTTACTTTGTTTTTTAAAAGGATTAAGCGATCGCTCCCAGCGATTAAATGCTTGGGAAAAAAACAGCGTCATAAATAAATAAACCAACGCGACAGAGGCATAAATCTCAAACGAACGATAGTTTTCCGCTACAATTAGCTGCCCTTTGCGAAACAACTCTTCAAAGCCGATGATAGCAACTAAGCTAGTGTCTTTAAGCAGGCTAATGAACTGATTGCCAAGTGGTGGCAACATCCGTCGCAAAGCTTGAGGAAAGATTACATAGCGCATCGTTTGCACTGAACTCAAGCCCAGTGATTGCGAGGCTTCTGCTTGCCCCGGATCAATTGATTGGATACCTGCGCGGACAATTTCCGCAATGTAAGCAGCGCTATTGAGACTCAATGCAATCACCGCTGCCGCTAGACGATTTAAGTTGAAGGTGAAACCAAAACTTTGGGTAAAAGCAGGCAAACCAAAGTAAATCATAAAAATCTGCACCAGCAACGGTGTTCCCCGGAAGAAATCCACATATGCTGCGGCACAAAAGCGCAAAAGTGCAATACGAGAAAGCCGAACAATCCCAATCAGTGAACCCCCGACTATTCCCAGCAATACTGAGAATGTTGTCAGTTCAAGAGTCACCAAAGCCCCATCTAGCAAGACGGGTAGTGACTTGAAGATAATGTTTAATGAGGTAAATAACTCAGATACGCCTTTTTTAGGAATCTCGTTTTCAATCGGCGATTTTTCTGGTAATTGTGGCGGTTGAGTACCAAACCACTTTTGGTAAATTTTCGCGTAAGTGCCATTTTTCAGCACCGTTGCCAGACCTTGGTTAATCAGGTCTAGGTTGGGCGATCCTTTAGGTGTAGGAATGCCATAAAATTCTTCTGTCAGCAGACTGCTAACTATTTTGAGTCGCTTGAGATCGCCACTTTTTATGCCGTATAAAATAACGACTTGATCGTTAAGAACGGCATCGACATTGCCGTTAATTAATGCTTGAAGAGTTAAGGGTGAATCATTAAAAGTGCGAATTTCCGCTCCGGGAATATTTTTAGCTTTGAGTGCGCCGGTTGTTCCAATTTGCACGCCAATAATCTTGTTTTTAAGATTATCGAAATTGGTAATATTTTGATTGTCTGTGCGGGTGGCGATCGCTAGACCAGATTTGAAGTAAGGACGCGAGAAGGAAATTATCTTCACTCGTTCGGCAGTAATCGTCATCGCTGCAACTGCCGCATCTACTGTTTGCGTCTGCAATGCGGGAATCATCCCAGCAAAAGGCATATTTTGATACTTAACTTTAAAGTTAGCAGATTGGGCGATCGCCTGAATCAAGTCAACGTCAAAGCCTTGCAACTCACCAGTTGCAGATTGAAACTCAAAAGGGGGAAACGTTGGTTCTACTGCCACCGTAAGTGTTTTCCCAGTAGTGGAACTGTTTGTGAAACTACACGATGTCAGCAGAAATAGACACAAATAGCCAAGAACTAGCCAACGGATAACAGTCAACCTTTGCATATTTTTTAGACTTTTCTCATCTCTCCATTTCATTTAAAAGATAATTGCTTATTCCTTCAGTTGGTGAATTTACAGAGATTAATTTGAATGCAAAAAACCTGGTTAAAGAAACCGAATTTTTGACTAGTAGTGCGTCAAGGACTAATTGACGGATAGATTTTATGTAGAGACACAGGTTATCGCGTCTCTTTAACCGTCAAAATGAGGGAGAGGCAATAAATGTCCAACTTGCCATATATGTTCCAGCAAACTTACTTGAATAGTCAGTAGAAGCATCCTCAACAAACCAGTCAGGAATCACTTTTTGCTGTGCAATTTTCTTTTCCAAGCCGATTTGTAAGCACATATTCTCGTAAACAATGTTTGCCTTCGCAGTTGACAGCATTTTTTCTACTAACTTTTGTAGCCATTCCGCTCGAACAAACAAATTATGATCTGGATGGTCGCCGTAATTAAATCCGACAATTATGACTAGATATCCTTTGTCGTTTACTATCTTGTCCAGACAAAATTGAATAATTTCTTGCTCATCTTTGTGTTGTTCGCTTTCCTTATCAACGGTATGATATATCATCCCGCATAGCACCACTGCATCAAACTTTTTATTTTCTGTAGCAAGTTGACGCAGAAATATCCATAAGTCTTGATAGACAAAGATTCTATTTGGATATAGGCTTAAACAGTATTTAATCGAATATTCACTATGATCTACCCCAACGTAGTCACATTGAGAAGGTAGATATTTGAGCAAAGCCCCATTTCCACACCCCAGATCCAACAAAGAGAATGACCGACCTTTAAAAATATTCTCTAAAAAATTAATGAAGAGTGTGTAGCGGGTAGCATTTTCCGGCTGTTCAAAGTAGGAAAAATAGTCTGATTGAAAACGTTCTTCTTCAGACATTTTGCGTTCCGGGTAATTATCTTCCATATCGGTCAGGATGTCAAATGAATGGTGTGAAGAGCAAAAATTTGTAAACTACCTTCTCGGTAAAATTCTATTGGTGGGTAAAATTTTCGCCCAACTATAGGCGCATAGTCAAGGAAATTCTACCAAAATTGACCTTGCCTAGTAGTGTAAATATCAATTCTGAGTATCGCCCCGTCAGGTCAATGTGTAAGTCCTATAATGATTAGAGGAAATTATTGATAATTTACTATCACATAAATGGGAGCATTTAAATTGCGGCTTCCGGGACTAGGAAAAATAATTGAAAGCGATCGCCTAATCATAGCTACACTACTTCTAACTATCGCCTTGATTATAATCGTCGGCATTTCCCTATCATTTGGAGCAGTATCAATGACGACTGCTCAAATATGGCAAGCACTGACGAAAACAGGCGATCCGCTGAATCAAACAATTATTTGGGACTTGCGTTTACCGCGCACTTTGGCAGCAGTTTTAGTGGGTGCAGCTTTGGGAATGTCTGGTTCACTGCTGCAAGGAATGTTACGCAACGGACTAGCCGACCCCTTTTTACTCGGTATTTCTGCGGGTGCGGGTTTGTTTGCGATCGCTATGTTAAGCTTCGGAGTCTTTTTAAGTTGGATTCCCTTAGCCGCTTGGGTAGGCGGCTTATTGACAACAATTATCGTTTATTTTTTAGCTCGCAGTCGTGAAGGTATATCAATTGAGCGGTTAATTTTAGGTGGAGTTGCCGTCAGTTCTCTATTTGGGGCGATTCAATCTGTATTATTATTGATGGCAGAAGATGGTAGAATACAAACTGCCTTAAGTTGGTTGATTGGCAGTTTGAATGGGCGGGGATGGAATGAAGTAACCGTGGCTGGAGCTTATATTAGCGTAGCCTTGTTATTGGGATGCTTGCTAGCGCGTGCCGTCAACTTGTTGAATTTGGGTGATGAATTAGCAGTGAGTTTAGGAGTAAACTTATTGCGCGATCGCATTTTCATCGGTGGTGTCGCTACACTTCTAGCCGCCGGTGCAGTCAGTGTTGGTGGATTAATCGGCTTCGTCGGCTTAATTGTACCTCACGGTATCCGCCTCCTCGTCGGTACAGATTACCGCGCAGTTTTGCCATTAAGCGCAATTGGGGGTGCTTTAGTTCTCACCGCAGCCGATTTGCTTTCGCGCTTAGGTGCAGTAGAATTGCCCGTTGGTGCAGTTACCGCTTTACTCGGTTCACCTCTATTTATTTGGTTGTTATACAATCGAAAATCTGGAATTTAAGAAGTACAGACGCGATTAATCGCGTCTGTACGTCGTTAGTTGTTATGAGTACTTTTTTACAACCAACAACCAACAACTATCAACTAACAAATAACAACCAACAAATAAGATGCTTCTAGAAACACAAAATCTCATCGGTGGTTACACTAAACCAATTATCCACGAAATCACCCTAACAGTAGAAACAGGTGAATGGTTGAGTTTAGTTGGTGCAAATGGTTCCGGAAAATCGACACTACTAAAACTTATCAGTCGGCTACTGAAGCCACAACAGGGAACTGTATTGTTAGATGGTAAAGCCATTCACAGTCAACCCGCGTCAATTGTGGCGCAAAAGTTAGCATTATTACCACAACAGCAAACAATTCCCAGTGGTTTGACGGTGCGGCAACTGGTATCATTAGGACGTACACCGTATCAACCGTGGTGGCAATACTCACTTCAGCCAGAAGATAAAGCCAAAGTAGAAACCGCATTGCAGTTGACAAGGATGGATGAATATAGCGATCGCTTTGTCGAAGAATTATCAGGAGGAGAACGACAACGCGCATTTTTAGCACTTGCTTTAGCTCAAGATCCGCAAATTTTGCTTTTAGATGAACCCACAACTTATCTAGATATTCGCTATCAACTCGAATTACTCGAACTGCTCAAACAACTGAATCAACAGCATTTAACCATCATTACAGTTTTGCACGATGTCAATTTAGCAGCAAGATACAGCACACGGCTTGCACTTTTATCTCAAGGAAGAATTTTTGCGATCGGAAAACCCAAAGAAATATTAACACCCGCAAATTTAGCTGATGTTTTGGGAGTAGAAGTTGTAATTCTAGAAACACCAGTCGGTTTGCAGATTTGTCCTGTAGCAGCGATGAACGATTAAGCTGTATAAATCTTGTATTATTAGTTTTTTTTATGTATTATTGCTTACTTTTCTAAATTATGATATTATTTATTTATATGTAATTTACAAGACAAGTGTTTGTAACAGTATAAAACTATTATTAGAGAAAGATTTTTCAATAAACCTTGTATAGAACCCGGTGAGTAGCACAGTCAGATATTCCTAAGAGAATTTGACATATGTTTACTCGCCCTTTTTTATATCCATTCATATACAATAAAACAGAAATCAGAATTATATAGCAATCCTAAATAATTCCAACAGACTCTCTCTTTCTTTCCTTTGCGTCCTTCGCGCCTTCGCGGTTCGTTTAAAAACATGTATAATCGTTGCATCTCATCAATTTTCGCAATATTATTAAGCTTTCTCTTACTTGCTTGCAGCACCGCAACCACACAGCAACCACCAGCCACAAACATAAATCAAAACACATCAGCCAAAAAAGTAGTCGCTCTCAGCTCACTTGCAGCAGACATTATATCTCAACTCGACCAAACAAAACTTGTCGGCATTACAGGAAGCAAATTATTTAAAGATAATCCGCAATTTGAAAAACTTCCTCGCGTCAGTGAAGGACAAAATCCGCCTAATTTAGAAAAAATAGTCGCACTCAAACCAGATTTAGTAATTGGTGCAGAAGGTTTTTCTAATCAAACAACCGACAAACTCAAGCAACTAGGAATTCCAACATATCTCACCCAAGTAAAGACCTGGGAATCATTACAAGAACTTACCAAAACACTTGCTAAGTCAATTGATGCCGATCCGCAGCCATTATTAAATCGTTATAAAACCTTTTTACCAGAAAAGCAAAATCCGACATTATCAACTTTAGTTTTAGTCAGTCGCCAACCGATTTTAACACCAAATAAAAACAGTTGGGCTGGCGATTTACTCGCGAAATTTCCGACAAAAAATCTGGCAGCCGAATTACAAGGGAACAGTCCAATTGGAGGATATGTAACGCTTTCGGCAGAGAAAGTTTTACAAGCAAATCCAGATGTAATAATTGTAGTAAATCCTCCACAAAAAACTGATGCAGCGCTTTTAGATGACTTTAAAAAACAAGCTTTTTGGAAAGAACTAAAAGCTACGAAAAATAACCGAATTTACGTTTTTGATTATTACGGATTAGTGAATCCAGGTAGTATAGATGCGATTGAAAAAGCCTGCAAGCAACTGAAGCAGGTTTTATAAATCGTAGTAAGCGATGAGAGCGCTTATCTTAAGCACTGAAGTGCTTACTACGAGTTGAAAATTATATTAAGTTTAGTAAAAATCGCAATTAATATTTACACAACGCTCAGTTTTGTAACAATTATTTGAAAATACCGTTTCAAATGGTATAAATTCGGACTAAAATACTTGATAAATTGCTTGGCTTGATATCGGTAAGCCTTGCACTTACTGTTGTTCAACCATATAGCAAACACAAAAGCGTTATTTTACATCTCTAAATAATTAGGCATTGGATAAAGTGCATAATTTGATGTGCTGATGCCTATTGAGAATGTATAAGCAAAGCTTTACTTTTCTAAACGCAAAAAGGTAGGTTAAAACTAAAGCGGAAGCAGAATACAGACAACTTTTAATATTGCTACAAGAAAAATGCAACTGTAGTAAAACTACGATGTCAAAAAAGTTTCATTAAGTAGGGTAAATATGGCTAACAACATCTACGCACTTTTGGTTGGTATTGACGAATACGATCCGACATCTACACAGCAAGTTCCCTCATTAAAAGGTTGCGTTAACGACATCAAAGCTGTGGAAGCTTATCTGCGCGATCGCCTAACTTTAGATGGAAAATGGCAACTAGTCGAACCGACTAACCAATCTTGGATACTCACCAATGAACAAGCTACTCGTCAAGCAGTTATCGACGGCTTTTTACAGCATCTGTGCAAAGCAGACAGTGAAGATGTAGTCTTGTTTTATTATGCAGGTCATGGCGCTCAAGAGAAAGCACCACAAGAATTTTGGCATTTAGAAGCAGACCATTTAGATGAAAGTTTAGTTTGCTACGATAGCCGTACAGAAAATAGTCGAGACTTGGCAGATAAAGAAATAGCCTATCTAATCTCGAAAGTTGCAGAGAATAACCCTCATGTTGTCATCATTCTCGACTGCTGTCACTCCGGTTCGGGAACCAGAGATTTATCACCAGAAATTAGAGTGCGTCGTTCTCCGGTAGACTCCAGAGAACGTCCATTAAGCAGCTTTATTTTTGCCGAAGACACAACAGCATTGAATGAATTGTTGAATTCTTCGCGCAGCTTAGATGCGAAAACAACTGGTGTAACATTGCCAAAAGGCAAGCACGTCATGTTCTCCGCTTGTCGTGACTACGAATTGGCGAAAGAATATAAAGGAGAAGACGGTCAACCCAGAGGAGCTTTTTCTTACTTTTTATTGCAAACTCTCCAGCGGACTAATAATAGCATTACCTATCGAGATTTAGCGAGAAATCTCAATGCGTTGGTAAGTGGTAAAGTGAAGGAACAATCACCGCAAGTCGAAGCCACAGATTCAAAAGATTTAGACCAACCTTTCTTAGGTGGTGCAATCAAAGAACGTCCCAACTACTTTACCTTGACCCGCAGCCAGAACGATAATAGCTGGGTAATTGACGCAGGTGCTATTTCTGGTATCCCGAAACCGTCTAAGGATGGAGAGACTTTATTAGCAATATTTCCCGCTGCAAGTACTCCAGAACAATTAACTAAACTGGACCAAGCTTTAGGTGAAGCGCAAGTTATGCAAGTGCTGCCACAAAAAAGTAAAGTCAAAATTATCAGCGGTAGCGATCGCTTATCTCCAACTGAAACTTATTGGGCGATCGTTACTAACATACCATTGCCGCCTCTAAAAATTTACATCAGAAGCGAAGATAGCGAAAAAGCAGGTTTAGAACTCGTAAAACAAGCACTACAAACATCTGCACCCAATTCCAAACCTTCTTTATACGTCAGTGCAGTAGAAGATCCAAAAGAGGCAGATTACGATTTACTAATTCGTGGAGGTCAGTATTGCATTACACAGCCTAGCGATCAACGTCCGCTAATTGCTCCGATTCCCGAAAACTCGACCCAAGCCAATTATACCTCGGAAAATGCTCATGAAGTAGTTCATCGTTTAGAACATATTGCCCGGTGGACAAACATTCTCGAACTTTCCACCCCTGCGACTAGTAGCGTTAAAACCGATGATGTAGAGATGGAAATCAGCGTCCTTTCCGGACGACAACAAACTTCGCTTAGTGGTGATGAGAAAATAGCTTCAGAAATGCGGTTGGAGTATACCTATGAAAATGATGAATGGGTAAAGCCAACTATCCAAATCAAACTCACTAATAATAGCAAGAAACCACTTTATTGCAATGTATTAGACCTTGCAGAAAGTTACTCTATATCTAGCAACTTGTTAGACGAATTCCAAGCAAGCAGCTTCAAACTTGCACCCAAAGGTTCAGAAAATAGCAACACTCTCGAAAGTGGCAACCTCGAATTGGTCATCAGAGATGAATATTTAGCATTGGGAATTACTGAGTACAAAGATATATTCAAGCTGATAGTCAGCACAAGCGAATTTGATGCGAGTTTGCTACAACAAGATGGATTAAACCCCCCTTCTCCAACTCGTTCACTTGGAAGAGGTGGTACCCTTGACCGTTTAATGGCAGGGGTAAACAGTCGTGAAGCCGTGAGAGCCGAAGGCAGCTATGATAATTGGATGACTAAGGAAGTTTCGATTACCATAGTCTGTCCGCAAGAAGCGATCGCAATTCAATCTAATAGCAGCACTGCATTACAAAATGGTGTAGTTGAGGTGCAAGCACATCCGAGTTTGCAAGCAAAAGTTAATCTCACCACTGTACCGCAAGCAAGCAGAGATTTAGGCAATTTGATTTTACCTGCTATTTTGCGCCAACAACCTCGTATTACTGAATCCTTTCAATTTACCACCAGCCGAGGTAGCGATCCCGGCTTGAGTGCTTTAGAGTTAAGTGACGTAGCAGACCACACTGTTGTTACACCAGATGCACCACTAAAATTGCTAGTTGATACTCAATTAGCAGAGAATGAACACCTTTTACCGTTTGCTTATGATGGACAGTTTTTCTTACCATTAGGAAGAGGTTCCCGATTCTCAGATGGCAAAACGGAAATTACTTTAGAAAGGTTGCCAAAACCAACAGTCAGTAGTCGCAGCATACACGGTTCCATTCGGATTTTCTTTGAAAAAGTAGTTAGCCAAAAACTAGGAAGTCAATTTGAATATCCAATTTTAGCTATAGCCGAAGTTGGCGAAAAAGACAAAGTAACTTACGAAAAAGATAAGGAGATAATTAAAGCGCGAGTAGCGCAATCGAAAAAAATTATCCTCTACATTCATGGAATTGTTGGGGACACTGCAAGTATGGTTCCCAGTGTCAATAAAGCTTTCGCGGAAGTCGATGGAAAACTGCTTTCAATTAAAGAGCGTTATGACGTAGTTTTGGCTTTTGACTATGAAAATATCCAAACTACAATTCAAGAAAATGCCAAGTTTTTAGGGGAAAGATTGCAAGAAATTGGCTTGGGAGCAAACCACGGTAAACAATTGCATATTGTGGCTCATTCAATGGGTGGTTTGGTTTCTCGCTGGTTTATTGAGAGACAAGGCGGCAATCAAGTTGTGCAACATTTAGTAATGTTAGGCACACCAAATGCAGGTTCACCTTGGCCCTCTATACAGGATTGGGTTTTTACCGCTCTTGGTATCGGGTTGAATCAACTTTCGGCAATAGTTTGGCCCACGAAAATAGTAGCAGAGTTACTGAAAGTTCTGGAAAATAATGATAAATCTCTGGAGCAAATGCAGCCAGATTCACCTATTTTGAAAGAACTTGCCGAAAATCCCGATCCTGGTGTTCCTTATACAATTATTGCTGGTGACAGGTCGGTGATGGCTACTGCTGCAACACTTCAAGCAGACAAGCAAATCAATCCACTCAAACAACTGATGGATAGGATGTTTGGTTCATCTGTAAATAAAGTTGTAGATATGGCGTTCTTTAGTCAGCCGAATGATATAGCGGTGACTTTGACTTCAATCAAGAGCGTTAATTCTAAGCGATCGCCTCAACCAAGAATATTACCACCCGATGCTGCCTGCGATCACCTCACCTACTTTACTCATCCTGCCGGATTAGCTGCACTATCCAGAGCACTTTACGAATCTCCCCATGAAAATCAACCACCAGCAGCATCAGCGACAACTGCCAATGTATTAATTATTGAACCCAAAGGAAATACCACACCAAAACCTGCTGAAACTTCTTCACAAACCCAAAATCCTCTGCTAATTAGTAGCGCAATTATTACAGCAATTGCATTATTTATAGCAAGCGTTGCTGTCTCTATTTTGTGGAACCGTTTTCCGCAACCACAGCCAACTAGTCAAACCAGAAACAGTCAGACTGTAGCTGTTAACCAACACTCACTCTGACTAATTTCTACCAACTCCTGATAATTCTCGTTCCCGTGCAGAGCCAGGGAACGAGAATACTTAACATTACAAACTGTTAAAAATTCCTAATTATTTTACCCTTTTTAATTAGTAATTATGAATTATGAATTCATAATTAAAAATATCCATTTTTTTGTGTAGCTAAAATTAATACACAAGCTCATAAATTATAAATATTGCATCCATGCCTGATATTAAACGTAGTTTCGCAGTAATTATTGGTATTAATCAATATATTAATAATATTCCAGAATTAAAAACAGCTTGCAATGATGCCCAAAAAATCGCCGAAACTTTAGAGAAAAAATACCAGTACAACGTCCTCACCTTACTGGATACAGATGCTACTCACGCACGAATTAATAATTTGTTAACAGCTCTGGAAGCGCATACATTACCTTCTTCTGATAATAGCCAAATTCAAATTCAAGAAACTGACCGAGTATTATTCTACTTTGCCGGACACGGTATCGCCCTAGATGCATTAGATAGCGCTGATGGTCCAACAGGCTTTCTTGTTCCTCAAGATGCACGCATGGATAATGATAGCAGTTTGCTGCCCATGAAGCGACTGCACGATGCTTTAATTAAACTACCATGCCGTCATATATTAATTATCCTAGATTGTTGCTTCGCAGGCGCATTTCGTTGGGCAGGTAACAGAGATGCCGTGCGTCAAAATAAAGTATATCGCGAACGTTACGATCGCTTTATCTCTAGTTGCGCCCAGCAAGTAATCACCTCCGCCGGCGATGATGAAAAAGCCGCCGATTCGTTGTATCGGTTTGGACAACGCAATGAAGATTCGGGAAACTCCCCTTTTGCAGAATTACTTTTGAAAGCGCTATCAGGAAAAGCAGATTTCAGCAGCGATGGAGTCATCACAGCTACGGAAATATACGTATATATACATGGCGAATTGGGCAAGACAAGCGCCAAGCAAATCCCTAACTTTTGTCAACTCATACGTCACGACAAAGGGGAATATATCTTTCCCGTTCCTGGGTTTGACCCGAATAAGTTAGCACCAGCACCCGCACTCGATGAAAATACCAATCCTTACAGAGGATTGAACTCGTTTGAAGAAAAAGATAGCAGCCTCTTTTTTGGCAGAAAAGCCTTAATCGAAAAATTGCAAGCATTCATCATCAACCAACCGTTAACAGTGGTGCTGGGTGCTTCCGGTTCCGGAAAATCCAGCTTGGTGAAAGCCGGATTAATTACGCAGTTAAAGCAAGGAACTAAGGACAGGGGGGACAAGGGGAGCCAGCGCGTTGCGGAGGTCTCCTCCGTTGTAGCGACTGGCGTGGACAAGGGGAGCCAGCGCGTTGCGGAGGTCTCCTCCGTT
>NZ_JTCM02000089.1:18133-28274 GCF_000817785.2 Hassallia byssoidea VB512170 | reverse complement strand
ATCCGCAACACCCAACCAATTACTCGGATGTTCGCGCTTCGCGTCTAAGAGAACCCTTGAAGCCTGTCCATATTTGTAAGCGTGAAGGACTCGCCCTCTGGGGATAGCATCACTCACTTACTGGCGGTATTTTGCTGAAATATCAAGAGCCAGATTTAGAGCGTTGAGTTGAGCTTGTGCTTTTTGTAGAGACTCATACCATTCTTTTTGCGGGTCGCTATCTGCAACAATGCCAGCACCGACTTGTCCCCAAACAATTGCCTCAGATGTAGAATCGCTCATATTAGTATATAGGAGCGTGCGAATCAGAATATTTAAATCGAGGTTTCCCCGCCAATCCAGATAACCGCAGGAACCGTAAAATAAGTTGCGCTTTACGGGTTCAAGTTCTTCGATAATTTCCATACAACGAACTTTAGGACAGCCAGTAATCGTCCCCCCAGGAAACACACCTCGAATTAAATCTACAGCGTCATAGTTCGGGTGTAGCGTACCGATAACATTGCTGACAAGGTGCATGACATGGCTGTAACGTTCAATTGTCAGGAGTTCATCGACTTTTACAGATCCCCACTCGCAGACTCTGCCGATGTCATTGCGCTCTAGATCAACAAGCATGATGTGTTCGGCTCTTTCTTTGGTATTGCTGATTAACTCTTGCGCTAACTGCTCATCAGCCGTGGGAGTGGCACCACGCGATCGCGTTCCGGCAATTGGTCGAGTTTCAACTTGCCTCCCTGATAACTGTACCAGCCTTTCAGGTGAACAGCTAATAATTGCCCCCCAAGGAGTTTGCCAATAACTGGCAAAGGGGGAAGGATTAATCTGTTGCAAAGCTCGATAAATTGACCAACTATCAAAAGGGGTATGCGCTTCAAACCTTAAGGACAAGTTAGCCTGAAAGATGTCGCCAGCTTGAATATATTTTTTAGCTTGCTGCACCGCCGCTATATAATCTTCCTGAGACATTTGGAAAATGCAAGTTACAGGAGTAGTTTTGACATCCTGCGGTAAATTTTGCGTTTCCCTCTGTTTCACTGCTTGTTCTAGCTGACTTTGCATTAAGTCAAGTTGAGCCAAGTCAGTAGCGGCTAACCAAAGAATTTGCTGTTGATGATCCGCAACTGCAAACGATTCGGGTTCATACCAGTAGGCGATCGGGAAAGGAAGCGGATCAACTTTGTGTTGGGGCAGTTGCTCAATCTCCCATGCCAAGTCATATCCCAGCCATCCCAACCAACCACCTGTAAAGGGAAGTTCAGAAGGCACAATCGATTGGGCTTTCATACTCGCGTCTTCATCCTGATGAGAGTTGAGCAGACAGCGCAAAAAGCAAAGAATATCTCCTAAAGGCGGTGTCCATAGCCTCTGTTGACCCTCAATCAAGCGGGGAGAACCTGCACAAATAGAATATCGAGCTAGGTGAGTGCTATGCGTAACTGGGCTTTCTAGAAGAGTTGCAATACGCTGAGGGGAACGACCCTGCAACGTTTCCACATCTCTAAAATTGAGAAATAGTGCCTCGAAGACTTGCGCTCCATTAAGTTTAAAAAGAGGCAGCTTTCGCCAATGCCAAGGTTGTATCGGTTTCATGGTTGATAGGGTATGGGCAGATAACTCAGCTGCGATAGCGAAGCGCAGCAGCGTTCGCGGAGCGTCTCGCAGAGAAGCGCCGATCGCTTCATTCACCTCTACTTGATGGTAAAAGGTAGCCTTTTGTTGGGAAAATCTATTTGCGATTTCAGCCATCGTCTGTTTTGTTATTGGATGAATCCAATCAGGCACCAGAAACCCTAATGGCACAGCTACATAGGCGTATTGTAAAATATCCGGCGCTGGCAATTGCAGGTTGGGAGTTGACAGAACTTGTTTCTCGTAAAGTACAAGGTCTAGGTCGATGCTACATTTAACTTTGCCTTCGTCTCCCCGGATTCGACCTAAACTATCCTCTATAGGGCGCAACACTTGCTCATGCAGCTCAAGTGCTTGTAAACTTGTTTTTACTAAGCAGGCACCATTGAGATAAGGTGTTGCAGTCGTTTTGCAAATGGCTGGATTTTCGTATACTGGAGATACAGCCAATATCTGTACCTGTTGATTGAGAGCTTTTAACGCTTTGACCAGGTTGGACTTAGCTTCATAGTTAGAACCAAAAGTAATTAAAGCAAGAAACACTTCGGCTATTCTCTAGTTGGTGTGATAAGGTTTGGTTACGTCGTTTGGATGCATAGGCGATCGCCACACCGATTTGTAGAAGTATCCAACGCCTAGGAAAACTGAAAAAGACCTATATGCTTCCATAGGTGGAACTAAACGTAAAATATAGTATAAGCTATCGTTTGCTTAATTAAATTCGCGTATGAAGAGCGCTTAACGTGCGGCTAGGCGCAGTGTCGTTGATGCACTTTAGGTTTATTTGTACAGTGCGTAAGTCTTAGAACATCGAATTTTACCACAGGCGATCGCACTCGCGGATCAATCTAAATTACACCTATATAACAGGAAATATACGTGATTTACGTAGAGACGTTCCGGTGGAACGTCTCTACCTATTTTTAAAGCCCATTGCCGATGAGAATAAACGGTGCCCAGTAGTAAGGATGGCTGAAGTCATTGCCTGCTGCTGATGTGCCTTGTTGCTTCTTGTAAGCCTTTTTATTGCCACTTATCAGGGCGATTTGGGCTTGCCGGAGTGCCTCAGCTTTGGTCGTATTGCGCTTTGGCAATATAGTATAGAAATTATCCATCAAAGCTTGCGTACCGCCATCGTCAACAACCCATAATGAGGCGATCGCAGACCTTGCCCCAGTTCGCTGTATTTGGTAGCCAAAGCCCAAAATCTCTTTCCCATCGCCTAAATCGCCCAATTTCTTACCCAAACCAGTTTCGCAAGCACTCAGCACCATTAAATCTACTTGGGATAAGTTCCAGTTTTGCACGTCACGAAGCGTAACATAAGTACCATCACCAAACATAATCAAAGAATCCTCAGGTTGACCGACAACAAAAGCTGCATGAGTTGCCAAATGCACTATTGAATAGTCATTCATCGAGTAAATAATACCTGAGTTGAATTGCTCGTTTAAAACTTTCTTGGTATTGCGGATTGTGCTTGCTATACCTTCCACTTCACGTCCAGCAAATTCTAATCCTTGAAATGTATATCGCTGTTCACCAAGTTTAACTGTGACACTACGTTTAGTGTCAGCAAATGCAGCCGCTAAAATTTGGATTTGTGGTTGTGGTTTAGTGTTAAAATCTGTCAAACTCAGGGCAGTAATATTATTAATGCGGAAGCGTTGCACCAACCATTGATTGCCATCATGTAAAGCCGCTAGGGGAATATAGCGCAATTGTCCATCGGGAGCGTAAATAATAGTTTTGGTTTTTGCTTGGGCAAGGTCTTTTTCGATAGGTTTAATCAACCATTGATACAGCTTCTGTGCGGTAATTTTGGGATTACTTTTAGGAGTTTGTAAATCTTTGCGAAATTGAGCTATGCTGCTGTTGAGTTCTTTTTCGGTGACAGCAACTGTGCGACGAATCGGGGGACCATAGGGAGTTGCTACAACTAATTCCAAACGGTCTTTGAGAACGAGAGGATACAAAAGGACGGCATCTTGTTGAAGTCGTTTGAGGTTATCTTGTAAGTTGTTTAAATAATTAGGATTTAAACCCTCTCCCCCGGTAGTTTGCTGTAATTTGGACACCAGTTTTTCAACTTCTGGACTTTTGAGAAAATCCGCAAATTCTTTGTTAACTTGCCCTTGAATTTTCCGTAGTTCTTGGATGCGCTGTTGTTGAGCGGGAGTTCTTTTCTTGACAGGTTTAATGTCTTCTAGCGTGTCTAGTTCTTTACCTAATGCTACTGCTTTATCTAAAAGAGCGTTGATACCAACTTGAGTTTGTGCTTGTGGCTGTATATTTGTTTGTACATTGCTCCCATAAGCTTTTAATTCTTGCAATTTCAACAAATCTAATACTTGTTGAGCCTGAGCAACTTGATTTTGCTTCAACAATAAATCTGCATATTCGCGATAGATATCAACCGTTTTGACGTTGTTTGCTCTATCTTGAAGATTTTGCAAAAAAGATTCTTGCAATCTCGGTGAAAGTCCTTGGATATTAACACGTTGCTTTTGAATATCGTTAATAGCTTGCGCGTAGTATTTAATCGCTTCTTGCGGATTATTCAAGTTTCTATAAATCCGAGCTAAACCTGCCTGTGCTTTGAATTGATCGCCAGCAACTTCAGTTTTTATGGTAATTGCTAAGGACTGTTTATAAACATTAATTGCTTGCGTTGTTTTGCCGAGTTTACTATAAAGATTTCCCAAATCAATTAATGCGTCTCTTTCTCCATCACGGCTTTGCACTTTTTTAGCGATCGCTAAACTAGCTTGTGAAGATTCAATTGCTTTTTCATAATTGCCTAATGCACTATAAACTTGGCTCAAATTCCTAAGAGCAAGACGTTCTAATCGAGAATCTTTTATTTCTCGTGCCAAGTTCAAACCTGTTTGTGCTGAACTAAGTGCTTTTTGCTTGTCTCCTATTCCAATGTAAGCAAGGCTTAATAATAACGAATCTCCTGCTTGCAATCCACGATTTTTTGATTGTTGAGAAAATTGTAAGTTTTGTGAAACTAAGTTAATCGCTTGTTGATAATCTCCCAGTTGCAGATAATTAATTGCCAACAAAATAAAGGACAATTTTTGTAGTGGAGTAACTTTAATTTCCTCTCCAATTTTTAAGGCTTGATTAGCAAATTCAATCGATTTCTGAGAATCATTAACCGCAGCGTAACTCATGCTGAGAATATTTACAGCCATCGCTTTTAAATATGGCTGCTTACTTTGTTGTGCCAATGGTAATGCTAGCTTGGCAAACTCTACTGCTTTCTGCGGATCTCCCAGTGTATATGGTTGTGAAGCATAAGCGAAGCTGAGAGTAACTACAGCCATTGCTTGAATTTCGTTATTTTTGACTTCTTTAGCTATTTTCAAAGAAGCTTGTGCATATTCAACTGCTTTTTGGGGTTTATCTTGTAAAACGTCAATTAATCCGAGTTGTGCTAAAGCTAAACCTTCAAGTTCGTGCTGTTTGGTTTCTCTGGCAATTACTAAACCTTGCTCAAAAGAATTAACCGCTTTGGGAATGTTCCCCAAGTTAGCGTAAGCACCACCAAGAGTTATCAAAATCGAGCTTTCAATTTTACGATCTTTAGTTTCTCTTGCAATTGCTAAAGCTGGTTCAAGAAGCTCAACTGCTTTTTGAGGCTGACCCAATATATTATAGGCATTGCCGAGAGTGAGCGAATTTATCGTTGCAACATTTGGATCTTTGGGTGCGATCGCTAAACTAAGTTTTGCATATTCAACTGCTTTTTGATAGTCATTTAGTACAAAGTAACTGTAACCGAGAGCTCCGAGAATAACTGCTTCTACATTGCTTTCTTTGATTTCTCGTGCAATTATTAAAGCCGGCTGCCCAAATTCAACTGCTTTCTGATAGTTCTCGTTTTGAAAGTAAGCAAGACTCAACAGAGACAAAGCAGCCATCTCAATTTTTCTATTTTTGATTTCTCTGGCGATCGGCAATAGTTGCTGATAAACTTCTATAACACGAGCATAATCATTTTGCTTTTGATAAACTAATCCTATTGCTGTCAAACTTTGAGCTTGCAAAGCGCGATTTTTAATTTTTCTCGCAATTAACAAAGCTTGTTGATAAAATTCAAGCGCTTTGGGATACTGGTTTTGGCTGTAATAAACTAGTCCCAAGTTTAATAAATTCTTGCTCAAAGCAACTTGATTTTTTGTCTTATTAATTACCAACGCTTGATTGAGAAATTCTAAAGCGCGAGAGTATTCCTTTGAACTTCTGTAAGCTACTCCTATATTTAAAAGAGATATTCCTTCTCCAGCGCGATCGCCTAATTGTCGATGAATTGCCAAAGCTTGTTGCAACACTTGCAAAGCTTGGGGAAATTGCTCTAAACCGTTGTAAACTTCTCCAATATTGTTCAGAGTTTCCCCTTCACCCTTTTTATCACCTAATTCTTGCCGTATCGTTAACACTTGTTGGAAAATAGTCAAGGCTTGTTGCAACAAATCTTTGCGAGATTGTTGTGAACCTTGCTGCAAAAGTTGTACACCTTCTTGAAAAAGCTTATCAGCTTTGGCTTTATTACTTTGATTGTTTGGTGTCTGTGCTGAAGCAGTTGATATTCTCGGTGTAATTACAGCCAATTGAATGACAGGAAAATTGAGCGAAAAAATTAGGATTGAAGTAAGTGTAGATAAACGATATAACTTGTTTGTCAAAAATTTTCTGTTTATATACATAAAAAGCTTGCTCTAAAATTGGATAAAAAAATAACTTAGTTTTATCCTAAGAAATTTCTCAAACTTTCTAAAATTTTGCAAGCAGTATGTAACAATTTGTTGGCTTATATTATATCATGTCCGACAAATCACATATGGGGAGTTTTGTTGATGCTACAGCACGATGCTGCGTAAATAAAGTACAGTACCTAAAAAGTGAAAGCCATATATAAAACTTTTTTCACTCCTGACTCCTGTAATCTGCGCTTCCACCAATTCTGCTGTATGAATATGAGAAGATGGCGGGAGCTACCTCAAGTATTTGAGAGAAATTGCGACAGGTGGGGGGGCATCGAATGCGTATGTACGAGCTGACCACTCGTGAGGTATTCAAGTTCCTCTGGGGTTGATTGACGTCCTAAGACCTCGTTGCGATGAGGATGACGACCGAATCGTGCAATCACTTCCTGATGTCTGCGTGCTTGCGCTGCGGAAAACTCTAGCAACGCGCGATACTCAATAGATGCCTCCAGAGCGAGCTCCATAGCAAGCTTGACCGCCAGTTCTAGGTTCGTGAGATCCTCGGAATGCCCCAGCGGCAGTAAGAAAAAGGTCTTCTCCCAGGGTGTCTCCAGAGCTGCATAGTGACCAACATCGATCCCTTCCTTGGTCAGCGCGCAAGCATAAAGGTCTTGTGCAAATGCTTGAGCAGTCCCCCGATGGATCGTTCGCGAGAACTGGTCAAGGACGATGATCAGCGCGAGCCGTGACCGTGGCTCACCAGACCAGGCATCGAGTTCACCCCGCGTAGCTTGGGAGAGCAGCGGTGAAAAATGCTCGGTTACATCAGCGTCCGCACTCCCGCGAAACCACCATTCCCACTGACGAACCATCGCCGCTTGATCGCCGCTTGGTCGGCTCTTAAACCAGAACCGAAGAACGTCTTCAGAGCGTTCAGTTTTCACCGTTTTATCTTCCAGAAATAACTAGAAATCAAATTCGTCAACATATGAGCAACAATCGGCACTAACAAGTTACCACTAATTAAAGCGCTGTACCCTAATATTAACCCAACAATAGTTGCCCAAATTACATAAGTCCATTGTTGGGGACTGCTAAGGTGTAAGACGCCAAAACAGAGACTCGATACAATTACCGCTACATGATCTCCTCCCAAAGCTGGCAACATCACACCTCGAAATAACAATTCTTCACTTAATCCTGGTAGCAACCCCAGCCAAATTATGTCTGGTAAAGCTAAAGGTTTAAGTACTATTTCTAAATAATAATCTGCACTTTTGCGATAAGCAGCCCAAAAACGATAAGCTAATCCACTCACAGCGGTGATGATTAACCCTAAGGCTATTCCTAAAAGTAAATCTCTTTCCTGCCAATGCCAAGAAAATATCGCCACGTTGCCAAAACGCAACCACAACTTGGCAATTATCCACAACATTATTGCAGTCACTCCCATTGCCACAAGCACTTGGGTGCGTGTCAAGTAGGGAATTTCTGGTTCTTGCTTTTGCTGTTGTTCCACGGGAGGAGAGGGGGGAGGGGGGGAGAGGGAGAGGGGGGGAGGGGGGGACAAGGGGGACAGGGGGACAGGGGGGATAAATGCCCAAGACCTATCTACTAACTACTAACTACTAACTACTAACCACTAACCACTAACCACTAACCACTAACAAATAACTGCAAAGACGATATTTTTGAACTTAAAGCAGATAAGTTGATGCCTGCTTTGTGTGCTACTAATGCACCTACTGCTTCTAAATATGAGTTTAGCTGTATGCACTTGATTCCCAAGGGTTCGGGAGGAACTTGCATCTGAGTTTTGTTTTCAAGGACGGTGATGATTTGGCATCGTCTATTATTCAAGCTTAACAGAGTGCTGCCACCACAGGCGGTTGCGGGTACGATGACGGCATCAACTTGATTAGCCCAAATGTCAGTCGGTTCGGGCAATTGATGAGTTTGGGGGAGAATAAATTGGGGTGCGCGACTTAAACCGACAAGGACGCATGGTAAGAAAGTATAACCTAATTCTTCGGCGGCGGAACGTGGAGATAAATCGGGATCTAAAGGTGCGGGAGAAAGTGCGGGGGAATGAGCGCAAGGTATTTGAAAGGTTCGCACTATTAAATGACTAATTACGGCTTCTGCCCCAGCTATCGGATCGACTCCTTTACCGTGACGGTAGTTTTGATCAACTTGTTCATCAATATTATCGGGGAAACGGGCAACAACTGCGATCGCCTCCGCCCCAGCTTTATTTATCAGTACTTCTGCTGCCCTTAACAAGCTATCTGGGTTGCCAATTGTCCCCCAACTCGCACCCGATGCCGATGACCGCAATTCTACTTCTAAAGGTGCATCACTTATTACATAATCTGTCAGCGACAATCCTAAGGTGGCTCTGGCGGCATCGGCTGCTTGCAAATGTCGCAGTCGCAACTCAGGCTCAATTCCTTGGTCTAAAAGCAAACCTATGCGATTTTGATGAACTGGACGCAATCCCCAGCATCCGGCGGCAAATTTGTCAAGTCCATAACCTTCAACATAGAAAGTATTGGGTAGATTCCAATATAAACTTGCACCATTGAGGACATTGGGGTGAGTAATTAAGCGATCGCAAACCTGTGCCATAACTTTGGCAACAGGCAATGCATCTCCTGCATAACCGCCAATTTCTGCCCCAACGCCTGTTGGTACAATTAAGATAGCTGTGTATGGACGATTCATTTTAAGTTATGAGTGATGAGTTATGAGTTATGAATTATATAAATCAGAAGCCGTCTACTCCTAACTCTTAACTCTTAACTCTTAACTCTTGACTGTAGTTACCACGGCTTCAACAGTAGCTTTTTGTTCGTCAACATCCACAGAGGTAACTGCCCAACGGAGGGGTTCACCTTGTTTATTCAACTCTGTTTCAATTACTTCTAGTAATTCTGTGGGAGTTTCTTGTAAATCAATTTCTGCGGTAATAAAATGAGTTGTCATCTTAATAAATCCTGTTGATTTGTACTTTCTAGAATAGCTTATATCAGTTGCTATGAAATACTTATGTTATTTCTCAGTCTTGGGAATTTCCTTTGAACAGTTATTCAGTCATCAATAATCATCCGATTTACTGATAACTGTTCGCTGATTATTTGCCTTTGCCAAACTGTAACTGATAAACTATGTCTTCCTTTTCTGTCTCAAGTTTCAAATCAGAAAGGGGTTTGGCAACACAAAGCAATACGTAACCTTGCTTTTGTAAATCTGGACTAACGCCCATGCCATCAGTTTGATCTACAGTTCCCTCAGATATTTGACCGGCGCAAGTTGTGCAAACACCTGCATTGCAAGAACTCGGCAGTTCCAAACCAGCAGCATCGGCAACTGATAAGATCGTTTCATCTTCAGGAACTTGCAAAGTATGAATTTTGCCTAGGTGATGAATTTCTACGGTGTAAGTGTTGGACATATCCAGAAGAAGGTGATGCAACGAACAAATTTATTATTTTATCTGAATTAGTTAAAAATATCTAGATATTAACTTGAATTGGGCAATGGGCAGAGGGCAATGGGCAGAGGGCATTGCGAATTGGATTCGGGAGAAATTCTTTCCATGCCCACTTGGACGATGCCTTTGGTAAACATTTTGTACACTAATAACATTATTTACTCTAAAATACACAAATATTTAGTTAAATTTGCTTACTAGAAATATGCGCGATCGCGTTGTCTTAAAAACTGTATCTGTAAGTCTGCCTTTTGGCATTGGTTCGATGGCTGTGGAAAGTTGACCCCACACAACGGAAAGC
>NZ_JTCM02000089.1:0-17322 GCF_000817785.2 Hassallia byssoidea VB512170 | reverse complement strand
ACTTTCTTGGGGCTAAGGGTGAGATGATCGCATGAACACCTGCGGGTGGATGCACAGATGTAATTACTATCATAGGGGTTGCTGATTTATAGTTATGTGCGATCGCCCTGTATTAAGACTTCACTATTACTGCCAAATGTAACCCTAAAGCATCCAACAAAGAATTTATACTGTAAAACTCAATTTCGCCTTTCTCTAATAGCATCTGGTCAAATTTATTGTAGAGTTCCTTGACTTGTGCAGAAAGCTGATCAACTCCACCATGCGCTTCTATGACATTTTTCAGTGCCTTACTTAACATTTTCGGATCGCTTTCTTCTAAAACAACTTCGATATAAGCTGCTGCTTCTAGTGGATTTTTTAAGTCTTGAATCAGTTTTTCATGATAGCTTGTACTTCTACGCATCATCTCTACTCCTGTAGTCTTTCCAATATTCCTTGGCTTTAGCAATATCTTTATCTTGAGTGCTTTTATCGCCACCACACAAAAGAATAATAATTGTTGACCCTTCCTGCCCAAAGTATATGCGGTAGCCAGAACCATAGTCTATTCTGAGTTCAAAAACACCATCACCAACTGATTTACAATCACCTAAATTACCCTCCTCTACTCGGTCAAGCCTTGCTCTGATTTTAGCTTTTGCTTTTCTATCCCGCAGAGAGTCAAACCACTCAGAAAAAATATCTATACCATCAAATCTTAAATAATTCCTGATTTCTTTTGGTTGAACTTCCATCTTGAAATTTTCCCAAACGCGCGATCGCGTTATCATTGATCAATCCAGGGTGCGATCGCGCCCGTTGCTGCGACAATATGTATGATAGATAGCTGATTTTGCAGTGGTTTATTTACACCATGCTGTACTAGGTTATAAGGTTGCGATCGCCTAAATAAAGTTTGGCAAGATGTAGCGATGATTGCACTCATCTACAAACTTTGGTCATCAATGTTACAATGTTGACTCTTAAGGTTACAACATGAAGCCTTAAGGTTATAACATTAAGCCTTAAAGCTAGAACATTAAGCCTTAAGGTTACAACATTAAGCCTTAAGATTACAAGATGAAGCCTTAAAGCTAGAACATGAAGCCTTGAGGTTACAAGATGAAGGCTTAAGGTTAAAGCGATCGCTCTTGACTATCAAGTAAAGGTGCGATCCTAATTAAACATAAAATAGTAGGGTGCATTGTCGTGTAATATCGTGTCCGGTTGATTACTTATTAAACCAGAAGAACCCCACCCCGCCAAAGCGTAGCTTTGTCTCCCCTCCCCGCTTGCGGGGAGGGGCTGATCGGGGTGGGGTTCAATAACTGTGGGAATCATAACTAATTATGCGGACATGATATAACGCAACGCACCATCTGATTATCATTTATTGAGGTGTGTTAGGTTAAAGCCATAACACACCCTACATTTCACTTTAGTGATTAAACTCAGAGAAATCACGGACATAAATAAAAAGTTTTGCTAAAAAAAATGTGCTTTTTGCTGAACTAGAATACAGGTTAATTGAGACAGAATAGCTTTGTAAAGCTTTTAAACGTATAAATTTATGTCTCGAAGAAAACGTAGTTCCCGGATTCTAGAAAAAGCTGAGTTTAGAGTTGCCGGACTGAAAGCTATTGATCCAAAAATCAATTTTGATGATACTTGCAACTTGCAAAACCTGACTCAATTAATAGAGCAGTTTCACAATATGCTTGATAATTATAACGCCGCTATAGCTATGATTGACTCTTCTAAAAAAAAGTTGGATGAGATGGAAAAAACCTTAAGTCAGGTTTCAGACAAAATGTTGATGGGTGTTGGTTTCAAGTACGGCAAAAACAGCAATGAATATGAACTTGCAGGTGGTGTTCGAGACAGCGATCGCATCCGTAAAAGCAGATTGACACGCTTAAAATCTAATACAGATAAAACATCAGATGAAAATGCAATAACCACCCTAGTCCCGTTGCGCGGAAGTTTAAGCGAGTAAAGTTAAGTGCATTTTAGGCGAGGCATGAAAAATTAAAAGTAATTAGCCAAATGTGACATTACAGACATGATTTGTGAGAATTCAAAGTGTCCAGATCCCCGACTTATCAAAGAAGTCAGGGATCTATTTTCTCACGAATGATTCAGGACTGCTATATAATAAAACTTTGCATCAACCCAGAACTTCCGCAATCTTAAAAATGAATGACTCGGTTTATACATGATAAATTTGCCAAAGACTATCTAGAAGAACTACTAAAAGATTACGGAGAAGTCAAAGCATCAGAAAAAGTTGCAGGAGAGATTAAAGAAATAGATGTTTTATTCACTCCTGCCAAACAGCAAAACTCTAATTTACAAATACTCGGTTTGCTAGGAAGATTTGCTGAAAATCCTGCCACCATAGAACCCTTTCGCAATCCAGCTTCTAGCGATGAAATCTGCGACTGTATTCTCAAATTATTAGAAGTCAAGGCTTTATTGCGACGAGAAGCTAAAGCTAATAAAACCAAACTTCAAGACTCAGAAATTCCCAAATTATGGGTTTTTACTCCAACCATATCTGAAACTAGATTATCTAGCTTTGGAACTATGCAAAAAGAAGGTTGGTTATCAGGAGTACATTTTCTCCCAGATGCCTTGCGGACAGCAATTGTGGCAATACACCAACTACCGCAAACACCTGAGACTTTATGGTTGAGGCTTTTGGGTAGGGGAAGTGTGCAATCACAAGCGATTATGGAGTTGCAAGCGTTACCATTAGATCATCCATACCAAAAAGCAACCCTGGAATTAGTTTACAACTTGCGCGAAAACTTGAGAGTAAATCAAGAATTAGAAGCAGACGATAGGGAGTTAATTATGCGATTAGAACCATTTTATCAAAGAGACAGAGAACAAGCTATACAGTCAGGAGAACAACGTTTAATTACACGTCAACTTAATCGCCGTCTTGGTGAGATTGATACGTCATTAATCGAACGAATTCAAGGCTTATCGATTGAACAATTAGAGAATTTAGGAGAAGCATTGCTAGACTTTTCTAGTATTGCTGATTTAGAAGCTTGGTTAAATCTACAATCAATCTAATTTATTTCGATTTATCAAAAGTTAATTATGCGACTAGAACCACTTTATCAAAGAGACAGAGAACAAGCTATACAGTCAGGAGAACAACGTCTAGTTCTACGCTTACTGAATCGCCGTATTGGTGAAATTGATGCATCATTAATCGAGCGAATTCAAGGCTTATCGATTGAACAATTAGAGAATTTAGGAGAAGCATTGCTAGATTTTTCTAGTATTGCTGATGAGTGAAAATTGGTTAAACCAACAATCAGGATAAATCATTAGTAGATTAATTAATTTTTAACCATGATTGCGATTTTACAGCAATACTAAACTGTCTTTGCTCGTATTCTATCAAAGTATAAAGATATTCGGCTGACAAAAACTATACCTTAAGTATAAAAAAATTGCTAAGAACCGATTACCAGTAAGACTTTAAGTAATAAAAGTAACCTAAAATTTGATAGCCAAGTATTGCCTAAAAATATTTCATAATTAAAGGGATAACATTCCAATGGAGAATATAAAAATGCTAGACCAATACCGTCAACATGTTGCGGAACGCGCCCAACTCGGTATTCCCCCTTTACCATTGGATGCGAAGCAAACCTCAGAATTATGTGAATTACTGAAAAATCCGCCGACAGGGGAAGAAGAGACATTGTTGCATTTATTGCGCGATCGCATTCCCCCAGGTGTCGATCCCGCAGCTTACGTCAAAGCGGGATTTCTTACAGGTATTGCCAAAGAGGAAATCACCAGCCCTTTAATTTCACCCATCGATGCTGTAGAATTGCTAGGCACGATGATCGGCGGTTATAACGTGCGATCGCTAATTGAATTATTGCAAACTCCCACCGTATCCTTCTCTACATCCTCGGAAACACCGTTGGTGATGGGGGGACAAGGAACCGAACCCATAGCCGCATACGCCGCATCTGCCCTGAGTAAGATTTTGTTGGTGTATGATGCTTTTCACGACGTTTTAGAATTATCTAAAACCAATCCCTTCGCTCTTCGCGTGATAAACTCTTGGGCAGAAGCGGAATGGTTTACGATTCGTCCAGAAGTACCCGAAGCTATTACCGTTACAGTATTTAAAGTAGCCGGCGAAACCAACACCGACGACTTATCACCAGCGCAAAGCGCCACAACTCGCCCGGATATTCCTTTACACGCCTTAGTCATGTTGGAATCACGGATGCCTGGGGGTATACAAACCATTACCGAGTTAAAGAAAAAAGGTCATCCTGTCGCTTACGTGGGGGATGTAGTCGGTACAGGTTCTTCGCGCAAATCGGCGATAAATTCAGTATTGTGGCATATGGGACAAGATATACCTTATGTCCCCAACAAACGGGCAGGAGGATATATATTAGGAAGTGCGATCGCGCCAATTTTCTTCAACACCGCTGAAGATTCCGGTGCTTTACCCATCGAGTGCGATGTCAGCAAATTAGAAACCGGCATGGTGATTACCATCCATCCCTACAAAGGGGAAATCACCAACGAGGCAGGCGAAGTTATTTCTACCTTCACCCTCAAACCAGATACAATCTTAGATGAAGTCCGCGCTGGTGGACGCATTCCCCTCCTCATCGGACGCACCCTCACCGATAAAACTCGCGCTGCACTTAATTTAGAACCCAGCACCGTCTTTAGGCGTCCCCACCAACCAGCCAACACAAACAAAGGCTACACCTTGGCACAAAAAATGGTCGGTAAAGCTTGCGGCTTACCAGGTGTACGTCCCGGCACATCTTGCGAACCGATTATGACTACCGTTGGTTCTCAAGATACCACAGGTCCGATGACCCGCGACGAATTAAAAGAACTCGCTTGTCTCGGCTTCAGCGCAGACTTAGTGATGCAGAGTTTTTGCCATACCGCAGCTTATCCCAAACCAGTAGATATCAAAACTCATCAAGAATTACCTGATTTCTTTGCTTCTCGTGGCGGTGTCGCCTTGCGTCCTGGTGATGGTATCATTCACTCTTGGTTAAATCGGATGCTGTTACCCGACACCGTAGGCACAGGTGGCGATTCTCACACCCGCTTCCCCTTGGGAATTTCCTTTCCTGCCGGTTCCGGGTTAGTTGCTTTTGCAGCAGCGTTGGGTGCAATGCCCCTAGATATGCCAGAATCTGTTTTGGTACGTTTCAAAGGAGAATTGCAACCCGGTATCACCCTGCGAGATGTGGTGAATGCAATTCCCTACGTCGCGATTCAAAAAGGTTTGCTGACAGTCGAGAAGAAAAACAAGAAAAACGTCTTCTCAGGACGGATTATGGAAATAGAAGGCTTGCCAGATTTGAAAGTTGAACAAGCTTTTGAACTCACCGACGCTTCCGCAGAACGTTCTTGTGCAGGTTGTACGATTAAGCTGAGTGTCGAGACAGTTGCTGAATATCTGCGTTCTAACGTGGCGCTGTTAAAGAACATGGTAGCACGCGGTTACGCCGATGCTCGTACCATCATGCGCCGCGTCATCAAAATGGAACAATGGTTAGCAAATCCGGTTTTGATGTCAGCAGATGCAGATGCAGAATATGCGGAAGTCATTGAAATCGATTTGAACGAAATCAAAGAACCAATTGTTGCCGCTCCTAACGACCCTGATAATATTAAATTATTATCACAAGTTGTCAATGACCCAGTACAAGAAGTATTCGTCGGTTCTTGTATGACAAATATCGGTCATTATCGCGCCACAGCCAAAGTGTTAGAAGGTGCAGGAACTGTAAATACTCGCTTGTGGATTTGTCCCCCTACGCGCATGGATGAACAGCAATTAAAATCAGAAGGTGTTTACAACATTTTTGATGCGGCACATGCGCGTACAGAAATGCCTGGTTGCAGTTTATGTATGGGTAATCAAGCGCGAGTTGCTGACGGCACAACGGTGTTTTCAACATCTACCCGCAACTTCAATAATCGCATGGGTAAAGATGCGCGGGTGTATCTTGGTTCAGCGGAATTAGCCGCAGTTTGTGCGCTACTTGGACGCATTCCTTCAGTGCAGGAATATATGGACATTGTGGCGAATAGAATTCATCCTTTTGCCGATGATTTGTATCGGTATTTGAACTTCGATCAAATTAGCGGTTTTGAGGATGAAGGTAGAGTGATTGCGTTAGAAGATATGCCCAGGATTGAGGATATTTTGGGTATGCCGGCGGCTGCGAGATAATTAAAGTAGGGTGGGCATTGCCCACCTTGCATTACAACTTTAGTAGGTAAACATAAATGGACTTTTACACAGTAGTATTTAGGCATACAGGTTATTGGGTCGCTTTATGTTTAGAAAATGGGATTATTGGACAGGGAAATACTCAAGAAACTGCTATTAACAAGTTAAAAGAGGCTATTGAGTCTTTTGAAGATGTTTATAAATCTGATACTAATATTTATAAATCTCCCATTTCTATCGAAGAACTGCATGAATTTTTATTGTTAGAAGATTCTGATATATATGAATTAAGAAAAATTTATGCCTATTGACACTTCCTCAACCTTCATAGACAACCTGAAATTGCCAGTTCATCGCTGGTTTAGATACAGTGCGGGATTTTCTGCACAATGGGTTGAGACTGTCATTACTCAAGCCAAAGAACAGGGAGAAGTTACTCTACTCGATCCATTTGCCGGTTCGGGAACAACCTTGCTTGCATCTGAAAAGCTGGGAATTGAATGTTATGGAATTGAGGCTCATCCCTTCGTCGTGCGTGTAGCAAAAGCAAAGCTGTTATATCGAACTTGTCCCGATACTTATCTTGAACACATAAACAAGATTATAAGATGTGCCGAAAATTTGCAAGGTTGTGTAGATGAATATCCAAGTTTAATTCGTGAATGTTTCAGCGATTCCTCTCTTGAATGTCTAGATAAATTGAGAAAAAGTTGGGATAAATTTGCCGCTGATTCATCACAATCTCAATTAGCTTGGTTAACCCTGATAGCTATCCTTCGTTCTGTTTCTCACGCTGGGACTGCACCTTGGCAGTACATCTTACCTAGCAAAAAGAAACAATCCCCGCTACAGCCTATCTCAGCTTTTCAGCTAATGGCAGAAAGTATTGCTACAGACATGAAAATCGCCGCAAAAACAGCAGGATTTCCGGCTAAAATCATTCAATCTGATGCTCGTACTTGTAAAGGTGTATCTGATAATTTTGCTTCTTTGATAATCACCTCTCCACCTTATGCAAATAACTATGACTATGCCGATGCTACGCGCTTAGAAATGTGCTTCATGAGAGAAATTGAAGGTTGGGGCGATCTGCAAAAAGCTGTACGGCAACACTTAATTCGTTCATGTTCGCAGCACGTTACAAATAAGAATGTAAATCTTGATGAAGTGTTAGCATCTCCTGAGTTAGAGCCAATCAAACCTAATATAATTGAAATTTGTCACCAGTTGTCCCAAGAGCGACATTTACATGGTGGCAAAAAAAATTATCATCTGATGATTGCCTGTTACTTTTTGGACATGGCTAATGTTTGGAAAGCACTCTACCGAGTCTGCAAACAACCTGCAACAGTTTGCTTTGTAATTGGCGATTCTGCTCCCTATGGTATTTATGTTCCGGTAATTGAATGGATGGGTTTGTTAGCTTTGGCAGCAGGGTTTAAATCCTTCGAGTTTAATAAAATTCGCGATCGCAACGTAAAGTGGAAAAACCGCAAGCACCAAGTACCTCTTTGCGAAGGCTGTTTGTGGGTTCGTGGATAAGCGCATGAAAAAACAAATTTCTTTTAATATATGTAATGGCAGAGTCATTTTCACATAAATGGGGTCAGATTATCGGGAATCTCATTCAAGAATTTATTCGTGAGACACTTCAGCAAGTTGCTGATGAGCATGGTTTTTACTTGGATTATCAGAAGAAGCGCAAGGCACGAATCAGCAAAAAGGTATCGTGGCAGGATCGCTACGGTAACTATCACGATCTTGATTATGTGATGGAACGGGCAGGTACAGAAGATACTCTGGGTCTTCCAGTAGCATTTATTGAGACTGCATGGCGGCGTTACACTAAGCATTCTAGAAACAAAGTTCAAGAAATTGAAGGAGCGCTGATCCCTTTGGCAGATACATATAGTCACCTTAACCCGTTTTTAGGTGCTATCTTAGCAGGTGTATTTACACAAGGAGCGCTTGGACAATTAGAGTCTAAAGGCTTTAAAATTCTTTATCTTGAGTATGACAACATAGTTAAATCATTTTTGTCTGTTGGTATAAATGCTTCTTTCAACGAAAGCACACCAGAAGTAGAGTTTCAAAATAAGATAGCTCAGTGGGATAAATTGTCAATGGAGAATATTACTAGCATTAAGAATAAACTTTTGAACCTTGAAAAAGTTAAGATAAATAACTTTATCAATACCTTACAACATTCATTTAGCAGACTGATTCAGCAGGTAAATGTAATTGTTCTACACGGACTATCTCAGCAAGTTGCCACTATCGAGAATGCCATTGAATATATCCATAATTATCTGGATACTCAATCTACTTCTGCGCCAGCATTGAAATATGAAATTGACATTCGTTACAATAATGGTGATGTAATTCATGCAATATTTCAAAATAAGACCGAAGCGCTCAAATTTTTGAGAACATTTGTTTAAAGTGGTAATTATACTAGGAAAATGCTAGATGTCGTGCGATATTTGTGGAAGCGAAAAAGCAAGAATCCGCAGGATTACTAGAAACTATGGCAAGGGTCAAGACCTGCTGGTTATAGAAAACATTCCCGTGATAACTTGTCTTCATTGCGGCGAAAGTTACCTGACGGCAGAAACACTTCATGAAATTGAGCGAATTAAACTCAATCGTAAAAGCTTGGCTGTTGAACGTTTTGTGGAAGTCGCTAGTTTTACATAGCATTTAATTGTTATCAAAAAGCATAATCCTGCTACATTATTTATGAAACCTCTAAGGTTATCCCCATGAAGTCTCTACAAGATTACACAGTAATTATCCGTCCCGATGACAATGGCACCTTTGTCGCATACGTCCCAGCGATTTCTAGAAGGCAGCGCTTGGGGACGAACACCAGACGAAGCGCGTGCCGAACTTGTCTATGTTTTTGAAATGATTCAAGAAGAGTACGCAGAAGAAGGGCGATCGCACTTTCAGCAATAGGAACCACTAAAATGCTTCAAATACACAAAAATTACGTTCTTGACGAAAATCAGCAACCTATCGCTGTACAAATTTCCATTGCCGAGTTTGAAAAAATTGAAGCAATTCTTGAGGATTACGGTTTGGTAAAACTGATGGAGGAAGTACAAAATGAAAAACCACTATCTAAAGATGAAGCTATAAAGTATTATCAATCACTAAAAGGTGACAATGTGGCAACTTGAATACACAAAGCGATTCTTAAAAGAACTTGCTGCTTTGCCCGTGGAGATTCAAAGCCGCGTAGAACTCATCGTATTTCAAGAACTTGAATCCGAAAATCCCTTTGAAGATCGGATATCTGGAAAAACTGAAAGGTTATACCGATAAATATAAAATTCGCGTGGGTAACTACAGAATTGGCATCACGGTTGATCAAGAAACAAAAACATTAATCTGTCAACGTATTGCTCACCGCAAAGACATTTACAGAATTTTTCCTTGAACTACTGCAAAGTAGAGTTGTAGGCGATGTCTATCGACAAGCCGCTCCGCGTCTACGCACTACATCAACCTCAACCCGACAACAAATCTGTAATCGAATATAGCCGTTGCCGATCTAATTCCTGAATTCGCAGGTTTTCGGCATAGAAGGCATCACAATATGATTGATATCGCTCTGGTTCTGCTTCTGGATCGGTTTGCTTCCACAATTCCAAATAGTGACGGCAGCGTTTTTCTCGCAATACTCGTTCCATACAAGCAGTCGTAACTTGAATCACTTGCGGAGTACGCAAAATTTCTTTCTGTTCTTTCTCGCTCACATGAAATAGATGCGAAACTAACTTCATTTCCTCCGAAAACTCCAAATATCTATCTTGCAAAGTGGATACTAAATTAACATCTATGTCAAGGGGAATCTCTAAAATCTTTTGCCACAAAAATCGGTGGTGCGAAAGACTAAATTGTAAATCTCGCTCCTCTAAAGCTGCAATAATAGCTTGACGCTGTTCGGGACAATGTAAATAAATCCGCAGCAATAAAGCCTCTGCTTGATCTAAAAGACCGCGTTCACTATTATCTATAGTTGCCTTTTCTACACGAGCTTTTGAATGCTTGCGTAGCGGTATTGGCTGACGGTACGACGTAGACAAAGGCGCAATCTGCGTTAAAAGATTCTCAACTCGTAAAGGTATAAGTCTGCTATCCCCCAAGCTGAGTATTTCTGCACAGTAAGAAACGTAATAATTTCGCGTATCTTTATTTTCTATTTTTTTCAGTAATTTTACTATCTCTTGCGAAACTTGCTGAAAATCTGTAGCCTGTTTCAAGTCGCGGTCTTGAGTAATTTGCTCAATCTGCCAATTCAGCCACAGTGGGGCATTTGCTAACAATTCTCGATAATCTTCCGGCTTATATTCGCGCAAATATTCATCAGCATCTTTCCCATTCGGCAAATTGAGAATCTTTAACTGAACTTCGCCTTTATACGCAAGTTCGGCAATTTCTCCAATGGCTCGTTCTGCGGCATTCGTCCCAGCTTTATCAGCATCAAAGTTGAGTATCAACTGTTTAGAATCACAGTAACGCAATACCAGCCGTACTTGTTCTAAACTTAATGCTGTACCAAGAGAAGCAACGACGTTAGTGATACCAGCAGCATGAAGAGCGATCGCATCAAAATATCCCTCCACCACCACAGCCGAATCAACTTGCGAAATCCCGGCTTTAGCTTGATCGAGAGCGAATAAAGTTTTACCCTTACTAAAAAGCTCGGTTTCTGGTGAATTTAAATATTTGGGTTGTTCATCAGTCAGAGTTCTCCCACCAAAGCCTATCACGCGTCCTTGAACATCGCGGATGGGAATTATTAGGCGATCGCGAAACACATCATAATAACCCCCTCCTTCCTTACGCGGCTTAATCAATCCCGCTTTTTCCACCAGTTGCACTGGATAATGTTTATCCTGCACAAGATAGCGATATAAGGTTTCCCAACCGCTTGGGGCGTAACCTAAGCCGAATTGCTGAATTGTTTCTTCCTTGAAAAGGCGATCGCCTAAATATTCAATAGCCTTTTCCCCTAGTGGTTGTCTCAGCGCGTGTTGATAAAATTGTGTCGTCGAAGCGAGAACTTCATATAACTGTTCGCGCAAAGAAAGCTGACGCTGCAACTCTTGCCGCTGTTCTGGTAAGAGTGTTTGCACCGGCACTTGATAACGGCGTGCTAAATCTAGCACCACCTCTGCAAAAGAGCGCTTCCCCAACTCCATCAAAAACTTAATGGCATTTCCCCCTGCTTGACAGCCAAAACAGAAGTACATCTGCTTGGTTTGGCTAACTGTAAAACTAGGAGTTTTCTCATCGTGGAAGGGACATAAACCAACAAAATCTTTCCCGCGCTTACGTAAAACTACGTACTCGGAGACGACATCCACAATGTCAGCTCGTTGTTTAATTTCGTCAATTGTGTCTGGATGTAAGCGGGGTATTTGCATTTTCGAGTTAGTGGGGAGTGGGGAGTGGGGAGTGGGGAGTGGGGAGTGGGGAGTGGGGAGTGGATAGTGGTTAGTGGTTAGTGGAGAGTGGGTAGTGGGTAGTGGGTAGTGGTTAGCGTCAACTATCAACCAACAACCATCAACCATCAACTATCAACCATCAACTATCAACCATCAACTATCAACCATCAACTATCAACCAACAACCAACAATTAACAACTATCTCCCGATCGCTATTATATTCTTGTTCCAAAGCCAAGAAAGATGTATAGAATCACTAATGCTTAATTTTATCAGAGGAAATACTGAATATGGGACGTATTTTTATTTCGGCGGCTCACGGAGGCAAAGAAGCAACACGAATCGATCCAGGTTCAATCGCGGGTGGTACAACCGAAGCGAGAGAGATGATACTGTTGCGAGATTTGATTGTGACAGAATTGCGATCGCGTTCTGTTGAAGTTTTAGCGGTTCCGGATGACTTAAGCGCAGCGCAAACTATCAACTGGATCAATTCTCGCGCACGCGATCGCGATGTGGCGTTAGAAATTCATGCTGATGCTGCAAGCAATCCTTCTGTGCGTGGGGCTAGTGTATTCTACATCGCCAGCAACGATGAGCGTAGAAGTAATGCGGAACTACTGCTGGTGGGGTTATTGCGTCGCGTACCCCAACTACCAAATCGGGGAGTCAAGCCAGATACAGATAGTGGATTGGGTAGTTTGGCATTTTGTCGGCAAACAGCGATCGCTTCAATGATAATGCAAGTTGGCTTTCTCAGCAGTCCAGACGATCGCGCTTTACTACAAAATCGGCGTCGCGAGTTTGCCTTAGGAATCGCCGATGGACTGGCATCTTGGAGTGGTACAATTGATCCTGGTTCTGCTCCTACCCCAGATCCAAATTATCCGCCAATCAACATCAAAATCAACGGTCAAAATTACTCCGAAAAAGGAATACTAATTAATGGTAATGCATACATCCCCATTGATTTAGTAGATCGTTTGCGAATCGATTTATCAAAAGCACCTAACGTGCGGCGTATTACCTATCGCAAAGTTGTTTATGTCAAAGCAGTTGAACTGCGAGATTTTAACGTTTCGATTAGCTGGGACAGTACTACCCGCACTATCTCTTTACGCTCCAATTTGGTAATTAATCCCAATCAAATTGACCAAATTATGGCGCGTGGTTATACCTCAGAAGTGCAGTTACAGCTATTCCTAAAAAACAACAACGAAAGCGCTTTGGCGAAGTTTCCCGACTTACCGAAACTCTATCGAGAAGAAGCCACTGTAGAAGGGGTAAACTATGACATCGCCTTTTGTCAAATGTGTTTAGAAACGGGATTTTTACGCTTTGGCGGCGATGTTAAACCAGAGCAAAATAACTTTGCCGGGTTAGGCACAATTGGTGGCAGTTTAGAAGCGGCGAAGTTTGATAATGCTAGAACTGGAGTACGAGCGCACATTCAACATTTAAAAGCTTACGCCAGTCTAGAACCCTTAGTTAATGAAATAGTAGATCCTCGATTTCGCTTTGTGACTCGTGGTGTAGCACCAACGATAGATAAATTATCAGGACGATGGTCAGCAGATTTGCAATATGGCACCAAAATTACAGCGATGCTCAAACGATTGTATGAATCAGCAGGGTTACTGTAAAAAGTTAGGAGTTAGGAGTTATAAGTTAAGAATTAAGATTTCAAAGTTATAGATTGAAAGTTTTGAGTTTTGAATCAACAACTCATAACTCATAACTCATAACTCATAACTTATAACTCATAACTTTTTGCTAACCCTCAATTAAATAACTGCGCCAAACTGGTTGAGAATTGTTGCTATCTTTTTGCGGAAGCAGCAATCGCCAAGTTTTGCCTTCTTTTTGAAGTTGTAAATAAACTTCAAAAGGTTTTTGAGGTTGCGTTAACTTGCGTTCTGGTAGTTTGAAGACGAGGTTGTATGTTCCGCGAATGTGATAAACTGGTAAATTTTGAATTGTTAAGGATTTTTGCTGGGTAATTTTTAGTCGATTGATTTCAAAACCGCGAAAATCCAGATTTAGCTGTCCCTCAAGTTGCTGCTGGGTTTGCTCAAGTTGAATTGCGATCGCTTTTTGCACCAATCGGCTAGTTGGCAAAAATCCACTACCACATCCTGTCAATAGTAACAGCAAAATCGCTGTCAAAATCAGCCGCACCATATCATTTCTTCTCTAATAGTTAAAGCACGATACTATCACGGCGGGTAAGTTCAATTCTCTAAGTATCTATGTAACAAATGTTATCCTATTTTCCAAATCTACCCTCTATGTGTCGCTACACAACAAAGTATGAAATTTCACTTGTCTAGCCCTTACTTCCCATTTACCAGGCAAGAATACTTCTAATTTATAAAGTTACCGTAATGCATTACCAAATTTTATAAAGGAATTTTAAATTTATCTCAAAGTATAAATAAATAAGTGGACACTTTTCCTGTTTCTACTTATAATTTGTCATAATACAAGCACATTCAAAGCAAAAGGAATAATATTTTCGACTTTTGCAGATGACTTTTCGGAAAAATTAATAAGTTTGTATTTGGGCAGAATCTACCTCAGTTTAATTATTAAGCAGTAGGAGAAAAGAGGAGTGCCAATTAACATGCTTTTTCTCCTAAAAACCTACGCAGGGCGGAAATTATCTTGTCCTTTGTTTTGATTGCGTCATCATAGCTCCGATAATTTTTCTCTTTTCATTAGATATTAGAGATAGCAAGAAATCTCATACCATAAAGATAAAAATTCGCTTTTTTTATTGATTTGGTAGTGTTAACCGACTTGACACTCATTCTCATATTAGCTTACAACATAAGTGTGTCGATTATTATCCAAAGTTCAGCCTTAATACTTAAAAAAGTATTGCGACAATATTTTTTGTCAAGCAATCATGAAGAAATCTTCAGGAAAAATTAATACTTAGAGAATATCGAGCTTGCGTTTGCCAATAATTAAAAAAAAGATTTAATTTGGGCAGAGAGTATTAAGTTATACAAAAAAATATGTAATGATAAAATTTTGTACAATCAAACAAGGTTACTTTCATGTACATACTGGTTCAAAAAGCACGTAATAAAATAATAAGGAAATTAACGCAAATACCATTTGTGCAAGCGAAATCTGAGCTTGTTTATCAGACAGCGCTGAACAAACATCTTGTCAATCTACCTGTTCTTTCAACAAGCGATCGCGCTTTAGTCGAGACTATTAAACGTGATGGAGTAGTAATTACTTCATTATCAGCTTTAGGAATTCCTTCTAATCCTCGTTTTTTCCAGGTTGCGAAAAAGCTGAAGTCCGAAATACCAAAAAGTATTTCTGGTCAGAAAAACGAGTTTGTTGTTCATGCTACTTCTCAACAAATGATGGAGCATCCAGAGATTTTCTTGTGGGGACTTGAAGAACGTTTACTTAATATCGTCGAAAATTATCTTGGTTTACCAGTAGCATATCAAGGCGTATTTTTTCGCAGAGATATAGCCAATGAGGTAGCGATAAAATCAAGACTGTGGCATATCGATTTGGAAGATAGAAAAGTCCTGAAAATTATTGTTTATTTAAATGATGTCAATGAAGATGGAGGTCCTTTTCAATACATTCCCCAGTCTTTAACCTCAACAGTCGCTCGCTCTTTGAAATATCGCTCTGGCTACATAAGAGACGAAACTATGCAACAAGTACTATCTCCATCCAATTGGAAATCATGCACAGGACTTGCTGGTACAGTAATTTTTGCTGCTACTAGTAGCATCTTCCATCGAGGAAAGACACCTGTAGCTGACGATAGATTCGCTGTCTTTTTTGATTACACTTCTAGACAACCAAAACATCAATTATACAGCACATTATCTCTCAATCAAGAAAATTTACTATCACTCGTGAATAATCTTTCCAAACCGCAAAAAGATTGTGTGTTTTGGCAACAACATAATTGATAAGATTTGAGTAACTTTGGCGCTAGTCCCTTTCTCTTATTACCGCAAATAAAACAACAATGCAATTCCCGCGATCGCTATGACCACACCAGCGATCGCCCGAAAGCTGACTTTTTCACCCATACAAATCGCCAAAGGCATGATAAACAGTGGACTAGTCTGCAATAAAGTCAAAGCAATTCCCGCTGGGGTAAATTTAATTGCCGTCTGCTGCAACCAAATACCTAAATAAGTTCCGCAAAAGGCAGCGAAACAAGTTGCCAAAATTACTCGCGTTGATTGCAACTCCGACAAAATTATCCTACCCCGACGCCAAGATAACCATACTAACGGTAAGAGAATCAACACCCCTGCAATCAACCGAAACAATGATGCCCACAAAGGTGGAATGCTAGTATTGGCAAGTGCTGCACGCGAAAGAACACCCCCAATCGCATTGGCGATCGCTGCTAATAAACCAAAGCCGATTCCTCGCGATAGTTGCGTTGAGGAATTACCGCTGCTATCGGGTAATCTTTCAGTCACCACCCAAGCAACTCCCACAATCGTCAGCAAAATGCCGCACCAAGCATTCACATTCAGCTTTTCTTGAAGAAAAATCTGCGCGATTATTGCCGTCATTGGTGGTGCCAGAGTTCCCATAAGTAAGGTACGACGCGCACCGAAAGAATTTATCGCCGCGAGAAAGGCTAAATCGCCCAAACCAATACCAACAATCCCGCTGAGTAACAAAAGACTTAGGGGAACAATTGTCAAGATTGGGAAAAATTCTCTCCGCACAAAAATGGTGATTGTTAAAAGAGCGATCGCAATTATCCCTTTGAGTAAGTTCAGTTGCAGTGGCGGAATACGTTGTCCCAAACGTCCATACACCACCGAAGCTACAGCCCACAAACCAGCCGCTAACAAAGCCGCCACTTCACCTTTAAAATCTGTGAGTGGGATATTTAAAAAAATATTAAAAATAATCTGCACCCCTTTGTTTAATGCTTAAAACTATTTAATAATACCTCAAATCTTTTTCTCAACATTAGCACTCATCAGCTGGAAGTGCTAATTTTCGAGGTAATTTTAATACCTTAGATATAGAGAAATATTTAACTGTTAAGAGCGATAATATTTTGTATCCTCAAAATAATAAACACCGGGACAACTGCAATGAAGTACTCTTTTGATATTGTAGGTGTATCTCCTGTTTTGCAATTTTTTAATCATCAACAGATTTGCCAAAAACCACAACACCAAGGGGTAGAATACATAGGAACGCATAAATGCACCCTTGATGCGTTGATCGAGTCTGTAGAACCGGTTCCGCCTAAATGGAATTGGGATTTAGATCAAGTAGTAGATACGGTGATTCAGTTTTGGTTGAACAATTCAGACAGTATTGGCTATTGGAGATCGCGTTTAACTGATGCTGGCACGGATAATTTACTAGTGGCAAGAGTTGCCGATATCAAAGCTTTACAATCGGAATTTGAATCTTTGCTAGGTAAAAATTGGTAATCATCGCGTTGCTGAACAAAACGCTCTTAGAGTTAAGATAACTGCGTAGGCGTACCCGCCCAACCTAGGCATCGCCCTGGGGCGCTCCCCTGGACAAAAATGGCACTCATAGTTCGTTTACTAGATCCTCAACACCCCACGACATTTTACAGATGTTGGCTGTCAATGAGT
>NZ_JTCM02000217.1 GCF_000817785.2 Hassallia byssoidea VB512170 | reverse complement strand
TCGTGACACCTGTAGCTGCGACTTCGCTTTCTCAGAAGATATCGAACCCCTGGATAACTCATCCTTGGAAAGGCTTCAGGGCAATCATGTCTGAAGCTCAACAACATCAGCAGTTGCTAGAACTGCACAACCAAATGTTCATGTCTCCCCAAGACTTTAGCTATCGTTGGGGATTAGATTACGAAGAATTAGCAAAAATCTGTGCCATCTCTAAATCTACGGCTTATCACTGGTTGGGTGGACAAAAAAGCCAGAGAGAAGCTGGATTACCTTACCAGAGAATTATGGCTGTGGCTGATTTTCTTTTCTGTAATGCCGAAGTAATCAACCCTCTGTTGGAGGAGTGGCATAATTCTCAACACCCGAATTAATTCTTCAGTTTTTGCAAATTGACAAAACTTTTCTTCATCACCTTGACTTACATAAAAAATAGGTAGTAGGGTCATATCGCAACACAACACTTTCCCCCGCATAACGCGCTAAGAGTTCACTTCTATACATCAAGTTTTCAAATTGCAAATATCCCCCGCGTTGGATTTGCCGCCGTGTTTGCTTCATTAGGCAAATATCCAAATCCCTCTCGGAAAGTAAATCAGGGGAAGCAATTAAACCAGATCCCCAGCGTCCAAATCTTGTCTGGTCGCCCATTCGAGCGTCAATATCCTGGTTATAGTAACGAACAATGTAATGCACCAACCTTTGCTCTAACTGCCGCAACGTTAAGCAAGCTTCTTTCTCCGCTTTTTCTGATCGCTCTTGAACGTTTGAACCTGTATATCCTTTTAAAGTTGAGAATAATTGTGTGTTTAGAGTTTTAAACGGACGCTCAACAATACCACCCGACGATGGGCGATCGCGTAAATGACAAACAAACCCTAACTGCACTCCTATCTGCTGCAAATGGTTAGAACGAAAATCCTTACCCCCATCTGTATAGAAGTGTTGCGGCAAACCATAAGTACCCCATTCTTCATTAAGCCCATATTCTGAACTATATTGCTTGGGCAAAATTGCATGACGCAACGCCAAAGCCACAACTTGAGAACTTGGTGCATCGTAGCCCAAGTTAATCCCCATAATGCAGCGCGAATAGGTATCAACAACTGTTGTTAACCAAGGACGACTAAGAATTTTGCCATGCTGGTCTACTAATAAAACATCAACAAGGGTATGGTCGCACTGCCAAACTTGGTTACTGCGTTCTATTTGTAAATCTTTTCCATCACGGGTTTTAACTGATAAGCGCGAACCACGCCAACCCGGAGAGCGAATACTCTTGGCTTTCTCCTCCTTTTCAATTAAAGGTTGCAGGACACGGTAAACCGTCATGTGGGAAGGATGCTTAACTCCCAGTTCGTCTGCCCTTGCCTTGACTCTGATAAATACCTGCTGGCGAGTCATTTTTTTACTACCCTTATTGCCCTCCTTGTAGGTCTTCAAAATAAACTCTTGCCAGTTTTCATCGACTCGGTGCTTTCCTTTATCGGCTCGTTGAGTTTCAGTCAGTGCTGCTAAACCTTCCTGCTCCCAGTTGTCAATCAGTCGTCGTACTGTACGCACTGATTTACCAAGTTTTGCTGCTGCAACATTTAGCTTTTGAGTATAAGTAGTGCGATCGCTATTTTCTAAAAGGCTTTGAATTACCTCCATTTTCAGCAAAGCTTCATCTGAAAGTTTAGAAACAATAACGTTTGCTTCAGGAAGATCCTTAACATCTGCCGAGCTTGCCCAAGTCGTAGACGTTTTAGAAGATTCTGCATTCTCCATATTATGTTTTATCAAAACATAGTTGTATTATACTATCAAAGTGACAAATAATTTGTTAATTCCTGTAAAAACACTATTTTTCCAGTTTTCTGGAGATTGACAATTAAATTGTTAATTTCCAGGTATTTGACATCTAATTAGTGAATACTGGTTTGGATGCGTATAACTGTCTAAAATCGCAAAAACCCTGACATAATCCTTGCTATGTCAGGGTTTTAGGCATTTTTTATGCTTTGACAATATTTTGTTAAATTGACAAATAATTAGTTAATGTACATCAGGGACAAACTGTGATTCCTTTTTGGAGCGATAATCGCATCCACGAACGATTCAGAAGTAACCTCAAAAGCTTTACTAGCTAGCTGTTGAGAAACTTATTGCAGTAGTACGGGGAAAAATTCAAATTATTTTACATATCTTTACGATTAGATTGTGCGATTTAGAACTGAGAATGTGATTTCATGCTGACTATGTTTGATACCTATATAATCCATACTGCTGGATTTCCTCTAACTAAGCATAAAGTAAAAAGTTATGGATGCATTTGCCAACGTAGAAATGTATATAGCACACGAAGAAGCCAAGTTGAATCCGGATGCTTCCGAGGTGAAGTTATTTCAAGGGTTGAACGGGAAAAAGTTGATTTCGGCAGCGAAACGTTTGTTGTCTGGAATTACAGCATTTTCGATTTTGGGCGTAGCTAATAGTAGTATTGCCAGCCAACCCAGAGTTTACCTTCCAAACTAGAATGATAATGGCAAGCCTCTAAATGTTCATTCAACTCCAGATATCGCTTCAAGAGAGAATATTTTTGATATACTACCTCACCAAGCCTCTGTCAATGTAGTCTATACAGAAGGCAACATACACCGTATTGAATATTTAAAAGACGGTGTTTGGCAAAAAGGCTGAGTTTCTGCTTCGTATATTTGTAATGGCGGTCTTACTGTCATATCATGCTCAAAACTGCTTCAACAAATTTCGCAGACATCAGAAAGTATAGCAGGAAATCAATCATTAAGAACTGTAGTAACAGCAGCGGATCTACGCTCACAAGCCTGTCCACATAAGGCGAAGGGTTGTTGGAGGGGAACGCGAAAATGGGGAAGGGGAATGGTAATAATTCTTTTCAAGCTTCCAAGCGTCCCGATTACCACGTTCCCTTGGGCTAACTCCGGACAAGAATGGACAGCCTTCTTCTGGGTTCTAAAAAATCAGACAAAACCGGACAGCCATATAGCTGAAATAGTCGTGGAGTTTTGAGGATCTTTAATACAAGGCTGTCCGGTAATGTCGGCGTTTTAG
>NZ_JTCM02000088.1 GCF_000817785.2 Hassallia byssoidea VB512170 | reverse complement strand
CTTCTCCCAAAGGGAGACGCTTGCGCGAACGAGAGGCTTCTCTTCGAGACGCTTCGCGAACGCCAACGGCAACTTTGCATAATCGCGAACGGAGGAAACCTCCGCTCAAACTTTCCGCAAATTTGTTTGCAAAAACTATTGGCATTTCTAAAACCTTATGCTACTATTAGTAATCGTGAGATAAATGGGTCGATGTCCGAGTGGTTAATGGAGACGGACTGTAAATCCGTTGCGAAAGCTACGCTGGTTCAAATCCAGCTCGGCCCATCTCACTACAAATCATCAGTGTTGATTTTAGATTGAATTATGCGTTAGCATAGTTGAGAAATTAACACTTACAATGTTTCAAGCTATTTTGCCCGTGTGGCTCAGTGGTAGAGCACACCCTTGGTAAGGGTGAGGTCACGAGTTCAATCCTCGTCACGGGCTTTTGAATATTATAGATTGTAAAGCGGCAAAAGCCTTAATTTATAGGGCATTGCCGCTTGTAAATATTTTACAGAGTGTTTTGAAGGCAACAGTAATAGTTTTTTTCAGGGTAGTTTTGTCTATCTCGATTGCTTTTTGTCTATCATTTGTCTATCATTTAACTGAATACATTATTTTGATAGACAAATGGTAGACAAGGTACAATTGAGAAATCGTAAAGGTTCTGTCGGTATTGAGTCTTTTAGAGGACGGTTGCGGCTTCACTTACCCCGTCAGCTATTTGATGGACAAAACAAATACCTAACCCTTGGGTTGACTGACACTCCAGAAAATCAAAAGCTAGCAGAACAAAAAGTGCATCAAATAGAACTAGACATCGAAGCCGGTTGCTTTGATGAAACACTTGACAAGTACAAACCGCAGAGACATTTATCTATAGTCAAACCATCAGCGCAGAAGGTATCAACAATTTCAGAATTGTGGGATGAATATATTGACTACAAGCGTCAATCTTTAAAACCTACAACGCTGGATAAATTAGCTGTACTTGAAAAACATATTAAACGCTGTCCTTATCAATTATTGGATGAACCTATAAAAATTCGTCTTGCGCTGTTGCAACAAACAACCAATTCACAAGTAAAAGATGTACTGATGTATCTTTCAGCAGCCTGTAAATGGGGAATGAAACACGGTTTAGTTACAAATAATCCTTTTGATGGGATGTATAATGAACTCCCCAAGCACAAATGGCAAGATGATTCACAACCTAATGCTTTCAGTGAAGAAGAAAAGCAAAAAATAATTCAGGCTTTTAGAAATCACAAACCAACTAAAGGTATAGGCTACAGCTATTATGCACCATTTGTAGAGTTTTTATTTTTAACTGGCTGTAGACCTTCCGAAGCGATCGGTTTACAGTGGAAACATGTTATATCGGATTGTTCTAGGATTACCTTTGAAGGTGCGTTAGTTCAGGTAGGTAACGGTGAAAGAGTCAGAGTTAATGGTTCTAAGAATAATAAAAAGCGAGTGTTTAACTGTAACCAAAAACTCCAGCAATTACTTATACAAATTAAGCCGGAAAATCCTGAACCAGAATCTTTAGTATTTCCCTCTCCGGAAGGATTATCAATACATTATAGAAACTTTTCACGCCGTGCTTGGGATAAAATTGTAGATTCTTTAGTAGAACGCAAAACAACCCCATATTCTTGTCGTGATACTTTCATCTCAGAACAAATTGCTAAAGGTGTTCCCACTGCTGTAGTGGCTAAATGGTGTGATAACTCTGTTGAGATGATTGAACAAAAGTATCTTGATAACAAGGTACTTGAGCAGATGAAACCTCTTTAAAAAAGATATCGCTTAACTATTCTTCTATTTTTCCATAAACCTTTTTAACCCAATATCCTCTAGGGGGTTTCTCTATCCCATAAGTCTTACACCATTTTTCTACAGCTTTATCAGATACACCAAAGTCTTTGCCTATTTGCGCTGTTGGCTTTGACCACACTAGTTTTTCTAGTTCTTCTTTAGAAGGTCTTTCTACTTTTCTAGTGTGAATTCTAGAGTCCGGGTTAACCTTTCTGGTTGTTAAGTCTACACCAAATTCTTTATAAGTTCGCTTCAGCGCTTCTTCAGTAAAGTCTGTAAAATCCTCCCACCAGTAAAACGGTGTAGCTGAATTAGGTATTTGGGTATTGATGCAGCAACCACCAAAGTTAATTGATGGATAAACAACTTTATCTATATCAGGTAGATAAACTGCATAAAAGTCAAAGTCTTTTGTATTATACTTTCTCCGGTGGATACCGTTTTTATCCACCCAAATCGTTTTATTTACTACTCTATTGTCTCCAGAATATTTAGCTTGTATTCTGTAAAATTTGTCATCTTTGTACGCAACAAAATCAAAAGGTAAATGCTCGCAAACGACGGGTGTAAGAATTAAGTATCCTTTCAGAGTTAGGTCGGCTATGGCTTTGGTTGCAGCAATATCACCTTTGTTTTTAGTATGATGCAGCAAAATGAACCCTCAATCTGACTTAATCGTATCATCCTACTATGCTTGAGAGTTCGTATTTAGTTAAACGGGTGTGGCAGGAATCGAACCTGCGACTGACTGCTTAGAAGGCAGCTACTCTATCCCCTGAGTTACACACCCAAATTAAATTATTGTCCCTCGAAAGAGTCAGCGTCTATTATATATGTGCTTAAGGGCAAAATGCAATCTATTATAGATTATGCATTTTCACTCCTAGGCTTGAAGAAGTTGCGCTCTGACCAATTTAGACGAAAAACGTTCAATTAGGGAGTATTGCACGCTTGTATATTGTGTTGTGAATGAGTTGGAACAAATGGATACACTCAAACCAAAAGCCCAGAAGAAAGCACTATGAGCCAATAAGCTTGCGGTGCCATTATAGATAGCATATCAAAAATGCCCCTGTCAAAAGTTAATTTCGGTGTGCCATGTTTATTCTCAAACGGCAGGATGTTGAAATATCGTCGATTCAGCACCCAAAACGGGATCAGCAAGTGCCGATCCTTTATTATCAGGAGCTAACGTTTCGTTTGATTAGCGTCTTCAAGGCTAATCAAGAGGAAGAAGCTAGAGCTTTGTGGAGGGAATTAACTGATAATCGAGGTAAAGCCTGTGTCTTGCTAGAGGAACCGGAGCGCTACAGCGTTTGGGGTAAAATCCGTTTAGAGCAACTAGATAGTGAGACTGGTAGTCATAGCAAGACAGGAATTTTGATCCAAGCGAGTTTATTGCTACTGCAAGCGGTTTATATTGACATTGAAGAGCTTTTAGGAACTCGACAAGCGTCATTATTTGAGAAGGATATTGCGGAAGTTTTGCTTGAAAAGCAATTTCCCCAGGTATCTTCATCAGAGACAGCTCGTAACTTGCTGACAACCAACCCATTGCAGTTAGCCAAACTTCCCGCTTGGCAAGAAAATCATGTAATTCTGCTTTTGCAAGAATTGCATCGATTGGGGAAAGGATATTTTGGCAATGCCAACTTTGCAAAACTTGTGGCTGGTACGTTACAAGATATGCCATCAGGAGAGCGATCGCACTTTATCAGTTGGCTAAATCAATCTCCACTGAGTAAACTATGGCAATAACCAACATATACACGGCAGTTTCTTTTGGTGAAAGAATTTTCGACTACGCTTTGAAGTTAAATGAACCCTTTAGTCACATCAAGCGTTGACTGCACCCAATTGCCAAAATACTGCTGTGAATGTATTTATACAGTTAAGCCATATGAGAGCATCTTACAACAATTCATATCCGACTAAATCCCTGTTCAAAACGAGAAACATCGTTTTGGCTAGTATTGCCTGGGGTGTGCTGGCACTATTGTACTTTTTGTTGTTTAGTGCCAAAATTCCAGGAGCAGACGGCACACAAAGTCGTGCTGCCTGGTACGTAATTGGTACAAATATTTTTGAAGCATTGGCTTATTTAAGTGCCGGGATATTATGCTTAAGGAATTGGCGCAGTCCGCAAATTGTCAGCGATCGCAATGTTTGGCTGGCAATTGGCATCGGGATGCTTTCTTATTTTCTTGGCGGAATATTTTTCGGCTATACGGAAATAGTATTAAAAGAAGAGCCAATCGTTTCCCTAGGTGATGTATTTTTTGTGGTGACATATTTGTTCCTTGGTGTAGGCATGATTTTAGCAGTTGCATCTAGGCGACTCAATCTGGAAAAATGGCAGTGGATGATTGTGTTGGCAATTGGAGCATTTGGCAGCGCTTTGGCGTGGCTGATTTCTCAGCAACCACAAGGAGTAGATAAAGTCAGCCTCGAAGTGCCATCAGGGGTAGAAAATATCGCTTTGATTTTAAATACTGTTTACATTGTCAGCGACGTGTTATTGTTAATTATCGCCACCACGCTACTGCTAGCTTTTTGGGGCGGACGAGCTTCTCTATCTTGGCGAATGATTGCAGCCGCAGCGTTTTCGCTCTACATAGCAGATATGTGGTTTCAATATGCTACTAATTGGATTCCCAATTATCAAAGTGGAGAGATACTAGAGGTATTTTGGGTAATGAGTGGAGTGTTATTTGGCATCAGCGCAGCCTTGGAATATGACGCATCTAAAGTGCGATCGCGGCGTGCCGGCGGACGAAAACGAGCTTAACAAAAATTTGGTGTCTACCGTGAGAAAACTAACAGATTCTGATAAACAAGAAATTCTTAAGTTATATCGAGAGACTGCCGAAACAACTTCAACTTTGGCAGAACGCTATGAAGTTAGTAATTCGACAATTAGTCGCTTGCTCAAAAGTACCTTACCAGAAGACGAGTACGAATACCTCGTTTCTTTAAAGCGGGCTGCCCGAACTCCTGAAGGCAGAGCTACGGTAAGCTATGACCAAGTGCAATCGAGAATCATACCACAAAAAGAGAAAGAAGTCAAAGAAGTCGAGGTGAAAGCAACTCCCAAGGAAGAAAGCTTTCCACCCGAATTGCCGAAAACTTCTTTGCCAAGTCCGCGCAAGGCACCTCCAAAAGTCAAAGTTGTTCAGCCTCCACCAGTAGTAGAGGCACAACCTTACCAAGAAGATGAAACCGACGAGGAAGCAGCCGCTAACAGACGGGTGCGCCGGCGTTCCTCAGCACCGACACCGATACCAAGACCTACAGTAGCGGAGCAATTAGAACTTTTAGAACAAAAACCCCAGGAAATAGCTAGTATTCCTAGCCCAATGTTAGAGGGTGAACGTCCAAACCCGACTGTAATCGCGCAAATGCTCGGTGAAGACTTGCTAGACGAGTCAGAGGATTTGGACGATTTAGACGACGATTTAGATGATGATGATTTCGATGAGGATGATGACGACTTTGAAGAGCCAAGACCTTTAGTCACAAGACGAGCTTTAGGTGATATAGCGGTGCAAGTTTTGCCGTTGTCGGCAGCTCATTTGCCCAAAACTTGCTATTTAGTAATCGATCGCTCCTCAGAATTAATCACTCGACCGCTGAAAGATTTTGGCGATTTGGGGCAAATTCCCACCATCGAAACTCAGCAAAGAACTTTGCCGATATTTGATAACCACCGAGTAGCAAAGCGCTTCTCTACCAAGCGCGATCGCGTAATTAAAGTTCCAGATAGTAAAATGCTCCACAAAGCACGAACTCATCTGCAAGCTAAGGGGATCACGCGATTGTTAATTGATGGTCAGGTATATTCTTTGTCTGGTGTTTAATCATTAGTCATGAGTTATAAGTTATTAGCAATTACAAACTCATAACTTATAACTTATAACTATTATTCAATTTATGAGTTGTTGATATGGATAGCTCAGTCGGCTATGGTGTGGTATTAGTGACAACTGCTTCAATAGAAGAAGCAGAAGCGATCGCTAATGCTCTTGTAGAAGCTCAACTCGCCGCTTGTGTAAGTTTACTGCCAATTCACTCAATTTATATTTGGCAAGGAAAACTACATAAAGAGCAAGAATGGCAATTGTTGATTAAAACCGATTTGGCGCTATTTCCCACCTTAGAAGCCAAAATTCGCGAATTGCATTCCTACGAAGTCTCGGAAATCATCGCTCTACCCATTGTCGCCGGTTCTCAACCCTATCTCGAATGGATTGCCGAACAAGTCAAAATTAAAGAGTAGAGACGTTCCACATGCTTCGTCTCTACTTTGCGCGTTCCACATGCTTCGTCTCTACTTTGCGTAAACACACCGCAACAAACGTTCTGCTAAATTAATAATGTCCTGTTTTCGGGCAATTTGCGAAATCCATTCTGAGGGAATATTTTCCACCCCATAGTAAATTCCCGCCAACCCACCAGTAACAGCGGCAGTAGTATCAGTATCTCCCCCTAAATTTACCGCTTTGAGTACCGCCTCGGCGTAGTTAGAAGTATTTAATAAACACCAAAGCGACGCTTCTAAAGTATCAATTACATAGCCGCTAGAACGAATGTCTTCGAGTGGTAACTTGTCAATTTCGCCGCTGAATACTCTGGAAAAATGGGGTATTTCCAAAGCGTATTCAGATGTAGAGTAAAAGGAGCGAATGTTTTCTAAACCTTGTAAATAAGCTGCTTGCGGATCAACTCCTTGCAAAAGACAAACTGCGATACTGATATATATACCGCAGGCGATTTGCGATCTGCGCTTCGCAGCAGCGCTTCGCTATCGCATATGGGCATGGGTAATACAAGAAACTTGGTGTACCCGCGAAATCAATTCTGCAAAAGTTAAGCTTTTGTGACAATAAGCCATAGGTAAGATTCTCATCAAAGAACCATTACCATTACTATTTTCCGTCTTTCCTCCAGCTTCCAAGGGTGGAGTTCCTTGTTTATAGTTGGCGATCGCTAAAAATGTGGTGTTACCAACGTCAAATACTTCACCACGAGCAGTCCAGTACGATTCATGATACCAACGCGAGAATGAATTAGCGATCGCATCGAGCGAAAAATCGTTACAAAGACATTCTGCCAAACAAAACGTCAATGAACTATCATCAGACCATGTGCCAGCTGGTACATCCCAAGTTCCATAACCCTGCATCGATGTTACTGGCGATTTAATTCGTTCAGCACGGCTAGTAAATTCTACTGGGACTCCTAAAGCATCACCGATACACAAACCCATCAAACCAGACAACGTTTTTGTAGTAGTTAGCATTATTTACTCGCTGGGATAATTTTCAACAATCAACTTCATATCCGCACTTGATAGCATCGCCTAAACAGTAAAACCATTGTAGGGTGCGTTAGCGAGAGCGTAACGCACCGAAACCCATATTTTTGGTGCGTTAGGACGCTTGTCCTAACGCACCCTACTGGCGTGGTTAGTAGGGTGCGTTATAACGAAGTTTAACGCACCATTAATGGTACTTAGTGCCGTAATGAATGGCGGTAACACACCGCGTGAGAGTGGTTTTATATTTAATTCAACCCACCTACTTAAGTCCTAATTATTTCTAAATTTATAAATTACACCGTTAGTAAAGGCTGTTTTTTTGACTTAAGTAGACAAACTTTTATTTCTCAAGTTTGTACCAGTTAAAAAACTGTCTACTTGTGTGACAAAATGCCGGATGTAAAGAAAAATCTCCGTAATGATAACAGCTTATTAATATTTGTGGGTAATTGTCTTCTCAGTGACGTGCATTAATAGTGACAAGTTATTCATAAAAAAATTGAAATTTTCTGGAACTTTTTTCATTGAATCTCGACCTAGAGTTTAAATGCAACACCTACAAATTCGGTGACATTATGAAGCGCTTTATCAAGTCTTTTGTGACAATTTCTGCATTGTCTTCTTTAGTAGTTGCTCCTATTTTTCTTTCTGCCGGTCAAGCTTCTGCTCAAACCAAAAATGGTACTGACGCCAGCTATGTTGGTGCTGGTGTGGCAGTTGGCACTACCAACGGTGGACAAAATGGCGATGCGGCAACATTTGGTGGTAATCTTACAGGTCGCTTGAAATTAGGAGATACTCCATTTTCAGCACGCGGTAATGTTCTTTGGAGCGACCAAACAACTGCTATTATCCCCCAAGTTTCCGCTGATGTGGGTATTGCTAAAAACACCAACGCCTTTTTAGGTGTTGGCTACTCTTTTGTGGAAGCAAACGGTAAACCAAGTCCCCTCGGTAACAAAGATGGCGTAGCTGTAACTGCTGGGTTAGAATCTGAAGTTACTAAAAATTTCTTGCTCTACAGTAATGCTACTTTAGGAATTGATGCCTACAAAAATAGCCCTGCTTCTGCTCTGAGCATCCAAACTGGTGTCGGTGTTCGCTTCAAGTAAAATGTAATCTACCGTCAGCCTCCTCACACAAGACTCTTATAACTTTTAGCGCTACCCTTTGGTTTAAATCGTAGCTTCAAACAATTTCTAGAAGCGACTCATAACCATATAAAATATTGCTGGGTTTGTTAAGTGTTGCATCACTGATAAACCCAGCTTTTGCCATGTTAAAATGTAAAATATTCCTCTTGATTCCGACCGGATTACCGGGGATCGATAGCCGAATAAGTGCTAAGAACTAGCTGCTTCGGCGTAAAATAATGCCTTATTGAGAACACTATACAACTCTAATGGTTAAATCTGCTCCTGCCCCTACCGCCAACCGTAAACCTTCTAAAGTTGAAGGTCTGAAAGAACATAGTAATTTTTTACGCGAACCTGTTGCCAGCGAACTACTTCAGGACACTACTCACTTTAGCGAAGATGCGGTACAAATCCTCAAGTTTCACGGATCTTACCAGCAGGATAACCGCGACAATCGCATCAAGGGACAGGAAAAAGATTACCAGTTTATGCTGCGAACCACCTGTCCGGGTGGCTTTATTCCGCCGCAATTGTATCTGACTATAGACAAGCTCGCCGATGATTATGGCAACCATACAATGCGAGTAACTACCCGTCAAGGGTTTCAGTTACACGGGATTTTGAAAAAAAATCTCAAAGCGGCGATCGCTGGTATGGTCAAAAGTATGGGTTCGACTTTATCCGCTTGCGGTGATGTCAATCGTAACGTTATGGCTTGCCCAGCACCATTCAAAAATCGCCCAGAATATCAGTATGCCTGGGAATATGCTAAGAATATCTCTGACTTGCTCAAACCGCAAACCGGCGCTTATTACGATATTTGGCTGGATGGAGAAAAAATAATTAGTGCCGAAGAAAAGCCAGAAGTCAAGGCAGCACGACAAAATAATAGTAAGTCGATTGTTGAAGATAGCTTAGAACCAATTTACGGCAATCTCTACATGCCGCGCAAATTCAAAGTTTGCGTGACGGTTCCGGGAGACAATTCGATTGATTTGTATAGCCAAGACCTCACCTTGGTGGTAATAACCGATGATAAGGGTGAATTAGAAGGCTTTAACGTCTTTGCTGGTGGTGGTTTAGGAAGAACGCACAACAAAGAAGAAACCTTCGCACGAATGGCTGACCCGATTTGCTATGTAACGAAAGATGACGTTTACGAGATAGTTAAAGCGGTTGTCGCTACTCAAAGAGATTATGGCGATCGCACTGACCGGCGTCACGCTAGACTAAAATATCTCATCCACGATTGGGGGGTTGAAAAATTCAAGTCAAAGGTTGCAGAATACTTTGGCAAATCACTTACACCCTTTAAAGAACTGCCAGAGTGGAAATATGAAGACTTCCTCGGCTGGCACGAACAAGGCGATGGTAAGCTGTTTTTAGGCGTTTCCATCGAAAATGGTCGCATCAAAGATGAAGGTTCTCTGCAACTCAAAACCGCACTACGAGAAATTGTTGAGCAATTAAACTTGCCCATCCGTTTGACACCGCATCACAACGCGATTCTCTTCGATATTGAACCTGAGAAAAAACAAGTTATTGAAGAGATTCTACAGCGTTACGGTGTTGTCACAGACCCTGGTAAAATAGATTCGTTGGTGCGTTACGCGATGGCTTGCCCTGCGATGCCGACTTGCGGCTTGGCAATCACCGAATCTGAACGAGCAATACCGGGGATTTTAGAAAGAATTCGCTCGTCATTAGATAAAGTGGGTTTACAAAATGAACATTTTGTGGTAAGGATGACAGGTTGCCCGAACGGTTGCGCTCGTCCTTACATGGCAGAATTGGGTTTAGTGGGTAGCGCTCCAGAAAGTTATCAAGTATGGCTGGGAGGTTCGCCGGCTCAAACTAGATTGGCGTTACCTTATATGGAAAGGCTACACCATAATGACATAGAAACGCAGCTAGAGCCGATTTTTGTGTTCTTTAAGCAGTCAAAGCAAACTGGGGAAAGCTTTGGTGATTTTTGCGATCGCGTTGGGTTTGATGCGATTCGGGAGTTTGCTGCGAATTATGAATCTGAAGTTGTTGGGGAGCCAGAAATCACAGATGATAGCGATGGTTTGGTGGAAACAATGGCAGATTCTACAACTGGTGCGGTGGTAGAAGAAAGTGGAGGGAAAGAGGTAGCGATCGCTAATACTACGATTGCCAGCAGTAAAAGTCGGCATCGAGTCAGCGTTCAAGATGATATGTACGTCAAGCTGAAAGCAGCTGCTACCAGTCAAGGTAAACCAATGAGTGAGTTGGTGAACAAAGCGCTAGAAGCTTACTTTGAGAATCAAGCGTAAGCCAGATCGCGCTTTATTTTCCCCTCTTTGCTTGCAGAGAGGGGGCTATTTACTTTTGTGTTTTTAAACGCACCAGGTAGCTGAGGTAAGCGCAGAGTAACGCAAAGTCTTTGTTAGAAATGATGAAAGTTGCTGCAAATAATTTTTTCCTCACGCAAAGGAAGCAGCGAAAAGTCGAGCCAGTCGCTTGGGCGGGTTTCCCGACCCCAAAGGGGTCAACGAGATTCCCATCGACGCAAGGCGCCAAGACGGGAACTCGTTGACTTGGGCGAACTGGCGTTGAGCGGAGGTTTCCTCCGTTCCCCGTTCGCGGAGCGTCTCCGAAGGAGAAGGGGTTGCCGTAGCCGCGTGCCTCTCGTTCGCGCAAGCGTCTCCCTTTGGGAGAAGAGAAGGCATCAGACCTTTTCAAGAGAGAGTCGCAAAGAAGAAAAGAAAGAATTGGAGGAGGACTAATTTTCATCCACTTTTACAAAATCACCGTTAAGACTTTAACCAGGACTGGTTCTTGTTTACGCTCACCGTCTATAAACTTTAGTCCATTTCCTGAACTTTCATCAGGTGAAAGGTTAATAGATGGGAGTTTTTCAAGTACACTTTGTCGAGACGGATTGTCAGACAAAGACATAGCTTTAATAAAAGCCTGAGTCGCATCATAACTAATAGCGGTTTCCCAGCTAATTGGATCTTCCCATCTGTTCCTAGCTTCCTTTGCAAATGTGTTGGAGTTTGATTTGGCATCAAACCAAGGAACCACAAAAACTAAGCCTTCAATAGCATCTTTACCTTGTTGCAAAATGTATGAGCTATAAAGACTTGCTCCTCCCAACAGCCGTAGCTTTTTTGGCAACTTTACTTGGTATTTTTGTTGGGCACTAGCAAATTTAATCAGTTTATACTTTGCCTCATATGTTGGGAAAAAGACAGCTGCATCAGCTTGATCCTGAATTGCACTGAGAAAGACTTCAGCAGATGCATCCAGTGGAAGATCTGCCAATCTTTTATTAACCCGTACAACTTTTCCACATATCCCTAACTCTATCGCCGCGTCTTGCTTTGTCGTGCCAATCTCGCAGCATATTACAAAAGTTGTTAGCAATTGCCGACTGTTCAAAAACCAAATCTAGATAATTTAGGGCTACGCTAGCTAGCGCTTCCACGAAGTGGTACGGTAAGCTTTCCTGCCGTTGCCGTAGGGTACGCGCTTCGCACTTTCTCAACTTCAACAAAATCATGCAGCTAGACCTGTCCATACAAAGGACGTGGACATCAACCCCAACCTCGATGCTTGCTTCTTAGTTAATAACTCGGCGATCGCATTTCCATACGATAAAAAATTTATAAGTACCCGCAACAGCTTTATGCATGTTCCGATTTTTCATTCAAGTTTAGCTGTTATTCAAATCAATGAAGGCGGTATAAATATTTAATTACCAACTGCTTGAGCGAGATATTGTGATTTAATAAAAGCGCCAAATCAAAAGTTAAAGAAATATTCTTAATGCCAGTTATAGGTGCGTCAGTTTAGAAAAATGGTTCATGTTAATTTTTTTATTAACAGTAATATAAATACTCAATGTATAGGGTATGTTATTCGACAATAATTCTAATTTGGTGGACTTCTCCAAATGAGTAATACATCAGCGGTGCAAAAAGTCAAGAGGAGTAGCTTACTTGGTAAAGCTAATTTAAGAGTTACGAAGAAACAGATTTTATTTAGTAGTCTCGTTGTATTTCTTGGTTTGATTAGTGTGGGAGCTTTCTGGTTTACTTCCAGGTATAGATTTGACAATCAAATGTCGGTAAAACTACAAGAAATCTCTAATACTGAGTATCCCGAAAATCCCGCTTCATTAGCCAAAAGTTTCCAAAGATATTCTAGCAGAAAGTTAACAGTTGTCAAAAGAGATAATACTCACTTCGATTTTGTACTGGAGCCGACTAACAAAAAAACAGCAAAGATAGTTGTAAAAAATGTTGATCTGACACTCTTAGTACCGAAAGCACCTGAATGGGTTAAAAAAGATAAAGGTTTAGAAGTAATCGCCTTAACCGACAGAGAGTGGAACAGACAACAGATTAGTTTTCCTGCTAATTCAAAACATATAGAAATTAGCGGAGGAGATGGTTTTGAAAAGCAAAATCTCACTGAGATTGCTTTAGCTAATAACTGCTTAAATGCAGGATATTGGGAAATTTTGCTTTTTACTAAAGAGGATAGTAATAAATCCCTTTACTATCAAAGCTGGTTTACCTTCCCGATGGGACTCTACAAAAATGTCTTTGAAAATATCAATAAGATGTCTTATTGGAAGCATTGGTGGAGATTAGAACATTGGCAAGATCCGAGCGGGACACTAGTAAGAACTGATTTGCTGAGAAAAGTAATTGATCAAAAAGAAATTGCTACTAAGTTTCTGCCCGATGAAAGAATAATTGTATCGGGAGAGCAAGCAAGAAAAGTTAGAACTACACTTGCGACAAATCTGACAACTTGGAGAGATTTTTACAATAATGAAAATGAAATAAAATTTGCAACTTTCCGTCCTCCAGGATTTTACGATTCTAAAAAACCTTGGGGAAATGAATACTGGAGAATAGGCAAATTTCAAAAAGCGATTTTGAGGAACATTAAGCCTGTAGGTGTTGAGCAGAATTTACAAGAAATTGAGTTGTTATTCAGCGATACAAAGACTGGTGAAACAAATAAATTATTCATCAGCGGTGTCAATTTAAAGCAACTTCCAAAGTTGGCAGTAACAGACTATTCCAAGGGTTTGTATATGCCTTTGGGAATTGGAATACCTCCTTTTTATCAAAGCTACGAAGAATTAGAAAAGAATCATCCAGATAAAAGCCCCTACTTCAGTCTTTTGCTAGATTCAAAAGATAAGTGGATAGATCATCACCACTTAGCACTTGATGGGTCAGCTATCCATCTTGATAAAGATAACCCCAATCTCCTGCATATTTACTTGCTGTCCTACGAAAGGAATACTTTAATTGCTCATTTCTCAATCAATTTGCAATGAGTGAATTAGGAGTCATCTGGGGACTACTGTGTAGGGTGTTTATCAAGAAAAACAAAGACAGAAAAGGCAGAAAAATTTGAGATTAGCATCTGAAACTAATCATCAAATTCCAAGAAAGTAAAACTTGAAAAAGCCGCATAACAGAGAAATTGTTACATTTTCCTTTGTTATCCGGCTTTTTGTTAACCAACTTTAGTAGCAATGAGCGCACGCGAATTCAAGTATTGTAGGGGCAATTCATGAATTGCCCCTACGTAAATTCAAGTGGTGACGACATGAGTACGTAAGTCCTATTTAGATAACTTTCATTGCCCAAGATATTTTTGAACAATATATAGCAATTCTTGCGGTTGTGGAGGCTTGCCTAAAAACTCACTTGCACCAACTAGGCTAGCATGGGCGCGATCGATTGGCGTATTTTGACCTGTTAGGATAATAATCGGCGTGTCCTTAAAAACGGGAGTGTCTCGCAAAAATTTACAGATACTATAGCCATCAGCATTTGGCAGAAGCAAGTCTAACAAAATTAGATCGGGCTTGTGTTCGATGAGTTGGGAGAACCCTCGCATCGGCTCTGGAATACTCAACATTTTATACCCGGCTGGTATCAAGATTTTTTTTAAAGTGTGAGCCAACACGGGACTATCGTCAATACAGGCGATTAAAGGTTGTTTCTGGTCAAATTTGGGACGCTGGGTTTTGAATTCGGGGAGTGTTGGTGCAACTGTCTGTTTGACAGTCGGTACTTGTAAATCTGGAATGTTTTGGAATTCCAGCATACCCTTCTTAACCCAAGGAATTAAGGACAGAGTTACCTCTGTCACCGATTTTTCTTGTTCTAAAGCAATATCCCATAAGGTGAACTGGCTGTTGAGATACTTCTGGAAAATTGGCAGCGCTTGAGGGTCTACTCCTGGCTTCAAAACTAAAGCAAGGGTCGGGCTGATGTCACCTAAACCACCAGCTTGCCATCTTTGCTGCATGTTCGTTGCTTTGTTAACAATTGACAGAATTTCCCAGGAAGACAAGGGTATGACCGCCATAGAGAGATGCCATATATGTTTTTGGCTGGGTTTCCAGTCGATCCTCAAGTCTGCGTAGCTATTTAGCTCAAAAAAACATTCTTGGACAATATTACGAATCACTAACTTAGCTTGGATAGCGCTCAGTTGCCTTTGACTGATGCCTTGAGCGAGAATCTGACATTCCCAAGGCAGGTCTTTCGACAACTCAGAGGAGTCAACACCCCAATTCCAGTTAGGGCAATGCTGCTTTAAGGCTCTGTCCCAACGCCTTACAGGATGCACTTCACTTGTGGCATAGAGCAATTTACCACAGGTAAGATAAAGATTCCAAACGACTGTATGGTTACTTAAAATTAGCACTCCATCACTATCATCTTTACTCAGGTTGTCTAATTCTTTAGTCAGCCTTGTTAGTGTCATTTCTAATAAATTAATAAATTACCGCCTTTATCAATAAAGAAAAATACTCACCCTGATTTGGTATTTATGCATGTCAAGCTTAGAGCTTAAGAAAATAACAGCTATTTGGCTGATTGACTGCTCCAAACTAAGTGAATATATTCCAAATCATTATGCCGTAGGTTAGACCATAGTTAACTAAACCAAAGTCTAAAACTTCGCAATTAATGAAATTTTACAGTTAATTTAAAAAACTTAACTCTGATTCAGTAAGTGGCTCAAATTAAATATAAAACCTCACCCTCAATCCCTCTCCTTAAGAAGGAGAGGGAAGCCGCAGGCAGGGTGAGGTTTTATCTTATATTTAATTGTGCCTCCCTACTTATTTAAAGTTAGGAAAAGTGGCTCAAATTAAATATAAAACCTCACCCTCAATCCCTCTCCTTCTTAAGGAGGGGAAGCCGCAGGCAGGGTGAGGTTTTATCTTATATTTAATTGTGCCTCCCTACTTATTTAAAGTTAGGAAAAGCGGTATTATAATTACAACGAATCAAATTACCTCATCAACGATTAAACCACCGTTAAGGAAGATTTTTGGCAAATCCAGAATGCTCATTATTTTTTCATGATAAAGAACTGCCCCTTGAAGGTATTCATTATTAACTGAATTGATAGCAGTCGGCACTGTTCTTATCTCTCGTGGGTTCAGGGAGAACATCACATCGCAAACTTCTTCTACCATTAAACCAGCAACTATACCCTCAACCTCCACAACCATTGCCTTAGAATTATTAGCTATACCCATCAACGGTAAATTCAACAATCCGCAAATATCAATTAAGGTGAGAATCTCACCTCGCAAATTCATGTTACCGATGATATGCGCTTTCACACAGGGAATAGGAGTTACTTGGCGGATATCGGTAAATTCTCGTACCATTTCTAAATCAATGCCAAAAAAATTACCATTTAAAGTAAATACTGCTAAGGTGATAAAAGTCTTTAAATCCTGACTTTCTGATGGAAGTCTTAGATTATCAGCTTGTTTGGGAAAAGTTGTTTCTTCCCAAGTTGCATTTGGGCAAAATACAGGCTGTTGACTCAATAACAATTCAGAAGCATTGGCAGGAAATTTGTCTGCATTATGGTTAGAAATAATTTTTTTTTCTAATAAGTTTTTAAAAGACAAAATCTGTTGTATCTCTACATAGTTAAACCAATTATCTGGATTGCTCAATATGAAAATATTTCCCGAAATAGTAGCAACATCAGGAATAATTTTTCTTTGTTCAACTACCGCAAATTCTTGCTGATAATCAAGCTCAGTAGTAATTTCCTGTGGAGATATATTTATGACTTCATAGATTTGATTAACAATGATACCCAGTCGGAATTCTTGCCATTTTAAAATTACTAGACTATCTGTAAAACGATAGTCTAGTGATTGATAGTCCAAGGTGAAATTAAAATCCATGACTGGCACAATATTCCCCCGGAGATTAACAATCCCAACGATTTTATATGGGTTTTCTGGGATGGGTGTTAACTCTGGTAGAGAAAAAACTTCTTCGACGTAAACTAGGCTGATGCCGTAAAAATAGTTATTTAAGCTAAAGGTGAGATAGGAATGTTCTTTCATTTTGTTTATCAAACGCTTTTTTTAATATAAACTAGTGATTCGGGAAATAATTTGGTCTCAAAGTGGCTTAAATCCTGACCACAAAGTTCTGTATGACCTGCGATCAGATATCCTGATGGTTGGAGGATATGGTTAAATTTATCTAATACTTTTGCAATGGCTGATGCTTCAAAGTAAATGAAAACATTACGGCAAATAATTAAGTCAATATCTCTCATTTCATTGTGTTCATGGAAAGCATCTTTGACTAAATTTATATATTTAAATTTTACCATTTGCTGAATTTGCATATCAAGATAATATTGATTGTTAAAGTGCAAAAAATATCGCTGCATTATTTCTGGATCAATGCTCCTCAATGACCAAGGTGTGTAAATTCCTTGTTTTGCTTTTTTCAGTGCTTCTTGATTGATGTCTACACCCAAAATCATCAAGTTCCATTGCTCTGGATTGGGAATGAGTTCTTTAAGGACAATAGCGAGAGATAATGGTTCTTCTCCACTTGAGCATCCTGCACTACAAATGCGGAGAGTTTTCTTATTTTGTTGACGTTCAATCAGTTCTGGAAGAATGCGATCGCGTAAAAGATTAAACTGCTCTTTATCTCGAAAAAAATAACTTTCCAGATTAGTCAGCAATAAAACAAGTCTGTGCCATTCTTGATAGCTTTGTATCGTACTATATCCTAAGAGTTGATAGTACTCTTCTGGAAATAATATATTGATAGCTTTCATCCTGAAAAATATTTTTTCGCTTAAATCTGCTTGGTCTCGCTCTCTAATCTCTAATCCGGTTTGCTGGGCAATTAACTTAACAAAAGCCTCTGTTAACTCTACACTTAAAAATTCTGCTTTTGACATATCCTCTCCACATCTCAATAAGTCTGTTGCAACAGAGCTAGTAGCTTTGGTGCGATCGCTTCAATTGGTAATATATGTTTTGCCGCTCCTAAATTGATCGCTTCTTTAGGCATTCCAAACACCACAGAAGTGGCTTCATCTTGCGCGATAGTAAAACCACCAGCTTGAGCGATCGCCTGCATTCCATCCGCTCCATCTCTACCCATTCCAGTTAACAATATTCCCACTGTTGCGTTGCCATAGAACTTGGCTACAGACTCAAATGAAACTGTTACAGAAGGGCGATGTCCTGCCACTGGTGGTGAATCAGAGCAAATAAATCGACCCCAAGCATCCAATTTTAAATGCAGCTGTTCAGCTGGGAAATAAATCTTCCCTGGTTTTGGCGTATCCCCAAGTTGAGCAATTTGAATTGTCAACCGGCAACTACTTGCTAACCAATCGATTAATCCCTGTAAAAAACCGAAACAAATGTGTTGCACGCAAATTACTGGCACAGGAAAATCCGCTGGTAGCTGAGTGAAAAGTTCTTTCAAGGCTTGGGGACCACCTGTAGATGCACCAATAACTACTATTTTTGGCTTGATGTAGGACTTAGAAGCGAAAGCAGAAAAATTGTCAGCCTCTAAATTTTTTACTTGCAAGGGGGACTTTCGCTTTTTTCTAAATACTTTTACCCCAGACAAGATTTTAATCTTATTAATCAACTCCTGCTTAAACAACTCATTATTTGTTGCCAGTCCTGCGGTTGGCTTAGGAAAAATCTCCACCGCTCCTGCTTCTAAAAGCTCAAAAACATGTTTAGCATCGTCTTCCTGCACCGAAACACTAATCACTAAAATCGGTCGCGGATAAAGTGCCATGACTTGAAATGTAAATTCCAAACCATCCATCTGAGGCATATGAAGGTCTGTACAAATGACATCTGGCTCAACTTTGGGAATCAGTGTCAAAGCTTCTAAACCAGTACGAGCTTCTCCCACTACTTCAATCTCCGGTGATGAGTCCAGAATTCTTTTCAAAATTACTAGAGCAATCCGTGAATCTTCAACTAACAGAACTCGAATAGGCATTAGTAGTGGTTAGGAGTTAGGAGTTAGGAGTTAGGAGTTTGGAGTTAGGAGTTAGGAGTTTGGAGTTTGGAGTTAGGAGTTTGGAGTTAGGAGTTTGGAGTTAGTGGTTAGTGGTTAGCGATCAAACAACTATCAACTATCAACTATCAACTATCAACCATCAACCATCAACCATCAACTATCAACCATCAACTATCAACCATCAACTATCAACTAAACAAGTCTTCCTAATATTTCTAATAAAATATCTTGATTAAAATTACTTTTCATGATATAGGCATTAGCTCCGGCTTCAGATCCCCTTGCGATGTCCTCATCGGAAGCAAGGGTTGTTACTAGAATTATCGGCAATGCTTTATATTCTTCATGCTGACGAATTTTGATAGTGAGTGACAAGCCATCTAAATTGGGCATTTCCACGTCAGATATGACTGCATCAAAGTCACGGGTTTTTAGTTTGTTATAACCATCTAATCCATCCACGGCGATCGCCACTTCATATCCAGCTTTTTCCAAAAGCCGTTTTTCTTGGGTGCGAACGGGGATAGAATCTTCTACTAGGAGAATGACACGCTTCCTGAGAATTGTTTTCCTTGGTTTGATAGAGACTAGAGATGTATTTTGCTGCTGCAATGATTTGAGTAAATCTGGGGGGTTAAGAATCATGCAAACTTCCCCGGAGCCGAGAATAGTTGCTCCCATGACATTACGCACCCGTTTCAATAACTGACTCTGAGGTTTGATTACTATCTCTTGAGTATGCATCATGCGATCGACAAACAAACCGAATTGTTCTTCTCCCACCTTCAGCAGGATACAAGAACGCAGACGGCTATTTTGTTGTTCTTTTGCGGCATAAGCATAAGCAGGATTTGAGAATTCCAGCAAATCAGCTAGATTTGCAACACAAACAGCTTGACCGTCCAAGTCAATAGTTGCTCGATCTTCAGTAATATAAATTTGCTCTTGAGAGATAAGTAAAGTCTTTTGCACAAACTCAATTGGTAGAGCATGGACAATACCTTCAACTTCTAACAGTACTACATTGGTGATTCCCAAGGTTGTGTTTAGCTGGATGCGGAAGGTGCATCCTTGTCCGGGGGTTGATTCTATCTGAATATTACCTTGCAGCCGTTCGACGTTGGTGCGTACTACATCCAACCCGATACCTCTGCCAGAAATTTCTGTAATAAAAGTCTGGGTTGAGAAGCCAGAAGCCAAGATTAGGGGATAAATCTGGCTTGGAGTCATAATTGCCAGTTCTTCTGGGCTGTAGAGTCCACGCTTGACGGCGGTTTGTTTTATCTTTTCGATGTCTAGCCCTCGCCCATCGTCTGCCAGTTCAATTACGATGTTAGTGGGGGTTCGGTAGCCCCGAAGCCAAATAGTGGCGACGGGAGGTTTGCCGAGTTTTTCTCGTTCTGCGGGAGTCTCGATGCCATGATCGATCGCGTTGCGAACCATGTGCATCAAGGAATCTTTGATTTCTTCGAGGATGCGTTTGTCAGCGGTTGTTTCTCCTCCTTCAATAATTAATTCCACTTGTTTTGATTGTTGTCTGGCTAAATCTCTGACTATGCGCGGAAGCAACTGAAACACGCTGGATAGAGGTTGAAGCCGTAGGGTATAAATTTTTTCTCTTAATTCCTCAACGATAATGTCTAGTTTAGTGCTGTTTTCCTGAGTTGAAGTTCTCAAAGAGTTGATCGTTTTTTCTAGGCGTTCTGCATAGGGATTATTATTTAAGGATGAAGAATCAAGGTATTTTTCTTGGCTATAAACAGCTTTCCACTCTGACCACATGGTTGCCATTGCCTCAATTTCAGCGGCAGCGTGGGCTATGGCGGTTTTGGTAAATGTTAGTTCCTCAGCCTGTGACATTAAAGCATCGAAATGGCGAGTTTGAACGCGAATTGTGTCGATGTGGTAGGGTTGACCAATTTCAGCCTTGTCAAGCTGAGTTGCTGTTTTGACAGGAATTTCCGTAGGAAGTGGTAGGGACTTGTGAATAGTTGGTGCAGAAACTGCTTGCATCAACTGGTTAAGTATTTCGGATGTATCAATTCCACTCGGTTGACCAGTAATGGCTTCGTATACTAAAAGACCGATCGCATCTAATCCTTGATAAAGGCGATCGCTCACATCTAAGCTAAAAATAATCTCGCCTGCTTTGATACTTAAGAAAATCTCTTCAATTTGATGGGTAAGGGTAATTACACTTTCTACCCCAACGCTTCTGGAGTCACCTTTAAGGCTGTGAGCTTCCCGCAACAGCTGTTCCAAAATAGCTTCGTCTGATGGGTGCTTTTCTAGCTGTAGCAAACCATCTACCAGTTTTTGCAAATATTCTTCGCTGGCAATTTGATAAATATCTCGCAGTTCTTTGTCTTGTATAAAAGTTGGTGCAAGTTGGGTAGCATTGCTGTTGATTTCTGCTACCGATACTTCGAGGGTTTGTACCTGTTGTTCTGGTTCAACTGCATCTGAAGAAGGCTGTGGTTGTGGCTCCAAAACCACTTGCATCAAATCAAGTACTTGTTGGGTATCAACCCCACTCGATTCACCGGTTACAGCTTCATATATCAATAGACCGATCGCATCTAATCCTCGATAAAGGCGATCGCACACATTTTCAGTAAAAATAATCTCTTGCCGTTTGATGCTTAAGATAATCTTTTCAACTTCATGGGTGAGGGTGACTATACTTTCTACCCCGACGCTTCGGGAATCTCCTTTAAGGCTGTGGACTTCCCGTCGCAACATTTCCAGGGTAGCTTCGTCCTGCGGATGCTTTTGTAGATATTGCAAACCATCTGCCAGTTTGTCTAAATGTTCTTCGCTAGCAACTTGATAAATATCCCGCAGTTCTTCATCTTCTATAAAGATTAATCCGGGTTGGGGAGCATTGCGGTTAATTTGTGCTATAGGGGCGGTTGTGGTAAATTGATTGCCTTGCTCAAGTAGTATTTGCGGGTCTTGTTCTTCTGGAGCGATTTCAACTAAAGACAGCGGCGTCGCGGGCAGATTCCCCAGATTAGTTGCAACAACAAAAGCAACTTCCGTGTCAGTGCCGTGTAGTTTTGACTCCAAAAATACTTGCATCAACTCATCAAGTACTTGTTGGGTATCAACTCCAGTCGATTCACCAGTAACGGCTTCGTGTACCAAAAGACCAATTGCATCTAATGCTTGAGTCAGGCGATCGCTCACATCTGGGCTGAAAATAATCTCTTGACGTTTAATGCTTAAAAGAATCTCTTCAACTTGATGGGTGAGGATAACTACATTTTCTACCCCGACAATTCTCGAGTCTCCTTTGAGGCTGTGAGCTTCTCGCCGCATGCGTTCCAAGGTAACTTTGTCTAATGGGTGCTGTCTTAAGTGCAGCAAACCTGCTTCCAGTTTCTGCAAACATTCTTCGCCAGAAATTTTATACAGATTCCGGAGTTCTTCGTCTTCTATCATTTTTAAGTAATACTACAGAAATAAGGCAGTATATATTTCTAGAATCCATTTTCCTGCTAAATCAAACTATTAGAATAATTTTGGGCAGGGCAGAAATAAGGAAGGACACTACACCATCTGCTTGAGAGTCCGAGCAGCTTTGTTAAGTTGCTCGGTGCCCGATCTGGTTTGACTGATGCCAGTGGCGGTTTCTTTTGCCCCTTTGTTGATGTTATTCATCGCTTCGACGACTTGTTGAATGGCATCTAATTGCTGCTTCAGATTCAGCGATATTTGTTGATTGTTGAAAACCATGTGGTTGACGGCTTTCGCTACCCCTGCGAAGGCTTGATCTGTATTTTGAGCGATTTGCACCCCCGTTTTTACTGTCTTCGTGCCTTCCTCTGTCACCATCACAGTGGAATTAATCGCTTTTTGGATATTAGAAACCACAAGATTAATTTTTTCGGCAGATTTTTGACTTTGGTCGGACAATCTGCGAATCTCATTCGCAACCACGGCAAAGCCTTTACCATATTCTCCAGCGCGGACAGCTTCAACTGATGAATTAAGTGCCAACATATTAGTTTGGTTTGCCAAGTCAGAAACAATCTGGGAAATGCTGCCAATTTGACTGGCTTGCTCGGAAAGATGTACAATCTGTTCGGCGATCGCTCCCACTTTTTTTTCCAAGGTGAACATCCCTTCGAGGGTTTCTCCCACTGCTTGGGTGCCTTTCTTTGCAAGCGCTAGGGCTTGCTGTGCAGCGACTGCGGCAGCTTTGGCTTGTTCAGATGACTGTCGGCAAGAAGCTTTGAGTTCATCCATAGTGGTGGTGGTTTCATTCACTGAAGCAGCTTGCTGATTAGCTACACGTTCTTGCTGTTCTATGGTAGAGAAAGTTTGCAAGCTAGAGGCGGATATTCCATTAATCAGTTGCTTAATCAGATTTACCAGTTGCCGTGCCCGATAAATTCCCAGTGGCAGCACCACAGCCAGAGAAACAAGAATAATTAGGATGGCGACGATTTTAAATGAGTTAATGGTAGCAAAAACGCTACTTTTTGGGACTTTAGAGATAGCTACCAAGAATTCCGGCTGCTTTGGACTGGGATCAACTTTATGGTAGCTGAAGAGATAGTCTCCGTTGTCAATAAATCCCTGTTCGTTACTCAAGATTTGCTTGGCAACTTCTTGCGAATAATCTTTTTCTAATTTTTCATTATTGCGGAACTCAAACCCCCACTCCTTTTTGGGGTTGGGATGGGAGATGTAGTAGCCTTGTTGATTGACCAGAAAGTTCTCTTTGCCTTTATATTTATTTTTATCGTCAGCCTGTTGATTATCCTCTTTAAAAGCTTTTATAAATTGGTTGGCAAATACATTGGCGATCGCAATTCCTCTATTTTGACCAGTTGAGTCAAAAATTGGTGTAGCGTATCGAATCACTGGTTTAAAAGGTCGTTCGATTTGACCGCGTTCCTGGTTCAGATCCACGGGTGAGACATAGACACTGCCAACAGGCAACTTCATCGTGTCGCTAAAATATCGTCTATCTGCTTTGTTTTGCAGCTCGGCTTTGGGGATAACTTTGATGTTAGTGCCATCAGAATCAACTCGCACCAATTCGTTGCCCTGTTCGTCTAAGTACCGCAACTGCATATAATGGGGCTTCTGCTCCATCATGGCACTAAAGGTAGTCTGCAACTGCTCAATCCAGGCATCGTAGGAGGAGTTACCTTGTGGGTCTACTTTCCCACCGACTCTAGCTCTGATAATGCCTTGAATCGGAGGAATTTTGCTCAAGAATAAAACATCATCACTAACACCATCTAAAAATGCATTGATATTTTTGGCTTCTTTAGCTGACTCAGCCTTTAGTTGCTGTTTAGCGACTTCCGATAAGGTGGTAGTGGAAGAAGAAATATTATACAATCCCACGATAGAGACGGGAATTATGGTGCTTAAAAGCAGCAAAAGCATGATTTGATTTTGAAGTCTGAGTTGATTCGGAAATTTTCGGAAAAATTGTTTAAGCATCAGTGGTGAGTTATAACTAGAGAATTCCTCAAGAAAATCCATCCCTCTTTAAAAGATGGGATCGCAGGTGGGTAAATCAGGATTATTCAATATCTCCCTCATGTACACACTCACTTGCTAAGTAAATATACGTTTAAAAGTAAATATACATAAGGCAAGTCTTTGACCCAAAATCCCTACCATAAATATCTGGTAGGCATTGGTAAACTATCTAATTAGTAAAACCTAATTAGATATTTAAGGCAAAAAGCACCCTAAAAATCGTTTAGCCACCTTGAGAACACTGAGTTTAAGGCGGCGTTTTTGAGGCAAGCAAACACCAGGCTTTTTCCGCCCAAGTGTCCTTTGGAACTGTCAGCACCCGAAACTGTTTAGTAGACTTCGCCGATCATACATCAATCTGAGTGGGATAAAGCACCAGTGCAACCGGTTGTATTGCAAAAATTTTTTGAGGGGATGAAAACCGACCCAGGCGTTCCCGCTTCTCAATCGCAAAGACGCACTCGCGTTCGGGTTGCCGTAGGCATCGCTCTTTTCATGCCAATCACACAATTAACACGATCTGCGACTAATCTAAACAAAGCACGATCAGCCGAATGGCGATCGGTGGCTGTGTGTCACTAACCTCATTTTCAACCGTGCGTAAAATCACATGGCTCAACTGCAAAGAATCGCGATAACTTCGTTAAGCTCCGCTAACGCACTTTCGCAACTTCAACAAAATCAAATTCTGCTGACACCGCAACAGCAACATTACTTAAATCGCGTATTACGATTGCAAAAAGGCGATCGCTTTATTGCAATGGATGGTATGGGTAAATGCTGGTTAGCGCAGTTAGAAGGTGAAGAAGCGCAGATTTTAGAATTACTCTCAGTAGAAACCGAACTACCTATATCAATTACACTGATGATAGCCTTGCCCAAAGGCAATGGATTTGATGAAGTCGTGCGCTGCTGTACTGAATTAGGTGTAGCGTGTATAGCTCCAATAATGAGCGATCGCACTTTACTCAACCCCAGTCCGCAAAAACTCGAACGCTGGCGCAGAATTGCATCTGAAGCAGCCGAACAATCAGAGCGTTCTTTTGTCCCAACAATATTAGAACCTATTTCCTTTGACGCTGCTTTATCGTCATTTGCAACACAGCAGAAGTATATTTGTGAGGGACGCGGCAACTACCCCCATTTAAAAAATTGCCTGCACAACCAAGGAGAAATGTCAATAGTTATTGCCACCGGTCCAGAAGGGGGATGGACAGAAAAAGAAATTGACAACGCCATCAAAGCCGGATTTCAACCAGTTTCCCTTGGTCGTCGCATTCTCAGAGCAGTTACGGCTCCAATTGTCGCATTATCCCTAATTTCCGCAGCATGTGAAGTATAGTAGTAAGCGCTCTTCGCGCTATATCAGCAATGCTGACTCTATAGGATCGGGCGATCGCACTTTGTTTGAGCTAATAAATGTTGGGTTTCGTCTTCGGACAGGATGATTAGAGTTCCGAAATAGCAATTGTTGTCTCAAAAGCTATTTTGGCGACTCCCTAAATAGCAATTGTAGTATCCAAAATGGCAATTGTAGCATCCGAAATAGCTTTTGCTGTCTCAAAAGCTATTTTGGCGACTCGCGAAATAGCAAATGGGTTCGGTGAAATAGCAATTGTAGTATCGAAAATGGCAATTGTAGCATGAAAAATGGCAATTGTAGTATCCGAAATAGCTTTTGTTGTCTCAAAAGCTATTTTTGCGACTCTACAAGGGTTTTGGTTGACGCATATTTAATTTTTCCAGAGGTCTAATATTCTTTCAGCTAAAATCGAGAGAGTGTATTTTAGTGGTAACAGCCAAGTCTATGGAAGTTACATTTGACTTACCTGATGAAGTTGTCACTCAACTTCAACCCTTTGCAGACAAGCTACCTCAAATCGTAGAGTTGGGTTTACGAGAACTAAATGCGATCGCCCAGGAAGGGTTTTCAGGTATGGCTGAAGTCTTAGAATTTCTAGCAAGCCTCCCCACTGCTGAAGCCATTATTGCCCTACGTCCCTCTGAATCCCTGCAAGCTCAAATTAACATTCTGCTAGAAAAAAATCGGACGGTGGGTTTAACCGCAGCAGAAGAACAGCAATGGCAAGGTTATCAATACTTAGAGCATATTGTGAGAATGGCTAAGGCTAGAGCCTTCTTTCAGCTTCAAGAAGCTCGCGCAGAATGAGCAAAACCTATATTCCTGTAGCTCTACGAAGACAGGTTTATGAACGGGCAAAAGGTTGCTGTGAGTATTGTCTTATTCCTGATGTGGCTACTTTCGCATCTCACGAGATTGACCATATCATTGCCGAAAAACATGGTGGACGGACTGAATCAGAAAATTTAGCCTTATCTTGTACTCTTTGCAACAAGCACAAAGGCAGCGATCTGGCTTCTGTTGATCCAGAAACGGAAAAAATCGTACCCTTATACCATCCTCGCCAAGACCTGTGGCATGAACATTTTCGCCTGAGTGGGTCTGAATTTTTACCTTTAAGCTCCATAGGTCGGGTTACGATTCGGTTATTGCAGTTAAATCGTCGTGACAGAGTTGATGAGCGTCAGCTTTTGTTACAGGCTGGAATAATTGAGCTATAGAGTTGGGCATAGTCAAGCGATCGCCGAAATGGATCGCTAGTAATTATCCGTTGTTCTTTTTGCAAGGCTTTTTTAATGGGACTTAGACAAAAAACACGGACAAAATAGTCTCAAATGTATATATAGAGGTTGATTGATATATCTGGGTTTCAGGCGTTTTTGGGCACAAGAGTGTATTTCCCTTGCCCCGTATGGTTTTGATGCTTGTTTCTTCCTCAAAAATGTTTAAGTCCCGCTAGTAGTATCTCTTACAGAGATGACAATTCTTTAAAGTGGACAATAATTATTTAATGGATAGATTTTAAAATTAACGCCTTAAATCATGCTAGATCAAGTTGCGATCGCCTTTGACTCTAAAGACTATCACACCGCCGCCAAATTACTCAAACAGCTATTAAAAGAATCTCCCGATAATCCTTGGGTGCAATTTTATGTAGGACGTCTCCATGAAGTGGAAAGAAAGCATCAAGATGCCGAAAAAGTTTATCGGCAACTGCTGCGAACTACAACTAACGCCAAAATAATTAGCCTAGCGCGTCAGGGTTTACAGCGACTACAAGAAATTGAGCAAGAAGAAAGACAAAGAGCGATTTTTCAAGCAACATCTGACCCCAACAACACCGATATCGGCATCTTAATTTTAGAACCTATAAGCAACGAGCTGAAAACCGCAGCCGCTCAAAAATTTGCCAAAATCATGCAGCTAGACTCTTACACCGCGAGACTAATGCTACCAAGTCGTGGCTGGCGGCTTTATCGAACTGGAGCCATAGGAGAATTAAAATTTTATGGTGAGCAACTACGCAAAGCTGAAATTCCTTGCTTTTGGGCAAGAATAGCTGACATTCAAAAAATTCAAGTTTTTCAAGTCAAGCATTTTCAAGAATCTACCACAAAAGCCACTGTTGTTTGTCGCAATCAACTTAATACACTCGGTTCCCTAACCTTTGATTGGTCAGAAGTCAAAGCCACAGTAGTCGGACTTTTGCCCATTTTTGAGGAAGTTGTAGATTTGAACGCACGACGCAAACTCGAACGCAAAACCCAAACCCAAGACTATGCCCAATTTTGTGATTTACACTTACCTGGTAGAAGTTGTATTTTACGACTTTATGACAACGGCTATGAATTCCACCAAGGTGTAGAAATCACTCCCCAAATTAGCCAAAGTATCATCAGAATCAATTGGAATAGTTTACTAAACTGGATCAAGCAGCAACTACCTACAGTAAAGCTTTGGTCAGATTTTACGCCTTTTGGAGAGACAGTATTAGATCAAACAGAAATGCTGGGTCAAATTCAGTCTCACATTCACCTATTTCGTAGGGAAAAGACTAATTGGGACCCAGCATTTCATTTATATAGCGGACTAATATTTGTTAAGGGGAATGGGTAATGGGGAATGGGGACAAGGGGACAAGGGGAGGACACTTCCGTGCGGGGGTGGAGGAGTGAGGAACGTGTCCGTGGACAAGGGGACAAGGGGAAAGGGGGCAGGGGTTCCAAAAAATCAGACAAAACCGGACAGCCATATAGCTGAAATAGTCGTGGAGTTTTGAGGATCTTTAATACAAGGCTGTCCGGTTTTGTCC
>NZ_JTCM02000087.1 GCF_000817785.2 Hassallia byssoidea VB512170 | reverse complement strand
CATTGGCATAACATCGCTCTGCATTGGCATAACATCGCTCTGCATTGGCATAACATCGCTCTGCATTAACATAACATCGCTCTGCATTGGCATTGCAGGGTATTGTCTTTCTTTAATTCGCGCTTGTATTAATGAAACGCTGTACTAAGATATATTAAAAATGCTATAAATTATCTAATAATTCTGCTGTTTGCTCTGGCTTAACCAAAGTATTCGCGCACAAAATGCCAGATGCAGCCACCGCCGGGACACCGATTCCTGGCATAGTGCTGTCACCAACGCGATACAATCCAGCAATGGGGGTGTGCGTAGTGGGAAACATACCTTTACCTGCTGCGATCGCTGGACCATAAGTTCCCTGGTATCTTCTGAGATAAGAAGCATGAGTTAAAGGTGTGCCAATCAGTTCTAACTCGATGCGATCGCGAATATCTGGGATAATTCTTTCTAAAGCACGATATAAAGACTTTGCTTTTTCTTGCTTCTTGTGTTCATACCCTGCATTTTTTTCCCATCCCGCTAATGGTTCTAAAGTATAAGCATGAACTACATGATGTTTTTCTGGCGCAAGAGAAGCATCCCACACACTAGGAATCGATATCATGCAAGTATTTCCCGGTGAAGTTATATCTTGCTGTGCATCGTGGACTACCACATGATGTCCCGTCAAATTCTCCAACCCTTCGCCACGAATGCCTAAGTGTAAATGCATAAAACTATCTACCGCTGGTGTATCTAGCGAAACTTTACGGTAAGATGCGGGTAAGTCTTCCGGACGCAACAACTTAGTGTAAGTATCCCAAATCGTGGCATTAGAAATCACCACAGGCGCTTTGATAATTTCACCATTTTGTAACCTGACACCAACAACTTTACCAGATACTAAAATCTGTTCAACATGACATCCCAATAGCAACTTACCATTAAATTTTTCTAATCCCCGCACCAAAGCCTTGACAATTGCTCCACTACCACCCACAGGATATTCAACTTTGCTGCGGGAGCGTTCACCCAACATAAAAGCTACCTCTGGGGCAATAGTACCATGTGCCTTTAAACCAGACAGTAGAAAGCATTCCAAATCAATCAGCCGTCGCACCCAAGCATCTTTCACTGTTGCATCCATCACATTGCCCACAGAAGCTTGAACAATCGGCAAATTGGGGAGCATTTTTGTTAAAGATGGCAAATAACGTCTTAGTAACACCAAAATCAACTGCCAATCTGTTCTCAAAGCCAAAGTGGGAATGCCTTTCATCGCTTCATAAAGCGGTAATAAACGTTCTTCAAACTCCTTTAATTCTTTAGCACCTTGAGGCGTAATTTTCTCCACCTCATGACGGTAACGGTCAGTATTGCTATAAACTGCAAAAGTGCCTTCCGGAAGGTGATAATGTCCTAAAGGATCGTAAGACACACATAAAAGGGATTCGCCTAAAACATCGAGAACTTGTTTGAGAGGATTTAAACTCTGGGCATCAGTCAGACCGCAATAAAAAGAGGGACCGGAATCAAATTCAAATTTTCGTCGTCTGAAGCTATGAGCAGCACCACCAGCAATTGTGTGGCTTTCACATACAATTACTCGCTTGCCATAACGTGCCAGTAATCCAGCAGCACACAATCCGCCGATACCGCTACCAATGACTATGACATCACAATCTTGCATTTTTGTTATTTGTTATTTGTTAGTTGTTAGTGGTAGAGACGTTCCAGTGGAACGTCTGTACAAAAGTTAGTGGTTATTTGCCCAATGCCCAATGCCCAATGCCCCATGCCCAATTCCCAATGCCCCATGCCCAATGAATGAACCATTGATTGAACTTAAAGGCGTTTCTAAGTCGTTTGGTGACAATAAAGTTTTAGACAATGTAGACTTGACAATTTACCAGGGAGAAGCATTAGGAATTATTGGTCCTAGCGGTACTGGGAAATCAACAATTTTACGGGTAATTGCGGGATTAACAGCTCCCGATGCTGGAGAAATTTATGTACAAGGGGTACGGCGAGAAGGTTTGATAGAAGATGGTGCCGATCCGGTTGGGATTGGGATGGTGTTTCAGCAGGCAGCATTATTCGATTCATTGACAGTCGAGCAGAATGTAGGGTTTTTACTTTATCAATACTCAAAAATACCGCGATCGCGCATTCGAGAACTGGTAAATGAAAAATTAGACATGGTAGGTTTGTCAGGAATCGGTTCGCGCTATCCTAGTGAACTTTCCGGAGGAATGCGAAAACGTGTTTCTTTTGCGCGTGCAGTTGTGTCCAACCCAGACAAACCACAAGACGCACCAGCAGTTTTACTATACGATGAGCCGACAGCCGGACTTGACCCAATTGCCTCTACAGTTATAGAAGATTTAATTCGCCAATTACAATGTACTCAAGGAGTCTGTGCTTCTTATGCCATTGTGACCCACCAAGAGAGTACTATTCGTCGTACCGCTGACAGAGTTATTTTTCTCTATCAAGGTAAAGTGCAGTGGCAAGGTAGTATAGATGAACTTGAGAAAACAGAACATCCTTTGATTAAACAATTTCTCAGTGGGAGTGTGCATGGACCGATTCATGTCGGCTAGATGGCAGAAGGAGAAAAATGCGATCGCGAACATTTAGAGAAGGTTCTGTAGGGTTATTGCTTTTGGCAGGATTAGGGGTATTTGGATTGATTCTGCTGTGGTTGAATAGAGTTACTACATCTCAACGTTCATACAAAGTTATTATCGAGTTTGCTAACGCCACCGGAATGCAAAAGGGAACACTTGTTCGCTATCGCGGGGTGAAAGTAGGCAGTGTTTCCAAAATTCGACCAGGTTTAAATAACGTTGAAGTGGAAGTTGATATTTCTCAACCTGAATTGAAAATCCCCCGTGATGTATTAGTTGAAGCTAATCAATCCGGTTTGATTAGCGAAAGCATTATCGACATCACACCAAAAGCAACGCTAATTCAAGCGACTGATGTCGCTAAACCCACAGAAACAAATTGCAATCCGCAGATTATCGTCTGTAATGGATCTCGCTTAAAAGGTCAGGTTGGCATCAGCGTTGATGAGCTGATTCGCAGTTCAACAGCGCTATCTGTTGCATACAGTAATCCAAAATTTTATAACACTGTCAATAAAACGCTAGAAACTGCCTCTCAAGCAGCCGTCAGTGTAGCAGCTTTAAGTCGAGAACTCCAGGTTTTGAGCAAAAACGCACAACAACAATTAGGCACATTTTCCGCCACAGCTAATTCAGTGCAACGGGCAACAGATAAACTTAGTACATCCACCAATCAAACAGTAAATCAATTCGGTACGACAGCTAGGCAATTTAGCACAACCGCACAGGAATTTGGTACAACCGCACAGGAATTTGGTACAACCGCAAAAACTATAAGTTCAACCGCAAATCAAGCAAAAAGTTTGGTGACAAATCTCGATAATTTGGTGACAACAAATCGCTCAACGCTAGTTGGTACATTAAATAATCTTAGCCAAGCCAGCCAGCAACTGCGCGTTACAGTCAGCAGTTTATCACCAACTGTCAATCGCTTCACCCAAGGAAAATTACTGCAAAACTTAGAAACTCTCTCAGCAAATGCAGCGGAAGCGTCAACAACTTTACGCAATGCTACCCAAAGCTTCAACGATCCAAATAACCGACTGCTATTGCAACAAACTTTGGATTCGGCACGGGTAACATTTGAAAACACTCAAAAAATTACATCTGATTTAGATGAGTTGACCGGCGATCCCGCTTTTAGAAATAATTTGCGGCAATTGGTGAATGGTTTAAGTACTTTGGTTTCTTCCACAGAGCAGATGCAACAGCAAGTGCAAATTGCTGATACTTTAGACTCTTTTAAAGCATCTGTTAATAAATCAGATTTGGTTATTTCTAGCCCAACAACCCAAAAGGTGATGATTATTGATACATCATCTGCTACTTTTAAAAGTGCTGCTAAAAAGCCAGAAATCACAATTAGTTCAAGTACTTTAACTTCATCCCAAGCACGCTTGTTGAAGCAGTTGCGCGAGTATAAAAAGCAGCAAAATAAGCTAGAACTGTCTAAACAGGCAGAGCAGACGGGATTTAGCCTGACAAGTGATAACTAAGCATGGGGCAATGGGCATTGGGCATTGGTAATTGGTAATTGGTAATTGGTAATTGGTAATTGGTAATTGGTAATTGGTAATTGGGAACGTGCTAGCTTGTTCTTACCCATTCCCCATTCCCCATTACCCATTCCCCATTCCCCATTCCCCATTCCCCATTCCCCATTCCCCATTACCCCATTCCCCATTACCCATTCCCCCATTCCCCATTACCCATTCCCCATTCCCCATTCCCCATTCCCCATTCCCCATTCCCCATTCCCCATTCCCCATTCCCCATTCCCTAATTCCAATCTTGTTCTTCTTTTTTGCCGCGAGTTTCGTAAATCTTGGCAAAGTTGTGAATTTGGCGGGTTTTCTGATAAAGTTCGGCTTCCGTCAAACCCCACTGCTGTAAGACTCGATCTAAAGTCTGTTGAATGTCTCTCGCACCTGGAAAGCCTTGATAACGTATTCGCAGTCTGGCAAGTTCCGCCAAATTGTAATCTGTTGGCTCTTGAGATAGTAAACTATCTATTAGAGGGCGATCGCGATTGTAAAGTGGATGTTGTTGGTCTTTACCTGCGGATGCGTTTGTCATTATTTACACCGATTGAAAATTTTATATTTTGCAAAGGTTTAAGAGCCAAAAGTTATTATTTTGGGCTTCCACAGGCTCTCCAGCCTCTCCAATTTACTACTAGACGGCAACCACACCTGAGCCTTACGGCTCTCACTACTGCCACTTCACTTTAAATAAAGATACATTGTCCTTAAGAAAATACATGAAAGTTTAAAAAGAGTGAAGATTATTTCACTCTAGTATAAGCAGCAAGGGAGCAAGCCCGTTATGTTTGAACACTTCACTTCCGAAGCCATTAGAGTAATTATGTTAGCTCAGGAGGAAGCTCGGCGCCTGGGACACAACTTTGTCGGCACAGAACAGATTCTCCTGGGCTTGATGGGAGAAGGAACTGGGGTGGCTGCTAAAGTGCTAACTGAATTGGGTGTTACCCTTAAAGACGCACGTCGAGAAGTAGAAAAAATCATTGGTCGCGGTACTGGCTTTGTACCACCAGAAATTCCCTTTACACCGAAAGTAAAAAGCCTGTTTGAGCAATCATTTAAAGAAGCTCGCAGTCTGGGACACAACTACATAAACACAGAACATCTACTTTTGGGATTGACCGAAGCTGGTGAAGGTGTAGCTGCTAAAGTCCTGCAAAATCTAGGAGTTGAGCTACAGAGTGTCCGCAGTGCAGTCATTCGCCGTTTGGGTGATGATGCAAGTGTTACCGCTGGTGGTGGTCAAAAACGCACCCAAAACCTAACTATAGAAGAGTTTGGCAGAAATCTCACCAAACTAGCCAAAGAAGGCAAGATTGACCCTGTAGTTGGTCGAGAAAAAGAAATTGAGCGTGCCGTGCAAGTTCTCGGTCGTCGCACCAAGAATAACCCAGTGTTGGTTGGCGAACCAGGAGTAGGCAAAACAGCGATCGCCGAAGGTCTAGCACAACGCATTATAAATCAAGATGTGCCCGATATTTTGCAAGACAAGCAAGTTATCAGCCTAGACATGGGTTCGGTGGTGTCAGGTACTCGCTTCCGTGGTGATTTTGAAGAACGCCTGAAGAAAATCATGGAGGAAGTCCGCACGGCGGGTAATATCATCCTCGTGATAGATGAAATTCATACGCTTGTTGGTGCTGGTGGTACAGAAGGCGGTTTGGATGCTTCTAACATCCTCAAGCCAGCATTAGCGCGGGGTGAACTTCAGTGCTTGGGAGCAACTACCCTTGATGAGTATCGCAAGCACATCGAGCGCGATGCGGCTCTAGAGCGGCGTTTCCAACCGATTATGGTCGGGGAACCGACTGTACAGGAAACCATCGAGATTCTACAGGGTTTGCGGAGCGTTTACGAGCAGCACCACAGAGTCACAATTTCAGATGCAGCCCTAAAAGCTGCGGCTGAATTGTCAGACCGCTATATTAGCGATCGCTTTCTGCCAGATAAAGCAATTGACTTGATTGATGAAGCCGGTTCTCGCGTTCGTCTGCGGAACTCGATGTCCTCTACCAACAAAGAACTCAAGCGCCAATTAATCAGCGTTTCCAAAGCTAAAGACGAAGCCGTTAGAGTTCAAGATTTTGACAAAGCAGGACAAATGCGCGACCAAGAGTTAGAAATTGAAGCGCAACTGCAAGTAGAATCACAAAACGAGGCAACTTTCCACGGCATCGTTGATGAAGAAGACATCGCCCAAATCGTCGCTTCCTGGACTGGCGTCCCCGTCAACAAGCTGACCGAATCTGAGTCAGAGTTGCTTCTACACTTAGAAGATACTCTCCACCAACGGCTTATCGGTCAAGAACAAGCTGTCACCTCAGTATCTCGCGCCATTCGTCGCGCTAGAGTTGGCTTAAAGAATCCCAACCGTCCGATCGCTAGCTTTATTTTCTCTGGTCCCACCGGAGTCGGTAAAACCGAGTTAGCAAAATCCTTAGCGAGTTACTTCTTCGGTTCCGAAGAAGCCATGATTCGTCTGGATATGTCGGAATACATGGAACGCCACACCGTTTCTAAGTTAATTGGTTCGCCTCCTGGTTACGTCGGATACGACGAAGGCGGACAACTAACCGAAGCCGTGCGCCGCAGACCATACACAGTGCTGCTATTCGACGAAATCGAAAAAGCGCACCCCGATGTATTCAATATGCTGCTGCAAATTTTAGATGACGGTCATCTCAGCGATGCGAAAGGTCGGAAAGTGGACTTTAAGAACACCTTGATTATCTTGACTTCTAACATCGGTTCTAAGGTGATTGAAAAAGGTGGTGGTGGTTTGGGCTTCGATTTCACAGAAAACGCAGCCGATGCAAATTACACCCGCATCAAAACTTTGGTGAACGAAGAACTGAAGGCTTACTTCCGTCCTGAGTTCCTCAACCGTCTGGATGAGATTATCGTCTTCACTCAGTTGAACAAAGAAGAAGTCAAGCAAATCGCGGAAATCATGCTGAAAGAAGTTGCAGGTCGCTTGACCGAAAGAGGAATTACCTTAGAAGTCACAGAACGCTTTAAAGAGCGTGTGGTACAAGAAGGTTATGACCCCAGCTACGGTGCTAGACCTTTACGTAGAGCGATTATGCGGCTTTTGGAAGATTCTCTCGCCGAAGCAATGCTATCCGGTCAAGTTGTCGATGGAGACTCAGCTATTGTTGACGTTGACGACGACGGTCAAGTGGTAGTCCGCAAGTCAGAAAAACGCGAGTTGTTATTAACGAGTGTTGGCTAATCGATTGAATCAAGTACAAATGAAATGCTAATCGTGTTAACCCCTGGTAGAAATACTAGGGGTTTTTTGTCGGGCTGGTAACAACTTTTAACTAATATAGCGGTTCTGTTGTTGGATGCAATACACAACGATACCCCAGCGTAGGGACAATTCATGAATTGTCCCTACTATATAAAAAGCAAGTAGGGGTAGAACTGAAATTCTACCCCTATTTGAAATTTTTAATTAATTAACGACTGTTAAATGCAATCTGTCCTCACACCAGATTTATCTCAATTGAGTTGCTGAAAAGTTGCCAAAATCAACTTATTAAATTTAGCAAACTGTGAAGTACAAAACTTATGCGTTTTTCACACGCTTGCGTCGAGAAGCAACTACTAAACCACCAACAGCAACTAAACCGAAAATGGCTGAAGGTTCGGGTACAGTCTTGTAAGTCTTATTCCAAGAATAGATGCCGGTGTGAGATGTGGTGTCAGTTGTTTTATTGCGATCGCCTGCAATTGCACCGGAATCAGTTGCGCTGAAGCTAAAAGCGTAGTCAACTTGATCGTTGAAAGTTATTTTGGCAATTTCACTAACTTGGAATGGTGTATTTGTTAAGAATGCTGTTTTGGCTAAATTAAACAGCATCGCATCAAAAATTTGATTTCCTGTAGAGTTCCGAGTTTTGTCAGGTGATGAGCCTAGATAATTTGGGTTAGGGATGTCTTTGTTGTAAGTTGGATTGGGTATATCTTTGTTGTAATTTGGGTTGGGAATATCTTTGTTGTAAGTTGGGTTAGCGATTTGTTGATTGTAAGTTGGATTGGGGATAGATTTGTTGTAAGTTGGGTTGGGGATAGATTTATTGTAAGTTGGGTTGGGGATAGGTTTATTGTAAGTTGGGTTGGAGACAGTTTTGCCATTTACGACTATAGTTTTTTGCGTATCTATAATCGTTGCTCGCGTATCTATAATCGTTGCTCGCGTATCTTTAATCGTTACTTGAGTATCTAGAATTGTTGCTCGCGTATCGACAATAGTTTTTTGTGGATCTTTAATTGTCTTGCGAGTATCTACAATTGTTTTTCGGGTATCTACATATTTTCCGGCTACATCTAAGTGTCCAACCAAATCAACTTTCAACTCACCAGTCTTTTTATTGTATGCAATATCCCCAATATTAGCATCGCCAGCCGAGTTAAAGCCGTTGGTTTTGAGAGCAGTAACTAAAAAATCAAAGTTATTATTAAAATCTTTGAGCATATTAGAACCCGCAATTGTGGGAATGCTTGACATTAATCCACCGTAAGCATTGCCAAAGCCTTTTAACCACGCTGTTGCTAATGTACCATCAGCCCAATCATCTTTAGTGACACTCTCAACCTTGATGGTATTCTTTCCTAAATTAGCACTGAAGCCAACATGGTCTTTGACAACTTCACCATCTGTAAATAGTTCAACGTTGGTAGCGCTATCGTTATCTGTTAAAGCTGCGATCGCTTTATTGGTATTGCCGTAGTTACTGTAATCGTTTAAAACTTGTCGGTTCGCACCACCAATACCAGTCTTATCGGATTCGGCAGAACCATAAGTCCAGGTATTGATGTTAGGTTTATTCGCATCTGTGTTGTTGACACCGTTGGTGGTGAATTGAATATTAGTAGGTTTGGTAAGGTTTGTAGCAAAAGCTGGAGTTGAAGCGATCGCGCTCATGCTTGCTGCTACCGTTGCACCAACCAATAATTTTTTGATAGTTACTGTCATAGTTATCTCCCTAATTTTTGATGTTGCGCGAATCTGTTTACTTGCAACAGATTCAGCCCTTTCATTAGCTAATTTAATTTTTATCCACTTTAATCGGGTAAAGTTAAAGTGAATTTATGAGGCTTTTTAGCTTAAGAAAAATGCGGTTGAATACTGATAGTATTTAGTGTTTATACGCAAGAAAAAGTAATTTCAGTAGTTTTGCTCAAAGAACATGACGCAACACATTGACGGTGATATAAATTATTGTTGATGTTGCGTATTGCCCTCAATAAAAAAAAGATGGGGCTACACAAACAAAGCCCGCAGAACATCGCGGGCTAACTTTCGCTGATTATTATCGAGCAATAATATGAGCAAAAGCTTATAGGAGTGTTGTGGGTATTGTCAAAACAGAACGAAGGAGAAGTGTTTAGTTTTTGTGGTTCAATAAAGTTAAAAGTACAATCAAACTTGTAGAGCAGCGCGAAATTTAATGACTGTAAGGTTTATTTTGAGTGATTATGTTGAGCAAGCAGTTGCACAAGCGGTTTACGACAAATTAGAAGATGGAACTTTGCCCTTGAAAATTCCCGAATGTAAGGGAGTAGTCGCCTTTGGTTTGACTTTGCGATCGTTGTGAAGATGAGTTACGCTCAACACTGGAAGACTGGATTTTGCTTGGGTTGAAATTAAGACATTCTTTACCAGTAATTGATAATATTGACCTTAATAAGGAGCCGACCCTTGAGCCGATGGACACCCTGTAAGCGTCGGGATTTTGTGCAAAAGTTACGGCTGCTAGGCAATGATTGTCCTTTTTATGGAACTAAGCATCAGTTTATGATTTACGCGCAACATCGCCTAACTATTCCCTCTAATGATGAGTATTCTGTACCGCAGCTGCGGATGATGGTTGGGGAAATTGAGGTAATTCTAGAACGGGAAATTACACTTGAAGAATGGAATAGTCTTTAAGGTATTCGGAATGGAATGTTTATTTTAAATATAATGCGCGATCGCATTGCAGAAAAAGGCGATCGCATCAGTGTGGTTTAATAATTTTAGGTGTAGTTAGGTTTGATGGCTTAATGAATTTTCACACCCAAAAGCGATCGACCGGGTTAGCTTCAAGCTAATTCATAATTATTAATTCATAATTCATAATTAAAAAGGGTTTGTACAAGCTGCTTGTATCACGCAGTCCTGTTTCAGGTAGGGTTTAAATCCCCATCACCAAACATAATTATGAATTATAAATTATGAATTTTTAAAGGCATACCCGGTTTTTTGACGTTTTACCTACCGCAGGAGGTACAAGCAATCTTCACGGCGACCACCCCCGCGATAAGTACAATCACTCATTGCATTAGGTAAGTCATAGCTGGGTGATTGGTAGGCATCTGCTAGCGCTGGCATCGTAAAGGCGATGGCGCTAATCAACAAAACTGCTAAAATTTTCATTGGTTTAGCTACTCGGATATTTAATTCATCACTCGTTAGTCAGCTAATACCGGGTGCTTTCTCAAAACTTGTTCAGTCTTAAACTTTGGCTAATAGCAGTTTGGTGCGGTTGAACAGGTCGCAAGCGCGATAGTTAAAAAAATCAGCATTTTTTTTGAGCAAGAAAATATTCACACCTGCTATGAATTGCTGCTGTAAATGTTCATCACAGCAATCAAAGTTAGTAAACCAAAAAGTTCACCCATCATAGCGATCGCCCTTCGCTTAAGTCTTTTTTTAAGTACGATCGTGCCTGGTGGTACGCGAGATTTTATGAAAAAAAATATACGAATGTAATGCGCGGCACAGCAGACTCATGCGATCGCATGAGCGTGCTTTAATCCTTTTAGGTGGAAAAGTGACAAGGAACACCATCATTCAACCTCAGAAGTTGATGATTCAAGCTTTGAGGTTCATTATCCGAGTTCAGAACACGAAAGTTGAGCTTCTGAAGGTGAACGTTGAGCTTCTGAAGGTGAAACTTGAGCTTCTGAAGCTGAAAGTTGAGCTTCCGAAGCTGAAAGTTGAGCTTCCGAACTCGGAACTTGAGCTTCTGAAGGTGAAACTTGAGCTTCTGAAGGTGAAACTTGAGCTTCTGAAGGTGAAACTTGAGCTTCTGAAGGTGAAAGTTGGGGAGCATCCCAATGCGTGTACAAATAGCCCTCACCCTAGAAGGGTGGGGCTATACAAGCGAAGCCCGCCTTCGCGGGCTATAAGCCCATTAACATTAGCATTAGCCCGCCTTCGCGGGCTTTGTCCGTGTAGCCGAGCCAGTGCGTTGGGCGGCTCCGCCGACTTGTAGCATCTGGCGTCCAGGCTTATAGCCTGCGGGCTTTTTGCACGCATTGGGATGCTGCCTCAACTTGAGGCTGAGAAGTTGAATTTTACTGCTCTGAAATCAACTTAGCGCCAAGACTTGCCAGATTTTCACGAACAGTGATAGTGTGGGGATGATTCACCCCTAACCGTAGAAAGCCCAAATTAAATCTTCATCGCTAACATATTGAATCAGATTCTTCGCTACTTCTGCTAAATGAGGTATGGCAGGGGAGACGGCGGTGATTAACTCAAGGGTGGGGTTATAAGGAATATCCTTGATTACTGCTATCATGACTGCGGCAAATGCTTGTTTAAGATCCCCCGAATCTTCCTCAAAAGGTGGTGCTTGTAACTGAGCTTGAAAAAATTCGCGCAGCAGTGGATGCAGTTGATAAATTCCCTTTTGTTTACGCTGTAGCAAATGCAAATTCAGCAGCTTACGATCCCGACTTTCTTCTAACTCCTCTGCATCCACATCGGGTAAGCAAGATTCTACCAACTCCCAAGGTATCGGTGCAGCAGCAAATAAACTCAGCAAACACGCCAGTTGCTTATCTGTGTCGTTTAATTCTTGCCAACTTAACTCAAAGGCTGCTTCTACACCCCGGTGTGCTGTCATATTTTCTTCTGGCTGAGACAAAGAACGCTCTTTGAGTTTCTTTTTCTCCAACCTTTGCAACATTTCTGCTAAAGATAAATCCTCTTTTCTTGCTAAATACCGCCTTACTAACTCTAACCCCAAAGGCAAATATCCCAACCTTTCGGGTAGAGACGCGACCGGTCGCGTCTCTACATTAACCCGTTCATCCCCAACGAGTTTTCGCAACAACTCCAACGCGGCTTGTGGTTGCAGCACATCTAATGATAATTTAGAAATCTGCCCGAAGTGCGATCTTGTTGTGATCAGCACCTGAAATCGGGAGGATAACGGCGGTAAATACGGCTGAATTTCCTTATATATAGTGACATCATCCAGCACTAGCAACACATTACCCTCACGCCAGCGCTGCCAACAGTATTTCACTTGCCCGACTAAATCCAAATCTGTTAACGGGTTTAATTCAAGGTGAATGCGAGCAAATTGCACCACCTGCGCTCCCGACATCACCGCTTTTAACTTGACACCAGCAAATCCCACCAGAGTAAAATTCGCGCTGTAAAAGTGCATATTGCAACGCCAATTCTGTTTTACCCACACCACCCAAAAAGCGCGATCGCCGCGATTGCCACAGAGTGATTTTCCTGCAAGAGTTGGTGGAGATGTTCGAGTTCTTTTTCACGTCCGACGAACTCCCTCACCCCACTCCAGGGCAAATTATGCGGTATTATAATGGGGGGATTTAACTTTGTCCGTTCCCGTTCGGACGAATACAGTCAAAAGATATTAGTACCGTTAAAAGTATTTCCCTGAAAGACGTTTTTAATCGATTCAGCTAACTTTGTAGAATTGATGACGCCTGCTGGTTGCGAGTTGATATCATTTGCTAACTCTTTGACTTTTGGCGCAACTTGTGCATCGGCGTTTGCTGCTGCTTCTACAGACCGGACTGATTTGGCAATTTCGCTATCTGCGTCTGCTGCTGCTTTCAATTCGAGTACTGCTTTGCCATAATCTAATCGCTCTTGGTTTTCTGGTGTGGCATTCGCGAGAAATGGTAACTTATTCTTATGGCGTAGCTGTTCGATTAACTTATGACTTTCGTTTAATGCAGCTTCTCCAAGCTTTTCGCCTGTTTTTTCTAAGGCTTTAGTGAAAACTATTGTGGCGATCGCGCTTTGCTACAGCTGTGATTGTTACAGGTTCCATGCAGCAAGCTATTAAGTACAAGATTACAGTTATATATATCTTCAAGTGTAAGCTTGTCTTCTCCGGTGGTTCATTAAAATATGGTAAGGAAGGAGCGGACTTCAGTCCGCACTACGAATTAAGATGTAGAGATGATTAATGCTTCGTGAAAGTGCGTTTTTTGCTAGACGAAAATTTGTCATTGTATTTCAATTTAGTTGAAAAGTAGAATCAAACTTTAGCAAAGTGGGAGATTTAATGACTGTCAGGTTTATTTTGAGTGAGTATGTTGAGCAAGCATTAGCAAAAGCTCTTTACGACAAGCTGGAAGATAATACATTTGTGGGTAGAATTCCTGAATGTCAGGGAGTTGTTGCTTTTGGTTCGACTTTGCGTGAGTGTGAAGATGAGTTGCGATCAACATTGGAAGAGTGGATTTTGCTGGGGTTGAAACTGGGACATTCTTTACCAGTTATTGATAGTATTGACTTGAACAAGGAGCCAACCCTTGAGCCGATGGACACCTTGTAAGCAAAGATAAACAATATTTTAGAGAGACAATTTTAAATTTTATGTTAGGTCTGGAGAGAGTTACATTTGACCCTAGCGTAATGGGTGGACAAGCTTGCATTCGTGGGATGCGAATTCCGGTTTCTTTAATCGTAAATTTGGTAGCTAATGACAAACCTGTAGCGGAGATTTTAGAAGAATATCCTGATTTAGAACCAGAGGATATTCGTCAATCTCTACTTTACGCGGCGTGGTTGACTCAAGAGCGGGTTTATCCGTTCAAAAGTGCTTAAAAAATAATCATGAAGTTTTTGGCAGATATGGGAATCTCATTACGCACTGTATTTTGGTTGCGTGGTGATGGTTATGATGTGGTGCATTTACGTGATGAAGGTTTGCAAAGACTACCAGATGATGAGATTTTAATTAAAGCCCGTGCAGAAGGGAGAATTTTATTAACTATAGATTTAGATTTTGCCCAGCTTTTAGCAGTTAGTGGCGATAGTTTACCTAGTGTGATTTTATTTAGGTTGGGGAATGAAAATTACGATGCAATTAATGAACGGTTGACGCAAGTTTTGCGTGAATGTCAAGAAGATTTAGAGGTAGTACACGGGTAGGGGCACAATATATTGTGCCCCTACGATGATCTGTACCTCACGAAGTTGCAATCTGCTGTATTTCTGTCAGTAATGAGACTTTCCGGGTAAAGCGATTACCGATATGACTCAAACTCTATAGGAAATTGTTCTAGCAAAGAATCACCTGTGGGAATTTCTTTATTTTATTGACGATAAGCGAGAATCATTTCTTTGGTTGCGTCTTGCAACATAGCTCTGCATTCTTCTATGGTTTCTCCTTCTGTGATAACTTCTTGCCATTCAATCAGTTGTCCCATATATCCGCTATTAGTTTTTGTATATTTTGCAGTGTATGTAATTAACATTTCTGTGTTTGTGAAGAGAATTATATGATTGATGGTAGCTAATTTTGTCCTGCGTGGGCTACGTTTACGCCTTTTAACACCGTCATTCAATCTTGTAACTTGGAAGTTGAGCCTCTGAAGGTGAACGTTGAGCTTCTGAAGGTGAACGTTGAGCCTCTGAAGGTGAAAGTTGAGCTTCTGAGGGTGAAAGTTGAGCTTCTGAGGGTGAACGTTGAGCTTCTGAAGGTGAAACTTGAGCTTCTGAAGGTGAACGTTGAGCTTCAGAGGGTGAACGTTGAGCTTCAAAGGGTGAACGTTGAGCCTCAAAGGGTGAAAGTTCTGGGTTGAAACGAGAACATTCTCACTTTGAACAGGAACATTCTCACTTTGAACGAGAACAGCCGAGTTTAGAACTTCATCGTTGAGGCTGGGAAGTTAATTTCTGTAGTGCAATTTAACTCTCGCCGCATCAAATTTACCCTCGCTTTAAGCAAATAGCATAATTTCCGCGAACTGTTATTGTAAACGGATGACCTATTCCTAATTGTTGCTCACAAATATCTAAAGCTTGGAGGTAGAAATCTTCGGCTTCGCTGTAACGTCCTTGGGAGTCGTAGAGTGCTGCCAGGTTGTTGAGGCTAAGTGCAACATCGGGATGTTCTTCTCCCAAATTGCGTCGCCTTAGTTCCAAAGCTTGGAGGTGCAACGGTTCGGCTTCACTGTAACGTCCTTGGGAGTCGTAGAGTAATGCCAGGTTGTTGAGGCTTTGTGCAACGTCGGGATGTTCTTCTCCCAAGCGTTTTTTTGTGACTTCTACACACTGCTCAGACCAAGGTTCTGCCTTGTCATACAACCCTTGACTATAGTAAAATGCAGCGTTACCAACGAAAGCCCAGAATACATCCTCATCGCTAGCATATTGAATCAGATTCTTCGCTACTTCTGCTAAATGAGGTATGTAGGGGGCGATGGCGGTAATTTGCTCAAGGGTGGCGTTATCAGGAATATGCTTGGCTTTTGCTATGATAACTGAGGCAAATGCTCGTTTAACATCCCCGGAATTTTCCTGCAAAGGTGGTGCTTCAAGCTTCGCCTGAAAGAATTCTCGCAGCAGTGGATGGAGTTGATAAATTCCTTTTTCCTTACGTTGTAGCAAATGCAAAGTCAGCAGCTTGTCGTCCCGACTTTCTTCTAACTCTTCTGCATCGACATTCGGTAAACAAGATTTTACCAACTGCCAAGGTATCGGTGCAGCAGCAAATAAACTCAGCAAACACGCCAGTTGCTTATCGTTGTCGGTTAATTCTTCCCAACTTAACTCAAAGGCTGCTTCTACACCCTGCTGTGCTGTCATGTTTTCTTCTGGCTGAGACAAAGAACGCTCTTTGAGTTTCTTTTTCTCCAACCTTTGTAACATTTCTGCCAGGGATAAATCTTGTTTTCTGGCGAGATACCGCCCTACTAATTCTATCCCCAAAGGCAAATATCCCAACCTTTCAAGTAAAGACGCGATAACCTGTGTCTCTACATTAGCCCGTTCTTCCCCAACGAGTTTTCGCAACAAATCTAGCGCGGCTTGTGGTTCCAGCACATCTAATGATAATTTAGGAATCTGCCCAAATTGCTTTCTGGTTGTCATCAGCACTTTAAATCGGGTAGATGACGGGGGTAAATACGGCTGAATTTCCTTATATATAGTGACATCATCCAGCACTAACAACACATTACCCTCACGCCAGCGCTGCCAGCAGTATTTCACTTGCCCGACTAAATCCAAATCTGTCAAGGGGTTTAATTCTAAGTGAATGCGAGCAAATTGCACCACCTGCGCTCCCGACATCACCGCTTTTGACACCACACCAGCAAATCCCACCAGAGTAAAATTCGCGCTGTTTAAGTGCATATTGCAACGCTAGTTCAGTTTTACCGATGCCACCCATACCAATAACGGCAGCTATTGCTACAGAATCATTTTCCTGCAATAGTTGGTGGAGATGTGCGAGTTCTGTTTCACGCCCGACGAACTTTGTCGCCCCACTCCAAGGCAAATTATCTGGTATTTCGGTGGTGGGAGTTAACTTTGTCGGTTCCCGTTCCGACGAATACAGTCAAAAATTGTAGGTTTGGTTTTGATTTTGGGTTTCGATGGAAATATTCCCTACATTCCCACCATAATTTTTATCTACTGTATTGGTAAAATTCTGAATGATAGAAGGTTGAGACTTAACGGTATCTGCCACAGCTTCGACTGCTTGCCGAATTTCCGGATGTTTGTTTGCCGCTTGCTCAACTTGCTGTCCAATCAAATCAGCTTGACCGTAATCTAGAGGTTGTTGCTGCGCTAATTGTATATCATTTGCGGTGCTGGGTTCTTTTTCTTTGAGCAGCGCTAACAACTTCTCGCCTTCCTGCCAAGTCTTTTCGCCGATAATTTCACCAGTTTTTTCAAAAGCTTTGGTGATGACTAAAGTAGCGATCGCAGCTGCTGTTAGTGTAGCAGGTTCCATAAATTAACCCAAAATCCCAAATATATTTTATTGTACCTACCTCTTTATCTCAGTATATTTCGGAAACAAGAACCCCGACTTCGCAGAAGTTGTCGGGGTTCTGACTACACTTGCAATGACAACGCCTGAAAGTTTATTAATATAGCAATCAGTAGATAGATTCAGACAAATCCCTACTCCCTACTCCCCACTCCCCACTCCCTACTCCCTACTCTTGCAATGGCGATACAGTAATTAATGTAGAAAATCTGGCAAAATCTCCGACATTATGAGTTAATAATTGCGGAATATGGTAAACTAACATCGTGGCGACGATATTAGCATCATGTACTTGCCTGCCACCGCTGGGAATTTCTGACATTAAAGATAAAAGTCTTTCCGTTACCAGCAAATTATCTTCAGCTACACGAAAGCGATTTTGGAAAAAACGAATTTCCGCAGTTACTCTCAAAATTGGTATAGGTTGAGTATATAGCTGCGGACGAGTCAGAGTAGCCAGATATTCTCGCAAAACTTGTCGGCTAATCCACAATTGCGTTCCACTTTGTTCATAACTTTGAATTGCACTCATAGCAACCAAGTGTAAAGGAGATTCGGGAACACTAGCATAAACGAGGATATTCGTGTCGAGAAAAACAGAGTTAGCGTCCGTCATCACCATACATATCCTCACGTCTTAGAGAAAGATTTTCCGGAAAAGAATCAACATGAATCACAGGAAAATCCAACGGAGGACGCTTTTCCTTAATTACCTCCTTTTCTGACAATTTTTCATCAATTATCACCACCACTTGATGTTCACCAGGAGGAATATCAGGCGGTAATTGCAAGGTAATTTTCCCATCACTTGTCACCGTCGCAGTTGTTTGGATAGCTTTCATATTATTTCTCCAATATTACTTTGTTCATAACTTTGAATTGCGTTTATAGCAACCAAGTGTAAAGGATATTCAGGAACATTAGCATATACCAAAATATTTGTGTCCAGAAAAACAGAGTTAGCGTCCCCAGTCATCATACATATCCTCACGTCTTAAAGAAAGATTTTCGGGTATAAGACCGCAATTATGTACAGGAAAATCCAACGGAGGACGCTTTTCCTTCTTTTCTTCTTTCTTTAACAAAGACTTTTCATCAATTATCACCACCACTTGATGTTCACCTGCGGGAATATCAGCCGGTAACTGCAATGTAATTTTCCCATCTGCTGTAACCGTCGCAATTGTTTCAATAGTTTTCATATAATTACTCCAATGCTGCCAATACTGCCTTCGGCAATAACTTATCTTTAAACCAAATAATTCTAGCGGGAACATCATTTAATTTCACACCCGCTTTTTCCAAATTTAATCTTTCAGAAATTGCCAAAATCAAGTCATCACGTTCCGCACGTCGCACTTGAGAAAACTTCTTTTGTAAATATTCCGGACGCCAATAACCAACAATTTCTAATAAAAACGTCCGTCCATCAGGATGTACCAAACGAAAATCGGGAATCATCACACTACCAGGAATCGGAACTAAATCAACTTCTCTCTCCAACACCCAATCACTTTTTAACGAATCCCACTTATCAGCAAAAGACGCTTCCAACATACTATCGTAAGGCTTGCCAGGTGGATAATGAGACACCAAACCGCATTCAGAATTGAGAGTGAAACGTCCAGTTTTCCAACTATTAGTGTAAAAATCGCGAGTTTGGAGAATAGAAGAAAGACTCCATCTTGTGACATGAAGTAAAGCCGGAATCATTTTAGCGATCGCCAAACCATATCGCGTACTCGGATTAAACAAACTCGTCGGACCATCAATCGTAATTGTAAATCCGTGGTCAGCATCACCCTCAATATAAGCCATCAATTGAAACAGCTTCAAATAGCGAAACAAAAGCTTATATTCACCCGGTACATTACGATGAGCATTTAAACTTAGTTGACTTGCCCGATAAAACACGCCCTGCACTTGAGATAAATTATATCGATGTAACAAATCTTCAGGACTAGGTGCATCAAAAGCAATCAAAATCTTATTTTCATTTAAATCAGCATATAACCCATCATGAACTTGTTGCGGTAAAACTTCCCGCTCAAATTCATGACTTAATTCATCAGCAATCTTGCTAAGTGTAGCCTGCGTTGATTGCGGACTTGAAACAGACTTTGCAGATAAAGCAAACACCCTTTCTCGTAACATTTGAGGTTCCAAAGGACTCACCACCTCAAAAGTGCAAAAACTGCTTTTTAAAATATAAGCCAATCCCCGCTTCACCTTATAATCAGTAGTATCACCCTCCAACTCCAACAACTGACGTTCAAGAACACCTTGCGTCATTCCTACCGCTTCTCGAAAACAATCAATTAACTCAACAGCTAACTCCAAAGTCATCTTATCAAGCTTAAGTCTCTTCGGAATTATCTCCTCACCATTTTGACGATGAATCAGTAAATCTGTTGGTAACATTGGGATTGGTTAGTTGATAGTTGATAGTGGTTAGTTGATAGTTGATAGTGGTTAGTGGTTAGTCGTTGGTTGTTAGTGGTTAGTCGTTGGTTGTTAGTGGTTAGTGGTTAGTGGTTAGTTGTTAATTGTTATTAGTTTGTTGGCTCTGATGAATCTTTTGAATCTACATTATTTTTATTGGGTGTTTTAGCTTTCTTCTCAACAGAATACTTAATTTCCATCTGTTCAGCAGCCTTATAATTACTTTGCTGACCACTTCCATAAACAACATGCAACTTCCCTCTCTTATCTTCCTCTCCTCTGCGTTCTCTGCGCCTCTGTGGTTCGTTACTCCTCTCCCCCCTCCTCCTTGCCGAAGTACCCTCCTCACTCGTATCCTCAGCCACCACCTCATATAAAATCGCCTGCTTATTTTCAATATTACCCTTCCTTAAAACCCTCCCCAAACGTTGAATATATTCCCTCGCCGAACCAGTACCCGATAAAATAATCGCAATACTCGCTGCCGGCACATCAACACCTTCATTCAACACATGAGAAGCAACCAAACTTTTATACTCCCCCTCCCGAAACTTCGTTAATATTTCATGGCGTTCCTTCACAGGAGTTTGATGAGTAATTGCCGGAACTAACAACTCACCAGAAATGCGGTAAACTGTGGCATTATCAGCCGTAAAAATCAAAATTCTTTCCGGATAATGTTCCGCAAGTAAATTCGTGAGAATTCGTAACTTTCCATCAGTACCCAAAGCGATTTCTTTCGCTTGACGGTGTGCTAACATAGCTCTACGTCCAGCAGGCGATCGCGCACTCATTTGCACAAAATATTGCCAACCTTTCAAACTCCCCAAAGAAATCTTTGATTGCTTCAAAAAATCATTGCGAGTTTGAATTAATTGATTGTATCTTTCTCGCTCAACTTGCGATAGCTTCACCTTAATTTGTACAACTTCATGTTCTGCTAACGCCTTACCCGCCAAATCTTCAGCACGTTTGCGATATACTTCTTTACCAATGAGGATATTTAAATCAGCGTGTTTGCCATCAGTGCGTTCTGGTGTTGCAGAAAGTCCGAGTCGATAAGGTGCGATCGCATATTCCGCAATCACCCGATTAAAATCAGTTGGCAAATGATGACACTCATCAAAAATCACCAAAGCATACTTATTTCCCAAACTTTCCGCGTGAATTGCCGCACTGTCGTAAGTCGCAACCAGTATCGGAGTTCTATCTCTCGATCCACCCCCCAATAACCCCACCTCAGCATCAGGAAACGCTGCCATCAAGTGTGCATACCACTGGTGCATCAAATCTAAAGTTGGCACCACAATTAAAGTTGTGCGCGGTGTTGCTTGCATCGCCATTTGCGCCAGATAAGTCTTTCCTGCCGCTGTGGGAAGCACCACTACCCCCTGTCTTCCTGCCAGTTTCCAAGCTGCTAATGCCTCACTTTGATGGGGATAGGGTTCCATTTCCATACTCGCAACCAACTCTACCGGATGAAATGCCTTCGCTTCATCGATAAAATTAGTCTCTTCCGCTTGTAGCGCTTCTACTAAAAGTCGATATTGAATCGCCGGAATGCGGAATTTTTCTACTCTATCATCCCACGTAGCGTAATCCATCCAACCTTTGCCCCGCGCTGGTGGATGTAAAATTAATGTGCCGCGATCGAAAGTTAATGTGGGGGTACGAGCCACTCAGAAGCCTTAATAAGTAATATTATGTCCGTTTAATTACTTATAATAAAACATCTTTGTACTAAGAACTTCAGTCTCGATCCGATAATCCCCATCCCCTCCACCTCCCCATGACAATTTATTTCTTCATATTCCGTTTCATTTGTTCCAACTCATCTTGAGTTTCCCAGCGCAAAAACTTCTCTTCTAAGTCGTCAAACGTATTAGAATAACTACTGGATTTATTTGACCAACCATTTGTTTCAAAGCGCTGCTGAGTTTGAGCTTTAGCACGCAAATCTTGTGCTTCAGCGGCTTTGGTTTGCACTTCTTGACGGCGTACTTGTATTTTTCGCAGTAATTCTTTAGATTGAGTAATGCGTTCTTTCAAGCCTTGCATTTGTCCCCAGCGCTGATTTCCTTCGCGCAACAAAGCAGCTTCGCGTTCTTGTGCTGCTGCTGCCAAATCCTGTCTGTTAGCGGATTGCGCTTTTTGAACGCGGATATGCCATCTTTGGATTTCTTGCGCGGTGGAGAGAATATCGTCTTGCGATCGCTTTTCCTGTACTTGTAAATCTGCAATCAACTTTAGCGTGTCTGCCTCTTGTTCGCGCAGTTGTTCTAACAGCGCTTCTAACTCTAAATGCGGATTATTTCGCAGAAATTCTTCTAAACGGTTTTCCAGAAACCGACTCAAATCATCAAATAAGCCCACTGTCAGCACTCCAGAAGTCAGATGTGTGCTTTTATTGTAGTATTTGAAGCAATTATTTACGAGCCGCCCCTGGTAGTTGATATTTTAATTACAGCGATTTTCAGGTAAATGAACCACATTATTTTTATCTCACGCAAAGCCGCAAAGACGAGGCAGTGCGTTGGACGGGTCTCCCGGCTTGAAGCAACTGCCGTCGCAAAGGAAGAAATACAGAAAACTTGAGTGCGGTCTAACTACATGAAAACTGCTGTAAGTTAGGCGATCGCTCTTTGTATAATTGAACAATATATAAAGTTACATTCATCTGGTAATTAAAATATGCGTTATCAAGTCAAGTTAAAAAAAAGTGATGAAGGATATGCTATTTGGTGTCCTGCTTTACCTGGATGTTGGTCACAGGGAGAAACAGAAGAAGAAGCTTTAGAAAATATTAAAGACGCTATTCAAGTTTACCTTGATACTCTTGAGGAATTGACACTAGATGCAGAAGCTCGTTATGTAGAAGTGGGATAATTTATGCCTAGCTTACCAGGTCTTGCTAGTTTTAATTCATGTAAGCGGCGTAACCCAATAAGTAGTTCCCCTGACGATTTTATTTTTAAACCCAAATAATCGTAAATTTTCTTCCGTTAAACCGACATAAGTCCAATGTGGGACATCATTTTCTACAGTTTGAAACCAACCATTTTTATTTAGCGCTTGTCTTTGCGCTTGACTGGAAACCCGTAAATCAATCGCTAATCCCCAGAGATGTTGTGATGCTCCCGGTGGTGCAACTACACCTAAAATTGCTGTTTCTTTACCTTGTCTAACTCGTTCCAAAGTATTGTTATTAGCGTATTTTCTCCAGAATCTTAAATTTGTCGCAAAAGTGCGAGTACAATCACTACCTCCGTAACCAGATTTGAGCGGAATTCTAACTGCTGATTTGGCTTTATTGAAAGCGTCTGCTGCTGATTTTTGTAAATAACAGTCATTAGTACCATTTACTTTCCCCATTGTTAAAGTAGTTTGAAACGCTTTGGTTTCTTGCTCGTTAGCCAAGATAACTTTTGGCGGTAGTTTTATTTCTGGTTGCTGATTTACAAATGCTGCACCGTATGCTTTCAACAAAATATATTCAAAAGTACCGGGTTGGGGAGTTGTTGGTAATTTGTCAGCGATCGCATTCAAAAAACGCTGTGATTCCGGCAAATTTACATCGGGTATTTGCGGTGTAAGTGGAGTTGGTGAAATGATTGGTTGTGATGTATTTGGACAAACTTTATTTAAATCTCTATAACTACCTGAAGAACGAGCAGTTAAACAATCTTGCAATTGTCGGATATCTGTACTTAATGTCCGTTGAGTAATTCCATTACTAGCAACTAAAGCAAAGACTATAAAAATAACAATACTAATAAAAGAACTTTTTCGCCAAAATCGTTTCATTATCTTTTCCCCTAATCTTAATACAAAGATTTTTATTCTTTATTCATAATTATTACGATTCCTTGTGAACTGCAACCTACGACCATTAAACCACTGAATCGGTTAACATTAAGAATAACTTTAAGCTTGCTGATACTTAAGTATGACCATGCACAATTCCATTGAATTCCAAGACGCTTTCGATGTCATTGTCGTCGGTGCAGGTCACTCTGGTTGCGAAGCAGCCCTCGCTAGCGCCCGCTTGGGTTGTCGTACCCTGCTGCTGACACTGAACTTGGATAAAATCGCTTGGCAACCCTGCAACCCAGCGGTGGGTGGTCCGGCAAAATCTCAGTTGACGCATGAGGTGGATGCATTAGGCGGGGAAATCGGTAAAATCGCAGACCGCACCTACCTCCAAAAGCGGATTCTCAACTCTTCACGCGGACCTGCGGTTTGGGCTTTACGCGCTCAAACTGACAAGCGGGAATACGCGGCGTTAATGAAGAATATTGTCGAAAATCAAGAAAACTTAACAATCCGGGAAGCAATGGCGACGGATTTAGTTTTAGGCGCAAATGATGAAGTTATCGGCGTTGAAACTTACTTTGGTGTCGGTTTTGCCTGCAAAGCGGTAATTTTGACCACAGGAACGTTTTTAGGCGGACGAATTTGGGTTGGTAACAAGTCGATGGCAGCGGGACGCGCTGGAGAATTTGCTGCTGAAGGGTTGACACAAACTCTCAATCGCTTGGGATTTGAAACCGGACGATTAAAGACGGGAACGCCGGCACGAGTTGACAAGCGGTCTGTAGATTACAGTAAAATGTCACCGCAACCTGGGGATGAAGAAGTCCGCTGGTTTAGCTTTGACCCGGATGTGTGGGTAGAAAGAGAACAAATGCCTTGCTATATTACCCGGACGACGGCGGAAACTCATCGCCTAATTCGGGAAAATTTGCATTTGTCGCCGGTTTATGGGGGTTGGGTGGAAGCCAAAGGACCGCGATACTGTCCGAGTATTGAAGATAAAATTGTCCGCTTTGCCGATAAGGAAAGTCACCAAATCTTTATTGAACCGGAAGGACGAGATATTCCGGAACTTTACATTCAAGGGTTTTCTACAGGTTTGCCAGAAAATTTGCAACTTTTGATGTTGCGGAGTCTTCCTGGTTTGGAAAATTGTATTATGCTGCGCCCAGCTTATGCGGTTGAGTACGATTACTTACCGGCGACTCAGTGTTATCCGACGTTGATGACAAAAAAAGTTGCTGGGTTGTTTTGTGCGGGACAGATTAATGGTACAACTGGCTATGAAGAAGCCGCGACACAAGGAATTGTGGCGGGAATTAATGCAGCGCGGTTTGTGCGCGATCGCGAAATGATTGTTTTTTCGCGTGAGGAAAGTTACATCGGTACTCTGTTAGATGACCTATGTACCAAGGATTTACGTGAACCTTACCGGATGCTTACGAGTAGGTCAGAGTATCGCTTAATACTGCGTTCGGATAATGCCGACCAACGTCTGACACCTTTGGGACGGGAAATCGGTTTGATTGACGATCGCCGCTGGGAATTATTTACCCGCAAACAAGAGAATATTACCGCCGAAAAAGAACGGCTGTACGCAACGCGGGTGAAAGAACAATCAGAAATCGGACAGGCGATCGCCTCCGGTACGCAACAAGCAATCAAAGGTTCAATCACCTTAGCTGAGTTGCTACGGCGTCCGGGATTCCATTACACTCACCTCGATAGATATGGAATCGGCAACCCCAACTTAAAAACTGCGGAAAAAGAAGGTGCGGAAATTGACATTAAGTATTCCGGGTATTTACAACGCCAACAAAATCAAATTGACCAAATAGCCCGCCAAGCACACCGCCAATTGCCAGCAAATCTAGACTACGCAACGATTGATACCCTATCTAAAGAAGCACGGGAAAAGTTAAACTCCGTAAAACCACTGACAATCGGACAAGCAGCACGTATAGGAGGTGTTAATCCTGCTGATGTCAATGCCCTATTACTATATTTAGAATTACGTAGGAACAAGACACCGAAGGAGTTTTCTGCCTTAGCTTAAAATAAACTTCATAAAGGATGAGTATAGTAGTAGGGTGAAACCGGAAGAGGCTGGTATGATAGATGACATTAGTTCAAAACTGGCATTATCAGTCAATACCTTCGCTCCTATCCGACACCCTGTAAGGGTGTCTCTATACAAACACTCGTGTGCCTCCGCAGCCTGCACGGATTTCAGCCCACGGAGGTGTTCCTTGTTCGTGTAGCCCTAGGCTTATAGCCTGTGGGTTAGGAGTTTCAAGTTGACATTTCATACTACTTAGACAATCAACTTGTCTAGTTTGAACGCTCTTATTGGATAGAAATAGGCAAAATCCATACTTTCAGGCAGTATAGACGAACTCTATCGTCCCAAAAGCCACAACTTAAAATCGCTATGTCACAACAAGCCAGCACCCATCTTTTAATTCCGGAATCCTCAGAAGAACTGATCGGCAGCGAACCCTGGTCGATAGAGTCATATGCTGATGGCTTTATGGATGAACTGTTTGCCGATATTGACAATATTTTGCATAGTAATGGGATGCCTTCCCAAACAATACATTACAGCAGTCGCGCATCGCGAAGTAGTATAGAGGACTTGCAAAGAGCGCTGTATCCAGAATATGTCATCCCCACGCCCCAAAGATCGCAAATCGTTTTACCCGAAACATCCCCACCGATACAAACAGCTTCTCAAGGTAAAAAGCAATTGAGTACGTTTGTGGTTGACGCACCGGGTACAACTAAATCAGTCAGCAAAAAGCATCACAAAGCGCGGATTGCTTGGGGCAAATTGCTGTCTTTTGGAGCTACCCTAGGCGTGGCGATCGCTGGTATTATCTTTTTGCTCAACTCTGGACTGATTTACCGGATAAATTCTAATTTGGTCGAGCAATCGGTTCAACAGCCAAAATTAAAGACTCAATTGCCTGCCAAAGTTGAAGTGGAGGCAGATTTAGTGCAATATATGTTGGGAGCGCTGGCAATCATCGACAGACAAGAAGCAAAAAGCTCTCAAAAATCTACTAAAAGTGCGATCGCCACTGCGGTAATTCCTACCCAAACAGCTTTTGCTTATGTTACCCCAACAATAAAACCACCAGCTAGAGGTAATTTACCACCAGTTCTCGCCGCTAATAATACAACCCCCGCCGCACCCCGGACAACCATCGTCGAGCGGATCTACATCCCCGTTTATCAAGCGCCGCAACCAATGCGCTATGCGCCACCGCCAATTGCTGGGGTTCGGAAAGTTTTACCGACGGTGCCTTCTCACGCAGCTAAACCGGCACCAGTGAAAAAGGCTTTAAAATCCGTCCCCAAACCAGCCAAACCCGTGCCTGCAAACATGGTGACGGCTGCGGTGCGAACAGAACTCAAGCCTGTGGCTGTGCGAACTGCACCGATTACTTTGCGACAACCGTCTAAACCTTTACCTGTGTTAAAAGTTACTGCTTTTCAAGCTGCGCCACCAAAATTACCCGCAGCCACAGCACCGTCAGCGCCAACGCCAAAAGAGCCAAAAACCGTTGAAAAACAGGCATATGTGGAAACTGTGGCGGCTCCTACCAATACTTTGGAAGGATTGCTAGAGTTAGGTGATAAATCTGCGGCTTTGTTTAAAGTTGATGGGGTGACACGTCGCATCGATGTCGGTGAAAGCATTGGTTCTAGCGGTTGGACTTTAGTGGAGGTGAGTAAGGGTGAAGCTGTTGTGCGTCGGAACGGCGAAGTGCGATCAATTTACACTGGTCAAAATTTGTAAAATTCACTTTTAGAGTAACCGCCCGAAGCGATCGCTTTCGATTTGCTTAAATTTTGAGATGGCTGTACGAGAGCGATCGCGCTTGTATTTTGCGAGATTGAAGGGGTAAAGCTAAGTATAGTTTTGCGTAAAAACGAGCACCTTTTTAAACGCAGAGGGACGCAAAGTAAGCGCAAAGTAACGCAGAGTTTTCTGAATTGAATTTGTTACGAATTTGTGCAATGTTGTACTAAGTTTTTTCTCTATCAGAAATATTTTAGCATTACTTTGTTCAATTATTTTAATTGACTTATCCTACAGTATTTTGGGCTTTTGGGTATTAGGAGTTTGACCCCCAATGCCCCATGCCCCATGCGAGCGTGCCCAATTTTTAGCTATTTATTAGCTTTAAATACTGGTAGTGTAAACCAAAAAGTCGCCCCGGCATTGATTGCACTTTTTACGCCAATTTCGCCGCCATGTGCGGTGATGATTTGCTTACATAGATATAAGCCTAAAGCTATGTTGAAATATAAGGGTGTTAGTATCCAGGAAATGGGAGTGCTTGAGAACGATGATTCAACAGCAGTTTGAACAATTAAAAAATCTGAAAAAGGGATACGCTTATAAAGATTTTGAAGTGATAGACGACAAGATTGTTAAAAAATTTTATTCCCGAAAGAGTTCAAATGACGGATCGAATGCAGTAGTAGAAGAATGCCATGAGTTCTATGTCGATGGGAATCAGATCGTCGAAAAGGTAGTTATAAGACAATGCGATCTCGCAATCTTTAGTGGTAAATCATTCGTTTTGCCTGAAGGGTGTAGTTTTAGTAATGCTATCAAACAAGAACAAAAATATCATGATAATGCCATCGAATTAGCTTTTCGTTTTGGAATAGAGTTTGAAAACAGTTTGGATATGTGCAATATCGCTGCTTTTCCAGTCACTGGGCATGGGACGACCGTTTGCAGGCACAATATAATCCAGCAGTTCGATACCTAAACCACCTTGGCTAGGTCGCAGTGGTCCCTTGGAATGAACGTGGACAAAAATGGACAGCCTTCATCTGAGGGTATCGTTGGGCCCATGCGGATCTTTAAAAAAAGGCTGTCCATTTTTGTCT
>NZ_JTCM02000086.1 GCF_000817785.2 Hassallia byssoidea VB512170 | reverse complement strand
GAGCGATGTTATGCCAATGCAGAGCGATGTTATGCCAATGCAGAGCGATGTTATGCCAATGCAGAGCGATGTTATGTTAATGCAGAGCGATGTTATGTTAATGCAGAGCGATGTTATGCCAATGCAGAGCGATGTTATGCCAATGCAGAAAAGTAGGGTGCGTTATGGACGGAACGTCCTAACGCACCGAAAATCACCGGATGATGCGATCTTCTACGGCATAACACACTACAAAACTATGAATTTTTAAGAGGATGGTGCGTTAGCTACAAAACTATGAATTTTTAAGAGGATGGTGCGTTAGCCTACGGCATAACACACCCTACAAAACTGAGATTCATTTCTTATCAGACAAAACAAAATATAAGTAGAAGAAACCGCCCTAAATTAGGTTCGGTTAAGCTGACATCGCTGTGATAAAAAGATTGTTAAAGTATATACAACTTCATAAAATACTGCTAGCTTATCACTATTATGAACAATATTTCTAACCGCAATCCAGAGAACTTTGGTTCGGAAGCAGTTAATAACAACTTGTGGCAATACATTAAATCGCTGAATCCAGAAACACTTGCCCAACTATCCAAGCCAACATCACCAGAAATACTTCAAGCGATCGAGCGCACCGTTGTGAGTATGTTGGGTAACTTACCTTCAGAAGACTTCGACATCGAAATTACCACCAGCCGCGAACACTTAGGTATGTTGTTAGCATCTGCCATGATGAATGGTTACTTCTTACATAACGTACAGCAGCGCTTGCAATTTGAAAAGTCATTGCAGTAACCATCGTAGAGACGTTTTATTGTCACGTCTCTACAATATACGTCGTGATTAACCGAATTTTCCGTAACCCACGCAAACCATCGTAGAGACGTTCCATTGTCACGTCTCTACAATATACGTCGTGATTAACCGAATTTTCCGTAACCCACGCAAACCATCGTAGAGACGTTCCGGCGGAACGTCTCTACAATATACGTAATTAACCGAATTTGAGATAAAATCCCTAATTTTCCGTAACCCACGCAAACCATCGTAACGCATGAAACGCATAGTTTTGATTGCTGGATTTGAATCGTTCAACGCTGAATTATACAGAAAAGCAGCTTACTTGGCGTCCTTGCGCTGTGGTGAGTTGGATATTCGCGTGTTTAGCGATCGCGATATTACCACCAACCGCAGCGAGGTAGAAGCTGCACTTAAAGACGCGGATGTGTTTTTTGGCAGCTTGCTATTTGATTATGACCAAGTTTTGTGGTTGCGCGATCGCGTTTCTCAAATTCCCATCCGTTTGGTGTTCGAGTCAGCTTTAGAATTGATGAGTTTAACAAAATTGGGTGATTTTGCCATTGGTGATAAACCCAAAGGAATGCCCAAACCAGTTAAATTCATCCTTGATAAATTTAGCAACGGACGAGAAGAAGACAAGCTTGCAGGTTACATCAGCTTCTTAAAAATCGGTCCGAAACTTCTCAAATATGTGCCAGTGCAAAAAGTGCAAGACTTACGCAACTGGTTAATTATATATGGTTATTGGAATGCTGGCGGTGCAGAAAACGTAGCCGCATTATTTTGGATATTAGCAGAAAAATATTTAGATTTAAAAATAGGCGAAATTCCCCCAGTTATCGAAACTCCAAATATGGGATTGCTTCATCCCGATTATCAAGGCTTTTTTGAATCTCCTCGCGAGTATTTAAAGTGGTATGAGGAGAACGCGATGAATCGCGTTACTACGAAACCAATAATAGGGATTTTACTTTATCGCAAACACGTTATTACAAAACAACCTTATATTCCGCAATTAATTCGCAGTTTTGAAGAAGCTGGTTTGATACCTTTACCCATTTTTATTAATGGTGTTGAAGGACATGTTGCCGTGCGAGATTGGATGACCAGCGACTATGAAACGCAGCAACGAAATAATAATAATATTGAAACTCCTTCACTCTCCAACGAAGCGGTAAAAGTGGATGCGATCGTATCTACAATTGGCTTTCCTTTGGTGGGTGGTCCTGCTGGTTCAATGGAAGCTGGACGGCAAACGCAAATTGCGGTAAAAATCCTTGCTGCCAAGAATGTACCATACATCGTCGCTGCACCACTACTGATTCAAGATATTCACTCTTGGACACGTCAAGGTATCGGGGGCTTGCAAAGTGTCGTATTATATGCATTGCCAGAATTGGATGGCGCTATTGATACAATTCCCCTCGGTGGATTGGTGGGAGAACAAATTTATCTGGTTCCGGAACGAGTGCAGAGATTGATTGGCAGGGTGAAAAGCTGGGTTGCCTTGCGGCAAAAACCTTCTTCTGAGAGGAAAATAGCGATTATTTTGTATGGTTTTCCACCTGGGTACGGTGCAACAGGAACAGCTGCATTATTAAATGTACCGCGATCGCTTCTGAATTTTCTCCAGGCGCTGCAAAATCAAGGTTATGCGATCGCAGATTTCCCTAAAGATGGAGAAGAGTTAATTCGCGCTGTCAAAGAAGCAGATGAACAACTAGTCCCCACTCCCCACTCCCCATTCCCCACTCCCCACTCCCCACTCCCCACCCCCCACTCCCCACTCCCCACTCCCCACTCCCCACTCCCCACTCCCCACTCCCCACTCCCCACTACAGTCAACGCCAAAACTCTGGAAAAATGGTTAGGATATCTCCGCACATCTCGCATCGAAAAACAATGGAAATCTCTCACGAATACGGGAATTAAAACTTACGGTGATGAGTTTAATATTGGCGGCATTGAGTTAGGAAATATTTGGATCGGTGTACAACCACCTTTAGGTATACAAGGCGATCCGATGCGGTTGATGTTTGAACGAGATTTAACGCCGCATCCTCAATATGCTGCTTTCTACAAATGGCTGCAAAATGAGTTTCAAGCTGATGCTGTGGTGCATTTTGGAATGCACGGTACTGTCGAATGGTTGCCGGGATCGCCGTTAGGAAATACGGGTTATTCTTGGTCGGATATTTTGTTAGGAGATTTGCCGAATTTATATATATATGCGGCGAATAATCCTTCAGAATCAATTTTGGCAAAGCGTCGCGGTTATGGTGTGTTGATTTCTCACAATGTCCCGCCTTATGGACGTGCTGGTTTATATAAGGAGTTAATGTCTCTGCGGGATTTAATTTCTGAGTATCGAGAAGATCCGCAAAAGAATTATGCGCTGAAGTCGGTGATTTGTAAGAAGGTTGTTGATACTGGTTTAGATGCTGATTGTCCGTTTGATGAGGCGAAACGTTTGGGGATTTCGTTTAGTCCGGAGAATATCAGGATGTTTAGTAGTCATGCTTTTAATGATTATTTGGTGAAGTTGTATGAGTATTTGCAGGTGTTAGAAGGTCGGCTTTTTTCTTCGGGTTTGCATACTTTGGGTGAAGCGCCAAATGAGGAGGAAATGAGGGGGTATTTGCAGGCTTATTTTGGAGAAAACGAACCGCAGAGGCGCGGAGAACGCAGAGGGGAAGAGGAGGAGATTAGAGGTTTGTTGATGCAATCTACTGATGAGTTGACGAATCTTTTGCGGGGGTTGAATGGGGAGTATGTTATGCCGGCGCCTGGTGGCGATTTGTTGCGGGATGGTTCTGGTGTGTTGCCTACGGGGAGGAATATTCATGCTTTAGATCCTTATAGAATGCCTTCTGCTGGTGCTTATGAAAGGGGGAGGGAGATAGCTAAAAAAATTATTTCACAGCATTTAGAAGAATATAATAAATATCCGGAAACTGTGGCGGTGATGTTATGGGGTTTGGATGCAATTAAGACGAAGGGGGAGTCTTTAGGTATTCTTTTGGAGTTGGTGGGTGCCGAACCTGTGAAGGAGGGGACGGGGCGGATTGTTCGTTATCAATTGATGCCTTTGGCTGAGGTTGGACATCCCCGAATTGATGTTTTGGCGAATTTATCTGGTATTTTTCGTGATAGTTTTGTCAATATTATTGAGTTGTTGGATGATTTGTTTCAACGTGCGGCTGATGCTGATGAATCTGAAGAGGAGAATTTTATTAGAAAACATGCTTTGGCTTTGAAGGCAGAAGGTATAGAAAATGCTTCGGCGAGATTATTTTCTAATCCGGCTGGTGATTTTGGTTCGTTGGTAAATGATAGAGTTGTTGATGGTAATTGGGAATCTGGTGATGAGTTGGGGGATACTTGGCAAGGTCGCAATGTTTTCAGTTACGGTAGACAGGATAAGGGTCAAGCTAGACCGGAAGTATTGACGCAGTTGTTGAAAACGAGCGATCGCATTGTTCAAGAAATCGATTCGGTAGAATACGGTTTGACTGATATTCAAGAATATTATGCTAATACTGGCGGTTTGAAAAAGGCAGCTGAAAAACAAAGCAAGAAGAAGGTTACAACCAGCTTTGTAGAAAGTTTCTCGAAAGATACTACACCCCGCAATCTCGATGATTTACTGCGGATGGAGTATCGCAGCAAGTTGCTAAATCCTAAATGGGCAGAAGCAATGGCAAATCAAGGTTCTGGTGGTGCGTTTGAAATTTCGCAACGCATGACGGCATTGATTGGCTGGGGCGGCACTGCGGATTTTACTGATGATTGGGTATACGACCAAGCCGCAGATACTTACGCTTTAGATGCAGAGATGGCGGAAAAATTACGCAAGTCGAATCCAGAAGCTTTCCGCAATATTATAGGGAGAATGCTAGAAGCTTCCGGACGCGGTTTTTGGAATGCTGATACAGAAAAGTTAGATAAGTTGCGTCAGTTGTACGACTTAACTGATGAGGAAATTGAGGGTGTAACAATTTCAGCTTTGTAAGTAAGACACATTTTTTAGCTATTAATTGCCCTTCTTCAGATCCCCGACTTCGCATATAGATAGCGTAGGGTGCGTTATAACGAAGTTTAACGCACCATTAATGGTGTGCGTTACGCGCTTCGCGGTAACACACCCTACGGTGGCTGTTCACTTTGTAAGTAAGACACATTTTTTAGCTATTATCAGATCCCCGACTTCTCGCAAGAAGTCGGGGATCTTGTTTTTAGGACTGCTATAGAGAAATATATATACTAACTATCGAGTAGCTGATGTGCAGAAGCGATCGCTTACACTCCTAAATTATAAATTGTAAATTTTTATGATTTTGTGTGCGATCGCACAGCTTTTATTTCCTCGCATATTTACTGTATTAAATGGTGCTAACAATTAACAATCGTTAAAATAACCAAATTTTAAATATAAAAATTTTCAGTAATTGCAACAAGTTACATTTTGATAAGTATATAGTTATAACAGCAATAAGTGTTTAAATACTAATATTAAAAAACTTATAACATAAGGGTGTAAAAATGAATCTATCACAGTTTGTGGCGTTCTACGAAGCTGGTAAATATGTCTATCAGCTATGGAACGAAATGCAGTATTATGGGAAAGAATATATCAGCGAGACATCGATAAAAAATAATAGCGGTCATATATTAAAAGTTAAAGTTTGTTTTAACAGCGCTCGTCAACGCTATCTGCAAATTAAGTTACCCTGGAATGCGGAGCGAAAAATCTTAGCAGGGGTAGATAATTATCAACCAGGGGAATATTTAGCAATTAATCGCGATGAGTGGCACATCTTTTTTCTACTTACCAATTTTCAGCATGATAGTGAGCTTTATGCTTATGCCGAGAAAATTGTCAATAGGTTGGTAGATAAAGCTAATATAATCGAAAGTCAAAAGCGATCGCTTATCTCACCCCCCACAGAACTGCACCCAGCTAAAAGTCAAGTAGCTTAAAGACATATGCTGAATGTTAGTATCTGCTTGTCACTAACATTAAGCATAAATTGCATTAATTGTCCGAATTCAATCATAAGAATCTTGAAGATGTTACCATTTAGGAAATAAAACAAGAGGAATGAAGTTTCTTATTACTATCCTTCAAGATGAAGATGGGATGTTCATTGCTGAATGTCCAGTTATTCCTTTCCGTGTTAGTCAAGGCAAAACCGAAAAAGAGGCTATTGCAAACATTCAAGAAGCAATTAAAGGATGTTTAGAAGTTAGGGCTGAAAAACATTCATTGAAATATAAACTTTTTTTGTGAGGTATCCGGCAATGGAAAACTCTTTTACTGCGGTATTTGAAAAGGTAGATGATTGGTATATTGGCTACATCCAAGAGTTACCTGGTGCTAATGTCCAAGAGAAAACTCTCGAAGAAGCAAGGGAAAGTTGCACAGAAGCGATCGCACTAATCTTAATATCGAATCGAGAACTTGCAGAACAACGCACAAATTCGTAACGAATTAAATTCAGAAAAACTCTGCGTCCCTCTGCGCTAACTCTGCGTCCCTTTGCGTTAAAAAAACGCGCTCGTTTTTACGAAAAGCTGTACTTAGCAAGAATAGTAACTTGTAGATGATAACAATTAACCCTCAACTAACTGACGCGCAAAAGCGATCGCTTCTGCTGAAGTCGAAATTTTACCTTCAACTTGCGCTACAGCGATTTCCGCCAATAGTTTGCCTAATAGTGGCGAAGCTGGAATCTGTAATGCTAGAATTAGTTCCTTCCCACTCAATAAGGGTGTGGGATGAGAAACCAGATCGTCAGGGTCAAGGTAGCGGTCGATCAAGGGTGCGATCGCCTCTACCAAGATATCATGTCCCACAGCTAAAACTGCTGTAGCCGGGAATACAAAACCGGCTTCTTGAAAGAAAAAATACTGTTCTCGCAAAGACATCTGAGATAATTTTAACTGCGGGAACAGCTTCAGGGCAGTGGTTACGCCTTTAATTTCCGCACGACTATAAGTTAATTTTTGTAATTCAATTTCCGCAACTTCCGGGTCAGGGTTGACAAGACAAGCAAGTTTGGCAATACTCAACCAAGTAGTTTTAACAGTATCCCTAACATACTCTTGCAGTTTTACGCTCAATTGCTGCCAATTTTCCGCTAGTTTCACCGCTGCATCGTCAACTGCTGTTAGTTTAGCGAAACTTTCTGATGTAGCGAACTGAAAAAAAGGCGTAAGTAAATTATCCTCCCAAGCGCGAGTTATCCAAGGTGTTCCTTGAGAACTCAAAAGCAAATAATTGATTTCTACCCGAACTCGTTCTGCGGCAACTTCAGTTATATGCGAAGCTAGAGAGCGAATTGCGATCTGAGTATCTGTCTCAATTGTAAAATTAAGTTGCGCCGCTTGGCGATAAGCTCGCATTAACCGCAAAGGATCGTCTTGCAGATTGGCAGGTGATATCATCCTGATTATGCGTCGTTCTAAGTCAGCACAACCTTGCAAAGGATCGATGATTTCTTGCGTGTGCGGATTGTAGGCGATCGCATTTACTGTAAAATCCCTTCTATGCAAGTCAGTTTCTATAGATTCCCCCGACTGTTGGGCAAAATCAACCGTAGCTTGGGGAAACACCACACGGGCAATTTGTCTTTGCGGATCGAGTAACACAAAACCAGCTTTGTAATGCTTCGCGATTTTTCGCGCTACCTTGACCGCATCACATGGTAAAACAAAATCCAGATCCAAATACTCGCGACTTCTTCCTAAAATGCGATCGCGCACAGCACCACCTACCATGTAAGCTGTTTTTGGCAACAATTCCAGGCTAAAAGGATAATTATCAGATAAGTTAGAAAAATTTGAACTATACATTGTAATAAAAATCAACCCAGCAACTAATGAATTACGATTTGGCTTAAGCTAGATTAACAATAAAGCTCTTTGTATCGTGGTTCTATTATGTGTATTTGTGTCAACTGCCACTATGTAGACCGCTGCATTACCTACAACGCAGTAGAAACGCAGCACGAACAACCTCACCTGACGGAAACCCCAAATTTTGAACCGAATGAACCCTCTATCAACGTTAACATCCGTCCCAAAGAGGATTATATTGAAATGGAATGGGATGTTGTCGGTTGTCTCAGCTTTAAGCGAGAAACCGGTAAATGGTCTAAGTTGCGTCCAGGTGAATTGGTGCCAACTTGATAAACCGTAGTAACGCAATTTATTGCGTTATAATGACGCAATAAATTGCGTCACTACGAATATCGTAAATCTAAAATCGCTTGACCACTGAATTAGAAATCCAACGAACAAAATACGGTTTATCGCTACATACCACCACACCCGAATTGGGTTTGGCAATAAGTAACTTTGCAGAAGATACACGTTCTGACGTTTGGAATTTAGAACGTAACGTATCTAGCTTGTTGCATGAATATTTAATTAATTTTATTAAACCGCAAACTTGGGCAGATTTAGCGTTTATTGCCGTAGCCAAGGGACCCGGAGGATTTACTGGTACTCGTATCGGAGTTGTAACTGCCAGAACATTAGGACAACAGTTAAATATTCCCGTGTTTGCTATTTCCACATTAGCAGCGATCGCCTACTCCCAAAAAAATAAAAACGACACTATGATTGCTGTGCAAATGCCAGCACAACGAGGTCAAGTTTTTGCAGCTATTTATCAACATATGCCTGATGCTTCTGGTTTAATATCTTTGTTGCCTGATACCGTATTTACACCAGAAGCGTGGCAAGAAAAATTAGCTTCAAATACAACTTATCAATTAATCGAAGCCAAATCTAACTTAGCAGCAACAGTAACCAGCGTGTTGGAACTCGCATATCTCGACTGGCAACAAGGCAAGCGTCCCGACTGGTCAGACGCTTTACCTTATTATGGACAGCATCCCGTCGATTTATGAAAAAGACCCTATTTACATCACCCGCATCTTGAGGTTATGACATTCGTCCAACTCGTTCCCAGTCGGAGACTGGGAATGCTTTACGGGAGGCTCTGCCTCCTGTAAAATATCGAGGTAGAGCCTCCATAATTACATTACAAGGCTCTGCCTTGTAACCAGAGAACCAGAGAATTTGGAGGCAGAGCCTCCATAATTACATTACAAGGCTCTGCCTTGTAACGAGACAGAAATACTTGGCAGAAAGTATAACAGCTTATCAGTGGACATCACCTGCATGTTGAGGTTATGACATTAAAGTTATCCACATAATTTCAGCATGTGGTCAATGTCAGTAAAACAAACTACTGACAATGCAGCGAATAACCGATTGATTAATAAGTATGAACAACGCTTTAGATTCTATGTATCAGTTAGTGTGGCATTTACCAGTATATTCAACGATGCTAGCTCAAACCGTTAGAGATGCTAATCTTATCGGTCAAGTGCAAACAGCTTTTAACCACTTTATCCAAACAGGTCAAGTGTGGGCACTGTTGATTGGGTTAGTCATTGGCTATATGATCCGGAATCTAACTAGTTACGGCTAAAATTTGTGGGAGTGGGGAGTGGGGGACAAGGAGACAAGGAGACAAGGAGACAAGGAGACAAGGAGGACAAGGTGACAATGAGAATAATTCTTTCTCCCCCTCTCCCTCTCCCCCCATCCCCCCTTCTCCCCCTCTCCCCCACTCCCCACTCCCCACTCCCCACTCCCCTGATATATATGACTAAAGAACCAACTTGGAGTCAGCGATTTGAATCAGCGTTACATCCGGCGATCGCTCGTTTGAACGCAAGTATAAGTTTTGACATTGAATTAATCGAATACGATATCACTGGCTCTCAAGCTCATGCGAAAATGCTGGCTCACACTGGTATAATTTCTCCAGAAGAAGGAAGTCTTCTGGTTTCAGGTTTAGAACAAATTCGTCAGGAATATCTGTCCGGCAAATTTCACCCAGGTATTGACGCGGAAGATGTACACTTTGCCGTGGAAAAGCGATTGACGGAAATTGTTGGTGATGTCGGGAAAAAGCTGCATACAGCGCGATCGCGTAATGACCAAGTTGGTACTGATACCAGACTTTATCTGCGCGACCAAATTCAACACATCCGCTCTTGCCTGCGAGAATTTCAAACTGTCTTATTAGATATAGCCGACAACCATATTGAAACTTTGATCCCAGGTTACACGCACCTACAACGCGCCCAGCCTCTAAGTTTAGCTCATCACCTCTTAGCATACTTTCAAATGGCACAGCGCGACTGGGAACGCTTGGGAGATGTTTATCGTCGGGTAAATATTTCGCCTTTAGGGTGTGGTGCTTTGGCGGGAACTACTTTCCCGATTGACCGACATTACACCGCCGAACTATTGCAATTTGACGAAGTTTATGCTAATAGCTTGGATGGAGTAAGCGATCGCGATTTTGCGATTGAATTTCTTTGTGCTGCTAGCTTGATTATGGTTCACCTCAGCCGTCTTTCGGAAGAGGTTATTCTTTGGTCATCGGAAGAATTTCGCTTTGTCACCCTGAAAGATAGCTGTGCTACGGGTTCCAGCATTATGCCGCAAAAGAAAAACCCCGATGTTCCAGAATTGGTGCGGGGGAAAACTGGGCGCGTATTCGGTCATCTGCAAGCAATGTTGGTGATAATGAAGGGGCTGCCCTTGGCGTACAACAAAGACTTGCAAGAAGATAAAGAAGGTTTATTTGATAGTGTCAAAACAGTTAAAGCTTGTTTAGAAGCGATGACGATTTTGCTGCACGAAGGTTTAGAATTTCGCACTCAACGCTTGGGGGAAGCTGTAGCGGAGGACTTTTCAAATGCTACCGATGTAGCAGATTATCTAGCGGCGCGGGGTGTTCCTTTCCGAGAAGCTTACAATCTCGTGGGTAAAGTGGTGAAAACCAGTATTGCCGCAGGTAAACTTTTAAAAGATTTGAGTTTATCAGAATGGCAACAATTGCATCCAGCGTTTGAGGCAGATATTTATGAAGCGATCGCCCCCCGTCAAGTTGTTGCAGCCCGCAACAGCTACGGTGGTACAGGCTTTGAACAAGTAAGCAAAGCCCTTCAAGCCGCCCGCACTCAAATAACTGTTAAATAATAAATAAGGGCGTATAAATAATATACGCCCTTTCAATTGACGGATTATGAGACTACATAACATCCTTGGCTTTTAAGGACTTAAATCCACGCTATGCCGTCCCAAAGCGGTATGTATGATTATCGTATTACCTATTTAATCTCTACCCCTAGCGATCGGCTAAGGGTAGGAGCATTATGGAATCTAAGCTAAAAGAAAAGCTCAACAAGCATTTGAGCAACATTCTTTATTCAGCAGCATCCATTGAAGCTGCGCCCTCATCCTCTTCACTCTTCGGCGGTCTTTGTTGGAATCTTCTCTGCATTCGTCCTGTAGTAGTTCGTTTACGAAACTTTCGGGCATATGCCTGGTTCCGTAGCGCCTTTTCTTTTTTGGGGTTGCGGCGCTTCGCCATGTTCACCTCATTAATAAACAACAAACTGAAGCCAGAAATAACTTAGGCAATATCAACGACCAACGTTATTGATATAGTCTTAGTCTAACTCAGCACTCAATACACTTTAAACAGTGTTCTAGTCTACCGCATTTAAGTTTTTTATGTCAATCAAAATTATGACTTTTTTTTTTATTAATTAGCAATGAATTAATATTTGTAATTTTCTTGCTCAATTTTGATGTGGAATAGGCAATTTCAAAGCAAAATATTTAAATATAGAAACTATTTTCTAAGAAAATTTCATAGAAAAATTTTCAAGAATTGAAAATATTAACGTTATTTCCAGTAGAGATTTAAGCAATTTAGATTTTTCAGCAAGTATTTATTGCCACTTTCAACAAGGTAATATTAGCTAAAAACCAAAAAATTATTAGCTCATAATGATTATGTATATATGTAGTTTTAGTTTCCGCAAATGCTAAAATTGATATGTTCTGCGGTAATCGTGAGAATAAAACCTTAAACTACGAGCATCCTGACATAACACAAAATTCAATATTTTCGTAGTTGAACGGATGTTAGTGGTGGCGAGTTCTACAGTACAACACAGACATTGGAAGATTGAACGTTTTTGCTTTTTTTGCTGCAACTGTCCAGTCCACACGTAGCTTATGGCGCTTTGGACAAGCCGTACTGGGTATCCTCTTTCGTCATCCCATCACTGGCACCAGTATCATCCCCATTTTACCGGATGGTAGGATTGTGCTAATCCGGCGGCGTGACAATGGTCGCTGGGCATTGCCTGGAGGGATGGTGGACTGGGGAGAAGATATTCCGAATACAGTCCAGCGCGAGTTGATGGAGGAAACTGGGCTTGATTTGGTGAAAATTCGGCGTTTGGTAGGAGTTTACTCCGCACCAGATCGCGATCCCAGAATTCATTCGATTTGTATTGTCGTTGAAGCAGAAGTTCAGGGAATTATGGAGATTCAGGATACCTTGGAAGCAATGGAAATCCAAGCATTTCCTCTCAACTCTCTTCCACCAGGGGAAATGTCCCACGATCACAACCGACAGTTGCAAGATTACTTGCAGGGCTTGACAACATTAGCGTAAAAGTATAATTGTCAGCTTGTTGGTTGTTAGGTGTTGGGCATTGGGCATTGGGCATTGGGCATTGGGAATTGGGAATTAAAGAAGTTCGGTGATGCGCTCCTTGGGTGAATAAATACGATTCTTTCCATGCCCCATGCCCCATGCCCCATGCCCCACTAACCACTATCTACTAACTACTAAATTAAAATGAATAATCTGTTTCGTAACTCCCGGAGAAAACTTTCTCAAGGGTTGTTATTTTGGCGTGAACTTGGGGAAGGAACTTCTATAATTTTCTTACATGGTGCTTGGAATGATAGCTGTGAATGGTTATCGGTGATGGAATCGCTTTCAAATTACCATTGCTTTGCACCAGATTTATTCGGTTTCGGTGAGTCAGATTATCCTAATGTTCATTACTCAATTGATTTACTCTTAGAATCTCTTGCTGAATTTACCCATGCTTTAAAGCTGGAAAAAGTTTATTTAGTCGGACATTCTCTCGGAGGCTGGATTGCTGCTAGTTATGCATTAAAATATTCACAGCAAGTTAGTGGTTTAGTATTGTTAGCACCAGAAGGTGTGGAAATAGAAGGACAAGAAAAGCGTTTGCAGAAAATGCGGCAATTAGTAAAGCGATCGCCTTTTATATTTAAATTATTGCGATTACTTCGCCCCATAACTAAAATGTTAGGCTGGGATAAAGAAATTGAACAAGATTGGCAGCTTTATCAAACACTGGTGAAATATCCCACAGCTTGCAAAATATTATTTCAACGTCAGCAGCCAGAAATTAATGCCGAATTCTTACACGACCGATTATATACTTTAGAAATCCCAGTTTTGATTTTGCAAGGTGCAGAAGATACACCACACAGTTTAGCCATGAGTAAAGTTTACAGTCAAATTCCTTCATCTGAGTTAAAAATAATTGCTCATGGTAAAAGCGACTTACCAGAATCTTGCGCTGGTATTGTCGCTGGATATATTCGAGAATTTATCAAAAGTCAGGAGTTAAGTTATTAAATATAGATATTTAATTCTGCAATATTTGCAAAGTTTAATTGGCAATGAAAAATCAGCAATTGTTTAGTAATCGAGTAAGAATACTCGCTACTATGCATCAAAAAGAGAGTAGTTAGTAGTTAGTGGGCATTGGGGAGGCAGTGCGTTGCGCGGGTTCCCCGCGCTATCTGCACCTGCCGTCATGGGGGAGGCAGTGCGGTCTTGGGAATTGGGAATTGGGAATTAAAGAAGTTCGGTGATGCGCTCCTTGGGTGAATAAATACGATTCTTTCCATGCCCCATGCCCCATGCCCCATGCCCCATGCCCAATGCCCCATGCCCACTAACAACTAACCAATAACCACTAACTATTACCAATCAATTGGTTTTCTATCCCGGAAAAATCCACCCGTCGCACCTCCATCTGCATGAGTCGCCAGCCAGACAATTGTATTAACTCCTTGTTCTGGAGTTCTAGTTGCATTTGCTCCACCCATATCGGTTTTTACCCAACCAGGGCAAACAGAATTAACTAAGATATTTGTCCCTTGTAATTCGCTTGCAAAAATCCGCGTTAAGGCATTCAAAGCAGCTTTAGAAAGGCGATATCCGGTGTAACCACCACCCATATCATGAAGTTGTCCCATCCCCGAAGAAACATTAACTATGCGTCCATAATTCTGTTTCTTCATCAACGGAATTAACGCTTGAGTCACTCGCAAAACACCGTAAACATTCGTTTCCATCGTTTGCTGCACAGTGTCAATTTTGGCATACAAAACACTGTTATTACCAGCTTCATCAATATATATACCCGCGTTGTTCACTAAAACATCAAGCTTTCCAAACTGCTGAGAAATAAATTCAGCTAATTTTTGACTACTTTCATCACTAGTCACATCAAGAGGATGAAATGTCACATCCAAATTCTCAGCTTGTAACTTATCAGCCGCAGCTTTACCTTTTGCTTCATCTCGACTGGTGAGAACTACCTGATACTGAAGTTTAGCTAACTGACGAGAAGCTTCAAATCCCAAACCGCGATTTCCACCAGTAACTACAGCAACTTTATTTGTTGTACTCATTAACTTCTTCCTAACTAAAATTACCTCAATGCGTACTCTGAGTTATATTCAACTAACTCAATCTCATTCCCATCAGGATCGTTAACGTAAATTCTGTGCTTCGTTTCTGGTGCAGTCATTGTATAATACTCGATGCCTTCAGTTTCAAGCAGTTTTTTCATCGCTTCCCCATCTTTAATCGTAAAGCCTACATGATTGATACCGATATTTTCATAAGCCGTATGCACATGCTTTAACTCAGGATAATCGTTGAGGGCAAGATAAAATTGATCGTTGCCAAAATGCATCCAGCGACTACCGTCAAATACACCTTCAACGCGCACATACCAATCCGGAAAGAGGGTTTGGTAAAACTTTTTGGTTGCGTCAATATCTTTGCAAGCAAGGTTAATGTGTTCAAAACGAGTAAAGTTCATTTTGTGTTCCTTTTATGTTGTAATTTTCCGTATCTCGTTCCCAGATGCCAACCTGTAACAAGGCTTTGCAGACTGGAGTTTTTTATCTTAGATAAATCATAGTCGATATGAGTATGAGTTAACATAGTTTTTTGTTAATAAATATTACAGATGCGTTGACACCAGTAAACTAATCATGTGTCCAACCTTTTATACATCTCGACAAGAGAGATTAAGTTATACCCAGACTGGCTTTACAATCCAAGTCAATTTGTATTCTGAATTAAATATGTATAAGAAATTACTTTCTTCATGGAAAATTACCGCATTTCATTGCGGTGAAAAGCGACTTTAAGCTGCAAAGCTACTATTTAGGCAACTAATCAAAACGGTTCTTTAAAGAAATTTTCGAGAGTGAATCTTTCCTTCAAAATATCAGCCATTGGGTAATCTTTGTCATCAAAAAGCAAAGATACTTCACATCTAGTTAAGGGGAAAGGTTCTAAAAGCTTGTCTTTTTCCCAACTTTCTAATCTCCACCAAAGAGTTTGCACAGCTATTTCTTTGCCATCAATCAATTCAAAAGTAATTTCACCAATATTATTAACTCCGACAATTTGTTTACCGTGTCCCCATTTGCCGCGAAAATCGCGATCGTTTTTGGCGATCGCTAAATATTTCTCTAAAAACTCCTTGCGTGCTTGTCCAGGCAAAGGAGCTATTATAGATATCGGTTGAACAAAACGTGAACCGGGTGGCTGAGTGAATTTTTCTTCTTTAGCTAACAAAAAATCAATTCTATATAACCATTCCGGTTTTTCTGTAATTTTTAATGCTGTATGCCAAATGCGCTCTTTAAGTAAATTAATGACAGCAGGACTACCTTTAACTCTCCAAGGAAAAGATTGAACCGTATTATCCATCATCGTATATGAAATACCAATTTCTAATTCTTTACCACCTTTATTTTCCCAAGCGATAATCTTAGAAGTTGGTAAATTTTTAATAAATTCTATAGGTAAAAAACCTTTAGTATGCAAAGAATGGCTGCCACCGATTCCCTTAACTTCGTTTTTTAAAGAACTGCTAGTAAATTGAGCAACTACAAGTTCAGTATCAACTTTTTCTAAACTTTCAAATGGACGTGTTGCAGAATATTGCAAACGAGCGGCAAAACTGTAATGAACATCACCAGATAAGATAATTACTCTACTTTTCTGTGTTGGTAATGCGCGTAATGTTAAAGATGCAAATAACCTTTCAAATGCAGCATCATCTAAACTCCAAGCTTCTGGATCAAAACCCCAAGCTACAGTACCCAGTTGCTGAGATACACTTTTAACAGTCTTTTGTATTTCTTCTAAAAAAGGTACACCAATAACTGGACCAGGGGATATCAAAAAAGTCACTTTTGTATTAGGATGACGAACTACTTTTGATATTTGCTCATCGCAACCTTTAGCACCCAAAAGTGCCGGAAAATCAAAATCTTTTCCGGGAAATTCGCGCCAAGTGCGAGTGTCAAGTACTATGACTTCATAACCTGGACTAGTTACTGTGTAGTGCCATTTTATATTATTATCAGTGTGAGGTATTCCTCTAGGGTTGTTGTTTATAATATCTGCAACAGTCGGTAAAGCAAGGCGATAAGCGATTTCTTTTTCATACTCTATATTTTCACCTTTTGATGCTGACCATGCAGCAGCAGCTTTAAGCAATGCATCTCCAGGTTGACCTTCTGTAAATTGGTCTGGTGTATTTCCCCAGGCTTGAAATACAGCATAGGCTAGCATACCATTTTGTAGAACACGCCTGCCTAGGGGTTTAGTGAGGACGCGATCGCACCAAGCCATATTCAAATACCAATCATCGGTAATTTCATGATCGTCAAATATCATGTAAGTCGGAATATTCGCTAAAGCGCGTCTAATTTCCTTCAGCGTTATTTTAAATTGTTGTAAATAACCAACTTCTTCATTAAATAAAGCTATATCTTTTCGTTTTCCTGGTGCATTCAAGTTAACATCTGCAAATGTTGGTAAATCTTCAGGTTTAGTCCACAGCGCATCACACCAGGCAAATAAATACATTGCAGAAAATTCGCCGAATGTAAATAAATGGCTTTTTGCAATATCGGAAATTTTATTAAGTTTAGTAAGACTGCTTGTCAAACCAGCAATATGTGTTGCTAACTTATTGCGCTTTCCTGGATTTAACTCTTGAATATTTTCCACATCTGGTAACACCTCAGACCATCCTAAAAGCGTCTGACTGGCATCAATTAACATGAAAAGTAAAGCATCTGCCACATCATCAGCATAAATTTGATCGCCAGTCAAGAAAAGTTGATGCGGTCGCTTTTTTGGGTCTTGTATTAACGCTTCTTTAATCATTTTGTCTAACGTCGCTAGCGCGTCAATACTTTCGCCGTGTGCTTTGCGACAAGAACCGTGAATGATGCGTAAATGATTTAAATTAGTTGGTGGAAGCGCGAAAGAAGGTAAGTTATACGGAGGATATGTAATATCTTCAACTGAGCCTGATGAATTTAAAATACCCGGTTTATTCAGTGTTTCTCCTGGGTCAAATGCTAAATTGTAGAGATAATTTTCACCGGATGAAAGCACATTTGATTCTGCTTTCGCAGTGACAGCGACAACATGCAAATGAATACCAAGTTGAATTGTTTTCCGGTTTCCTGTAAGTAATAATTTTTTGGTAGTATCAAAGACTGCTAAATAAACAGTGCGGCTTTCTTTCAAAGCTATCCACACAGTTACTGCATTTGCTTCAGTGCGTCTCAGAATTGGTCCAGCGAGAACGAGTGGCAGGTTATTCAACCTATCCCTTAAAGGTGTCCATGTCATGAGACTTCTGGCATCAACGATATATTTCGAGTATATTTTTCTCGAAGAAAAAAGTCACGTTTGTAGAAGCCAAAGGCGAAAAAGTTCTACAATAATTCGCCAGCATCCATCAATTTCTTTAACTACATCATGGCGCGTGAGAGTTTTCAAGGCTTCTTGCAAAGTTGCCTCATCCATGTCTGTAGATTGAAGTAAGGCATTGAGAGTTAAGCCTTGGGGGTGAGGTGCAAGTATCCTGAGTATATCATGTTGTCCAACCGCACCGCGCACCGCTTGACCCCAAACACCATCAAAATAGTAGCGTCCCCGCTTGAAAAATTCAGAGTCATTAATAATTGCTTCCACATCTTCTACCGTGAAAACTGGCTCGCGGTAGCGTTCCATCTCAAAAAATTGTTCGTTGAAACGGCGAACCAGTTGAAAACCCACAAGTTGTATTAGATAGGGCTGCCCGTGGGTGAGATCATAGATTTTATTTACGGCTTCTGCGGTGTAGTCAAGAGGGAAATCTTCATCCCCCTCAATCTCCCCAAAACTAGGCGAAGATATCGTTGGGTTAGTTAAAATTTGCCCAGTAGCTGTGCGTTCCATAAACCCAATGTGGATGGGGATAACGCTGGCGAAGAAGGGTTGGAAGTAATCTGCTGTCATCTCCTCCAAAGTGTGCAAACCTGCAAAAGCAAAGGCAACTTTGGAACTCATTTGCACCAATCCTCGTAGAAAACCCAAAAAATCCTGGGGAATTTTTCCTATCTCAATCAGTTCCTCGATTTTCTCGAACTCGTCTAAGGCAATGATAAGCCCGTGTAGAGATTTTAGATGTAAAGTCTCTACAACCTGTTTTAAATAGCGTTCAAAAGTACGATAAGGAAGGTTGAGCAAATCTGCATCGGCGGGAGGTGGAAGATTTACCGCCTCGGAAATTACATCACTAATAGCCATTAGCACTTCCCCAACTCCTTGGGGACTATCCCCCAAAACCAGCAGATTAATATAGGCTACGTGTACTCCCGACCCTAAACGGTTATCGACGTTAAGCAGAATTGAGGTTTTGCCCATACGTCTGTGACCGTAAAGAACTACAGACTGGAGTTGATGACCCATCACCCAGAATTCTTCTAGCTGTCTGATAACATCTTCTCGCCCAACAAAGTGGTTGCCCTCAACTGGGTTGCCAACAACGTAGGGATTACGTACAGGCTTAGTGATGGAAATTTCCTCTAACTTGTTGGCTACTCCTTGTAGAGATCGTGCCCAATTACTAGCAATTAACCTTATTATTGTTAGAATTGCCTGCTCTGCTGGAGGCAAATCGTGAGTTTTATTTGGCAGGTTTTTTAACTCTTCCAAAGCTCGGTTGAGAGCAATAGATTTGGCTGCAACATATCTACTGCGCTGGACAATGCGAGCATCCTTAATAACTCGATCAAGACAAGCGAGAGCTTCCCAAGTAGCGAGACAGAGTAGAGATTCTTTGGGGACAACAGGCATTTGCTGCATAGCAATAGTTGCCAATTCCTCAGCGTCAAGAAAAGCTTCAAGGGTCTGAGTTAAAGTAAACATTTCTTCACCGTATGGGAGAGAACGTACTACAAAAAAAGCCCTACTTGCTCCTTGGAGACATCCTCTATCTTTGTACTCTGAAGCATAATAATAATCAATTTTGTGCAGTTCCCAGAAACTATACCAGACAGCATGAACAGGCGTATCAAATTTAATGTGCCGATATGACTTGATTGCAGGCTCCCAAATGTAACGGAGTTCCTCTAGTTGATTTGATGTCAGTTGCGCGACGCGGAATATAACTTGCTCTGGTGGAGTTTCGGTAAGCGCTCTACTTAGAGCTTGGGTAACGGGAATAAACTGAAGACTGTAGTTTCGCACTTGATTGAGGTTGTGGAGACCTATTTCCCAATCTCGAAGCAGCCAATTTGTCAACTGAGAAGATAGGTAAGGAAGCGAGATTGGGGTTACATGAGGAATTTGCCAGCGTCTGTTGCCAGATATCAGCTTTGTGGAGAGGATAGCAAAAAGCCAATCCTCTAGTCGTTGTGAAAATATTTCCTTTACTACAAAAGCTATTAAAAAAGTACATGCTATTAACCCTAGAGTTTCCTGCCCAAAAGATCCACCAATTACCAGTAGGAATAAGCTTATATACACCACACGGCGTAGCAAAAAACTTACTATTTTCCATACCCAATTCGATTTATAGACTTTATTTTTTCTACCCTCAAGCTTTAGGCTTTTAACCCAACCTTGTGTAAGACCAAAGGCGATACCAAAGACCACACCAACTTTTATGATGCTGATAATATTCTTTACGTTGGTGAGAATATTGGTCTTGAGATAATCAATGTCATTAACTACTAATGCTAAAGCTACACTAGAACCCAAGCTGGACATGATGCTGAATCCGATGAAAGGCGCAAGCCAACTTACTTTGGCACTTTCTGAATTACTAAAGTAATGCATCCCGTGTATGATGCCGACTTTGTTAAACACAAAGCGAAACACACCTATCACCACGCCTATGATTACGAAAGACCAATTTAAGGGAACACCCATCTTCTGAAAAATTACACCTACAAGGAAAGGTGTAACCAGTATTAATACCAATGCTTGTAGAATAAACCGAAGCTCTACGGGATGATAAAACAACCACTCCCATCCTTCGCGCCGATGCCAGTTTTTTTCTCTTTCAACAATCAACTGATTTCCGTTACCGAAAGTATCTACATACCACTGCAAAGCCTGGGGAAAGAAAAAAACCCAATACAACAACCGCAAATAATCTAAGGGTTTCCATAGCGATAATGGTCGCCTCAATTTGGGAGCTAAGTCTAATCGAGGTACAGAACTGTGTTCTGTCATTGCATACCCTCCATATAGCGGGCATAAGTTTGATAGCACTGCTGCATCAGTCGTTGGGGATGACCCCCACTTTCTTGCAATATCCGGCTTATTTCCTTCTCAGTAAAATTTACAGAAGTCATAACCAGACGAGATGCAATAAAAGCACGGGCAGTATTTTCATCCCAAGGATTTATGTTTTCCTCTTGGCAAATACCTGCAAGTGGTGATGTCTTACTTTGATCGTCACTATCATTAAACAGGCGATCCAATGATTCACGAGCAGCAAGAATCAGCCGCAAGGAAGCATCTCTTCCCTCAGCTAAACCGCGCAGGTGGTCAAATACTTGGCGAGAAAACCCTTTTGATGCCATATTGCCTACATTGTCTGTAGCTAGTAGCACTCTACGATTTTGCAAATTACGCTTTAGTGTATAACCTTTACTTTCGGGGATACTGATTTCATGGCACAAAGCACTGTAGAAGTCATCTTCATTATGAATAACATTTAAGTCTAAAAAGACTACCTGACGCGGCGTTTGCAGGCAACTTTCTGCTTGTTGGCAAATTGCCGATAGTAGTGAGGACTTGCCAATACCCTTCTTTCCTATCAAAGCTACACTACTACCACTATTTAAGACCTCAAATACTCTTTGGATTTCTCGCTGTCGTCCAAAGAATTGTTGCGGCTGTTCTACTCTGCCATTTTGGGGAACGAAGGGATTAGGAATTATTTCTTTAACTCTCGGCTTTGGGGAGGGATTTATATAAATAACTGGTTTGAGATGCTCTGGAAGATTATATAGTTGAATTTCTACACAGCCAAACTGATAAGCCTCTTCAATTGAACGGTTTGCGGCTAATGCTTTATAAAATCCAACCGAAAAAGCGATCGCTCCTTTATCTCCAATCGCTTGATTCATCCCAATTACAAATCTAATATGTTGTGCGATCGCTTTCGCTTGAATCTCAGAATAACAAGCGTTCAAGACTACACAATCGATTTTCTCTGCTACCAGTTCAAATAAATTTGCTAAAGCATCGGCTTGTACAAGCTGCGATTTTCCTGTTAAACTCTCAAAATAAAGCTCCCCTGTGCTTGTTCCATGTCCGGAGAAATGCACTATTTGCGGATCGACATCGAATATTGCCTGTGTTATGTCCCGGATGCGAACCGATTCACGGGATTCTAATATAAATCTATCTCTCTGTTTGGATAGTTGCAGCCGTTCGCGAATATCTCGCAATTCTTGCAATAAACGCAACCGACGTTCGTCACTCGGATCGGCTGCTAAAAACAGGATTTTTACAGGAATATCACTGTTATCCACGCATTGTATGAAGGTTTAATTAGGAATTAGTATACCAAGTACAGGGATTTGAGGTTGTGAACAATATACTGTTTAACGAACCGCAGAGGCGCAGAGAGCGCAGAGAGAAGAGAAAGATTTTGGTATGTGTGTGTTTAATTTAAGTTTAGAGGATGTGCGATCGCTCTTTTCAACCCTTAGTAATTTTCAACTATTTATAACCACAGCTTGTGCATTGATAACCACAGCTTAAGTTGTGGTTAATACAGCTTGTGCGTTTATAACTACAGCTTCTCCATCGATAACCACAGCTTAAGCTGTTTTAAATACGGCTTTAATTTTACTTATATAACTTGAAGCTGTGGTAACGACAGCTTCAGCATTGATAACCACAGCTTAAGTTGTATTTGATACGGCTTTATTTTTACTTATAACATTAAGGTAGTAACGGCTTCAGCCGTTAAAATCCTTCGCTTATGTAGAGACGCGATAAATCGTCGTCTCTACATCTTTGACAACAGATGACTAGGGGGGATGAAGCGAAATTATTTCCTAATATCTAATCCGTGGGTCTATATATGCATTTAAAATATCAATCAAAATGCTTGCACCCACAACTATCGCTCCAAAAAAGACCATGATTCCCTGTACTGTAGGATAATCGCGTTCGGTAATCGCTTGATACAATCGATTTGCTAATCCGGGCCAAGAAAATGTTACCTCAGTCAAAATTGCTCCACCTAGCAAAGAAGCAAAAGTTAATCCTAAAACTGTAATTACTGGAATTAAAGCATTTTTTAAAGCGTGAGAGACTAAAATCTTTTTCTCCGGAATACCTCTTGCTCTAGCAGCTTCTACATAATCTGCTTTCATGGTTTGCTTTAAATTAACTCGCACAATCCGCTCAAAAATTCCACTCAGCAAAATTCCTAAGGTAAAACTCGGAAGAATCAGATAATACAAAGTCGTAAAAAACTGATTTAAATTGCCACCAAATAAACTATCTATTGTATATAAACCAGTGATATGATTGGGTGCAGGAACAGTTGCCGGGAAACGTGTTCCCAACGGCAACCAATCAAGTTGAACTGCGAAAATTAATTGCAAAATCATTCCTACCCAAAACATGGGAAGTGAATAAGTGATAATACCAAATAATCGTCCTCCAACGTCAAGAGGTGTACCGGGACGAGAAGCAGAAATAGTTCCGACAGTAATACCGACAATTAAAGCGATCGCAATACTAAATACCGCTAATTCTGCTGTTGCTGGAAAGAATTGCCAAATAATATCCCAAACTTTCTGTCCCCTACTGCTGATAGAATTTCCCATATCCAAATGCAGTAAGTTTCCCACATAGTTGAGATATTGTAACCCTATAGGCAAATTTAAACCTAATTGTTTTCGCAACTCTGCTTTAGCGCTTTCTGGTGCGCGTCCACCAAGAATTGCATCCGCTGGATCTCCTGGTGTTGCTCTTAATAAAAGAAACACAATTGTGATAATAGTTAATAGTTGAAGTGGTGCTAACAGCAGACGCGAAGTTATGTAATATGTTATTGCTTTGGAACGAGACATAATTAGTCAATAGTCAAGGGTCAATAGTCAATGGTCAATGGTCAATGGTCAAGGGTCAATAGTCAATGGTCAATGGTCAAGGGTCAACAGTCAAGGGTCAACAGTCAAGGGTCAATAGTCAAGGGTCAATAGACTTTAGACTTTTGACTTTGGATTTTGGACTTTTGACTTTTGACTCTGGACTAATAACTACTTTTTGATTATCTTGTATATCAGATTTTGGGTAGGATCTAATTGCACACCACTCATACCTTTTTGAGCAAAAACAAAGTCTTTACTTTGCCATAAAGGAACGAAAGGCACATCTTTTGCTACTAGTTCTTGAATTTCTGTAAATATTTTTTGACGAACTTCGGGATTTTGCTCTTGCCGCTGCTGGTCAATGAGTTTATTCATGCGATCGCTATAGTAAAATGACCCTTGAGACTGACTCCCACCATCAAGACATCCTTTCGCTGTTGAACCCTTATCGCAAGAGAGAAACGGTTGAATGTAATTGTCTGCATCTAAAAAGTCAGGATACCAATCGAGTAAAATTGCTGGATATATACCTTTAGGAATTTGTTGAAAAAATGTTGTGGAATCTACAGCAATCACTTCAAATTGCAAAATTCCGTCCATTGTTTTCTTAGCTAAAGCTTTGAGTACTATAGCTGCCAAACTGCGAGGAGGAGAACTAGAAGGATACCAAATTTCTACCTTTGCTGGATTGCTTTTTGAGAAACCAGCTGATGTTAGTAGTTGTTTAGCCTTTTCGGTATTGCCATCTCCATATTGCTTTTCAAAGACTGGCTTGTAAACATTTAAAGTTGTCGGTATCATGCTGTAAGCTGCGTCAGCTTGACCATACCAAACTCGCTCTTTAATTTGCGATCGGTCAATCATGGAAGCGATCGCTTGTCTGACAACTGGATTATCTAAAGGCTTTTGATTTTGATTCAAAGCCATATAACTCATAACGCTACCCTGAATCGGAATAGCTTGCCAATCGCCGTTTTTTGCTTTATCTTTCAAACTGCGAACTTGATCCGGGTCCATCGACAGGTAAGCTACATCTACAGACTTTTTCCGGAAAGCATTATACAAATTCACTCCACTGCTGAGAATTTGTAATTTAATACCGTTATTAGCTGGCTTTTCTCCCCAATACTTATCAAAAACATCAAATTGCACCGAATCGGGACCAAAATTCGCTAATTTGTAAGGACCGGTTCCGACAAAAATATTCGGCTTAAATTTACCTTCACCAATTTCGTAAACTTTAGGGGAAACAGGACAAACTCCAGAAAATGCTAATAGTGAGGGAAACGCTGCAAAAGGCTTTTTCAGTTTGATGGTTAACTCATAATCTCCGGTAGCTTTTACTGATTGCACCACATCTGCCAGCAAGAAAGAGGGTTTTCCCTTATTTTGGAGAAAACGCTTGAGACTAAATGCCATTGCTTCTGCGTTAAAAGGAGTTCCATCGTGAAAAACTACTTTTTGACGCAGGGGAATCGTGTAAGTTAAACCATCTTGACTAATTTGCGGTAATGCTGTAGCCAATTGAGGCTTAATTTCCGTGCTTCCTGGTTCGTAGGTGTAGAGGCGATCGCTCATGTTATACACTAAACCCAGCGATGCTAACTCATAAGCATCAGCCGGATCGAGAGTACGTGGCTTCTGCGTTGTACCTACAGTAATCCGACTATTGCCTGTAGTATTCACATCAGGTGGTGAAGTCCCTGTCTGTTGGGGATTACCGCAACTAACAATCAACAATAAACATAAACAAAACAAACAAAGGAATTTGGTAATTCCACCCCACGGCTTTAGTGACAAGGAAAACCAGGTCAACCGATTTTGGATTTTGGATTTACGATTTTGGATTAACCTCATGTATAGAATGCATGGGCTTGACATAAAGAAAGTTTCTTTTTCTTTCATAAATAATCGTGCTTTAAACCTTTTTTAGATTTTGCGAAAAGTTATCGCTGTGGTAACGAGCGTACAAAGCGCATTCAAGGGCGGATTTTCTCTTTAATCCTTGGCTCCAAAATATAAAATCTAAAATTGTCTAGGTCATAACATTAAAATTTTTGATATTAGCGGTGAGCTATTTTACTATATGTGTGGCTGAATTCTTTATTTAATTTTTCAGCTTGTATTTAAAGCTTCGCAATATACCGACTGCAACTTAGCCATCGTTGACACAAAAATTTAACAAAAATATATATTTTGATATTTTCAGTTCGCTTCAAACTTTTTTTAAATAAAAATTACAATTTATAACAAAGTTAGTCAAAAAATCATATTTCCGCTCTTTTGAGAATTGTTAAGCTTTGACCGTAGTTGAAGCTGAGGGAAATGAAATTTTTGCATAGCTTTATTGAGAAACTGCATGTAGATACATAATTAAGAAACGCGATCGCGATATTGTAAACAGCAAATTGATAGTCTAATAGCGGGACTTACGAGCGTGAAGTATTTCTTTCTATCAGAGGGATGGACAGTTGGCAGAGTTTGGGCATCTGAGGGATTATGGCAGATAACCGCATGGCGACGCCAACCAGATATTCAGCAAATGAATATTTGTCTAGTAGAACAAAATGAATTGTTATGGCTTTACCGAGCCGAAGAAGCCGTTTTAACCGTCGAAGTCAAGCCAACAGCACCCCAACAAGTAGCCCCCATCGGTCAAGTAGTGCTGAAGCGTCTAATGAGTGCCGAGCAAGTAATCGAGCGTCTAGGTAGCGCCGAAACGAGGTGCCATCTGCAAAATATCGATTTGGTTGTGAGGTAAGGGACTGGGAGACTTGGAGACAGGGGGACAAGGGGACAAGGGGACAGGGGGACTTTCTTGACAGGGGGACAAGGGGACTTGGAGACTTGGAGACTTGGAGACAAAAAGAATAATTCTTCTTTCCCCCCATCCCCCACTCTCCCCCTCTCCCCCTCTCCCCATTCCCCATTCCCCATTCCCTATTCCCCACTCTATCCGTAATGCTACGCGATCGCATTCACTTACCCGCTTGCAAACAAGTCCATCAATAGTTACACTTTTTAAAATATTCTCATTTTTGCGCTTGCAATAGCAAAGCACTTTCAACCGCCCAAACGCCTAAAAAACGTTTGTCTTGTTCTTCCGGAACAAAAAGTGGATTTTATAAAATAAAATTCAGTTGCGGTGTTTTCGGGCGATCGCTACCCTCCTGGGTAAGATTCCCTTCTTGGTGTGAGCATTGCCAAATTATTCACATTGTCTGACTTTTAAGGCAACCTGGAAAATTTGGTGGCAATAACAAAAAACCGAAACTTGCTTGTAAACATAATTCATCGAGGAGGAGCGTAGTCAATGGGACTACCCTGGTACCGAGTACATACAGTCGTTCTGAACGATCCGGGGCGATTGATATCTGTACACTTGATGCACACAGCCCTAGTGGCAGGCTGGGCTGGTTCGATGGCTTTATACGAACTAGCTATTTTTGACCCCAGCGATCCCGTACTCAACCCGATGTGGCGTCAAGGGATGTATGTAATACCCTTCATGTCACGCTTAGGCGTAATTGGCTCTTGGGGTGGCTGGAACGTCACAGGTCAGCCAGGTTACGATCCTGGTTTCTGGTCATTTGAAGGTGTAGCCGCCGCTCACATCGTTCTTTCTGGTCTATTATTCTTAGCCGCCGTTTGGCACTGGGTTTACTGGGATTTGGAACTCTTCCAAGACCCCCGCACTGGTGAACCCGCTCTCGATTTGCCAAAGATGTTTGGCATTCACCTGTTCTTATCTGGTTTACTTTGTTTTGGTTTTGGTGCTTTTCACCTCACCGGGCTATTTGGACCGGGGATGTGGATTTCTGATGCCTACGGCTTAACCGGTCACGTTCAAGCAGTAGCGCCAGAGTGGGGACCGGCTGGGTTTAACCCGTATAACCCTGGTGGCGTAGTGGCTCACCACATTGCTGCTGGGGTGGTTGGTATTATTGCTGGCTTATTCCACCTGACAGTACGACCCCCCGAACGGCTTTACAAAGCTTTGCGGATGGGGAACATCGAAACTGTACTTTCTAGCAGTATTGCCGCAGTATTCTTTGCCGCCTTCGTCGTTGCCGGTACTATGTGGTACGGTAGCGCGACTACCCCAATTGAACTGTATGGTCCGACCCGTTATCAATGGGATCAAGATTTCTTCAAACAAGAAATTAATCGGCGCGTACAAGCTGACGTTGCCGATGGCGCAAGTCTGGAGGCAGCTTGGTCACGAATTCCTGAAAAACTGGCATTCTACGACTACGTAGGCAACAGCCCCGCTAAAGGTGGTTTGTTCCGCGTCGGACCGATGAATAAAACCAATGGTATTGCTTTATCTTGGTTGGGTCATCCAGTCTTCAAAGACAGGGAAGGTCGGGAATTAGAAGTGCGTCGTCTGCCGAACTTCTTTGAAACCTTCCCAGTCATCTTGACCGATGCTGATGGTATTGTCCGTGCGGATATTCCTTTCCGTCGGGCAGAATCAAAGTATAGCTTTGAGCAAGCTGGTGTGACTGCTAGCTTCTACGGTGGTGAGTTGAATGGACAAAGCTTTAAAGATCCAGCTGATGTGAAGAAGTACGCTCGTCTAGCACAGTTGGGTGAACCATTTCAGTTTGACGGAGACCAAAGCACCAGGTTTGGCGATTTAGCGATCGCTAAACCCGATGGAGTCTTCCGTACCAGTCCCAGAGGTTGGTTTACCTTCGCTCATGCTGTATTTGCTCTTTTGTTCTTCTTTGGTCACATCTGGCACGGTTCTCGGACAATCTACCGAGATGTGTTTGCTGGTGTTGACGCCGACCTCGAAGAACAAGTTGAGTGGGGTCTATTCCAGAAAGTGGGTGACAAGTCAACCCGCCGCAAGGAAGCTTAATAAAGGATGAAAGATGAAGGATGAAGTATAAAAAAGAAGAAGTTTGTAAATCTTCGTACTTCATCCTTTATAGACTGTATCTTGGTAGACTATCATTACTGGACTGGCTGGATAGGTAGGAAGTTGTGATATGGAAAGCATTGCATACATTTTGATTTTGACCTTGGCAATAGGAGTTCTTTTCTTTGCGATCGCATTTCGCGAACCTCCCCGCATCGAAAAGAAAGACGAATAGTAGATTTTCTCTGCTATTAGACTTTTAACCAGAAAATACAAGCCTTTTATCCGTTGCTACCAAATGGTTGCAACGGATATTTTTTGACGTTATTTGTCACCCCTACACTAAAACCGGACACTCCCTATCCAGCCTTGTATTAAAAGGAGCAAACACACTCGCGAGTCACTCAGAAGAAGGCTGGATAGGGAGTGTC
>NZ_JTCM02000008.1:116402-131454 GCF_000817785.2 Hassallia byssoidea VB512170 | reverse complement strand
ATTTTCAGCGCAACTACTCCAAATGCACCCACACCATTATTGACAATCAATCCTTCCGCATTGCTGTTTCTTCAACCTTCACCCGCAGCAATTACAAATAGCTCAACTGCACCCGCAGGCGTGAATTTAGCTGGTGTTGAAGTTACAGGCTTGAGAGTGCCAGATGGTAGGAGTTTACTATTGGTGGGTGGCGATGTCAACGTTGATGGTGGAAGCCTGAGAGCTTATAACGGACGCATCGAGTTAGCCGGATTAGCTGCACCTGGGAATGTTGGGTTAAATTTCACAGGGAATATACTTAGCTTGGGTGTTCCCGATGTGCCTAAGGCGAATGTATCTTTAACCAATGGTGCTGAGGTGAATGTCCGTGGGAGTGATGCTGGTAGTATTGCCATCAATGCTCAAAACTTGAGTTTGGCGGGAGCAAGTAAAGTAAGAGCGGGGATAGACACGGGCAATGGTACACCTGAAAGCATAGCCGGAGATATTGACATTAATGCTACAGGGTCAACGACTTTAATTGATGACAGCTTTATTGCTAATGTCTCTCAAACATCATCTTTCGGTAAAGGTGGCAACGTCAATATTACTACAGGCTCCCTTGCCCTAATTAACGGCAGTAGCTTAAATACTGCTAACTTTGGGCAAGGGGATGGAGGCAATATTAATCTTAATGTTCGTGATGCTCTGACTTTATCTGGAGTGGGTGAAGCCGGAAGCAGCGCCATTTTAAGCCGTGTAGAAGCTCAAGCTGTGGGTAAGGGAGGTAGTATTAATATCACGGCTGGGTCAGTTTCCTTAGCCGATGATGCTTTTCTCAGTGCTAGTACTTTTGGACAAGGGGATGCTGGCAATGTATCCATACAAGCTAGAGATTTTGTTTCTCTTGTTAGTAGTAGCAATATCTTCAGCACTGTGGAAGCGGGGGGAGTAGGCAATGGTGGTAACATTAATATTAAATCTGGTTCCTTTTCATTAGCAGATGGCGCTTCTCTGAGTTCCAGTACTTTTGGGCAGGGAAATGCTGGTGATGTATCCATACAAGCTAGGGATTTTGTTTCTCTTGCTGGTAGTAGTAATATCTTCAGCACTGTAGAAGCTGGGGGAGTAGGCAATGGTGGTAACATCAATATCACGGGATCTTCACTCTCGTTAACTGATGGCTCTCAACTGCAAACTATACTGCGTAGGAGTGATACCCAGAATAATCTTTTAGGGGGTCGGGGAAATGCAGGCAATGTCAATATTGATGTCACTGGTCAGGTGATTATAGCTGGGCAAAGAAACGGACTTACTAGTGGAATTAGCAGTTCTGTAGGCACTGGAGCGACGGGTAATGCCGGTAACATCAATATTAAATCTGGTTCCTTTTCCTTAGCAAATGGCGCTCAACTAAGTTCCGGTACTTTTGGGCAGGGAAATGCTGGTAGTGTATTCATCCAAGCATCTGATGCTGTTTCCTTTACTAACGGTGACATTTTCAGCACTGTGCAAGCTGGAAGTGTGGGTAATGGCGGTAATATTGATATTAAAGCTGCATCACTCACGTTGACTGATGGCGCTCAATTAATAACTAATGTAGAAGCGGCAAATGAAACACTTCTTGGTGGGCGTGGAAATGCAGGAAATGTGAATATTGATGTTTCAGGTAAAGTCACTATTTCTGGTGTAAAAGACGAATTTGGCAGCGCCATTTTGAGTCGTTTAAGAACGGCTGAAATCGGTAATGGTGGTGACATCAATATTAAATCTGGCTCTTTTGAACTGAGTAATGGTGCTTTACTAAGTGCCAGTACTTTTGGGCAAGGAAATGCTGGTAGTGTATTCATCCAAGCATCTGATGCTGTTTCCCTGGCAAATGCGGACATTTTCAGCAATGTGCAACCTGGAGCGGTAGGTAATAGTGGAAATATTAATGTTCAAGCCAGAACTCTCTCCTTAACTGATGACTCTAGTTTGTTTGCTAGCACCTCTGGACAAGGAAATGCGGGAAATATATCTGTACAAGTGACTGATTCTGTTTCTCTGGCAAATAGTATTATCTTCAGCAATGTGGCAGATGGAGCGGTGGGTAATGCAGGAAATATCAATGTTCAAGCCAGAACTCTCTCCCTAACTGATAACTCTAGTTTACTTGCTACCACCTTTGGACAAGGAAATGGTGGAAACATATCTATACAAGCGACTGATTCTGTTTTTTTAGCAGGTAAATTGAATGGTATCACCACCAATGTGTCAGCTGGAGCGGTGGGTAATGCTGGAAATATCAATATTCAAACTGGTTTGTTTTCTTTAACCGATGAGTCTCAAGTTGGTGCTACCAACCTTGGGGGGAAGGGTTCATCTGGCAATATTTTAATCAATACAGCGAATGATTTTTCTATCACTAGAGGTGCTTTTGTAAGTGCTGCTAGTTCTGGGGAAGGTAATGCTGGTAAGATAACAATTCGCTCTGGTGGGGCTGTTTTGATTTCCGGACGTAGCGATCGCACAAGTAGTGCAGTTACTAGCGGTATATTAGATTCAGGGGTGGGTAATGGTGGTGATATTGAGATCCAAGCGCGTAGTTTCTCTTTGTCTGACGGTGCTGATTTATTTACATTCACTTCTGGCAGAGGTAATGCTGGAAATATCTCGATTAATACGATAGATGACTTTACCGTCAAAAATGCTTCAGTGGCAACTTTTACCTCTGGACAAGGTAATGCTGGTAAGATAGCCATTCGTGCAGGGGGGAATGTCTCGATTTCCGATCGGGCTAACTTATTGAGTAGCGTAGCACCAGAAGGAATAGGTAGTGGTGGAGATATTGAGATTCAAGGACGTAGCTTCTCGTTATCTGACAATGCTCAATTATTTACTGCTACTTTGGGCAAAGGCGATGCTGGGAATTTCCAAATTAATACATCTGGCGATATTATTATCAAAAGTGGCGGTCAGATCAGGGCTGATACTGCTGGACAAGGAAATGCAGGAAATGTCTCAGTTAATGCTGGTGGTACAATTTCCCTTGATGGAGTAGGTTCTGGTGGTTTTAGTAGTGCAATATCTACTCAAGTCGCAGCAGAAGAAGGATTTGTAGGCAGAGGTGAGGGTGGCAACATTAATATTACTGCCCAAAATCTGTCTATTACCAACCGTGCAGCATTAACTTCTAGCAGTTCCGGACAGGGAAACGCTGGAGATATCAATATTAATACTCGTTCTGTCCGACTAGATAACCAAGGTATTATTGCCGCATCAACTAATTCTGGCAATGGTGGAAATATTAACTTAACAGCCGCAGATTTTTTACTGTTACGTCGTAACAGCAGTATTTCCACAACTGCGGGGTTGACTCAATCAGGTGGCGATGGCGGTAATATCACTATCAATACACCCTTTATCGTTGCTATCGATAACGAAAATAGCGACATTACGGCAAATGCTTTCACCGGAAAGGGTGGCAGGGTTAATATCACTTCACAAGGCTTATTTGGCATTGAAGCGCGTCTTCAACCCACACCACAAAGCGATATTACTGCTAGTTCTCAATTTGGACTCAGCGGTGAGGTGATTATCAATACACCCGACATCGACCCCACCCAAGGACTAGTGGAACTACCCACAGGTCTAACCGATGTTTCGCGACTTGTTGACACTAGTTGTGCTGCGATCGCCAAAAAAAACGGAAGCGAATTCACCGTCACCGGACGCGGTGGTTTGCCCCCCAGCCCTGACGATTTCCTCAGTAGCGATGTAGTATGGTCAGATACTCGCCTCACCGCAACTGTAACGCAGCAACCTTCAAAAACATCGGTAGCCTTATCATCCTCAAAACCAAAAGCTGTGGAAATTGTCCCGGCTACAGGTTGGGTATTTAATAATCAGACGGGGGAAGTTACGCTGATTTCCTCGGCGTCTAATGCTTCTGGGTTTGCTTCTCCTACTTGCGCTCAACGGTAGACGCTCATATAGCCGCACCCAGCGCTAGGGTGTCGGTGCTTTTGTCGGCTCAGTAATAACTGATACGCAAGCATTCACTAAAGGCAATAACGGACCGAGTTGTTCTTGTCCGTTCACGGCTAATTCGCTGTGACACAAATACACTTTTTCGGATACACGAGAGAGCAAATCTGCCAAAATCCGTTGCAGTCGCTGTTCTTCTGATAATTTCTCGTCTTCTGCTGTCCAAGGTTGCCCTAATCTCTGTTGCAGAAAGAAAGGGGCACCAAACAACGTTGCTGCACCACCTTTTGACCATAAAGGTGAACCTGCATCCAGCCAAAAATGCCAGCGGTGCGATCGCCTACTTGCGCGATATTGAAATATAGTAGCTAAAGTGACAGCTTTGCTTGCTGGTCCCACCGGACGCATTGGGTAAGGGTTCGCGGTAATAGTTCCCCGACGCAGCAGTTGAATGAATTCACCGACGGTGGGGGATGGGGAGTGGGGAATGGGGAGTGGGGAGTGGGGGGAGGGGGAGAGGGGGGGAGAGGGTGAGGGGGGAGATAAGGGAGATAAAGAAGAAATTCTTGTTTGTCCCCCTCCTGCTCCCCCTGCTCCCCCTGCTCCCTCATCTCCCCCTGCTCCCCCTGCCCCCATCCCCATGTCTCCTAATGGGGTTTGTCGGAGTCTGGTATCAATTTCCCAGTAATGTTGGGCGGTTTCCAGTAATTCCCGCAGTGCGGCTAATTGCTCGTAGGGAAGGTTGCTACCATTCCACAAAAAGCGTTGAATTGCTCTATCTAATAAGGAAATCGGACTGGGGATAAGTCGTAATTCTTGTTGCGATCGCTGTTGTTCTATCCACTCTAATATCTCAGTATACGCTCTCGTCGCTGCATAGCCGATTCTATCCCAGCGATCGAAAGCGGTAACAGCAAGCAAATTCGGGCGATCGAGATGCGGCACAAAGCAGTAATCTGCTATTAATCCCGCTCTTACTGGGTCAATATAATGACTAGCAGACAAAGAAGGAAATAATTCATCTTCCCTTTCTCCTTGTCTCCTTGTCTCCCCCTCTCCTTGTCTCCCCCTCTCCCCCTCTCCCCCTTCGCTATATCCCTTACTCAAAACAACCAACATCTCCGCTACGGCGTCTCGGTCTACCAAGCGTCCCAAATCAGGATAAACTAGTGCCATGAGTGTAAGTAAGGCACGGATGACCGGTGAAGCTATCAAGGGGCGTTGGTCGTTGAGGGATTCTAAAAATATTCCTTGCTTGCTGAGAATTTCTACTAGGGTATAACGAGCGATCGCATCTAAACCAGGTGCAATTATTGCAACTTGATCCGCTTCGACTTCCCCAGATTTGATTGCTTTGACAATTTCCTCTGCTGTTAGCCGCAACAGTTGAGCGCGGGAAGTTGTTTGAATCGATCGCACTACTTCTGGTAAACTCGAAAGCATCATCGATTGCGTGACTAATTCCACCATCGGCGCGGAAAGCGTATCTGCAAGGCTGTTTTCTGCTGGTTGATTTAAAATTTCTACTCGACAACGCCTTGCTAACTCTTCTAAATATTTCGGATCTGCTCCCAATCCCCAACGTACTGCACCATCAGGATTGTAACTAAAAGCTCCTACAGCACCTTCATCTAACAAAAAGTCAAACAAACGACGTGCTACAGCTGGATACTCATCTACGTCATCTGCTAACACTGCTTGATAACGTTTGACTAAGCGCTCTTGATAAAGGCGATCGCTTAACAAATGTTGACACCAAAGTTCGGTGATAATTCCATAAGTCAACAATCCCCTTTCCAAACACCAGTTACGCCAATCTAAAAGCAAAGTCCCTAACAATTGCGGGTCTAAATTTACCGTATTTTCTTGCGGTAATATAGCTTTTGTCAAAATTTGGCTAATATCTTCGCAGGGAACACCACTATAAGCTGCTAATTGTAATAAGTCTAGGATGCGACGCACACCGCGATACTCCGAACCTCCCAAAGCTTGGAGAAAGTCTTCATCCAAGCGCGATCGCCAAAGTTTAGTTGCTAATTCTTGCTCAGTCTCTGGACGTAATCTTACCGGAAATTGAGCTTTTAAGTGTAAAGATTGAATTAATAGGGGCCAAAATAAAATAATCTCATCCTGAAAAAAACCCAAGATCGTCTTAGCCCTAATTGGATATTTTCCCTGAGTTGATGTAACAATTCTATCTGCCAACTGTCGCCGATTATCGTCATTGGCGGCAAACACTAAAACTGCTGGTTCTGTTTGCTGGAGATACGGGTGTTTTTGTCTGCCTAAATCTTTTTTTTTCTGAGATTTTTTAGTATAAAATAATTCAGGGTTTGGATTTTCCGTTTGTACCCAATTACAGAACTGCTTCACCAAGCGAGCAGTCTTACCACTGCGGCTAGCGCCTACAATCCAAAGTGAATCAGAAACCACAAACCATCTCCGAAGTTAATCTCTCATTATAGCTTATGCGTTAACTTAAAGTTAATAATCACCAAAAAGTGCTGGATGATTGCCGACGATGAAAATTTCTGTTTTAAGCCAAAAAGTATACAATTTTCTGCTAGCTGCTTACCGATGGTACTTACTGACAGCAGAACGTTCTCTAGATCAAGCTTACAAAGCGGCGTTACAGATTAAGGCTATAGAAGACGAATATTTTGATGGTAATAAAATAGACGTTAATTCATCTAAATACACCAGTAGCATGATGGATTATTTTGAGTCAGATTTGAAAAAGCAATTAAGAATTGCTCGGATGCGGTTGACAGAGTTTAAAGGTAGCCGTTTTTTTCTCAGTGAATCCAATCAAAAAGCTGCGATTAAAGCAGGGATAGAATATGCTAATCCGGCAACAATTTTAGAAAAGCTGAGATTTATCGATCAAGTTATCGCAAAATACACCAATTTTGATTACGAAACAACTTCTTCAGATTTAGTTACCCAACCCAAGCCGGAAATTATTCCACTAGATTCAGCGATCGCACCAGACATTGCACCCGCACCATTATCAGCAAAGTTATCAAGCAAAGGTTGGGATAAAAAACCACGAGGTAAGGCAAATTCAACCGGAATATTGCCTCGTTCGATTTTAAGTACTGTCACTCGTTTACAAGTTGAGTTAGATCCTCGCTCAGAAGAAGATGTTGTTAAAAACTTTCGTCAAGCGCAAAGAAGAACAATTATATCTGTCAGATTTTTTTTACTATTAATTATAGTGCCAATTCTAACTCATCAGCTATCAAAAACATTAGTTGTCGGACCGATAGTTGATAGTTTTAGAAGTTCCGAGCAAACCGGAATCTTCATCAATTATGAAATGGAAGAAGAAGCACTCGAAGCACTAGAAAAATTTGAAGAGAGAACAAAGTTCGACATTCTGATAGGCAGATTAACCCCCCTACCTCCAGAGGAGATGGAAAACCACGTAAAAGAAAAAGCGCGGGAGATTGCCGAAGAATCTCGTGCCGAAAGCTCAAGTGCGATTAAAAATGTTTTTGCTGACCTTTGCTCGGTTGTTGCTGTCATCTGGCTAATGCTTGTGAGTAAACCCTCCATTGCCGTTATCAAAGATTTCTTCGATAATATAGTATATGGTCTGAGTGATAGCGCCAAAGCATTTATTATCATTTTGTTTACCGATATTTTTGTCGGATTTCACTCACCTCATGGATGGGAAGTGATTTTAGAGGGTGTATCGCGTCATTGGGGACTACCAGGAAATCACAGTTTCATTTTCTTGTTTATAGCCACATTCCCAGTAATTTTAGATACCATCTTTAAATACTGGATCTTCCGATATTTAAACCGGATATCGCCTTCAGCAGTAGCAACCTACCGCAATATGAATGAATAGACTTCGGGCAGAAAATCGCGGACTGAGTATTTTTTACTACCATACCTAAAGTTTTGCTGATTTGCTTGCGAACAAAGCAGAAAAAAATCAGTCTTTTCTACTAATAGAGTCATAAAGCCATGATTATCAAACAAACACTTTCATTATTAGCAGTCTCTGCTTTGATAATATTACCAGCAGGTATTGCCACCGCAGAGGACATTGACGTTCAGACCGGCAACATGAGAGTCAGAGTTAGTGAAGACGGTACTACAATAATTAACTCGACTCCCAAACAAACAATTATCGTTCCTAGCCGTCGCGTACCCACTTCAAGGATACGTGTTCTACCAAATCGTAACCAGCGTTACAGCGTTTGGAAAAATTCTCGATCGACGCCAAATATTTGTAATGGCAGAAAAATAACCCAGCAAAGCACTCAAAGCAACAGATCTGGTACTTCGGTTAACCGCACTTACAGTTCCATAACGACAACATCTTGTTAACAACTTAGTAAATGCTTGTGAAGCACTTACTAACTTAGGCTATAAACACGCAACCCCTGCATCTATCCGAACAAAGGACAGGTGCAGGGGTTTTCACAACGCAGCGCGATCGCCCAAAAATAACTTATATGATGTCCGTTTAATCACTTATAATCCGGATTGGCAGTTTTTAACTTTGAAGAAAGCGAACGTTTCAACTCTTGTATCAGTACTTGACAACGCTTCATAGCTAAAGAGTGCTTGTTGTCTAAAGTGTTTGGCTTGCAATGCGTTTTCTTCATATACTTCAGAACCTTTACGTCTGAGTTCAACGGCTTGCTTACTAAGTTCTTTAGCACGATTCCTTAAATCTTCTACAGTTTTCATCTTTCCTCTAGTTCTGAAATTACAAATTCTAACTTTTCAGCCTCTTCATAAAGTTTATCTGTAGTACCTAGCACTCCTTGCGTCCTCAAGGTCATTGTTTTCCAAGGCTGCATCCGAGGCTTCATATAACTCGTCAATAATTCGCTGTAATTGAGCGTAAGCTTTTAGCAAAGCGTCAAGTGTCGTTTGTTTCAACTCGTTGTTATTTTTTCTTTTTCTGTTCTTGTTCCTCTATCCACAAAGCATACCCGCTCCAATCGCTCGATTCAAGTTATTCGCAGAGCTTAAGTTAAAAAATGTAACGAATTTTTCCGGAACTTGCATAAATCTCCCAACCTCATCATATAAATACACCAAAGCTGAAAAAAGCGCGATCGCGCTTTCTCACTGAGACATTTTTCAGCTTGGTTACATAAAAGTGATTTTTGGCAGAAACCGAAAATCAACGCTTTTTCATCAAAAAAGTGAGTTATGGGGTTAAATGAAAAACCGTAGTTTTCTAAGTAACGCGACTGGGGAATTAAAAATTTCCTTCTTATTTGACATATCCATTTTCTAGATGAAAAAGACTCTGCCATTCATCATCAGCATACCCGTGGTTCTGTTAATACTTTTAGTACGGATGCAAACTTTTGGGCAGCGGGAACTCAGTCCACCAGAATGTCAAGTTAAAAAGTGGGATCTACCAGTGCCGTTGAAAAGCAAAAATCAAGCATCCCCAGTACTTGTTGAAAGGTCGCCGGTTGCTTGTTGTCAGGGTGATACCTCTTGTTTGGATCAAGTTTTATTTACAGGTGAAAACACTCAATTACCAGATAAAAAGATACTAATACAAGCTATCGATCGCAGTTTGGGATATTTGCAAACTAGTAATGCTGATGCTGCTTACAAAAACTATCAAGTGCCGGGAATTACACGCGATCGCGTCAGCAAAAGTCTGCAAAGATTCCGTCAACTGCTGCTAAAATCTAAATCCGCTACAGAACTTCATGCAGCTATTGAGCGCGAATTTGTTCTTTATCAGTCAATCGGTAAAGACAACAAAGGTTCCGTTTTGTTTACAGCTTACTATGAACCACTTTATGCTGCAAGTCGCATTCCTACCGCTGAGTATCGCTATCCGATTTATAAATTGCCTGCTGATATCGAATCTTGGTCTAGACCTCATCCTACACGAGCGGAACTTGAAGGAGTTGATGGTTTGCAAGCATCAAATGGTAAGTTGCGGGGTTTAGAGTTGTTTTGGTTTCGCGATCGCTTAGAACCATATATGATTCAAATCCAAGGTTCTGCCAAACTTCAGCTGACCGATGGCACACAAACCACTGTAGGGTATGCCGGTAATACAGCTTACAACTACAAAAGCATCGGACGAGAACTCGCGAATGATGGAATATTACCCCTAGAGGGGATGACAATGCCAATTATCCTCAACTATTTTCACAAGCATCCACAAGCGTTAAATGTCTATATTCCCCGCGATCCCAGCTTTGTGTTTTTTAAAGAAAACTTCGGTGCAGCAGCACAAGGTTCTATCCAAGTGGCACTTTCTCCAGAGCGTTCAATTGCTACAGACAAATCTATCATGCCTCCTGGTGCTTTAGCGTTGATTCGCGCTCCTTTTCCCTTTGTCAAGGGTAGCGGTGAAATGGAGCATCGAGTTGTCAGTCGTTACGTTCTCGATCAAGATACTGGCGGTGCAATTAAAGGTGCGGGAAGGGTGGATTATTTTTTAGGTACTGGGAAAGTGGCAGGCGATCGCGCTGGCGTAACAGTCAGTAATGGACAACTATATTATCTGCTACTTAAGTCCAAGAAATAAACTTATTTCCCTATTAAAAGCCAAACTAATATTTACAACTCTTGTGATAGTGTGTCCAAAGTGATTACATTAACAATTCATCTTAGTATTATGCTAATTCTTATTTTTTCGGAAAAATTATGCCTATTTTCACTTTGTTTATCTATGTGAATCTAAGAAAATTAAAATGAGAAAATCACAAATTTATTTACCCTCTATGTCTTTGGATATACATCTATTAGCTAGGAACTACAAAAATTATCAGTCGTCATTTCCATTTACCGTACTAAAGCTGTAATTTTTGCCATAATCGCTAAGAAAGAAAACCTCTTTTTCTTTACCAAGCATCTCTTTTTTGCCAATAGGATTAAGTCAAATCAAATCAGAAATATTCTTATATAAGTATGTACATATAAAAATTAGATATTGCCTTTTCAGTTAATGCGGTTTAATTATTGCTTCTTTTTGCTTGGCTTACGTCAGTATTTCGCAGTCATTTGTAAATTAGCAAAAATAAGTGTAAATAATACCAAAAAAATGGTATCTGCGTCTTCACACACACAAATTTCAGCTCTTCTGGGGGGTTAAAGTGATCAGGATTTTAGTTGATGCTGATTTAATTTTAGAAGCTTTGATTAATCGCACCGAATTTGTCGGAAACGTCAGGGAACTATTGGATAGAGTACACCCGTCAATACAAATGTATGTAACAGATGTTGGTTGGCAAAAAATTTACGATTATGCAAGTCGTTTTCAAAGTACTAAAATAGCAGAAATAGTAGTTGATTGGTTAGAAGATAAAATTCAGATTTGTACTGTCGATCAAACAATTTTACAACAAGCACGCTCCTCACCACTTCGAGATTTTGAATCTGCTGTAGAATTAGTTTGTGCTACTTATCAAGAATTAGATGCGATCGTTACCCATAAACATGATGATTTTGCCTTATGTTCTAACAAGTTTTGGATTTGGTCAGTCGCAGACTTGCGGTTGCGGGCAAATCTAGAAAATCAATTACAAGCAACTAGAACTACTTAATCATAGGCTCGTAATAAACTCGTAGTGAGGACTTAAGTCCTCATCCTAAATCAATTACTGCGTAATTTGCTTGATTGGAGGAATTCAATGAGCCGCTTACCATTGTTAGATCCAAATCGCTCATATACTTTTAGCAATTACTTTGAATTAGGGTTTGCAGTTGATGATTTAGTAGCTGAATTTGGTTATTCATTCGAGCGTAAATTTCTTAATTTACCGCAATATTCTGGTACATTAGACAGACTTGCCGATCTAAAACAACGGATTGAAGAAGTATTACCTTTTGTAGATTTAGAGAACGAAGCTACTCGTCGGGAAATTTTAATTGCGCCCATTGTTACTGATTTAATCCATTATTCTCACGCTAAATTACGAATAGAATACAGTATTAAAGTTGATAATAAACTTCAAGGAAATTTGGATTATTATCTGCGAACAACAACAAATTTAATTGTGATTTCAGCCAAGCAAGGAGATATAAATAGGGGATTTATACAATTAGCGACTGAGATGATAGCTCTCGATAAATGGACTGATTCTACTCAAGCTGAAATATTGGGAGCAGTAACTACAGGTAATGTTTGGCAATTTGGTATATTAAATAGACAAAAACAAAGTATTGAACAAGCAATTAATCTTTATCGAGTGACTGAAGAATTGGAAGTCGTGGTCAGAACAATGCTTGCTGCACTGATGAATTAACCGCAATTGCAAGTCAACCTTTCAATTCGGCTTGGCGAGAAATTTTCTCATCTGAGTTGTTTAAACAAAACTTGATTCGTGCTATTGCACGTTAACATCAATTTTGTAATTCAAAGCACCATCACCGCTATTTTGTTGAGCGACATTTGTGCCAGGACCGTTTATTTGAACATTCACCCCAGAGGTTGGGGGAGAATAACGCGCAGTTATTTCAACATTGTGTTGCCCCATTGATAGATAAGGTGAGAGATTAACCTCAGAACTGTTCTTGTTCAGTTTTTTCACCACTTTACCATCAACAAGAATCTCACCTCTCAATTGAGTTGCAGAGCTATTAATGCTGAGAATATGAGGTTGACTAAGACTGGCTGCATCCACATTGAGAGTGCTTCGTTGATACTGAGATGATTGATCGTTTTGTTGGTTAATAAAAGTTCTATCTTGCATATCATCATCGTCGTTATTGGTAGCTGAGTTAACACTTGTACTGTCTGAGTTAATACTAGTGTTATCTGACCTGAGAAAAGTATTTTGATTTTGGTTGCTTTGAGTTAAGTTTTGAACTACAAACATCGTCGCTATCAGAAAAGCAACGCTGCCTCCGAAAACCATGAAAATTTTTTTCATTATTAGATTAACTCCCCTGACTATATAGTATGAGCTTAAACCCAACTGCTCAAGGAGGGAAACTCCCGAAAGTGATGTTAAGAAAGTAATTATGGCAAAATTCCCCCGAAGGGGAATTCAAAACGATTAAAATCGTTACACCCAATCTATAAATATTGGGCTAATTTATCTCTTGTTAAGAAAGTTGGGGTCAGCAGCTCGGTTGTATACATGCACTCGAGGATTTACTTTAATGTTAATATTTCGACCACCAGTGTTGTATCCACCGTTTCCACTAACAGACTGATTGCTTGTCCGTCTTTGTTCGCACTTGGTAGAAACACAAACTTGGTTGCCGACGCTGGTGACACTGCCACCACTGCAATTCGGGTCAAAGCGTTGGTTAACATTATTCGATTGCGAACGTGTTCTGGAACCGTCAACCGCTACTTGCGCTGCCACATCAACTGCAACACATCCAGCCGCAGCTTTAGGAGTAAACGAAGGCATCAAGAAAGGAGATACACTTACAGCTGAGAAAACACCGAGAGAAAGTAATTTTAAATTCATGGTTGTATCCTAATGGAAATAAACAAGGAGGTGAACTATTGACAAGTTGTTGTTGTTGTCGAACTATAACTGCGGTTAACTGCTCTGCCGGAACTATGCCTTTGAGTGCTTGTCCTACACCGCATAGACGCAGTTGAGCGGGGGTTTTTCCAAATTCCGTAAGTCCGAACATTATTTGGTCGATAAATCCGCGCTGGAGTGCGAATAATAGTTCTTCTGGGAATTGTGTTAACCCTGATATCGTCGTCGTCATCGTCGTAGTCATCAACATCGACCATAACGTCGTCAGTTTCAACTATGGTGTTACCTGCTGTGACAATGCCGCGAGGTGATGCGATCGGTGCAGAAAGCCAACGGGGAGACTTGAACCTGTGTGTGGGAGTGTTGTTAATCCGGATACCGCTGTCATTGCCAACCGAGACTTGAACGTTATCAGTTTGAACGAAAATGTCACCGGCTCTGGCAATTCCACTTGGTAATGCAATTAGCGCAGACAAGACTGCTAGTAATGAAACTGTTTGTTTGGGAAACATGGCTGAATCACTCTCCTAATAGAAAAAACCGATTTTTTTTTCTGCTTCGCAAGCTAGCAAATCGGTAATACCCCTGTTAAAAAGCTGTCAGCACCACACCACACGATCGCACTCCAGACTAATTCGACTTAAAAGCAATTTGCTTATCGGATCCCGGCGCTGCAAGAATTATTTAACAACGCCTTTCTCGTGGCAGTAGAATTAATCAAGGGTTTAGTCACCAGCCACAGCATTTTAAGTTTGAAACTTGATAGCTTAAGCTGATAACACAAGTGCTTTAGCGGCAGTACCGTTGAGCGGCGCCTGCTTGACGTTGCAAGTTTGCTTGGCTGGCACGTTGGCTGACAACGCTATCATTGATCGCTACACCATTTTGGTCAAGACGCTGATTTGAGCGTTGTGATTGCTGGTTTCCTCCACAGTATTTGTTGCCGTAGCGAGAACCGGCTCCATTGGTGCGGTACTGGTAGCTTGTTTGACTAGCTGCTTGATCGACTCGACTGTTGTTAATCGAAGTAGCACTTTGATTAAGCTCTTGGCGAGTACCTGAATCGCCTGCGAAGGCAGCAGATGGTGCTATAATCATTGCTGCGGCTAAAAGACTAAAAGCGTAAGTTTTCTTCAACATATTTTTGAATCCGATCTGAAATTTCTTAGTGATTTCGAGCAGGCGTTGCTCTAGAAGCAAAATAATTTGGCTGATTCCTTCAATGAATGCAACGCCTAATAACTCAATTAATAATTAGCGACCGCGAACACTTTGGCTTTGGTTGTTGCGGGTTGTGCTATCTTGAGCATTCACAGAACCGTCAATCGCTGTACCGCTTTGGTGTGTACCTTGTCTAGAGTTTTGAGATTGGTTTGTGTTACCTTTGCGGTTGTATGGGCTGTAGTAGCTACCACGGTATCCACCAGCTTTTTTCTGTGCGTTTTGAATTTGTTGTTGGCGGTTGGTGCTGACGGAGCTTTGAGCGTTGGTGCTACCATTGATTGCAGCACCTTCTTGTGTGGTAACTTGGACGTTGCTTTGACCTTGACCTGCAAATGCTGCACCAGGAGCAATAGCTAAAGCAGCAGCCAAAATACCGAAAGCAAAATTCTTCAACATTGTTTTAAACCTAATTTACTTGTGTGTGAGTGTTGTTT
>NZ_JTCM02000008.1:0-115179 GCF_000817785.2 Hassallia byssoidea VB512170 | reverse complement strand
AATTTGTTGTTGCACGTTGGTGCTGGTGGAGCTTTGAGCGTTGGTGCTACCATCGATTGCTGCACCGTCTTGTGTGGTAACTTGGACGTTGCTTTGAGATTGACCGGCAAATGCTGCACCAGGAGCGATCGCCAAAGTTGCAGCTAGTAAACCAAAAGCCAAATTCTTCAACATAATATTTCTAGACCTGATTATTTGTGTGTTGTAGTTGGTTCAAACTGACTTATAAATCCTGTGACTCAATTTGCGTATACATACTTAAAATTTGAGGAGTTCTCAGGGTTTTTACGCTGTCGTTTGATGTTATGAGATTCAAATCAAAGTCGCATCATTCCGGATTTTTCTGAAAGTTTTTTTCAAATTGAATGTTTGCGCTTTATCTGCCCTTTATATAAACTCCCTCTAAAAGAGGTGAATCTCATACTCAATAGTTTTAACCAAAGTTCTTGGGGGTGTCAAGAGTTTGGGCAAAAGTTTTTTTTGGGAAATTCCTGGGCGCTGGTTTTTTTTGGTGCTAGGATCTACGACTATAAGTTAAAATATAAAGTGCTATAGCTGTGAAACAGAAAGCAAAACCAAGAATCGCCTTTCTGCGTGACAAAGCAGGGCTGACCCAGCTTGAGCTATCACGTCTTGTCGGAGTGACTGAAAGCACGATCCAAAACTGGGAGAGTGGCAGGACTGGGACAGACCATATTGAAAGAATCGTGAGATTTTGCCAAGCTCTAAACTGTCAGGTAGAAGACCTGATTGAGTATGTAAGTGCATCACAAGAAGAAGTTTCGGCAAAAACATCAAGATCCTTAAGCGAGATACATGACCTATTGGGGACTGACGAGCCAACCCTTGCTAGCACACCCCAACCTGAAGTAGCTCACAAGCGCAAAGTCGCTAGAAGCAACTTGAACGTATCTTAAGTAAATTCACTCATTCTTAATTTCTTCGGTCATAAGCACCAGCCAACAATTGTTGGTACTTGATTGCTTGACTATTGACACTCTTCGTGCAAGTGACAAAGTGCGTATACTACCTAAATTAAAATGTATGCGGGACACCGTATCATACTATTATTCTACTCTAAAAGGGTATTACTTGGCAGCGCCTTCATAGATAGCAACACTTCCTCGGAAATGTTGAGCGTTAACTATTGGCGCTAGCACTCTTCTTATAGGTGATTATTACCTGAGTGCTGCTTGCTGCCATAAAGTATCAACTGTCACAAACTGATAGCCTTGTTGTAGCAATTGGGGAATCAGGCTTGATGCTGTAGCGGCAACATCTTGCCCGCCGCAAGCACCATCATGCAAAACAATCAGTGAGCCGTTTTGTACTTGCTGGAGAACTCGCTGCACTACAGTAGCGACTCCTGGTCTTACCCAATCTTCTGGTACAACACTCCACATAACTGGACGGTAATTCCACTGATGTAATAATTTTAAAGTTTCCGGTGTAAAGAAGCCGTTGGGGGGTCGGACATCACGTACTTGTGACGGTTGGAGATTGCAAGCACTATGAATTGCAGCTTGGGTTTTTTCTAAGCTTTGCTGAAGTTCAGTTGGGGAAAGCATGGGGAAATTGCGATGATCGTAGCTATGCAATCCGATCCAGTGACCGCGATCGCATATTGTTTTGGCGATCGCTGGATTTCGATTGACGCAAACACCCAACCAGAAAAAACTAGCTTTAATATTATAGCGGTCTAAAACAGCTAAAAGTTCCGGCGTGTATTGTGGGTGGGGACCATCATCAAACGTGAGTGCGATCGCTTTAGAATTTGGATTTCCACACCAAAGACACTTAGGAAACGTTGGTTTGAGAATTCGGTAAACAAGCGGATATAGCGAAGCGAATTGCATCTTAAGTCTTTCAATTTTGGATTTTAGATTTTGTAAGGCTTACTATAAGAAAATTTACGCAATTGTATTATGTAAAATAAATAACTAATTAATCTAATTAATAGCCATATCTAACTTAACTGTAACAAAATTTGTAACGGCAGCATGATTTTCGCATCTACACGTTTAGATTGGTGACACACCTAAGTTTAGGGGAAATCCCTGAGTTAAAAAGCAATGTTGCTTAAAGATATACGAGATTATCAAATTTTATTTCTTTCCTTATTTCTAGTTTTGGGAATAGGTACAAGAGATTGGACGCTGCGACCAGAGTTGATTGCAGTGGCGATCGCAACCTGTGTATCAACGCAATGGCTTTTGTCAAAGGTTATTAGTCAAGAGTCATTTGCAACAGACAAAGGACAAAAAACAAACTTTCGGAGTCCTCTAATTACCGCGTTGGGACTCAGCTTGCTTTTACGGGCTGATGATTGGACGACAATGGCTTTAGCTGGATTTGTGGCGATCGCTAGTAAATTTGTCTTCAAAGTCGGCGATAAACATTTCTTCAATTCCGCCAACGCTGGTATCATTTGTGCTTTATTACTGACTCCCGATGCTTGGGTTTCACCGGGACAATGGGGTGATGATTGGTGGTATGGGCTGTTATTTGCCGGCACAGGTGGCATGATTCTCAAGCGAGTCGGACGTTGGGATACAACAGCCGCTTTTTTGCTTACATACGCTTTTATGGAAGCAATTCGCAATATGATGCTGGGCTGGACTTGGGATGTTTACTGGCATCGATTGATGAGTGGATCATTGCTGCTATTTGCCCTGTTTATGGTAACAGACCCCCGGTCAATTCCCAACGCCCGAATTGCGCGTGTAGTTTGGGCAATGTGCATCGCCATATTAACTTTTATTCTGCGGAATTATTTCTTTGTTTCCACAGCAGTTTTCTGGGCACTGTTTGCCCTTGCCCCTTTGACTATCTTGCTAGATACCTTTTGGAAAGCACCGAGATTTTCTTGGGGAGTGGGGAATAGGGAATGGGGAATGGGGAATGGGGAATGGGGAATGGGGAATGGGGAATAGGGAATAGGGAATAGGGAGACACTATCAATTATCAACTATCAACTAACAACTATCAACTAACAACTATCAACTAACAACTATCAACTATCAACTAACAAACATGAAACCTTTTCGATTGTTAATTTCTTTACTACTAACATTTGTCGCTATGTTTTGTTTTACGCCGGCGGCTTGGGCATTTTGTGGATTTTATGTTGCGAAAGCTGATGCAAAGCTGTATAACAAAGCTTCTCAGGTGGCGATCGCGCGATCGGGCGATCGCACTGTCTTGACGATGGCAAATGACTTTCAGGGCGAAGTAAAAGATTTTGCAATTGTCGTGCCTGTACCGACAGTATTACAAAAAGAGCAAGTGCGCGTTGCCCAACCGAAAATTATTGAGCGCCTAGATGCTTTTAGCGCACCACGATTGGTAGAATATTTTGACTCTGACCCCTGTGCGCCAGTTTACGAAAATAGTAGTAGATTGCCTGTACCATTACCAGCAGCACCAAGAAATCGGGTAGGAAGTGCTAGGAGTGCTGAGAATTTAGGTGTGACTGTCGAAGCGCGTTTCAACGTTGGCGAATACGATATTGTAATTCTTAGCGCGAAAGAATCTGGCGGACTGGAAACTTGGTTGAACCGCAACGGTTATAAAATTCCTAGAGGGGCAAAACAGCTACTTCAGCCTTACATTCGTTCCTCAATGAAATTCTTTGTTGCTAAAGTCAACTTAGATAAATTTGAGGAATCTGGCTATCAGTTTCTGCGTCCTTTGCAAATTTCTTACTCTTCACCTAAATTCATGCTGCCAATTCGTTTGGGCATGATTAACGCCACAACCGAACAAGATTTGATTGTCTACATTTTATCGCCCAAAGGACAGGCAGAAATTACGAATTACCGGACAGTGAAAGTTCCTTCAGGTGATAATATTCCTTTATTTGTCAAAGATGAATTTAGCGACTTTTATAAATCCATGTTTCAAACTTCTTACATCAAAGAAGATAGAAAAGTGGCATTTTTAGAATATGCTTGGGATATGAGTAATTGCGATCCTTGTTCTGCCGAACCTCTCAGCCAACAGGAACTCAAGCAAGCGGGTGTATTTTGGCTAGATAATGATTTTGGGGTGAACGCACCCGCACCCCGCCGCATTCGTCCACCAAGCCCTTCTAGTAGCGTTTTCATTTCTCGTCTGCATGTCCGCTACACCCGCGACAAATTCCCGGAAGACTTGATGTTTCAGCAAACCTCTAACCGCGAATCTTTTCAGGGACGTTACGTTTTGCAACACCCGTTTACAGGTGAAGTTACATGTTCTGCGGGAAGAGAATATAAGCGGTCTTTGGGTAAGCGTTTTGAAAAAGAAGCGCAAACTCTTGCTAAATTAACTAACTGGAATATTCAAGACATTCGCCAAAAAATGAAGCTTGTGGGGCAGGTAAGTAGTTCTTGGTGGCAAAATCTCTTCTCTTGGCTGGGATTAGCGTAAGCTAAGAAAGTAGATCGATACTATCGGTGCAGGCTTTGCTAGGCTATTTTTGAAGGCTCTATCAATTATGGAAACATCGTAGAGACGTAAAGAGTGGAACGTCTCTACAAATTATCAAATTAAATGACTACGTATTTTTTGATTACCTAGATTACTGCTGGTTTAACAATTAAACCGTCACCACAATTTTTCCGTTCTGCTGATTCGATTCCATGTAGCGATGTGCTTCGACAATTTCATCTAATTTGAAAACGCGCTCATCAATTACAGGTTTAAGTTGTCCTGATGCCAAACCTTCGTAAATAAATTTGACTCCTCTTTGCACAGCTTCTTCGTTACGCGATAAACTCAATGCATCGCTACCTGTAAACTCAAAAACAGCATAAACGGGGAATTTAATTGACTTCGTAATCGCAGGTAACAAGGGAAAAATCGTCGGTTCTGACGATAAGGTACCGTAAATAATAATAGTGCCTTTGGGTGCAGTCACTTCCACAAGTTGCGCTAGTGTGGGACCTGCAACTGGGTCATAAACCAATTCTACACCGCGATCGCCTGTAATTTCTTTGACTCGACCTGCCAAATCTTCTTCATTGGTAACAATAACATAGTCTGCCCCTGCATCAACGAGATTTTGGCGTTTTGCTTGGGTTCTGGTGGTAGCAATTGTAATCGCTCCCATCATTTTTGCCAGTTGAATTGCGGAATATCCAGTACTGCTTGATGCAGCAGTAATTAAAACATATTGCCCTGGTTGTAACTTACCCACATCTGCAAATGCAAAATATCCAGTTAAATATTGCAGCCATGCTGTTGCGGCTTCTGTGGAAGTAAGATTGTCAGGATAACGAAAGGCTGCATTAGCAGGGACAATCACTTGTTCGCCGTAAGTACCGTAATCCCGCATCGAAAAAAATGGACCGGTACTAACTTTATCGCCTACCTTTAAGTTTGTTACATTTTCGCCAATTGCTTCAACTATACCCGCTGCTTCATAACCGAGACTTGAAGGCAATTTTGGCATTTCCACATAATTACCTTCGCGGAACAAAACTTCCGCACGGTTCAACCCAATTGCTTCAACTTTGATGCGAATTTCGTCTTTACCGGGTTCTCGTACTTGTACATCTTCAAGTTTGAGAACATTTGCATCACCAAGTTGATGAAAACTAACTACCTTAGCCATAGTGATATTTTTCCTTTTCTAGTAATTACTTCAAGCGGGTGATAGAAAAAGCAAAATCCTTAAGTTCATTGGCTTCCATAACTTCGTGCCATAATCTCGCCAAATTTTCCAGCAAATGTGCGCTCGATAGACGACCTGCATCTACCGGAATAAAACCGCTGTCTTCAATCAGTTGAACGACTAAATGCTTGGCTTGTTTATCATCTCCGCACAAAAAGACAGTTAGCTTGTTTGTGTCAGACTCCTGAGTTGCCTTTACCAAAAGCTCGGCAGGGAAATGATTAAAGGCTTTGACAATCCGCGCACCCACCAATCGTTTTTGTAGCTCTTCGGAAGTAGAGCCGGCTTGTGGGATCTCAAAAATGTGTTCTCCTGGTGCAGTACCGACGATGGTCTCAGTCGTTGTGAGCGGATTCATAGTATCAATTACAATTTTGCCTTCGAGTGAACCCAGACCGTTGAGCACTTGTTCCATCTTTCTCCAAAGCACAGAGAACAAAATTACGTCTGCAAACTCTACAACTTCATCCGCTTGACCTGATGAGCCATTAACACCCATTTCAGCAACTAACGGTTCTAGTTTTGAGAGATTGCCGGAGTTGCTGACCATCACTTGATGACCAGCGTGTGCCCAAGATGAATGCAAGCGTCCCACCGATTTGTCCTGCTCCGATGATGCCAATTTTCATTACTAAACTCCTTATCTGTAAAATTGCCGTCAAATCATCAGCTTAAAAAAGTGGTTGGCGGATTTGGTTACGCTCACTCGCTTTGGCTGCGAAGTAATGCCGTGTAGCATCATCAATCGGGAAAACTTGGGAAACAGCCATTTGGTCAATGGTTAAGCGTGCAAGCTTCCATTCGTTTTCTTTACGGAAATTCATGACTTGAATTCCGTGTGCAATTAGCTGAGGATTGTCTGATACTGGTAATTCAGAGGTATCAGCAAATTTCAACACATTTAAGTAGCTAACTGAGGTTGCTGTTTCATCTGTTTCACCATAGACAATAATATTTACTGGTTGATGGCGGATACCATTTAGCAAAACTGCCTGGTTTGCTTGCCAAAATTCTGTGTGTGCTTTTTTACCTTCACGATATGCTAGGGCATGGTCATAAATAAAATTGTCTGTGACAAACGCTTCAATGACATCAAAATGACGTGAATCTAATGCAAGCTCGAATAATTGAGTTTTTTCAATTAGTTCGAGTTTGTCTTCTGCCGATAATTTGATGCCGTCTTTCTGGATGTAGCTAGCAAACAGCGCAGCAGGAATATTCGCACTTGGCTTTTCATTAGTAAGCATGGTTACATTCCCTTAAATATTAATCTGTGAAATTACTAAAAAATATGTATTGGTAAAGGTTTGTTTTTATGTCTCAACCTTTCCTATATCCATACTCGCAAGATTATAATTATTTGTCCAATCTATTAATAATATGAGTGTCATTCATCATTTCAATCTTGCAGGGGTAGACCTCAACTTGCTGGTTGTATTCGATGCGTTGATGACTTCCCAGCACCTTACCCGCGCTGCCGAAAAAATTGGGCTGTCGCAACCAGCAACCAGCAACGCCCTTTCTCGACTGCGGAAACTATTTAAAGATGATTTGTTTATCAAGACATCTAAGGGGATGACACCGACACCAAAGGCAATTGAGTTAGCTGAATTTATCCATGAGGTGTTGTTGCAAGTCCAAACAGCTATTTACAGCGAGTCGCAATTTATCCCCAAACAGAGCGATCGCATCTTCAGACTTGGTATGGATGATTACTCAGAGCTAGTATTTTTACCAAAATTATTGAAACAACTTGAAATACTTGCTCCAAAGGTGAAAATTCAGGTACGCTCAACTAATTGGATGCGATCGCCTAAACTACTTGATGCTGACGAAATTGATTTGGCGATCGGGCATTGTCCACAATTTCAAGCGTGGCATACTCGACAATTACTTTACCAAGAGCATTTTGTCTGTTTGTTTGCAGAAAAATTTCTTTTCCAGAAAGCGATCGCTCTAGAGGAGTATATCGCAGCTTCTCACCTGCTTGTATCTCCCAAAGAAGATATGGTGGGCTTGGTAGATAAGGCTTTGGCTCTTCAAAACCTAAGCCGAAATGTTGCCATGTCTGTACCCAACTTTCTGATTGTACCGTTTATTTTGGTAAATACAAATTTGATTGCAACTCTGCCTGCACAGCTAGTCAAAACATTTGTGGAAGTTTGGCAATTATATGCTTCCCCACTACCATTTGAAATGACTGGTTTTTCCGTAGATATACTGTGGCATAACAAAAATGACCGCGACCAAGGGCACATATGGTTACGGAATTTGATTTCTCAAATATGTGTAAATTAGTAGAAAGAAGTTGGAGCAGTGGCTTCAACTTCTCAAATCTACTCACTTCTGCCTGGGATACCTCGGACGGCAGGGATTTCCCCAAGCTACTTGTCCTGCGGGTATGTCACTTAAAACAGTGCTACGAGCGCCGATTACGGCGTTAGCGCCAATTGTCACTCCTGGGGCAACAAAACAATCTGTTGTTACCCATGCGCCATTACCAATGGTGATAATTGCTGTTTTCAGTCCAAAGGCTGGATCTTTGATGTCATGAGTACCAGTACATAGATAACTTTTCTGGGAAATTACGCAGTGTGAGCCGATGTGGATTTCATCAAGACTGTATAAAACGACATCATCACCAATCCAGCTATAATCGCCAATACTGATTTTCCAGGGGTAAGTGAAGCGGGCGGTAGGGCGAATTAATACACCTTTGCCGACTTTTGCCCCAAACAGCCGGAGTATAGCGCAACGGAGATTACTGAGGGGCTGAGGAGTCAGTGGAAAGGCGATCGCTTGTACAAACCACCAAAATAAAATATACCAACCCGGACGACCCCGATCGAACCAGGATTGGTCATACTTGCGTAAATCTACAAAAGGTTCTGCATCAACTACCGACGGTTGTTTACTCACATTCAACTGGGACATCAAATTTTGAATTGGGAATTGGTAATGGGTAATGGGTAATGGGGAATTGGGAATTGAAAATTGGGAATTGGGAATTGAAAATTGGGAATTGGGAATGAGAAAAGTCCATTACCCATTACCCATTCCCCATTCCCCATTCCCCATTCCCCATTCCCCATCTTCTACGTTGCCGTTTGTTGAATTTCTTGCGTGAGGGATGGTGCTGCCGATTTGGGGGTGCTGGTAGTATTTAGTTGCCCGCCACAACTACGTAACTCGTAGAGTTTCACTCCAATTTGGTATTCATATTGACTCAGCAAGCGGGCGTAGGTATATCCAGCTTTGCCATCCAAAAAGCCGCGCTGAATAATGTAGAACAAAATAAACCGCAAAAATGGTTTAAATGGCAAACGTACCCAAACTTTTTTCAAAAAGCGCTTGCGTTGCACTGCATCACCAAATAAATTTGCGCCAATAGTGCCGCTGTCATCTTTACCTGTGAGAATGTTGAAATAAACACGCGCTTCCCAGTTGGAATAGCGGTTATGTCTTTCTAACCAGTGGAACAAGTCGCGGAAGTCTTCATGAAGCATATCGTTTTTCAGATAGCCGACTTTCCCCGGTAAAATAACGTGTTCGTGAACTTCATTATCGCCAGTGTTGGGAATATCCTCAGTGTTGAGATTTTCGTAGCGACCTTTGGCGTGTTTAAATAAACGCAGGTTCCAATCAGGATATTTACCACCGTGGCGAATCCATTTACCTAAGAAAAATACGCGGCGGTTGAGGTAATAACCATCGTGTTCATCATTTTGAATTGCTTGAGCAATTTCATCCCAAAGTTCGGGGGTGATGCGCTCATCGCAATCGACAATTAGCACCCATTCATTACGGAAAGGTAGATTTTCTAAAGACCAATTTTTCTTTTTGGGCCAGCGTCCATTAAAGTGGAACTGCACGAGGTTTGCACCGTAACTTTTAATAATTTCCTCGCTTTTATCGGTACTTTGAGAGTCTACAACAAACACTTCATCGGCAACAGCGACGCTAGCGAGGCAAGCTGGTAAATTTGCTTGTTCGTTTTTTGCGGGAATTAATACGGAAACTGGTATTTTTGCTGACATATTAAGTAGTTATTTCTATTTGTTATTTGATGATAAAAGACCCTGAATAGCGGCATTTAAGTAACCAATCTGACCGTAGGCATACACAAGTTTGTCAAAGCGTTCTGCTGGGTCACTTAAATGTTGCAATGATTTATACAAGCCGCGTAAAAACCTTTCGCTGCCGCGCTGCAATTGACCGATACCGGCTTTACCGGCAAGTTGTTCTCGATAGCACTCACTGATACCTTGCCACCAGCCTCGGTTTAAAAACCAGGAGCGGTTGAGGCGTTCTGGAGCGACATTGTGAGCAACTAGAGCATCGGGAAGATAAGCAACTTGCCAACCGCGTTGAAGGGCAAGTTCTGTCATTTGCAGTTCTTCATTAGATAATAAGTTTTTGCCGACTCGACCGAGATTAGGGTCAAAACCGCCAATTTCGTTGAGAAAGCTGCGGCGTATCGAGTAATTTAAGCCTCTGGGAGTTAAACCGGGCTGCTCGATGTAAACGATGCTGTCCCCTAAGTCGTATGCTCCCAAATTGGCAGCTAGTCCGGGAGATAGCCAACGTGGTTGTTGGATTCCTGGGGGCCATAATAAAGTGACTTTGCCACCTGCGATCGCGATCTTAGAGTTATTTTCATAGGCAGAATATAATATTTGCAACCAGCGCGAGCTTGCAACCGCATCGTCATCCAAATAAGCGAGAATTTCCCCCCTAGATTCTTTTGCACCAGTGTTGCGAGCGACAGATAAACCAAGCACCGGTTCAAAGACGTACTTCAAACGCGGATCGGATAACCTTTGTTCTACAACTTCGCGCGTGCGATCGCTTGAGTTATTATCGACTACCACCACCTCAAAGCCAGCGGCAAATTGCGCCAAAAGGCTATCTATAGCAGCACCTAAATAGGTGTCTCGATTGTGAGTACAGATAATGGCAGAGATTTGCGGATCTGGCATAAAGTTGATTTTGGATTTGTCAAGAGTCAAAAGTCACGCATTCAAGAGTGATTTTTCCTGTCCCCTTGTCCCCGTGTCTCCAAGGAGTCCCCTTGTCTCCTTATCGCTAAATCTATACCAAAAATTCCTGACTCACCAACCGAGTTTTTTCGGAAATAATCGTTAAAAGTTCATGCTTGTTGAATATGACTGTGTAAAACTACCAGAGTTTCCGCTAATTGACTAAGCCTAGTTTCTAGATATTGCTTGCGTCCTAGGAGTTGGCGTAACTTTTGGTAACGAGCGATCGCCATACTGACAATCGGCACTTGATCGGGTGGACATGGACGCGACCACACTTGACCGGAGGAATCTAAACCGCAAAGACGGTAGCCTGTACGCGCTGATTGATACGATACGTTTTCTTGAGCCGCGCAAATTTCTTCTACATAATCCATCAGGCGATCGACTTCCGCATGACGCAGGGTTGCGGTTCCCCCAGGTTCGCTTTCTCGTGCCTGGGACTCTAACCAGCCATTGACAATCGGACCTTCTATGTAAATATCTTGAATTTGTTTGACAATATTTTGCAATTCTTTTTGCCAAAGCGAAACGCTTTCTTGAATTTCTTGCAACAAATTAAGTGCTAATGCGGGATTAGCTGCGTTGCGATGGCTTGTGAAGCTGGGAGTTTTGAATTTGGGTAGTGCCGGCGATCTGCCATCGCTGTCTTGTGTGGGAAAGGTTTGCACTGAGTTATGATGATAAGAATGATTCTCAAATTCTGTACCAAACTCAGGTGCGTCTGCTTCGCGAAGACCTTCTTTTGATGAAACAGCATCTGCTGTAGCTTCGCTACTTCCAACGCTGATCCGAAAAGAGAAAGACTGCTTTGTAGAACTAGCTTCGGCTGAGGCTGTGCCGTTAGTTCCCAAATCGTGTAGAGTTGCCTCAATGCGTTTTAAGCCTGCTTTCATAAAAAATTACCTAACTTATCCTGTCCCCAGTGGTGTTCTAATGATTGAGAAGTGTCTCAATGGGATTTTTCTTTTTTCGCCACGAGTGGCATTAAATAATGCTGGTGCTAATTTTATCTCTTAAAAGTTATTTAGTACCAAAAATCCCACTTTGGTTGTGAAAAAATTCAAAGTAAGAAATTGCCACCACTATTAATTAAAGATACTAAGGAAAAAGCTTTGGGTAAAGTCATCCTCGTAACCGGACCTGCACGATCTGGTAAAAGTGAATGGGCAGAAATTCTCGCAATGCAGTCAGAGAAACAAGTTGTTTACATCGCCACTGCCACGCAAAACTCAGCGGACGCAGAGTGGAATCAACGCATTGCCCAACACCAAAAACGCCGTCTTGAAGATTGGGTAACGCTGGAAGTACCGATAGAATTATCCGCTACTCTTGCGGATGCTCAACCAAATATCTGTCTGTTGGTAGATTCTTTGGGAACTTGGGTAGCTAATCTACTCTCTCAGGAGGATGCAATCTGGGAAAACACGGTTGCAGAATTGTTAGAAACGGTGGATTTGGTTGCGGCTGATATGATATTTGTGGCGGAAGAAACAGGTTGGGGTGTAGTGCCGGCTTATCCGGTTGGGAGAAATTTTCGCGATCGCCTTGGTTCTTTAATCCGCCAGTTGGCTACGGTTTGCGAAGCTGTTTATTTAGTTACTGGTGGTCATGTTCTTAATCTCAGTGTTCTTGGTTCCCCGTTACCACCAAAATCTTAATTTAAAATTAAGTATTCCAAATTAGAAATTTGATGTCGCAAGCTTAATATTGTGGTATGGCAACCAAACACGAAGTAAAACAATACCTCGCCTACTGGTTTCAGTTAGGCAAAAAGGTGATGATAAATAATGGTTCGGCAAGTCTGTTGCCGCAACCAGTAATTCAAGGCGATCGCTATAGTGACGAATTTGAAACGACATGGCAGCAAATTATCTCACCAGAAACAGGTGAGTGTTACTTAGAGGGTACGCAAGAAACTATTGACGAACTGCTGACACCGAGTTGGGAAATGAGCCATTGCAGTCGTTGTACCATGCCAGTACCCGTGCGAAGCTTGGGAATGCCACCTGAATTATGTCCGTGTAATGATTTACTTAATTGGCCCAATACAGAATTACCAGCACCGCGATCGCCAGTGAATAATACTGAACAATTAACCGCAATTCGCGATCGCTTGAATAATGTTTCGTCTACAAGCAGATAACTTATTCAGAGGAGCAAAAGTTCTGATGATGTAATGCGATCGGGCAAGAAACGATTACAGTATTTAGGCGATCGCATTTCTGCCTTAAAGAAAGGAACGACTGGAACCTTGGCATTGAAAGAGAAAGCTGGATTTCTCTTCACTAACTTCACGTCCCTGCTTGGCTGGAGCAAAAGGAGGTAAAAAAATTATCAGAAGTTGAGGCTAGGATAACAATGGTAGAAGCAGCAAATAAAGTATTGACCCTAGAAGAATTTCTCGCACTATCAGAAACTAAGCCAAGCTTAGAATACATCGACGGTCAAATCATTCAAAAACCCATGCCTCAAGGAAAACATAGCACTATTCAAGGAGAACTCTGTCCCACAATCAATTCTGTTATAAAAGTACAAAAAATTGGTTGGGCTTTTCCAGAATTACGTTGCACTTTTGGAGGACGTTCTATAGTTCCCGATGTCGCTGTATTCTCTTGGGCAAGGCTTCCTATAGACGAAAATGGTGATATTGCCAATACATTTACTGTAGCACCCGACTGGATAATCGAAATTCTTTCCCCAGAACAAAGCCATACAAAAGTTACAAAAAAAATCTTACACGCTCTCAACCACGGAACTCAAATGGGTTGGTTAATTGACCCTGATGAGCGATTCATTGCTGTTTATCCTGCGGGACGACAACCTTTACCTTTTGAAGAAGTTGATGGTGTTTTGCCGGTGCCAGAGTTCTGTCAGGGGTTACAGTTGACGGTAGGTGATATTTTTGGGTGGTTAAAGGTGACAATATAATTATTAATTCATAATTCATAATTCATAAAAAATGGGTAAAGCGCGAACACGCTCATGAAAAATTCAATTGTCAACTTTTTAAGTGGATTCAAGCTGACACTGATTGAAATTATGAATTATTAATTATTAATTATGAATTACATTGCTATTACCCCATATTCAACACTTTCCTTAACACCGCTTGGTCTTCTGACTTCGCTTTTAAGCGACCATTTTCGACATCTCGAATCCAGCTTTGGCTTTTACCTGTCAACTTTGCTAATTCTCTTTGGGAGAGATTCAGATTTTTTCGTGCTTGTAAAATCTGTTCCCCAAGCAAATCGCCAGTGGTTTTTATCTTTTTTCTGGTGCTTCGAGTTTGTCGCTGATTTTTCTGAGATTTCGGGATTGGCTGTTCCCATTCTGGAGGTAGTTCAAACGACAAAATTCGAGCGTTCATCAGCAAATTCCACTTACCACGCGGACCTGTGTCTGTCAAGCGAGTGTCAGCACCACCGTCAGTAGTCCAAAATTCTAATGCTTCTTCTGGATCTTCGGGAATATCAATTAACTTTGCCCACAAAGGTTGAATTTCTGGTGGATAGGTAATCGGGTCGAAAACTGCTTTGATTCCATAATGATGGAGAATTTCCAAATCACTTTCAAAAGTTCGCAGCAGTCGTTTGCGTTCTTCTCGATGTCTGGTTGCGTGGTTGACTTTTTCCTCACCGTAAGCAACTTTCACCAAGGTGGGAACGGTGATGCGTTGGGAAGTGCCCATTTTAGTTTTAAATAGCAGCCATAGCATTAATCGCGCTGCACCTTCATGTTGTTGCCAAATGCTCATGATTGTGCTTAACAAAGATTTGGGCAGACTGCGATATTGATAAAATGCAGTTCGCTCTTTGCATCCTTGTTTATTTAAGAAATACCGCGTCCAAATGCCAGCTTTGACTTTAAAAGTTAGCCCGACTAGATATTTACACCCCAGATTATCTTCTTGAAAATAGTGCTGAATGTCTACTATGTGCCACAAGCGACTGCCTGTAACTGAAAAACCTTTGATTCGACCTTGTTGGGGCCAGTCAATGGTGGTTATCAGCGAGCAAGCTTGCAGTACAATATTTTTCATGAGAGCGAGTTTGGCGTTTTTACTCAAGTCTTTGCGTTTCTCTAATCCTAAATATTTCTCGATTTGGCGATCGTCGATCGCAAACTCTTGCTCCCAAGGTTGCTCGGAAGCTGTAGCATAAGCAGCAAAAATTAAATGGATGCAAGCAGCTCTGATATCAAGTGCTTCAATTGCCTGTAACTCTGTTGCTTTTTCACTTACTTTAAATGGATCGGTAATGTGAAATGCGATCGCTCCCTTACCTTGGTTAACTTGTCTCCCATAACATAAGAAACCCTGTTCATCGATTTGCCAAGGTAAAGATGTTCGCTGTGCCAACACGTTGCAAGCTTCCCAAATGACGATCGCTGATGCAAACGGATTACTCTTCCCATTGGCAAATAAATCTGAACTTGTGGCATCTCTAGGTTCAACTTTGCATCTTCCCTTTTTCGCTTGCCAAGGAATCGGTGATTTTGTAGGACAAGCGATTACACATTGCGGTTCGGGGTAATAACCTTCGCAATTGTTACAAAGACAAGGGTCGATCCAATATTCATCGTTCTCTATTTTGATCGCACCTGTAGGACATTGAGGACGGCAGTTATCACATCCAACGCAACTGTTGTTAGGAATTGTATAAGGCATACGGCAATTGCCACTCTACTCGCTCTCGATATCTGGCTCAAGTCTCAGAATGGATGTATTTACTTTCTTTAATACTCACCACCACAATATTTCGACTGCAAGAATATTATTTTCTTGCGAAATTAATCAAGGAACATCCATATTAAGTACTTTGCATCCAACTGAATGCTATAAAAGCTTTTAACTAAAGCCTAATATTACTTATTTATTAAATATATATTTCACTAATCTTAAGATAACGTTGTTCACTTCGGATCTGAGAAATATTTTTTAATATCTTACATTATCGGATATATATAAACATTTACTTGTTGAACATAATAAAAATTCATAATTGTTATTAACGAACATTTAGCTTTTTAGCCAGAGGTTGTACCGTGCTTATTAATATTATTAATAATTAAATTTAGTAATTATTTTGTTAGCTAATTTACAGTTATTAATGACAAAATCAATATGTTGAATTGAGGTAAATAATCAAAAATATGATATTGAGCTTGTATTTAGTTATGTAGGCGATCGCTTAAAAAGTAAATTTCACATCATTTACTTTGCCCAATATAGATTCCGGATATACATAAGCTAATAAAAAAGCAATTATGTATATCTAAACACTATTTATTATTTGTAGTTGGTAACGCATATTTCTCTACAAACACTATCATCAGTCAGACAAAGTTTACCAAAAATTATCAAATTAAACATCAGTTATTTCTTTCTATTTGTCAGTAAACAAGGAATTTCAGTCTTCAGCAATCGACTGTTCTGATAAATCTTGCGTCTCACCCCAAATCAGCAGAATCAGGCGATATAAGCATGATATCAGTCAACGTCTAATTTAAATTATTGGTAAAAACTTTCAATTAGAAAGTTTCAAATAACTTAAAAAACTCAAAATATTAAGTTAAAGTCATCAAAAATTGATAGAGAAAATAATCATTTGTGAATAATAAAGCCAGCTAATTAAGATTAAGTTAGGATGAGAATAAGAGTCCAGATAGATTAGTAAGCAAAATTGCTGAGGTAGATTCATGGCACAACTAACAGGCTTGACATTTGGCGGTAAAACTTGGACACCTAAATTTGCTCAAGATATCGATCAAGAAAAGTGCATTGGCTGTGGCAGATGCTTTAAAATTTGCGGGCATAATGTACTATCTTTGGCAGCGCTAAACGAAGAAGGCGAACTTGTAGAAGATGAAGATGATGATGAAATCGAACGGAAAATAATGACAGTGGCTAATCCAGAAAACTGTGTTGGTTGTGAGGCTTGTGCAAGAATTTGTCCAAAGAATTGCTACACCCATGTTGCCTTAGTAAATTAAGGTTTATGCGCTTTTTTCAAGCGCTATTGCCGGAAAATGCGCTTGCCGAAAGGCAAGCGACCACCTATCTAGTACTCGACCAACCCAAAAGGGGAATGCTGAATATTTATCGGTACGCAAAAAGTTACCAGTAAAACAATCTAGAAATCGAAAAATGTCAGCTATTAACAAATTTAAACTTGCTGCTAATATAGCCTAGATCGGTGGTGATGCTTTTGGCTTTTTTTCTTTTATGCTTCATCATGAAACTTGATTGGTAAATGCTTATAGTTAACTATAAGCAAAAATTTAGTTGTAGCTTTGCCGGACAAAATATATTAAGAAATATAGAGATTTTTCCCGGATTCTCTATAATAAACAGAGAAAATATATAGGTGAAAGCAAAAAAATCTGCTTGTTGTGATGCTCTCACAAGCGAGAAAACTATTTTCTTTCCTGCCTAGGATATACATCAATACAGGATATGAATCCTGGGGTAAAAAGAAAGAAAATCACACAAACACGATGTTGTACACAGCAGGTATGTATGCAAGAAATTCCTGTTTCATTATTAACTTTAGTTGCTGGGGCATTCGTCACAGTTTTAAGCATCTGGCTTGGTCAAAACCATAGTTTACTGCCGGTGCAAGCTTCAGCACAAGCGCCTTTGGTGGACGGGTTTTTCAACATCATGTTCAGCATTGCGATCGCTCTCTTTTTGGTAGTAGAAGGAACCATCTTAATTTTTGCAGTTAAATATCGTCGCCGTAAAGGTGATGATACCGATGGTGTCCATATTGAGGGCAATCTTCCTTTAGAAGTTTTTTGGACGGCAGTTCCATCAATCATTGTCCTTTGCTTGGGAATATACAGTGTTGATGTGTTTACGCGCATGGGTGGAATTGAAGCACCCGGACATATGATGGCTATGAGCCATTCTCCATCTCATGTTGCTCAGATGCCGGGAAGCGCGATCGCAGCTACATTGAGTGACGCCTCAACAACGGAATTGGAAGTACCAGTACCCCCAGCAGGTGCGCGGAAAATTGGCATTGGTGGAACTCCGGCTGAACAAGGCAAAGTTGCCGACTTAGTTGTTGATGTCACCGGGATGCAGTTTGCTTGGTTATTTAACTATCCCGAAAGTGGCGTTAATTCTGGAGAATTACACGTTCCAGTTGGTGCCGACGTACAAATCAACTTGTCCGCAACAGATGTTATCCACTCATTCTGGGTACCGCAATTTAGATTGAAGCAAGACGCAATTCCCGGTATCCCTACTCAATTGCGATTCGTCGCTACTAAACCGGGTACATATCCGATAGTTTGTACAGAATTATGCGGTGGCTATCACGGTTCAATGCGATCTTCTGTAATTGTGGAAACACCAGAAGAGTATGATAGCTGGCTGACAGAAAACAAAATTGCTCAAAACCAAGAACTCAATCAAGCTGTTGCAGTCAAGCCAGCTGAGTTATCAACTTCAGAGTTTCTTGCTCCCTACGCTCATGATATGGGGATTAGTTCACTAACTCTAGAGTCTATGAGTCATTAGTCAAGAGTCAAGAGTCAATGGTCAAGAGTCAAGAGTCAAGAGTCAATGGTCAAGAGTCAAGAGTCAAAACATCTTGGACTGTGGACTGTGGACTTTGGACTATGGAATGCGTGACTTCGCGAAGCGGTTGGACAAAGGAAAAAATATGACGCAAGTAGAATTTCCACCGAATACTCCACACGAAGACAATAAAACTCAATTGGTGAGTGCCCATACGATCCATCCTCAAGCGTGGAAATGGTATGACTACTTCACGTTTAATGTTGACCATAAAGTTATTGGCATCCAATATTTAGTTACAGCATTTGTCTTCTATCTGATTGGGGGACTGATGGCTGTTGCTATGCGTGCAGAATTAGCGACACCGGATGCAGACCTCCTCGACCCGAATTTGTACAACGCTTTCATGACGAATCATGGAACAATCATGATTTTTCTGTGGATTGTACCGAGTGCAATTGGGGGATTTGGTAATTATCTGGTGCCGTTGATGGTTGGTGCTAGAGATATGGCTTTCCCGAAGTTGAATGCGATCGCCTTTTGGTTGAATCCACCAGCAGGTGCATTACTGCTTGGTAGTTTCTTTTTTGGCGGTTCGCAATCTGGCTGGACTGCTTACCCACCATTAAGTTTAGTTACCGCTAACACCGCACAATCGATGTGGATTTTAGCGATCGTCTTGGTGGGAACTTCCTCAATTTTGGGTTCGGTGAACTTTGTCATCACCATCCTGAAAATGAAAGTCCCTAGCATGAAATGGGATCAAGTTCCCTTATTTTGCTGGGCGACTTTAGCAACTGCTATTTTGGCGCTTCTTTCGACACCCGTGTTAGCAGCTGGTTTGGTGCTGTTGTTGTTTGACATCAACTTTGGTACTTCCTTCTTTAAACCAGATGCTGGCGGTAATGTGGTAATTTACCAACATTTGTTCTGGTTTTATTCGCACCCGGCAGTTTATTTGATGATTCTGCCAATTTTCGGCATTATGTCCGAAGTGATACCCGTACACGCTCGCAAACCGATTTTTGGGTATAAGGCGATCGCCTATTCCAGCGTAGCCATCTGCGTTGTCGGTTTGTTCGTCTGGGTACACCACATGTTTACCAGCGGTACACCCGGTTGGATGCGGATGTTCTTCACCATCTCCACCCTCATTGTGGCTGTTCCCACCGGCGTGAAGATTTTCGGTTGGGTTGCTACCCTTTGGGGTGGTAAAATTCGCTTCACCAGCGCCATGCTATTTGCTATTGGCTTGCTATCCATGTTTGTCATGGGTGGCTTAAGCGGTGTAACGATGGGAACAGCCCCCTTTGATGTTCACGTCCACGACACATATTATGTAGTGGCGCACTTCCACTATGTATTGTTTGGCGGTTCCGTATTTGGCATCTACGCCGGCATTTACCATTGGTTCCCGAAAATGACCGGACGGATGATGAATGAAACTTGGGGTCGCATTCACTTCGTCCTCACCTTCATTGGCACTAATTTGACATTTTTGCCGATGCACGAGTTGGGTTTGCAAGGAATGCCTCGAAGAGTTGCCATGTACGATCCGCAATTTATCAGCCTGAATCAGATTTGTACTGTTGGTGCTTTTGTATTGGCAGCTTCAGTGATTCCCTTCACCATCAACGTCATTTGGAGTTGGATTGCTGGACCAAAAGCCGGTGATAATCCTTGGCAAGCTTTGACTTTAGAATGGACAACCAGTTCACCACCAATAGTTGAAAACTGGGAAGTATTGCCCGTTGTCACTCACGGTCCCTACGACTACGGCATCGATAATCATAGCGCTGAACTGCCGCCATCTACTGCGACGGAAGTTAGTGCTTAGTTAGTTCGTAGTAAGCGCTTATAGCGCTTATTACGATTTCTTTTTGGACATTTATTCAAGCTGCAACAATATGGCGATCGCAACATCAAATGCAGAACATCACGCAGAACACAGCGAACATCAAGATTTGCGAGTATTAGGATTATTGACCTTTCTTGCTTCTGAATCTTTAATGTTTGGCGGCTTTTTTGCGGCTTATTTGTTCTTTCGAGGAATAACGTCAGTTTGGCCCCCAGAAAACACCGAAGTAGAGCTTTTATTGCCGACAATTAACACTATCATTCTCGTTTCTAGTAGTTTCGTCATTCATTTTGGTGACGCAGCAATTAAAAGGAATGATGTCAAAGGAATGCAGCGGTGGTATACCATCACTGCAATTATGGGAGCAGTTTTCTTACTTGGTCAGGTTGTTGAGTATCTAACTTTAGGATACGGCATGACGACCAACGTATTTTCCAACTGTTTTTATTTAATGACAGGATTCCACGGTTTGCACGTATTTGTGGGACTGTTATTAATTTTAGGTGTATTGTGGCGATCGCGTCGTCCCGGTCACTATTCTGCTACCAAGCACGTTGGTATTGAAATGGCAGAAATATACTGGCACTTCGTAGACATCATCTGGATTGTTTTATTCTCCCTGCTGTACATTCTCACCTTGTTTAAATAAAGGGAAGGGAGTGGGGAGTGGGCAGTGGTGAAAATTCAAAACTTCTTTATTCCCTATTCCCTACTCCCTACTCCCCATTCCCCATCAAGGAGATTTTTATGAAAGCTGACTCAAAAACATTCTCATGGTTTCAAGTTCCAGAAGATATCAAGAATTTATTGATATTAGCCGCTAAAAGCTGGGAAAATACCGCCGAATCAGAAAAGTATATGCAGCAAGCTTTAGCTAAAACACAAGATAATATAGATGTGTTAATCGCCGCATATAGATATTTTTACTATAAAAATAATTATCTACTAGCACTGCAAATGGCAGTCAAAGTTATAAATAAAATTCATAATCACGAAAATCTACCTGATGATTGGCAACAATTAAAGCCAATATTAGTTAGTCGCAAAGATAACCCCTCAATTAGGCTATATTTAACCGCTTACGCCGCTTCTGGATTAGTATTAGCAAAGCTGGGAGAGATAGAACAAGCTAAAGAAATAAGTGCCAGAGTCAAAGAAGTTGATGATAAAAAAGAATTTGGTGGGGGACTTATACTTGATATTTTGACACGCCCAGCGGAAGAAGATGAAGAATAATTATCTTCGTAGTAAGCGCTTTAGCGCTAAAGCGCTTACTACAAAACACAACCTATCTTCAAATACTGAAAATTATGAAAAATAGAGATTGGCTTGTAACTGGAGACGGTAAATATCAAGCATGTAAATCAGCTAGAGAATGGGATTTATTAAGAGATAATTATCGCCTGTATCGGTTTATAACTGAGGTAGAAGATGTTCTTAATAACGTTGACGACGAATCGAGTCGCCTTCCAGAAATTCGGATGCTGGTAAGGCGATTGATTACTAATTCCTATTGGGTGCAAAGTCAAAAATTACAACCTTCTCCAGAAACTGGAACTTCTGTTTTACTACTGTATGATGAGTTAGGTTTTCCTTTAACAGTGCAAGTGGTAACATTTTTACCAGGAATAAAATCATCAATTCACAACCACGGAACTTGGGGAGTAGTAGCGGTATTAAAAGGACAGGAAAAAACTACTTGTTGGCAACGCAGTCCTAGTGCAGAATTTCCAGATAAAATTGAAACTACAGGCGACATAACTTTAGAACCAGGAGATATTATAAGCTTTACTCCCGATGCAATTCATAGTGTAGAAGCGGTAGGTGATGAACCAACTGTTACTTTTAATATTTATGGCGAAACTGACCCCAAGGAAAGGTTTGAGTTTGACAGAAGTAGTCAAACTGCGAAAAAGTTTTAATTAATATATATTAATAACTATTTCTGACAAATATTTAATTATATTAATTAAAATTTTACTGGGGTAGTAACTATCTATTAAACTGATTTTTGTTTATATAGCAATCCCAAATAAGAGCGTAAAACTCTCTCTTCCTCTTTCTCTGTTCTCTCTGTGCCTCTGCGGTTCGTTTCTCAAAAGTCTTTTTTCACTCATTAGATAGGATTGCTATATCCATATCACTTACGTAATGCATTCTTTGATAATGGCTTGAACGAACTGCCAAGAACATCAACAGACCAAAAGAGAATGCGTAAGTCCTAATCTATCTAATTATTAAGGAGATAATTCAATGGCAAGAGTAATTTTCTATGAAAAACCAGGCTGCAAAAACAATACTAAACAAAAAACTCTGCTGACAGCCGCCGGTCATGAAGTTGTGCCGTATAATCTGTTAACTGAACCTTGGACAGTTGAGCGTTTGCGCTCATTTTTTGGCGATCGCCCTGTGGTTGAGTGGATAAACCGCGCCGCCCCAGCGGTAAAATCCGGTGAGGTAGATCCAGAAAAATTAGACGCACAAACTGCCTTAATATTGATGCTGCGCGATCCGCTGTTAATTCGGCGTCCCTTGATTCAAGTAGGCGATCGCCGTGAAGCCGGTTTCGATGTGGAAAAAATCAATGCTTGGATTGGTTTAACCGCTGCGGATGAATCCCTCCAAGAAATGAGCGAAAAACTCATGAACCAAGACCTACAAGGCTGTGCCCACGGTCACGATCGCGAACACCATCAGCAAGGTAAGTGCAAGCATTAGAAAGAGGGGGGGAGTGGGGGATGGGGAGACAAGGAGATGGGGAGAAAGAATTGTCCCCTTGTCCCCTTGTCTCCTTGTCCCCTTGTCCCCCTTGTCCCCCTTGTCCCCCTTGTCCCCCCTCCCCCCCTGTCTCCCTAACGCACAGCCGTAGCTTCGACTTCCAAGTTTTGGAACATCGGGGTGCTGAGGTAGCGTTCGCCAAAGGAAGGCTGAATCATGACGATTAAGCGATCGGCGTTTTCTGGGCGTTTAGCGACTTGAATTGCTGCATATAAAGCAGCACCAGAGGATATACCAGATAACAATCCTTCTTCTTTCGCCAAACGCCGTCCATAAGCCATCGCCTGATCGTCGCTGACTTTAATCACTTCGTCAATCAGTTCGGTACGGAGAATGGTTGGGACAAATCCGGCACCAATGCCTTGAATTTTATGCGGTCCTGGTTCACCACCAGAGAGGACGGGGCTATTGCTGGGTTCAACAGCGATCGCCTGAAAACTTGGCTTGCGCTTTTTAATTACTTCGGCAACTCCAGTTATTGTCCCACCAGTACCTACCCCAGCAATGAGAATATCCACTTCCCCGTCTGTATCTTCCCAAATTTCTTCGGCGGTAGTTTCTTGGTGAATTTTTGGATTTGCTGGGTTGCGGAACTGTTGCAGCATAAAAGCATTAGGAGTTTTAGCGACAATTTCCTCCGCTTTGCGAATTGCGCCTCGCATTCCTTCTGCCCCTGGAGTTAACTCCAAAGAAGCACCATAAGCGCGTAGCATGGCGCGTCTTTCTAAACTCATCGTTTCTGGCATCGTTAAAATCAAACTGTAGCCACGCGCTGCTGCCACCATTGCGAGTGCAATCCCGGTATTACCAGAGGTCGGCTCAACTAAAATGGTTTTTCCTGGCGTAATCCAGCCTGTTGTTTCTGCCTGCTGCACCATGCTGATGCCGATGCGGTCTTTGACTGAAGCCGCTGGGTTCATTCCTTCCAGCTTCGCGACGATTCGGGCTACACATCCTTCAGCTTGGGGGATCTTATTCAGAGCAACTAAAGGAGTCCGTCCAATAAGTTCTGTTACGTCTTTAGCTATCCGCACGAATTAACTCCTAAAATTCTAAACTTAGTAAAGTGTCACACATTTTATTTTCTTACAGTTAGTGGTCTATATGTGTGCCACGATTTGAATTTACTAATTTCTTTCTTTGAATGAGTTGTTGATGTAAGTTGCACTCTGGGCGTGCAAGTGTATGTATAAACATATATAAATTATATACTCTAACTTACCCAGAAAACTTAAAATATTTGAGACTGGTTAGAGTGGGCAAGGGTTGAGTGGGAATCTGGCTGTTGAGTTGTGTGATGCGAGTGTGAATTGTTCGTCGCTTTAACAACTCTGGCTTACTAACAAAGTATTTTATAAATCAATAAAGGTTATTTCTGTAGTGTTTAGATGATTTTTCAAATTCTCTAGATAAAAAACGCAAATATTTCATGTTATATTAATGTTTTCTTGATTCATTTTAAGTTAATTGCGTGTATATTTACCAAGTAATATGATTTGCTTTGAGTACAACAGAACTCTTGTGTGAAATTAGCTCAAAAACAGTCTTTTATCAAAGCCTGGAAGGGTTTGATGTTGAGTACAAAAATGCTAGAACCCCCAGAAGGTAAATACTAGTACCCCAACCCAAAAATACTAGTACCCATACCCCAAAAAATTTTTGTAAGTCTTATCAGATAAGAATTGCAGGCTTTGAGTACAAATCTAATTAATTTAATAATCTTAATCCACACAGATAAATAGTTGTGTGCAGAGACGACTGATATAAAACTTATAGGATTTACGCAGAGATTCCCCTCTACCCCCCGACATTCTGATGGTGCAAACCTAAAGAACGAGGGGGGACTTCTTAACCCCCTGTTGTAGATAAGGGAAAGATGTGCGTCATTCCTGTCATTAGTGCTTTCTTACTTCGGATATTTATATTTTGCACGCTTCAGCCAGACTTTTATTTGCCAAAGCTTAGTGCTTGTATAACCCGTAAAAAATATTTGCTCGCTGGGTAGATACTGCCTTGCAACGAAGAGTCAAGATGAGATCCCGAATTGTAAATATTATCACAGTTTGTTTAGTAACTTTAGCAGTGCTTTCTCCAGGAGTAGTAGTATTTGGCATAATTTGGGGACGACATATCGAATTATTAGAAATAAAGAATTCAACTTATGCAGTTAATCAAATTGGTACAGATACTGCTGACGAAGCACTGCAACAAAGGTTATTAACTACTAAGGAAGAAGATACAAAACCCAACCCTGCCCAAGAAATACTAACTACTGTTGAGCAATATAAAATTGCCACTATGTTGGAATGGTTTTTCTTGTTTTTCCCTATTTGTGTTGGCTTAGGAATTCTTTTCTACGATAGGTATCTTGTATATCGAGCTGCGGTTTTGCAAGAACAGATAGAAATGTTGGAAAGACTTTGGCAGCAAAGCATCGAGCAATAAACAATTCGCGCATCAATAAAAGTAACCATGACTGAACAAACCCAAGAACAACGCCAAAACCTGTATTTTAATTTAATTGATAAGCTACTTAAGTGTCCTAACGGTCAGGAACCAGAAGTTTTACAGCAAGAGCCAGAATTAATTGATAGTGGCTTGGTGCAGACAATGATGCAAGTAGGAACTATGTTTGCTCACGAAGGAAATCAAGATGGTGCCGAGTTTTTATTTTTTGTTGCGCGTGAGCTAGCGAAGGAATTAGGATTGTATCCTGAAGTTTCAAATAAGGAGTAGAAATGCTATTGACTTCAATAGATGCCGGACAAATCGCGTTAGAGTTCCTGATGGCAGATTGGAACATTTCCGAACCAAATAGAGAGTGGTTTACAATCTTTAACTCTCGTTTGATTGGCGAGTCTTGGTACATTGTAGAACTTGGCATCGCCGGATTTCCTGATAGGTGGTTTATTCAAGTTTACGACAATGGAGAGTGTGACCCAAACTATACATTTATCTCTCCTATGCGTGGTTCAGATGGATATGTTGACCTCATGGATTTGCCAGAATTGGTAGCAGAGGTTTTGGTGTCAGAGCGTAATGCTCGATAATCACAATTAATGATTGTTATGAGTGAAAACTTTGAATCAGAAATTTTTAACATGGGAATTCTGATGTTTTGCGAAAACAATCAATTTAAATTATTTAACTGCCTTGGCTGGATTGGCGCTACATTTGATGATTTTTCCAGTCAAAGGCAAGTTTAAAAAAAGCTTGGGTGCTATATCAAATTGATAGGAGGTATGCTTTGAGCAATACCTCCTATTGTTTAATTGTAATTATAAAACATTAATAAAAAATGGGATTATTGTCAAATTTTATTGACACTAAATATGTTATATTAACATGTGTGATGAGCGCTACAAAAATATGTTTTGTAATGATTACTGAAGATATCCTAGCCAAAGAATTCATAAGAGTCGTGGAAAACTATTACCCACAATTAGGGGAATTGTTAGACGGCTGTTATGTGAAAGTCATCACCTGTTATTGGGGACGACCTCCTAAACGCTTGCAATACATAGGGATTTATTGCTCTGCGGAAATATTGACTTATGTGCAAGCAAAAAAAGATGTACTTAGAGAAGTAGCAGACAACATGGGGTTAGTTCAGGTGGTGTTTTTGAATGCCTCACGACTGCTACGCGATCCGATGTCAAAACTAAAGCAGGCACATCCACGTTTGTGGTTAGATTTGCATTGGGTCGCAACTTAGAAATAATAGCGATCGCCATGAAAACTGGATTGTTTTGTAATTATGAAAATCCTTGCCAGGATGCCCATCGTGCGATTTTTGAACAAGTCGCGCTGGTAAAACATGCCGAATACCTCGGCTTTAACGAAGCCTGGGTGAGCGAACATCATTTCAATGAATTGAATATCAGTTCATCAATGTTAGTCTTGCTGGCGCATTTAGCGGGCGTTACTTCCACAATTCGATTAGGAACTGGAGCGGTGTTGCTGGCGTTTCATAACCCGATTCGAGTTGCGGAAGATATTGCTACATTGGATAATTTATGTAGTGGTCGGTTAATATTTGGAATCGCCAAAGGTGGACCGTTTCCGCAACAAAACAAGCATTTTGCTACAGGAACGAGTGAATCTCGCCCGAAAATGTTAGAAGCGATGGCGATGATTCAGCAGTTGTTATATGAAAGGGATGTCACCTTTAACGGGCAATATTATCAATGTGCAAAGTTGACAATTTACCCGAAACCATTGCAACCGAAAATTCCCGTGTTTGTAGCAACTGGCGATGATGACGGGGTAGCCTTTGCCGCAAAACATTCCTTTGGTTTGATGGGGGGACCGCCGTTTTCACTGAATAGATTGAAGAATACTGTTGGCAAATATCGTGCCTTAAATTCCAGCGGTGCTGAAAATCTTATGCTGGCACGCTTCTTTTTTGCTGCTAAGACATACGATGAAGCGGTGAATGAAGCGATGCCTTTTATCCGCAAATACAGCCTGAAAATGAAAGCGAATTCTGCCCAACTCATGCAAGGCAGCCTCAATCAAAAAGCCAAACCATTTGACCGCGACAACATTTGTTTTGATGAAGACTATTTGATTGAGAATTCGATTATTGGTGATGTGGCAACTTGTCGCGACAAAATCAAAAAATTTCAGGATGAATTAAATATAGGCACGCTGGCACTCAAACCCTCGTCTTTTGACTTGCAAAAAAACCTAGAGAGTTTGACTCGCTACAACCAGGAGGTGCAAAATTATGTGTAAACCACCCTCACTGCCTGCGGATGATTTACCGCCAACAGAGGTGACAAAACATGATAGAATGCTGCATCAAGAGCTAGAACAATCTACTGGCAGATGCTTTTATCAAGCGTGCGATCGCATTACCCGAACATTACTATCTAATTGTCATTGGTACATCACCACAAATGCCGATAGTTTGACCTTGGTAATTGACAGTCCTGACATAGTATCTTACTGGCATATAGTCAGCAACATTCCTCAATTTGGCAATCGATTAGAACGGTTTTCTAGTAACGCTAACATCCGCGTTTATCCTCCATTTGGCAAAGGGGGTGCGTTTGAAATTAGCGTCAACGAAATCTCAGCTTATCGAGATTGGCTTTGAGACAACGCTGTTATATTATGTCCGGCTACATATATTGTAAAGACGTTCCGGCGGAACGTCTCTACGATGTTGCTAATGGCTAATGGCTTTTTTGGACAGCCAATCATACCAATTATCTAAACCAATTCCAGTCTGCGCTGAAAGCTGAAAAATCTGAATTTGCGGATTGACTTGCTTGGCGTATTCTATGCAGCGTTGCACATCGAACTTGACATAAGGCAGCAAATCAATTTTTGTCAAAATCATTATCTCACTAGCGCGGAACATATAGGGATATTTTATCGGTTTATCTTCTCCCTCTGTCACCGATAAAATTACAACTTTTGCCTGTTCTCCTAAATCAAATAAAGCCGGACAAACAAGATTGCCAACATTTTCAATCATCACTATAGAGTTAAAAGGTGGATTGAGTTGTTGCAAACCTTGTTCTACCATTGCTGCATCTAAATGACAGCCACTACCCGTATTTACTTGAACAACTTTGCAGCCCGTATCTTTGATTTTTTCCGCATCATTAGTAGTTTCTTGATCGCCTTCAATTACACTAAGAGATAACTGCTGTTTTAAATCATTGATAGTGCGAGTTAAGAGAGTTGTTTTTCCCGAACCCGGAGAACTGACTAAATTTAATGCCAGAATATTTCTACCTTTAAACCAGCCGCGATTTTCGGCAGCTATAAGATTATTTTTTGATAAAATTTCATGTTCTAAAGATATAGTTCTGCCATGTATTTTGGCATGAATTTGAGAAACTTCATTAATATCGTGACTATGAGAGTGGGTAACTACCTTGCCATCAGGTAACACATGAGTATGATGGTGGTGGGTTTCAGTAACAGGTTCGTGACTGTGAGAATGAGTAATTAGCTTACCATCAGGTAACACATGAGTATGATGGTGATGGGTTTCACTTTCAGGCTGAATTGTCATTACTGTACCCGTTTGCAAATTAGAAACTTTAGCTTCAGCATCATCAGAACAGCCGCAAGTTACACACATACTTCATCTACCTCTATTTCCTTAATTTTTAATTCTTCGCCAGCTATTAAATCTAGTTGCTTACTTCCACAATTACAGACACCAAAGGGCTTTTCTAAAGGAATTTCTGCACCACATTGACGACATCTTGCCAAACCGGGAATTTGCAATATTTCTAATATTGCCCCTTCTAAAACTGTGTTTTGAGAACAAACATCAAAACAAAAAGATACGGCATCAGGCATAATAGCTGAAAGCTTGCCAATTTCTAATAATACTCGTCGCACTTTTGCACCATTGGCGTATTCAGCTACAATTGCTACAACATTTTGAGTAATTCCTATTTCGTGCATAAAATTCAAGCGATCGCTCTTTTTTAATATCAGATGTAGGGTGCGTTACACTGCGTTAACGCACCCGAAAAAATTAGGTAGGCATTATACATTAAGCTTGTATAACTAATAAAAAAATTACTTAATTCACCAAAAAACTAACTTTTGATTGCTTATCTATCACAAATCCTATCAATAGCCTTTTTGTGAAAAAGTCCGATTGACTACAAATATCTATATAAAAACTTAATAAATTCTATGAAATCATCATCATAACTTAACAAATGCGTGGTAGCTGATCGCCCACAAGCATATCAACAATGCGTTCAGCACCGAAAATAGTGTTTAATAATACAATTCCCGGAGGCGAAGAAATAACTTCACCGATAATACAAGCATCTTTTCCTGCTGGGTGAGACTTCATAGCTGATAAAACAGTGTCAGCATTATCACCTTTCACCACTACAACCAACTTACCTTCATTCGCCAAATACAACGGATCTAAACCGAGAATTTCGCACACACCTTTTACTTCTTCACGCACTGGGATAGACTTTTCATCCAGGCGAATTCCGACATTTGAACTAACAGCAAATTCATTTAATACTGTAGCCAAACCGCCGCGTGTTGCATCCCGCATTGCATGAACTCCGGGACAAACATTGAGGATAGTTTCAACTAAATCATGTAACGGCTGACAGTCACTTTCAATATCAGTATCTAATGCCAATTCACCACGGGCAATTAAAATAGCAGCGCCATGATTGCCCAATTCACCATTAATAATTATCGCATCTCCCGGTTGAATATTGTGTGCCGAAATCGCAACTTTTGCTGGGATAACACCAATACCGGCAGTATTAATAAACAACTTATCTACAGCACCGCGCTGCACAACTTTCGTGTCACCTGTCACAATTTGTATACCAGTTTTCTGCGCGGCTATTTTCATGCTTGTAGCGACACGCCGTAATGTTTCTACAGATAATCCTTCTTCTAAAATTACACTACAACTAAGATATAAAGGTTTAGCACCACTCACCGCTAAATCATTAATAGTACCATAAATTGCTAATTCTCCTATATCACCGCCAGGAAAAAATAAAGGATCTACAACATAAGAATCGGTGGTAAAAGCGAGTCTATCTCCGTGTTGTGTGAAACTTGCTAAGTTAAAGCTTGCTTGGTCTTCTAATTGCGAGAGAATTGAATTATCAAAATTACTGATAAAGATATCGTCAATTAAATCGCGCATTGCTTTGCCACCGCTACCATGCGCGAGAGTAATATGAGTATCTCGCAGTTTACCCCGGCGAGGGACTTTTTGAAATAGGGGATTTTGTGCTGAGTTATTGGGGGAAAATTTCATATTAAATAAGATTTAAATTTCCTTTAAAGCTTGGAAAGCTTCTCTTTCAATTGTCAAAAGATTCTCGTCTACCCACTTACCATGCTTCTGAAAGCCTTGCGGGATATAACGAACAAACTTCATGCCCACATTTTTTAAGACTTTTTCACTACCCGTATTCCACAAAGCATGATAGGCTTCTATGCGATCGGCATCCAAAACCGTGAAACCGAACTCGATAATTACTTTAGCAGCCTCTGTCATGTAACCCTGACGTTGATGTTCTGGGTGTGTCCAGAAGCCAAGATTCCAAACACCTTCAGTTTCGCCTTTTCTAATAGAAATTCTGCCAATAAATGCGCTAGTTTTGGCAGATTCAATAGTGAATGTGTAAGCTGAACCAGAATCCCAGGCTTGAAGACTTCTTTTAAAAGGTTCGTTAAGTTCTTCAATGGATTGTGGTGGTTCCCAAAGCATCCCATCGTTAAATCCTTGGAAGCGTGTAGCTGAGAATACATGTGAAATATCTTGCTCACAGACGCATCTAAGAATACAGCGATTACTATTGATTCGGTATGTCCTTGGTATTTTTATACTTGACATTAATGGCGTATAAATTGTAGAAGGCAGCACTTTACAATCATAGCTTTATACACCTTTCTCTTTATGTCTACCGCTATGCTTATCAGAATGTAATTGACCCCCTACCGCCCAATTTTCCCTTTCAAATTCATCAATATGAATTGTAATCCACTCAGGCTTAGAACCCAAAGTAGCAACGAGTGTATCAGTGAGGGCTTTAACTAATTCGCGTTTTTTTTCAATAGAATGACCTTTCGCAATTTGAACTGTGATAAATGGCATATAATCTCCTTTTTATCGAGACTTACCGCAAGCGGGGAGAGGTTCTTGAGATATTGTTACCTGTGATTTTTCCGGTGTATTTTTCTTAGCAACTTTAGAAAGGCGACCATATTTGTAATAAGCTGCACAAGCACCTTCAGAAGAAACCATGCAAGTTCCAATCGGTGTTTCTGGGGTGCAAGCTGTACCAAATACTTTGCATTCCCAAGGCTTCAATACTCCTTTGAGAATTTCCCCACATTTACAAGCTTTATGGTCGGCAACTTTGAGGTTAGGAATGGTAAATTTAAGTTCGGCATCAAATTGGGCATACTTTGTCCGAATTTTTAAGCCAGAGTTGGGAATGTCACCTAAACCTCGCCAATCAAAGTTTTCGCGTACTGTAAAAACTTCGTTTATAGCTTCTATCGCAACAATATTTCCCTGTGTTTCAACGATTCGGTTATATTGATTTTCAACTTCACAACGATTTTCAACTAGCTGCTGTAATAGCATCCAAATTGATTGAAAAATATCTAAAGGTTCAAATCCGGAGATAACAATTGGCTTATGATACTGTTGAGAAATAAATTGATAAGGGTCTGTGCCAATTACCATGCTGACATGACCCGGACCGATAAATCCATCAAGTTGTAAATCGGGATTATCTAGCAGTGCTTCCAAGGCAGGAATCACGAGGACGTGATTGGAAAACATGCTGAAGTTGTGAATTTTTGCGGATGCTGCTTGTAGGATGGTAAAAGCAGTGCTGGGGGCAGTTGTTTCAAACCCAAGGGCAAAAAAGACGATTTCTTTGTCGGGGTTTTCTCTAGCAATTTGCAGGCTATCTAGGGGAGAGTAAACCATGCGAATATCTGCGCCTTGTGCCTTGGCTTGCAGTAAGCTGGTTGTGGAACCGGGAACCCGCATGGCATCGCCAAAGGTGGTGAAAATGACGTTGGGATTTTGGGAGATAGCGATCGCATCATCTAATCTCCCCTTTGGCATCACGCACACCGGACAACCTGGACCGTGAATTAATTCTATTGTGTTGGGCAAAACTTCTTCAATGCCATATTTAAAAATAGAATGGGTATGACCGCCGCATACTTCCATTAATTTGATGGGCTTTCCTAATATTAGACATAATCTTTCAATTTCGTGAAGTAATGCTTCAGCTTTTTGTGGTTCGCGGAATTCATCAACGTATTTCATATTAACTTTGTATTTTAGATGAATTTACTCGTAGTAAGCGCAGAGAGCGCTTATTCTTAACTTATCGCTTCTGCTAACTCTTCCAATAACTTTAATGTTTCCGCCGCTTCTTTTTCGTTAATTCGATTCATGGCAAAGCCTACATGAACCAATACCCAATCTCCAACACAAGATTCGGCGGGATGCTGTTCGTTAACGATGCAAGCAATATTAACTTGACGCTTTACACCACCTACGCTAACAAGGGCTAGTTTTTGATTTATGTCAGTTATTTCTGTTATTTGACCGGGTATTCCCAAACACATGTTTTGTTATCCTTGTTGAAGATAAACGAACCTTACTAGGCACAGAGAACACAGAGAAAGAAAAGAAAGAGTATTTAAAATCTTGCAATTTATGGATTTATTAATTTAGCGGCAGCAATAACAGCTTGCCCTAGTGATAAGCCGCCATCGTTTGAGGGTACTAAACTATGAGTTAGTACTTTTATTTCTAATGCTTGTAAGCGGTTACTTACTTGCTGTAATAAAATACTATTTTGAAAAACTCCTCCGGTAAGAATGACTTTATTTATTACATTTTCTGTACGCAGATGTTTAACCATTTCTACAATGACGTTAGCTAAACTTTTGTGAAATTTAGCAGCTATGACAGGTTGAGAAATCTGCTGTTGCAAGTCGTGGAGTAAAGCTTGCCACATTGGGCGCGGGTCTATACAATAAATACTATCTGAAATGTCAAGTTTAAAAGGATAAATTTGAGTTTCTTCATGATTATTTAAGCTATGGACATCGACTAAGGCTTCCATTGCGATCGCTGCTTGTCCTTCATAGCTACATTCTTCGCGACAAATACCGATAGCAGCAGCAACTGCATCAAATAAACGCCCGATTGATGAAGTTAAAGGAGAGTTAATCTCTTTTTCTATAAGCTGATTGAGAAGGTTTAACGGCTTTTTTTCGATAAATTGTAAGATTTCTAACTCACCGTACTCTTGTTTTAAATATTGCCAAGTAAACGCTGATAGCAATTGGACATAAGTGTTACGCCAAGGCTGAGAAATTGCTTGTTTACCTCCAATCATTGCTACTGGTTTAAATGTTGCCAGTCGCTTAAATTGGTGATAATCTGCTAACATAAATTCTCCGCCCCAGAGTGTGCCATCTTCGCCATAACCTAGTCCATCTAAAGCGATTCCTAAAACAGGGTTGCTATCTAGAGGAATATTATTTTCTGCCATGCAAGCGGCAATATGGGCGTGATGATGCTGGATGTTATAAACTTTTATTTGATTAGCGTTTGCTAGTTCTTTACCTAGTTTTGTTGAAAGATATTCAGGATGTAAATCTACAGATATAATTTCTGGTTTATGTTCAAATAGATTTAAGTATAAATTTAGCGTATTTTGATAAGCATTAAAAGCAGCAGCGTTTTCTAAATCTCCTAAATGCTGAGAAAGAATTGCTTGTCCATCTCGCAATAGACAAAAGGTATTTTTTAACTCACTACCCATTGCTAATATATGAGGAACGTTGTTAAATCCTGGTGGTAAATTGATAGGTGTTGGCGCGTATCCTCTAGCGCGGCGAATTGTTTGCACTTTATCACCGACAACCCGCACTATAGAATCGTCTAATCGGTTAACAATCTTACGGTTATGTAGTAAAAAATAATCGGCTATTTTTCCTAACTTTTGCCGCGCTTCTTCATTATCAATACATTGCGGTTCATCAGAAATATTGCCACTTGTTAAAACAATCGGGCGATTCATCCGTTTGAGAATTAGATGATGCAAGGGCGTATAAGGTAGCATAAAACCCAGAGTATTTTGCCCAGGTGCTACGGAATGTGCTAGAGAGTTAGGAGTTAGGAATGAGGAGTTAGGAGTTAAGAGTTTTTCTCTTGTCACCCTGTCTTCTAGTCCCTTCTTTCGCATTAAAACAATTGGTGCTGCGGGACTTTTTAATAATTCTTTTTCCTTGGCGCTGGGGGTGCAATATTCTTCAATTACCGTTATATCTCGCGCCATTAAAGCAAAGGGTTTATGGTAACGTTTTTTGCGATCGCGCAATTTTTGCACCGCTGTTTCCTGTGTTGCATCGCAAGCAAGATGAATACCACCTAACCCCTTAATTGCTACAATCTCGCCTTTTTGCAACAAGGTACAGACAGCATCAATATCATCCAGCATCGAGAACATGAAAGCGGTAATCGGCTTATTATCTGCACGTTCTAAAGTCACTTGAGGTCCGCAGATATGGCAAGCAATAGGTTGAGCGTGAAATCGACGGTTTTCGACATCGTTGTATTCCTTCGCACATTCTGAACACATGGCAAAAGCAGCCATGCTGGTATTATTTCGGTCGTAAGGAATGGCGCGAATAATACTTAGGCGCGGACCGCAATGAGTACAGTTAGTAAAGGGGTAACGATACCAACGGCTAAGGGGATTAAAAATGTCTTCTTGACATTGCGGACAAGTAGCAGCATCAGCGGCAATTTCTGTTTTTATCGCATTACTAACACTCGTAGAAATAACAAAATCATTAAAGCTAAATTCACCCTGATAACGAGTTCGTGTCAGTTGATTAATTATTGCTAAAGGAGGACATTCTTGCTGCAATCTTTGAACAAATTCTGTTAGAGATTCATCACTACCAGATACCCGAATTAACACACCTTGACCATCATTAAAAACTTCCCCGCGTAACCCGCAAGCTTTTGCCAAACGATACACAGTAGGTCGAAATCCTACCCCTTGAACAGTGCCATAAACCCTGATTTCCTCAATAGACATAAATCTTTTTCTTCTTTGCGTGACGCCAGTTGCTACAACGCGGGGAACCCGCGCAACGCCCTGGCTCCTCTGCGCCTTTGCGTGAGATAATATCTATACTTCCATTTCCCAAATTAAAATTCTATTATTTCCCGAATCAGCTATTACCGCAGTATTGCCACATACTTTTATTCCATAACACCAATTTAAACTATCTCGTTTTGGCAATGCAAAATCGCGATTTTCACCTTTACTTTGAAAATCTATTTGTCCAGCTATCGCATCAGCAACAGCACCTTGCAAAGATATAATTGATTCTGGCATTTTCCATCCCAACAACCGAGAATTAGCAGTATCCGCAACTAACAACCAATCACCACAAGCTGCCACACCATAAGGCATACTTAAACTACTAGCATTAGGAAAATAAACACCCTGATTTATTTCGACTAAATCAAAGCTTTTTTGTCCCAAAACAACTGCACAAGGAGTATTATTTTCTGTTGGAATTCCTTGCCAAATCATCACCCGGTTATTACCCGCATCAGTGATAACTAAATTATCTCCCCAAATGGTGATATCATGACACCAACGCATACTCGATGCTGAGGGACTAGCGCCACCATTTTCATTACGCGATCGCATGTCTGGTTGTCCCAACACTAAATCCGCTGGTTGACCATTTTCTGACGGTAATTCATTCCAAATTAAAACCCGACGATTTCCCGTATCAGCAACAAACAATCTCCCTTGATAATAGCAAACACCATAACACCAGTTTAAAGTATTTGCGGCGGCTTCTTGCTTTCCCCGATTCGGTTTGTTGTCGTTAAAATTAGCTTGACCTAACACCAAATCTGCCGGAACATTATTATCTTCCGGTAACTTTTTCCAAATTAAAACGCGGTGATTCCAAGCATCCGCTACTGCTAAACCTTCCCCACAAGCACAAATCCCAGTTGGGACACTTAAAGTTGCCCTTCCTGGTGTAGTTTTTGCATTTTGTCCCTCATGATTAAAGTCAGGTTGTCCAATTACCCAATCAGCAGGTTGATTATCTGTGGTGGGTAAATTCCGCCATCCTAATAAGCGATGATGTCCCGTATCTGACACCCACAAAGAACCAGTCTCAGATAGCAAACATGCACCACGCGGCGCAAACATTTCTTTAGCACTAGGTACTAAAGGTATCACTAATGTTTCTGATTCAATACTATTACCTAAAATTACTTTTGCACCATGAAAACAGAGAGGTAATCTTTGGGCAATTTCTGTTGCTTCTCGCTTAAATTTTGATGTGGGAGTAATTTTAATTGGGCTATGCATCAATTTTAGATTTTCAATAGTAGTTGCACAAAAACTTTATCACCTTTAATCTTTACAGGATACGACTGTAGAGAAACATCGGGTGCTGTTAAACATTCTCCTGTATCTAACCTGTACTGAAATCCGTGAGAAGGACAGGTGAGAATATTATTTTCAATTGTACCCTTATCTAAAGGAAAAGCTAAGTGAGCGCAAGCATTTTTGTAACAACTTATCTTAACACCTTGACGATGTAAAATCAGCGAATTACCTGCAAAATTAACTGCCAATACACCAGATTCAGGAACTTTATCAACAGTTGTTAGCTTAACCCAAGGAGGATTTCTATTTTGATAAAATGGACTGGTTAAACCTGAATTACCACTATTAATAATAGGTTTATTTTCGACGGCGATAACTTTGGTAATTTCTGGACAATATTTTTTAATAGCTTGTTCAATTCCGTGAGATAAAGTCAAAGTTGAAGACGGACAATGACTGCAAGTTCCGATGAACCTGACTTCAACTGTATCTGGTAATTTAATTGCTACTAATTCCACATCACCGTTATGACTTTTTAAGCTAGGACGAACTTCATCAATGGCTGTTTGAATGCGTTGTGATAAAGGCGGTTTTGGCGGTTTTACGAGTTCGTGATACAGCAGCACTCCGTATACCACTTCATCATCTACTGCCTCACGTAAAGCGGAAATTGATTCTTCTTTTTTTAAACTTTTAATCAACCGCATTAAAGCTACTTTATGTAAAGCTTCAATTGCCCTTTTCAGCCCCACCACTACACAGCGCTGGCTTTCATCCCACTCAGCGACAATTGCCTCAAAGCGGTTAATTTCTTGAATTAATTCCTCAAGCTTGGTCATTATTTAGTGGATAGTGGATAGTGGATAGTGGATGGTGGATAGTTGTTAGTAGATAGTGGATAGTGGTTAGTGGTTAGTGGTTAGTGGATAGTGGTTAGTCGATAGTCGATAACTGTTGGCTGTTAACCGTCAACCAATAACCAATAACCAACAACCAACAACCAACAACCAACAACTAACAACTAACAACCAACAATTAACAACTCACTTCATCTTAAAATCTTTCAGTAAAAATGGCATGATTGCGCCAGTAAATAAGCTAGAGGTAACTATTGATAGCCATAAAGGAAATTCCAATTGTGCAGTTGATAGCAATAACAGCAAACCGATAATTAAACCTATTGAAGTTTGCTTGATGAAATATGCTGTATCGCGTATTAGCTTTCCTTTAAAAAATAACTTAATAGAATACCACCCTAGTACAAACATTATGCCTCCGATTAATTTTTCAATAAATTCAGTACAACTAATCCGAAAAATATGGCTGGAATCACACCAGCGGGTCCTAATAGTCCACCAGTCATCGCGGCTAATTCATAACCTAAATCTTTGCCAGCTAAAAGTACGCCGCCGATCGCACCCCCAACTATAGATAAGCCGGCTGCTATTATTAGCCATATTAATGATGTAATTAGGTTAATATCACCAGACACCAAGCTGGACAACAAATCTATCATTCTGTTTCTTCCTCATTCATAAAGTGATGAGTAAAAATTAATTTATAACTTCTAACTCATGACTCATAACTATTTATTTCTCTTTCCACTTCTTGCAAAGCTTGGGTGACAATTTCTGCTTGTTCTATTTGTTCGTGCTGATGAAATATTTTCCTAGCTTCTTGATAGTAATCACGAACTCGCAACAGATTTTTATAATTCCCGGCTTCTGCTTTTTCTGGGTCATCTGGTAAGTTGAATAGGGCATTAGCTTTGTTAGAAATTGTGTTGGCGTATTCTAAGGGTGTATCTTTAGCAGATCGCACTTTTAACGCCTCGTCATAAGCAGCGATCGCTCGTAAAATATTCTCTAGTGGATGCGAACTCGCTAAATATTGCAATGCGTTGCCTAAGTTATTCTGCAACATCGCATATTCTCTGGGGTGGTCAATCAGCTTGATGTGCTTCAATGCAACCTCAAATGACTGCACAGCCAAGCCTTGACGCAAGTATTCTCTTTCTGATGCTAAGGGCATAGAAAGGTAAGCGATCGCTATATTGTTGTATAAAATCGCATATTCTTGTGGGTAATCCTGCCAGGTAAATACCCGCAAAGCCTCGTGATAAGCTTGGATGCTATCTGTCGTCCGCGCCAAATTAAATGGCACCAACGACTGCAACACCAACCCCAAATTCATCTGCACTTCTGCTACTTCCTCAGGTGAGGCAAATTGTTGCAAAATTGGCAGCGCTTCTTCATAACCTGCTTTCGCTTGGAGTAGCAATTGTGACCCTACATCCGGAATTGTCTGTAAGCCAAGTGCCATTCCCGCTTTAGCGCGGGCTTTGAGGAGAGGATAATCATCAGCGCACAATTCATACGCCCGATAATACAACCCAACCGCATTCCGCAAATCTTGGGCTGTTTTAGGCTGTTTCTGAAAAGATTGCGCCATCTCAATCAGCATCTCGATTTTTTCTTCTGTCGTTGCTGATTCTGATGCGATCGCCGCAATCGCCGCTTTAACAGCTGAATCTGTAATATTAGGGGTCATCACCACTCTTTTATCTTCGGTTTGGGAATTGAATCTTTCAACGCCCACAAGACATGGAGACGCATTTGTTCTTGCGCGTCTAATCAAGGGTTATACAAATTGCACCCTTGTGTTTTCCCCCGATATTCAAAGCTGTTCCCGATCTCTCCTCACCACTCTTTATCTACACCTTTTCCACGGCTGTTACTTTCTCTCTGGGCTGAGGAAAAGCCGCAATTTCAATTATCAACTGTTTTCACACTTAGAAAAAATCAATTCTCCTTCATTGAATTAGATAATTTTATGGAGCTACAAAACACTCTATTGTTAGAAGCATAGAGGAAAATTGCAATTTTTTACGTTCTTTTCAAACATTTTCCGTATATCTTAATATTTTTCTATTTTATTCATTGTCAAAGAAATTAAATATTAATTTATGTATTTCTCAAAGATTATATATGCTTTGGCAAATTAGTTAATAAATTTAAAGTAATTTGGTATATCTGCATTACATTTCTTATTGGCATCAAATTAATTTTTATTCAGTCTTAACCTTATATAGCATGGGTTACATCCCTATTTTGGTGTATTTAAATGGTCACTAAGGCGATGAATGCGTTTTATATTTTATTACTATTTAATTCAAAAATATGTTTGAATGAGAACTTTTTCAAAATATCGAATTGTATTTGGCTATTACAAAAAATAAAATCTTATTTAATCACATACAACTGAGGCAAAAACTACCTAATATTGAAAAATAGACGTTTACAAATAGGCGGTGACTGACAAATTTAGTTGCTCGAAAGCATGAAGTATGAATCAGGAAAATTTTTATACTTTATCTTTTATGTTTTCTCCTTTTTTAGTTGCCTGAATTAGGCATGGTAAACAACATAGACAACATAACTGATGACTAACTTACTATGGCTGCAAGGTGGTGCTTGTTCAGGCAACACCATGTCATTTCTCAACGCTGAGGAACCCACAGCTTGCGATTTAATTGCCGACTTTGGCATCAACATACTTTGGCATCCATCCTTGGGGCTGGAACTAGGCACAAACTTGCAGAACATGCTGTGGGATTGCATTTCCGGCAAAATTCCTCTAGATATTCTCGTATTTGAAGGCACAGTAATCAACGCCCCCAACGGCAGCGGCGAATGGAATCGTTTTGCCGATCGCCCGATGAAAGACTGGTTAAACGATTTATCCAAAGTCGCCAACTTCGTCGTCGCCGTGGGAGACTGCGCCACCTGGGGAGGAATACCCGCAATGTCACCCAACCCCACCGAATCTCAAGGATTGCAATTTCTCAAACGTGAAAAAGGCGGCTTTTTAGGCAAAGACTTTCATTCATTATCTGGATTACCCGTCATCAACATACCTGGATGTCCCGCACACCCTGACTGGATAACGCAGATATTAGTAGCGATCGCCACAGGCAGAATCGCTGACATCAGCTTAGATGAACTGCATCGTCCGGAAACCTTCTTTAAGAGTTTTACCCAAACAGGCTGTACTCGCAACGTTCATTTTGCTTACAAAGCATCAACCGCCGAATTTGGTCAACGCAAAGGATGCCTATTTTACGACTTAGGCTGTCGCGGTCCGATGACACATTCTTCCTGCAACCGCATCTTATGGAATCGCGTCTCATCCAAAACCCGCGCTGGAATGCCTTGTATAGGTTGTACGGAACCAGAATTTCCCTTCCACGACCTCAAACCCGGAACCGTATTTAAAACCCAAACCGTCATGGGAGTTCCCAAAGAATTGCCTACAGGAGTCAATAAAAAAGACTACGCCTTATTAACAATGGTGGCAAAAGATTCAATCCCAGCTTGGGCAGAAGATGACTTTTTTACAGTTTAGTTCGTAGTCAGCGCTTCAGCGCTTATAAGCATTTAAAAGCACTGAAGTGCTTACTACAAAGGAGAAAAAAATGCCAATCAAAACATTAGATATTTCCCCAATTGGGAGAGTTGAAGGCGATTTAGATGTGCGCGTCGAAATCGATGATGGACAGGTAGTAAACGCCTGGACTCATGCCGAACTATTTCGAGGATTTGAAGTTATTTTACGCGGCAAAGACCCCCAAGCCGGATTAATTGTCACACCTCGCGTTTGTGGAATTTGCGGTGCTTCTCACCTTACCTCCGCAGCTTGGGCATTAGATACAGCTTGGGGAACAGAAGTTCCGCGCAATGCTATTTTAGCGAGAAATTTAGGTCAAATTGTCGAAACAATTCAAAGTATCCCGCGTTACTTTTATGGTCTATTTGCTATCGATTTGACTAACAAAAAGTATCAGAACAGCCGCTTTTATGAAGAAGCTTGCAGACGCTTTGCCGCTTTCACAGGTAAATCGTATGAAATAGGCATCACAATTTCTAGCAAACCTGTAGAAATTTATGCTTTATTTGGGGGACAATGGCCCCATTCTAGTTATATGGTTCCTGGTGGGGTGATGTGCGCCCCGACCTTAACAGATGTTACCCGCGCCTGGTCAATTTTGGAATATTTCCGCACTAATTGGTTAGAACCAGTTTGGTTAGGTTGTTCTTTAGAACGTTATGAACAAATTAAGACTTATGATGACTTCATGGCGTGGCTAGATGAAAACCCAAATCATGCAAATTCTGACTTAGGTTTTTATTGGCGAATGGGTTTAGAAATCGGTTTGGATAAGTATGGTGTTGGTGTTGGTAAATATGTTACTTGGGGATATTTACCTCACGAAGATAGATACCAAAAACCGACAATTGAAGGGCGAAATGCTGCCACAATTATGAAGAGTGGTGTGTATAACAGCTTCACCGATACTCATGTTTTGATGGATCAAAGCTTTACCCGCGAAAATACAATTCGTTCCTGGTATGATGAAGGGACGGCAGACGTTCACCCCTTCGATCGCACGACCAAACCAAGCCAAAAAAATACCAAAGACTTTGACAACGCTTATTCTTGGTCTAGTGCTGTCAGCCACGCACAATTTGGACGTTTGGAAGCAGGACCCCTAGCGCGTCAGTTAGTCGCCGGTGGCAAACATGGCGAATCTTGGCAACACCATGACGGATTCATTTTAGATGCATTCAAGTACATGGGCGGTGCGAGCATCCATCTACGTCAGCTAGCACGAGTTCACGAAATTGTCAAGTTATATCGCCAAGCCGAACACTGTTTGCGCGAATTTAAGTTAAACGATCCTTGGTATATCAAACCCCAAGAAAAAGACGGACGTGGCTGGGGTGCAACCGAAGCCTCGCGGGGAGCGCTGTGTCACTGGGTGGATATTGAAGGAGGCAAGATTAAGAATTATCAAATCATGGCTCCCAGCACCTGGAATATTGGACCCCGCGACGGCGAAGGAATCAAGGGACCGATTGAAGAAGCTTTGGTAGGAACACCGATTTTCGATCCTACCGATCCGGTGGAAGTGGGACATGTTGCGCGATCGTTTGATTCTTGCTTAGTTTGCACCGTTCACGCTCACGATGCGAAAACAGGCGAAGAATTGGCGCGTTTCCGTACTGCTTAGGCGATCGTTCTCAGTCTCTGACTGAGAACAAAAAAACGAGAAAACATTGAAATTTACACGGGTATTTTTGTGACTGAATTAGCATTACACAACCATCTCTCTCATCTTCCGGAAGAAGCACTGCAAGAGTTTACAGAATGGTGTGTCCTAGAGCAAGCAAAAGAAGCGGGATATAAGCTTACTCCAGATAGAAGTAAGTTAGATAAATTACCCACAGGAGACTATATTTATCAACTTGTGGATCAATTTATGAAAGTTAAACCAGACCCAATTAGAACTGGTTTAGCAGGAGCGATCGCCGGAAAGCAAGCTGATAAACATGCTTTGTCAGGTACAGCGGCTATAGTCGATTTTGTTTCACTTTATATTAGGTATTTAATTCCTAAAGAAGGTAGCGAACAAGAAAAAGCGGAAGCAATTTTAACTCAAGCATCACAACAGCAGTTTGAGAAACTATCTCAAATTGCCAAAAAATATGATGTAGAATTGTCAAAATAAACCGCTTCATTATCCCTCATCCCTCGTTCCCAGTCTCAGCCTGGGAACGCAGATCCAGAGGCTCCGCCTCCTGCTAGACGAGGCGGAGCGTTTGTGTTAGTATTGCCACCATTGCGAAGGATTACTTTATGAAAACTTTTGTTGATCGGGAAAGCCTGCATAAAAGCGATCGCCATTATTATGAGGAACTGAATAGCTGATCTGTTAATCCCTGACGTAATTTTCCCAGAATTGGCATCTGATTTTGGAGAATGAAGGAAACGGCAAAATGAAGCGCAGCGACATGCAACCCTTGTAGTTGTATATTACCTTGCCAAACTAGCTTTAGAAATTCCTTGAAATCTTCCCGTACAACTTCAATTTCTTCATTAAAATCTAATTTCAATTCATGAGTTGGCTGTACGCCGACAGCAAGGAATGACCAAACTAAATTATTCTGATTAGCTGGGTTGGCGTAGGTGCAGCCGAGTTGAAAAAATTCACCTCCGCTGAATCCTGTTTCCTCCATAACTTCCCGCCGTATTGCAGCTTCAGGATTTTGATCGCTTCGCTCCACTGCCCCAGATGGTAACTCCATGAGAATTTTTGCAACTCCATGACGGTACTGACGTATCAGCAAGATTTCTGCATTAGAAGTTAGTGCAACTACATTTACCCAGCTAGGATATTGAAGTACATGATAAGGTTCGATAAGCTTACCACTTCTCGTTAAGCAGCGATCGCTTTGAACTTTCAACCAAGCATCTTCATAAGTGGTTGTACTTCCAATTACCTGCCAATTTTCTAACATTTTTTTAAAAAAAGCTTGCTTACAGGATTGTATCACGAACAATAAAAATAGATTTCGATCTCACCCCATGCTCACAATCATTGGTTGCGGTAATCTCAACCGCAGTGACGATGCTGTAGGTGTAATAATTGCTCAACGCCTACAGCAATATCTTACCAAACATCCTCATCCTGATGTGCGATCTTTAGACTGTGGCACCGCTGGGATGGAAGTGATGTTTCAAGCACGAGGTAGCAAACAATTAATAATTATTGATGCAAGTTCAACGAATTCCGAACCCGGTGCAGTGTTTAAAGTTCCTGGAAAAGAATTGGAAACTTTACCGGAACCCAGTTATAACTTGCACGATTTTCGTTGGGATAATGCTTTAGCTGCTGGTAGGAAAATCTTTAAAGATGACTTTCCTTTATTGGTGACAGTTTACCTAATTGAAGCGGAAAATCTTGGCTTCGGACTAGAATTAAGTCCTACTGTCAAAGATTCTGCTGATTTTGTTTTGTCAGAACTAACCACAATTATCGAGGATTGGGTAATGGGTAATGGGTAATAGGTAATGGTAAAAAACTACTAATCCAAAATCCAAAATCCAAAATCCAAAATCCAGTTAAGCCCAATCTTTGTAAACTGATAATTCATCTACCCTCATTTCAAAAGGCATTCCCTCGCTTTCTGGAGGACAAACGCGAATTTTAGCACTGCTGACAATTTTATGTAGCAATGTCGCCATTGGCACAATTTTTTGTAAAACACGCCAGTTAGTAACTTGGTCTGGACATTCAATTACTAAAGTCAAAGCATTAGCGTGGGTTGTGACATACCAGCGACAACTAGATAATAATTTTTGAATACAGCGATCGCAATCTTCATAAAAGTACTTGCTAATAGAATACTCTAGTTGCTGGCGCAGTATAATATCTGCCGATGTCGGTTGGATTGGACGTGAATCTTCATTCTGCCAGAAATAGTTTGTCATAGTTGTGCCTCTTTATTTTTTCCAGTTATATGCCAATTGCCATTGCGTAAAGGACATCTTTATCTGTCTCAAGAAATTCCTGAGTTTCATCGTCATAATAAGCACCAATTCCACTACAATGAATTCCCCAATAATTACTTGCTAGATACAGCCTTTGTCCTAAAAATCCGGCAATTTGCATAGCAGTTTGATAATTTGTATAGTTGGAAACAAAAAACCAAGTTACAGCACCATATGAAGCGATCGCTTGATTAACGCACAAGTAACCTGTCTTCTCACTGAAGTTACCTTCCTTGACTAAATGCGTTCCTTTGTATAACCCTGCTTTGATTCCTTCGACTCGATGGACAACCGCGTAAATTTCGATTGATTCAAAACTTTCTGTCGGTATTGCTTGCCTAATTTCCTGGAAAATACTAAAATAAAGTTCCTGGGAAATAAACTGTTTTTCAAAACGCCTAATTGAGCGTCTGTTCCAAACAGCTTGAGAAAATCTGTCCTTGTCAAAGCTTAATTGAGGATGCTTGATTTCTTGCTGACAACTTTTTTGCAAAGCTGTTTCTTTATAAGCTTCCTCAATGAATTGATTCTGTTCAAAATAATCAGTTCCACAAACAAAAGGGACTTTCAGCCTTAAGCGTCGAACTTTCTTATCTTGAACATTTCCGGAAATCGCGCAAGCAGTAATAAACTCTTTATTCTCAAATCCTAAATCTGCATTGAGAGCGAGTTTATCAAAATCGAAAACTAGTTGTATATCTCTATCGTGAAGAAAAGCTGAAGCAGCGATCGCACCCAAATGGTGTCCGCTATCTAGCCAGCAATACCTGATGCTCCTGTCTTTATATTTCCAACTAGACCTATAATAAACACAACTAATTAAAAAAATGAATCCGATGATACGATTATTCGGTAAAATATAACCCTCTAATCCATCATCAATTAATTCATAGATAAGTACTAGACAATTATTCTCAACTTCTATATGATAGATTCCATCGACTATTCCTTGTATTCCGCGAATCTGCACGTAAATCTCAGTAGGATATAAAGCACCTGCTGATGGATTCACTCGCAATTTATCGACAGTATTTTTATACGTCTTTTCCAGAGTAATCGCACTCGTTAACCAGAGAAAAGAATGGATAGAATTGTTGAGAAAGTCTAGACTTATTCGGCGATAAAACTTTGGATAAAATTTAAAGGAAGACGGTTGAGTTGACGAATCTACATAATTTGGATCGATTTGCACCGATAGGTAAGAATGCTTGGTAGCATCATGATATGCTTTCCCGGTTATCTTATTTACTTGCATTTTTCAGAATCCTTAAAACGTCTACGTTGCTAGCGAAATCTACAGCTTTATAGTCGTCTAAGTTTTTCAACTCTAGATTGGGGTGATATTGCAAAAGCAGCTTCACAACTTCTGTTTTTCCGGCTGATGCTGCGTACATCAAAACAGTTGCACCATTATCATTTTGGTTGTTGATGTTAATTTTGGCAGCAAGCAATAAACGAATTAAGTCGTAGTGATTGCCAAAACAAGCAAACCACAAAGCATTGTTATTATCATTATTTGTGGCATTAATATCAGCCCCGGCGTTAATTAGTTCTTCAACTACTGCGTAAACGCCTTCTCTGGTCGCTTTCATCAAAGCCGTATCGCCATTTTCACCTTGTTGATTTAAATTCTTTGGATCGTAGTTGTTAGCTATCATCCATTGACTTGTAGTTGCACTCAAATTAAAGCTGTTTTGTTGAGTCATAATTACTCCTTTCTTGGGTTATGAAAAGGGCGAATAAAATTCGCATCTACACAGACAAAACCCGCCTACGCGGGTTTCAAAGCCACAATTTTCTATTAGTCCACGTAGGTGGAGTTCGTTTAGCCGCGAATTATATTCGCTAGGGCTAAAATTGTTTCTATCAAATGATGGGTGAGGGGTAGACTATCAACTACCATTGCAGCGCACAGCAACATCATGTAGAGAATCGAGTAGAGAAAAAGCGATCGCGCTAGTTGTTTATCATTTGGATTCTGCAACAGCACCCAAGCTTTTTTGAGAAATATCGCCCCTAAAATAAAGGCGATCGCACCATAAATTACCCCCGAAGCGTGAAGAGGATAAATTAATAAAAACGTACTGGGGATAACTACCAAAGTGTATCGCCAAATCTGACGCGCCGTGGCAATATTATCAGTAACCACCGGCAACATAGGCACACCCACCTTGGCATATTCATCGCGGATCATTAAAGCCAATGCCCAAAAATGAGGAGGTGTCCATAAGAACACAATCGCAAAAATCAACCATGCTGTCCAGCTTAAGGTATTTGTCACCGCTGCCCAACCCACCAACGCCGGAATTGCACCCGCTGCGCCGCCAATGACGATATTGTAGGGAGTATGGCGTTTGAGCAAATGCGTGTAAACGCCCACGTAGAAGGCGATGCCAGACATCGCTAACAAAGCACTTAGCAGATTGACAAATACTGCAAGCACCGCGAAAGAAATACAAGCCAGAGCGATCGCAAATATGAGAGCATGTAATGGCTGTACGCGACCAGAAGGCACCGGTCTATGGCGCGTGCGTTCCATTTGATAATCAATATCACTATCGTAGATACAATTGATTGTCTGAGCGCTAGCAGTCGCACAAGTACCACCAATCATGGTTAGTAGCAGCAATAACGGGTCTAGTTTTCCAGCAGAGGCGATCGCCATACTAGCAGCCGTAGTAATCAACAGCAGCGGAATAATCCGGGGCTTTGTTAGCTGATAGTAATCTTGAAAAACTTGTAAAACATTTTGATAGTGGCGTTGCGCCGTCGTCCCATTCATAAGTTCACGAATTCCTCAATTGTGGAAAATATCCGCTATTTCCTAATAGCTAAAACTCCCCTCTTGCACTTCTTCAGTCCGCGATGTTCTGCGGACGAGCGTTCATACCAGCGGCTTTCAGAGTCAGGGCGAATAAAAGGCAACATCATAATCAGCCACTATTAGCAACACGCACATAAATAGCACAAGCGACTTCCTTATCTATTTGCCAGCGCCTGTTTCCTACCTTGATGGCAAAAGAGGGGAGTTTCTCTTCTAAAGTGATGATAGTTCCTGGCACCACTTCCATTGATATCAGTTTTTTTAAAATAATTTCGTCCTGATTATTACAGAAAGTGACAATTCCTTGCTCTCCCTCCCGCAACAATATAAACATTTACATTACGTAGTGAGCGCTTCAGCGCTCGTAATTATGAGCGCTGAAGCGCTCACTACAAATTAAGTCGAACTATTTAAAAATAAAAATATATATAATTAAGAAGTCATAGCTTTAATAAAGCTACGACTTCAACATTAGGCGAAATTAAAAATTAATCAACACTTTAGACGAGATATGGTTCTTGATGAGTGCGAATCGTGCAATCAGAACGTGGATAGGTAACACAAAGTAGAGCGAATCCTTTCTCCATCTGCTCATCATCCAAGAAAGATTGGTCAGATTGATCTATTTCACCTTCAACAACTTTGCCAACACAACTAGAGCAAGCACCTGCGTGACAAGAGAAAGGTAACTCAATACCATTTTCTTCTGCGGCGTCTAAAATGGTAGTCTCTTCGTCAATTTCAATTGTTGTATCAAGGTCTTGCTTTTTGTTGATTAATCTAACTTGGTAGCTAGCCATTTCGTGATTCTCCTCAGACTTTAATACAATTAGGTTTGATGACTCCACAAAAGTGGAATGTAAAAACTCTCTACTTGTGTAGTTGTTTAAGATTCAAAATCCAAACTACCCAATCTAAAATTATTATCAGATGTGGGTTTTATCATGAATGAATTTTGAATTGTTTTAGCTGCAAGGTACACCATTAGGCGTACAGTCACCAGCTTTAAATGACTTGCCACAATTGCAGTTACCAGTTGCATTGGGATTGGTAAACTTAAAGCCGCTTTCCATCACACCGTCGATGAAATCGATTACTATACCTTCTAATAAAGGCGCACTTTTCGCATCAACGTAAAGCAGCACCTCCCCTTGCTGAATCACTAAATCATCTGGTTGTGGTTTGCTGGTGATTTCAATTGCATACTCATAGCCACTGCAACCGCCATCTTTAACAGAAAGACGGACACCTTTAGTCGCCACTGCATTATTACTGGGTGTAGAACCGACCAGAAATGACCGCAGGCGAAATTCTGCTTTTTCTGTCAAAGTAACAGTCATCAAATCTCCTGATAAGTTGCGATTAATTGTTCTGATAAAATGTCTTTGGTGCGGAAGGATTGGGAATTGGGAATTGGGAATTGGGAATTGGGAATTGGGAATTGGGCATTGGGCATTGGTAATTCGGCTTTTCCCATGAGTCCCTTTCCCCTCTTCAAATCCCCATTACCCATTACCCATTACCTAATCCCTAGTCCCCATACTGGTAGTTTCCATATCTTGAGACTGCACATATCGCCAGGGTGCGTTGTTACCACACACCGCACAAGAGCGATCGCGCTGAGAACGGCGCTTGGCAAACTCCATCCTGGTAAAATCTATAGTCAGCAATTGCGACAACAAAGGCTGACTAAACCCAGTGATCAACTTGACAGCTTCCAGTGCTGTCAGACAAGCCAATGTCCCAGAAACAGCACCGATAACAGAAAAACCACGGCGATCCCAATCAGGTTTTTCCGGAAACAGACAAGACAAACAAGGAGTCACACCAGGAATAATCGTTGTCAGATAAGCCTCCATACCGTCCATAGCCGCTTCCACCATCGGTTTGCGCCAGCGCACGCAAGCTTCATTTAGCAAATTGCGCTCCGTAAAATTGTGAGCGCAATCGAGAGCCATATCTGCCGATTGCACCAGCGAATCCACATTTTCTGGGGTGATATAATCATGAACTGCTTCTATCTGGACATCAGGATTAATGGCTTGCAAAGTCTCCTGTGCTTTGAATACCCTTGGCTTACCTACCCAATCATCCGTCATGAGAACTTGACGATTCATATCATCAAGTCGCAGATCGCCACCCCGGACTAGGATTAGCCGTCCGACACCCGCTACTGCTAAATAAAGCGCTGCCGTACCGCCCAATCCCCCCACACCTGTAACCAGAACCGTCGCTGACTTAAGGCGCTTCTGAGCCAGTTCGCCAAAATTAGGGAGCATCATTTGGCGGCTGTAACGTTCTAACTCGGTAGGCGTCAGGTTAACCAATTTTTACCTCCTAATCAGACGTGATTTCTGTCAGCGTGACTACATTTTTCGGCTTATCGTTAAACACCTTGAACAACTTTTGTTCTTGGGGTGTTGATTCCTCAAATACCTGATAAGCTTTTTGCAAAGCTTCACAATATTGCTTGAGTCTATCTTCTACACTTAAATCAGGAGAATTGCTATCAATTTCCTTCATGTATTGAGAGAACTTTTTTAAAATATGCAAACGATTCACATTTACAAATTTTTGGTCGTAGGGGAGTTGGAAAAATTCAAAATACTCCTCTGCATCGACAATTTTATTGAATTGTTCAAGATTGGTATTCATTTTTGCTGCTCCAATTTCTTTACTTGTTGTTTCAGTTCATCTAACTGACGATATATTTCATAAGTACTTGCAGCAACATCCATAAGTGTTTTGTAATCTGTGGGTAAACCCTCAGCTAAATCGTGCAGATCCATCTTCATTTGACCTGCTTTACTATTGAGGCGTTTAATTTGAGTTTTTAGCTCCTCAACACTTGTTTCTTCCACTTGCGCCATAAGCATCTCCCTTTATACAAAAGTTATGAATGATGATCTGCTCCTGTACAGACGTTCCGGCGGAACGTCTCTACCTAACTTCTTACAGCTTGCTAGCTTCCGGAAAAGTTTTCGCTAATTCCAGACCTTTTGCTACTAGATTTTCTCCTTCTTCTGCTAACTTTTCTAAAGAGTCAAAACCAAAGCGGTGAGCATCTCGCAAAGTTCTTTTCACTAACAAAAGACGACCAGAAAATACTAGCACCCAGCCAAATCCTTCATGGTTCAAATCAACCACAACTTGAGAAATGAGATTTGTTTCTTTTTCAATACTGGCAGCTATAGCTCGAAAAAATACCATAATCCGGGCTTGAGTTGCCGGATCTACTTCACCCTCAAGAGAGATTTCACGCTTCTTTTGTTTAGTGACAACAAAAGGTTTCAGAATCAACTCATCCGACCAACTACGGTAAAATCCATAGCTATCTTGACCCCGGATTTGGCTGATTAATGTCTTCAGGAAAGGTGCGTTTAAAATATCGCTTTGAGCGGTTCCATTAACACTATTATCTACGGTCATACAGTTGCTTCCTCTTCCAACCCATCTTCAAAATTAGAGGTTTTTTGTTGTAAGGCTTTACGCAGCCAAGGTGGAGGATTTCCTTTGAGAGTTGTTACCAACTTATTTAACACCTCAGCAATCTCTTCTTCTTCCGATCGCGCTTTAATTGGTGTCACATGTTTTTTGATCAATCGAGCTGCCGCACTCCCACCAATCGCCGTCACATAAACAATCGTACAATCAGCTAAAGCCTCAAGCTTTGGTGTTAACTTATCCTCATTTCCATCCTCTTTCAACTCACCAGCAAACGTGAGAGTTTCGACAAATTGATATCCCTCATCAGAGATTTCATAAACATCAATTTCTTTTGTCGAACCAAAGTGAGCATTAATATGAACCCTATCATTAGTCGTGAAAGCAATTTTCATTTTGTCTTCTTTGCGCCTCTGCGCCTCTGCGTGAGAAAATAAGATTTATGCACCTTGTCTAATGACCAATAACCCTTGATTCTTCCAGCTCCAAAAACAAATTGCCAATATCAAACAAAAGCTGCATAGTGCCTCGATAACCAACTTTGGTAAACTGACCATTACCCAAGCGGTCATAAATGGGAATACCCAGACGATAAAGAGGAATATCGAGACGTTTAGCGATCGCCTTTACATTAGAGTTACCCATTAGCAAATCAGAACCTACCGCTAATTCCTCAAAATCCTCCAAATCACCGATAGTTACATTTTTGACCGGGAGTTTTTCTAATAAAGGCGATCGCGTTGTCGTCACCGCAGCATGTACTTGCGTCCCCATCGATTGCAGAAAACGCACTATAGACCAAAGTAAATCCGGTTCCAACGCCAAAGAAACACGCTTCGCACCAAAATAAAAGTGCGTATCCAACATTGCATCTTGTAACTGACGGCGTTGGCGGCGATATTTTTCTGGTACACTAACACCACTAAGGTCTGACAAAGCTTGCAGAAACTCGTCCATCGCTTCCAAACCAGTCAGTTCACTAAACAACTCGTAGGGTATAGCAAACCGTTGTTGTAAAATCTCTGCTGCACCCCTCATACTCTCACCCAGCGCTAAAGTAAACGCCGAACTACCTATTTCTCGCAATTCTGCCAGAGTCGTACCACCACCTGTTATCGCACTATAAGAATCATCTAAGTGACCATCTAATGAAGCGGAAAGATCGGGTACAAAGATAGGCTTTAGTCCAAAGGCAGTGACGATCTCTTTTACTTCCTGTATATCTCCTGGTGTGAAAGCAGAACCCGCCAAAATCGTAATTTGGTCTGGTTTGGTCTTACCTTCTTGGGGAACTTCTCTAACTATACTTTCAACTGCGGCAGCAAAACCGTCTTGTAGCGCACCTTTAAAATCTGGAGTCGGGGCAAAAATTATCGCCAAACGATCCAATTCTGGATGACGTTTGCGGATTTCCTTCAAGAAACCCTCCATGTCATCACCTCTAGTTTCCGTCAAACCAGTAGTACATAAACCGATAATTTCTGGCTTTGACTTCTCCACCAGCGTCAGAATTGCCTGTTCGACATTTTCCTCACCACCCAAAATAGTGGTAACTTCCGTCATCGCTGTCGTCGCAAGGGGAATCGCTTCCCGGAAATGTCGCACCAAAACAACTTTCGCGAAAGCAGTACAGCCTTGGGAACCGTGGAATAAAGGTATCGTCCCCTTTAAGCCCAAAAAGGCTAAAGACGCACCCAAAGCTTGGCTTTGCTTCAAAGGATTAACTGTCAGTGATTTGTTAGGAACAGTAACGATCGCCATTAGCTATCCTCCAATGAAGCCGAGGGGGAGAGGGGAGTAGAGACGCGATTAATCGCGTCTGTACAAGAGGGGGGGGATGGGGGAGCTGGGGAAGCTGGGCAAGCTGGGGAAGCAGAAGAAATTCCCCCTTGTCCTCCTTGTCCCCCTTGTCCCCCTGCTCCCTGCCCCCTGCTCCCTGCCCCCTGCTCCTGTACTTCCCACGGTGCAGGTTTGCGGATTTGCTCCCACACAGGGCTGTAGAGAGCTTCATACAGTTCTCTTGCCATCTCTACCATCCCCACATAAGCTGCGTAAGGATGATGGCGTTCTTGGTTAATATCTAAGAAAGGAATCCGCGCTTTCAGAGCGGTGTATTGATTGCGACCACCCGCAATCAACATATCAGCTTTCGTATCTTTAACTAATTTCAGCAGTTCTTTGGCGTTGCCCTTTTCCATCATGATGCCATCGTTACCGATCAACTTTCTGATTCGGGCTTTGTCTTCTTCCGTACTCTTTCTAGTACTGGTAGCAACAACTTCTATACCCAAGTCTTTCGCTGCGGAGATAATCGACCAACTCTTTACGCCTCCGGTATAAAGGACAACTCGCTTGCCTTTGAGTCGAGCGCGGTAAGGAGCTAGTGCCAAATCTAGAGCGGCAGTTTCTTCAGCGATCAGCTTTTCGGTGCGTTGTTTTAAATCTTCATCTCCCAGCTTTTCGGCAACATTCCGCAAACAGCGGTTCATGTCATCTACACCGTAGAAAGACTCTTCAATGTAAGGAATGCCGTAGCGCTCCTCCATCTTTCTCGCCATGTTGAGCAACGCTTTCGAGCAAATCATCACATTCAGCTTGGCGCGGTGAGCGTGACAAACTTCTTCGTAACGAGCATCACCAGTGATTTTCGACAAAACGCGGATGCCGAGTTTTTCAAATAATTTCAGAACAGGCCACATTTCCCCAGCGATGTTGTACTCACCGATGAGATTAATGTCTAGTGGCGTTGTATACTCAGGTTCGCGAGTACCAACAACGTATTCTAATAAAGCTTCTCCGCCAAAGCGATTACCGAGATTTTTGCTACCAATGAATCCTGGGGAAACTACGGGGACAACAGGCTTTCCTGTTTTTTCAGCCGCAGCTTTGCAAACTGCATCGATATCATCGCCGGTTAAAGCGGGGACACAAGTAGTATAGACAAATATCGCCGTCGGGTTGTAGCGTTGTTGCAATTCCAAAATGGCTTTGTAGAGCTTCTTTTCGCCACCGAAGATAACATCATTTTCGCTTAAATCGGTGGTGAAACCCATTTTGTAAAGCTGAGGACCACTAGAGAGACTACCACGACTTCCCCAAGAATTACCAGCGCAGGCTATAGGACCGTGGACTAAATGAGCAGCATCAGTAATTGGCACTAGGGCAATCATTGCACCATCAAAAGCGCATCCCCCTTGAGCTGCTCCTGGTTGTGCTTGTTGCGTGCAAGATTTATTTTTCTTTTCTCCATGTTTCTGGCTATTATGTTCGCATCCGGTTTCACTGAGCAGCTCGTTAATTTTGCCTTGGGTAATTTTCATTTCATTCCTCGCGCTGGATGGAAGTTGTAAGTAGTTAATTGTTGGGTGGAGCGTTGTTGTTTGTTAGTGGGCATTGGGCACTGGGCATTGGGCACTGGGCATTGGGCATTGGTAATAATTCTTCGCCTTTCCCCTTTCCCCTTTCCCCTCTTCAAATTCCCACTATCCACTAACTATTAACAAATATATTTTGTGACATCTTCGCCACATACATCAGTAAGATAAGCTAAGGCACGGAAACGCAATCCGACAAACTCATCGTATAAAGGATTAAGTTTGCACATTGGGGGGATGTGTAAAGTCCGTCCAAATAAGTTTATGCTTCGCTCAAATGGGCAACAGCAAGGAATGATTGTGCAGATTAGATGAGCGATGCGAGCATTTTTAATTTGAGCGTTATCCACCATCCGGCGCAAAGGAGATAGAATATCAAATGAGCCGGGTTTCTTATATTTGGGTGGACGTAAATTAGGGTGGGGATGAGCGTGAGTGTGATTGTGTTCGTGAGCGGGAGTTATAGATTTCATAATAGAAACCTCAAGAAACAGCTAAAAGGAAAAAGGAAAAATCGGTACTAGGGATTGGGTAATGGGAGTTGTTAGTTGGAGCGTTGTTAGTTGGAAAACAGTACTAATAACCACTAACTACTAACTACTAACCACTACCCACTACCCACTACCCAGTCACCTTACTCCTTTTCCTTTTGTGGCACGCGAAGATGAAATTTCTAACGAATTAAGTCGTAAGAAATATCGGTCTTGGAAGGAATGTTGGTGTTGTGATCGATGTCCTCGAACACGGTGTTAACAACCCAGTTGAGCAAGTTGATGATGCCTTGATAACCAACGGTGGCGTAACGGTGCATGTGGTGACGATCCATAATTGGATAGCCGATACGAACCAGGGGAACTTTGCAATCGCGCCACAGGTACTTACCGTAGGAGTTACCGATGAGCAAGTCTACGGGTTCGGTGAACAGCAAAGAACCAATGCGCTCACTATCAGGTAAAATCTATATATTGCTGTGAGGTGCGGTATATGGAAGTTTGGGCTTATGCGAGGGTATCGACTGAAGAACAAGCGGAGGATGAAGGGGCGTTAATTAAACAGATGCGCCGTTTGCGGAGTGCTGGAGCCACGAAAATATATTACGATGTCGAGAGTCGTACTAGTGATAAGCGCAAAGGTCTTTTGCAGTTGATTTCGGATGTGGACGCTAACGCATTTGGTAAAGTCTCAAAGTTGTTATTTATCCGCATCGACCGTTTAACGTCGTCATCAATAATGTTTTATCGGTTGATGGATGCTTTAAAGAAAAAGGGTATTCAACCGACAGCAATTGATGAGCCGTTTGAGATGTCGAGTATTGGTGGAGAACTAACAATTGATGTGCGGTTAGCAGCAGCGAAGTATGAGGTGAAAATGTTAGCGATGCGGGTAAAAAAGGAACGCGAAACTCGCAAGGTGAATAAAAAGCCGCACTGGAACGCACCATTGGGGTATATAACAGATGGACAGAAGTACGTCAAAGATAACCGTCCGTGCGTTTGCTTAATTGCGAATAAGTCAGAAATGAATGTTTCGCAATTGGCGCGATTTGTGTTTGATATTTTTTTTAGTGTGGGTACAGTGTCAGAGACAGTCAGACAATTGCATGATATTTTTGGAATTCAGGCTCAGGCAGTTTCAAAATCAAAATATAACAGAAATAATGTACTTGGAGTAGAAGAAATAGCGATTGAAAATATTAATAAAACTCGTGGTTCTGGACTAAATCTGCGTTATCCGCACACCGGATTGAAATGGTCAGTTTCTGGTTTGCGATCGCAGTTGGTGAATCCCATCTATGCAGGGGGAACGGCATATGATACAGTCCAGTACAGCGGAGGGCATCGCAAGCCCTTTGATGAGTGGGAGGTTGCCTGGGAAACTCACGATGAAATTATTATTACCCGTGAGGAACACGAGCGGGTAAAAACGATGATTCGAGAAAATCGCAATAATCGCTGGGCAAACGAACAAAAATACACCAACGTATTTGCTAACCTAGTTAAATGCGCTCATTGTGGAGCTGCTTACAGTCGCCAATCAAAAAAGTTGGTAAAACGTACCGGACTAATTCGCCATCATTACCAATGCAGTTTTTACCGGACTGGAGCTTGCCAGAACAAGCGGATGATTTCTAATGATGAACTAGAAAAGCAAGTTATCGAATGGCTGGTACGAGAAGCTGAAAGGTTAGCAGCACTAGTAGAGCAAGAAGTTCAAGTGACAGAAGAACCCGCAGAAGTTAAGATTCTGCGGGCATCTTTGAATACCCTCGATGCTTTACCATCAAATCCAGCGATTGAAAAAGCGAAGGAAGATATTTTAAAGCAGATTGCAGATGCGATCGCTACCACAAGCGACACTTCTAAACAATACCTAATTGCCAAAGAACGGATTGTTGTCGCATTTTCAAATCAGAGGTATTGGCAAAGTTTAGAACCGCAAGATAAACAAGCTTTACTTAAAGGGTGCATAAAAAAAATAACGGTAGATGGCAACAAAGTTACTGCGGTCAAATTGCTGCATTTATATTAGGCTAGGCAGCTTTGGACTTGCGGGGTTTAGGTTTGTCCTGTTGTTGCTGTTGTACCGACTCTTGTTGTTTTTGTAGCAGTGCCTCGCGTTTCTCAAACTCAATTACAGTACGAGCAACTAATTCTGCTAGGGTTTCACGTTTCATAGTTGATGTTTATCGCTTCTTTGACGATAACTGCGAAGTCAAAAACTTCTGTTAGCTATGAGCTTTTTAGATTGCTACATATTTGCTTCATAGAGACTTGTTGAGTATCTCTAAACACAAGTTGATAACTTACATCAAACTAGCAACATAACCTAATAGAAAAAATTACTAAAATTTATACCTTAATTTATATCTTTTAGTATTTGTAGGGTGTGTTAGACGGAACGTAAGATCGCACCATCGATTATGTTTTGGTGCGTTAGCCTACGGCATAACACACCCTACTGGACTACTTAAAAAAACCCTTTTCCCTTCTTCCTTTAACATGTATCCTCTACGAACGTAAAGAGCGAAACATCCAGTAGGGTTGTAAAAAAATATCGAATATAACTCTGGTTATCTGGTGGTGAGCAGGAAGCCAAGATGTGGTCATGTGGTGTATGGTATAAGACTCTGACGTTAGCTTACCTTTGAAAATTTTACCGTTAATTTCCATTGGCGCACCCGGTTCAAAAATGTATCCCGGACAAACACGAACTGTATTGCTTTCGTGAAATTGACCTGCCACTACGCAATCATTCAATAAAATTGGACCAGTACTGTAGCCCACATAATAAGGCATACTATTCTTAAAAAAGTTATTTGTGTTTTCGGCTGGATTATCTTTACGTTTTATTAATTCATCAAACACATTTAGCCAAAGAGGGTGTCCGGGAATACTACCCATAATCGCATTGCTGAAGCAAACCAGTTTTGAGAGAACAATTTCAAAATCTTCTAGCAAATCGTCAATTGGTTTGAGGCATTCAATATCCATATCAATATAAAATCCCCCATAATGATGGAGGATGAAATAGCGTATGGCATCGCAACGCTGAATTTTATGAGGATAAGAATCATATACTGGTAGAAACCAGGAATAATTCTCTTCCATAAATTTATGGCATTGTGCTTCATCCCAAAATCGGTGTTCCCAATTCGGATGATGCTTCAAAACGGTTTGGTGATAACGCTGATAGTTTTCAGGTACCGCTGCTTCTCCGAGAAAAAAAATCTGATGGATTATCTTTGGAATTTTGCTCATAAATTTAAATTGTAGTGAGCGCTTCAGCGCTCAATAAAGCACTGAAGTGCTTACTACGTAATTATTCAAGTTGAAGTTTCTTGCATAGCTTGACGCAAACTTAACGGACGCATATCAGTCCACACTTCTTCGATGTAGGCTAAACATTCATCTTTTGTGCCTTCTTTGCCTACAGCTTTCCATCCTAATGGCAGTTCTTTTTTCCATTTAGCCCAAATTGAATATTGTTCTTCATGATTGACTACTACAAGATAGATGGTATCGTCGTTTTGTTCGTTGTTATTCATGGTTTTTTTTAGCTCCTTGATTTTAGTTTTGAAGGTCTTTTAAGCTATTCTCAGTGGAGGTGGAAACTAATATACCGTCATCGCTTAAGTTGACGGAACGGCGTTTGCGTCCGGCTTTGGGTATGTCTGCGTTTGATTGCAGAGATGGCGAGGTTGACAGCAAATGAGCTAGTTGTTCTGGGGTGCGATGAGAGAAAAACTGAGGTAAGGGAAGCTCGGTTTTATAGGTTTCTCGCAAACGGATGACTAATTGTGTTACTAATAGAGAATTTCCGCCAATTTCAAAGAAGTCGTCGGTAATACCTACTCGTTCTAATTTTAATAATGAAGCCATCAACGAACAGATTGTTGCTTCTTGGTCATTTCGGGGTGCGATGTAAGGTTTACTCGTCTGTCCCCAATCTGGTGCTGGTAAGGCTGTTTGGTCAATTTTTCCGTTAACTGTCAGCGGTATTGCTTCTATGGGCATAAAGGCAGCAGGAATCATATAATCCGGCAGTTTGCTTGTTAAAAATGATCGCAATACTGTTTTCAAGTCATCTTCGGCATCAGATACAAAATAGGCTACAATCCGATTATCTGCATTCGCTGTGCGAACTGTGACGAATGCTTCTTTGATTTGGGGGTGAGTGCTGAGTACGGCTGCAATTTCCCCAGGTTCAATGCGAAAACCGCGTATTTTAATTTGCTGGTCTGCGCGTCCAAGATATTCGAGTTCGCCATTTGGTAGACGACGAGCCAAATCGCCTGTGCGATAAAGACGACTACCCGGAACAAAAGCGAAGGGATTGGGAATAAAGCGCTCTGCACTTAAGCGAGGATGATGGAGATAACCCCGCGTCACTCCTGCACCGGCAATATAGACTTCACCGGCAACTCCTATAGGGGATGGTTCCAGGTTTTCATCTAAGATGTAAAAACTTAAATCGGGAATCGGTTGACCGATAACGCTACCTTGATTTGCGATCGCATCTGCTTGGGTGATTTCTCTATAAGTGACGTGAACGGTAGTTTCTGTGATGCCGTACATGTTAATCAATCTCGGTTTTTCATCGCCATATAGCTCAAACCAAGGTTGCAGACTTTGCAGTTCTAGTGCTTCTCCACCAAAAATAATGTAGCGTAAAGCTAAATCTACATTCTTTGCAGATGTTTGTACAAGCTGTTTGAATGCTGAGGGAGTTTGATTTAAGACTGTGACTTTCTCAGACTGAAGCAGCTGGAAAAAGTCTTTTGGGGAACGAGTTGTCCAATAAGGAACCACAACTACTTTACCACCATAAAGCAAAGCTCCCCACAGTTCCCAAACGGAAAAATCGAATGCGTAGGAATGAAACAATGTCCAAACATCGTTGCTGTTAAATTTAAACCAGGGTTCGGTTGCTTTCAGCAAGCGGATGACGTTGGCATGAGTGACGATACAGCCTTTGGGTTTGCCTGTGGAACCACTGGTATAAATTACATAAGCGGGATGGTCTGGTAATATTTTGACTGCTACTGACTCTGAGCTTTGATTTTCTAGTTGAACTGCAATATCTTCTAAAACGACTATTTCAACACGGCAGTCGCTACAACGTTCGTGACCTCCCTTCGGGTTCGGGGGTTCGCAATCGACGGGAACCGCCAAGACTGCGACCCCCTCACCGCAACGCGCTGCCTCGCTTTCCCCGGCGGAAATCTGCGATACGACTGAACGCTGAGTTACTAGCAGAGAGATTCCACTATCTTGGAGTAGATAATCAATGCGCGAACTCGGATAACTGGTATCAATGGGAACATAAGCGCCACCTGCTTTCAAAATTGCCAAGATAGCGATCGCTAATTGTTCGGAACGTTCCAAACAAAGCCCCACTAACATTTCTGGACAAACACCTTTGCTTTTCAAATAATGTGCTAAACGATTGGAACGGATTTCTAATTCGGCAAAGGTTAAGTTAGTTTCTTCAAAGGTGACGGCAGTATGAGATGCATGTTGTTTCGCCGCATCGGTAAATGCGGAAACTAAAGTTTCATCAGATACATAGCTTGCTTTGAAATTGTCAGCTTGCAGCAAGCTGTGCCGTTCTTCCGGCGAAATGAGCGATCGCCTAGCTAATAATTCCGGGTTCGTCGCAAGCTCCCTAAGCGCTGTTTGATAATACTTGCCATATTGCTCAACTTGTGCTTCATCAAATTGCTGCACGTCATACACCAAGTTCAATTGCAAAGCAGAACTACCTGGCATCAAACAAAATTCAACAAGAAAGGAGAAATCAGTCTCTTCAAAAATATCAACGTTTAAAACTTCAACTTGAGGTAAATTCAGCAACCCCTCATAAACGTGAAAATGGACGTAGTTAAATGCGACATCAAACAAAGTACGCTTTTCAGTCAAGCGTTGCATTTCAAACAGCGGAAAATTCCGATAAGGTATGATTTCCCGTTCGGCGCGAAAACCGGCTTGTATAAAATCCAACCAACTGCCCGATGTCAACTTGATGCGAAACGGCACCGTGTTGACGAATAAACCTAAGAGATTTTGACTGTCCTCAATTTCCGGACGTGCATTTATGACGTTACCAGTAACGACTTCATTTTGTCCAGTTAAAAAGGCAAGAACGCGGAGATGAACGGCTAAAAGTGCTGTTTTCAGAGGAACTCCGGCACTTTTGGCAAGTGTGCGTATGGGATTGGCTATTTGTTCGTTAATGGCAAACGTACTTCGTTGCAACTGACGTTTAGAATTGTTCTGACTAACTTGCTTTAGACGCGGGAGAATGCTAACTTCTAAGTTGCTGAGATGTTTTTGCCAAAATTCGCGCATCTGCTGGTTGGCGATCGCGCTTTGTTCTTGAGCGATAAAGTCACTGTAAGGAATCGCCGGCACCGTTAGCGGTGGAATTGATTTTGCATCTATATAATAGATATAACGTTGCAATAATTGAGTTAGCAACGTTGCAACGCTCCAACCATCGAGAATAACGTGGTGAAAACTGAAGCTGAAGCTGAGGTGGTTTTCTTCGAGTCTGTGAATTTGAAAGCGGAATAAAGGAGCTTGGGAAACATTAAAGGATTTGGTTTTTTCTGATGAAATCCATTCCTCAACTTTGTGACGTGCATCAACAGCAGTACGCAGATCGCAAATTGTTAAAGGTAATTCAACTTCGCGGTGAACGATTTGGATTGGAGTGCTGTATCCCGTCCAGTGAAAAGAAGTCCGCAATACTGGATGAGCAAGAATTATATCGGCGATCGCCTTTTTCCAAGACTCTTCCGAATAAGGAAGACGTAAATCAAAGGTGAAAATTTGGTGGAAAATAGCTGAGTCGGGATGCATCTCACTGTGATAGAGCATTCCCGCTTGTAAACTCGACAGCGGATAAGCGTTTTCTGCATCTTTTGGTAAAAGTAGGCGTTCGCTTTCTGACAGCAAGTCCGGATAATTAGTTATATTATCCACGGTCAAGCACCCCACCCCTATCCCCTCCCCGCTTGCGGGGAGGGGACTTTTGGCGTAAGCCGAAAGGGGGTGGGGTTCCGGAATATTATGACTAATCAAACCGACTTGAGGTGCTTTCTTAGTCGCTAACTGACGAACGGTTGCAAATTCATACAATTCTCTGCCGGAAATCGCAAAACCTGCCTTTTTCGCTTTGGCGATTACTTGCAAAGCGAGAATCGAATCACCACCAATATCAAAGAAATTATCATCGATTCCCACTCTTTCCAAACCAAGCACATCTGCAACGATCGCACACAAACTTTCTTCATCTCGATTGCGAGCGGCTACATACTCATCTTCTACCCTTAAAAGATTCCAATCCGCTGTCGGTAGTAACCTGACATCAATTTTACCATGAACCGTCAAAGGAAACGCATCTAAACTGACATAAGCCGACGGAATCATATAATCAGGCAGCTTAGTTTTTAAGTGCTGACGCAATTCATTAGCGGTGAGATTCGATCCAGGAACATAATAAGCAACCAGTCGTTTTTCTTCTAACCATTCATCAGTCACAATCAAAGCTTCCCGCACTTGAGAATGAGAGGTGAGAGCGGTTTGTATTTCTCCCAACTCCATGCGAAAACCCCGGATTTTCACTTGTCGATCTACCCGTCCTAGATATTCTAAATCCCCGTTGGGCAGTCTGCGTCCTAAATCACCGCTGCGATAAAGTCGTCCTGAGTCAAAAGGATTGGGGACAAACCGTTCTGCTGTGAGTGCAGGACGATTCAAATAACCGTGAGTCACCCCTGCACCCGCAATATAAATTTCTCCTGGCAATCCATCAGGAACCAGTTTCAATTTTTCATCAAGTAAGTATATAGTCAGGTCGGGAATCGTTGTACCGATAACGCTCGCATTTCCTGTCAAGTCGCTCAGAGAAATCGGACGGTAAGTAACATGAACGGTTGTTTCTGTAATTCCGTACATATTAATTAAACGCGGAGTTTTATCTCCATACTTTTCTAACCAGAAACGCAGACTTTGCAAATCCAACGCTTCACCACCAAAAATTACATACTGCAACGATAGTTTTCCCACACTAGCTTCATCTGCTCGAATCAGTTGATAGAATGCGGAAGGAGTTTGATTGAGGACAGTAACTTTTTCTGTGGTGAGAAATTCGCGAAATGCTTCAGGCGATCGGCTTAACCAGAACGGTACAATAATTACTTTCCCCCCGTAAAAGATAGCTCCCCACAATTCCCAAACAGAAAAATCGAAAGCGAAAGAATGAAACAGCGTCCAAATATCTTTTTCGTTAAAGTTAAACCAAGCTTCTGTCGAACGCATCAACCGGATAACATTCGCATGAGTTACAATACAGCCTTTAGGTGTGCCGGTAGAACCGCTAGTGTAAATAATATAAGCTGGAAATTCCGGCTTCACAGAAATTTCTAAAGATGTATCCGGTTGTTTTGCAAGTTCGCTTTCTATAGATTCAAGAGTGAAAGCTGCTACTTGAGAAGTTAATTGTGATATCCCAGTAAAAGATTCCCGAATTTTTCCCTTCTCTTCCTCTGCGTACCCTGCGTCTCTGCGGTTAATTAAATAAGTATTCTTCTCACACAAAGAAACTAGAACAGATTCTTCAGCAATTAGTACAGAAATCCCGCTATCTTGCAGAATTAACTCAATACGTTCAGAAGGATAATTAGGATCGAGAGGAACATAAGCTGCACCTGCTTTTAATATTCCCAAAATAGCAACAACCGTATTTTCCGAACGTTCCAAACACATTCCTACTCGCGTTCCTGGTTTGACTCCTAACTTTAGCAAATAATGTGCGAGACGATTCGCTTTTGCCTGAAGTTCAGCGTAGGTGAGGGTAATATTTTTAAATTGAACCGCTGGATTTTCTGAATACTTACTAACGCTGCTTTCAAAAGCAGAAATTAGGGTTTCATTGGCTGTGGTAATCGAGGCTTTTTCAATTATGCGTTCACTTTCTCTGGCTGACAGCAGAGAAAGACTAGAAATACTTGTTTCCATTTCAGAAGCTTCATCAAAAAGCTTCTGAAAGTTGGTAACTATCTGCTCGGCTGTCTCGGAATCGAAATAGGAAAGGTTATAATCAAAATCGATTTTGATATCGCTTTGTGCCTCATATTCTCGAACATATACAATCAGCGGGATTTTTTGTTGACCGCTGTAGAGGGGAACGCAATTTGTTTTCGTATCCGCAAAACATTCGTTATAATCGTGCTTTTCGTAGGAAAGGTAAACTTCAAATAAATGCTCTTTGCTTCCTGGTTGGAAATTAGCAATTCGCTTCATTTCTGCCAAAGTAAAGCGTTGATGGCGATAATCTTGTCTGAGTAGAGAACGGATTTTATCAAGTAGTTCTTGGACTGTTTCATTGCCTGTGATTTCAACCCGAAACGGGATGGTGCTGACAAACAGCCCGATTTCATCTTTAAAACTTTTTTTATTTCTATTTAAAAGAGATAAACCAATAACTAAATCACTTTTGTTATAGCGTTTAGCTAAATAAATTATAATTATACTTAAAATAAAATGAAAAGCATTTGATTGCACTTCTTGGCAAAGAGCGTTAACTCGGTTGTATTTATCGCGAGAGATATATATCGCTTTGCGGTTCCCAAGAAGTTGCTGGTGTTTAATTAAGGGGAAAAGCTTAGTAGAAACCTGGTGCAAACGCTTAGTCCAATAAGAGCGATCGCTTTGAAAATTACGCGATTCTAAATACGCAGATTCATCTTGCAAATAATCGATTAAAGCAAAATTGCGTTCTGTTTGCGTATCCGCACCGTTTTTAATTATTTGATTGTAATTCCCAATCATTTCCCTGAAGAAGATAGCGGTTCCCCAACCATCGGTGATGGTATGATGATATTTGCCAAAAATAATATGTTTTTCGACAGCAACGCGAATTAGTTTGAAAGCGGTCAATGGGGCATTTTCACCAAAGCTAAAAGGTGTAGCAAATTGATTTTTTATATATTCCTGGGCACGTTCTTCTCTATCTTCATAACTAGAGAAATCAACCAAAGTAACTTTTTCGTCTTGGTGCGGTGCTATTGTCTGCAAAGGTTTGCCTTCCAATTCATAAATTCGCGTCCGCAAACCTGGATAACAGCGAATTACTTTGTTGATAGCATAATTAAAAATTTCAATATCAAAAGCACCTTGAACCGTGACAGTAGCACCAATATTCAGATGCGAACCTTCCGTCCACATCATTTGGTCGATATAAATTTCCCTCTGATTGATAGATAACGGAAATTTCGTATTCACTGTGTACTAATCCCAGAAATAATGTAATTTTATTGAGCATAAATCGCTTTCAGCCCAAATATAAAACTCAACTTTTTTCAGCTAAATGCTTAAGCCCTGTAAGGTTTACAAGCACTTAATCGCCGTTAAACCCGAAGATATGAGCGGTAAACCGCTCACTACGAATTAACAATTCGCATTTTTTTATTTTGGTATCAAATGTAAACTACCTTAGTCTAATACCTTACATACTTTAAATAATTTTAGATACAAAATCAATTTTTATTTTCTGAATTTTATGTAAAAAACTATAACTAGAACTTATATATTTTGAATAAATATAAAGTAATAGCCCAAAGGGGGTTGACAAAAGACTAAGTATTATGATTAGGTGACAAAGTTATCTTTTCCTGAAATAAAGTATTTCATCTCATTTTTTCCGTTTCCACTTTCAAGCAGACTGTCGAGCCATGATAAGTTTTTCAGAAAACATGGAAGTTTTACTCATGACTGCAACCATTGATGCTGGAACTACTCCTTTTGTAGAAATAAAGAGTCAACAAGAAAGGTTATTTGAATATTTATGCAGTTTAATTGCCTGGATAAAATTAACAAATATCAAGACAATTATATTTTGTGAAAATAGTAATACTTCTTATGACTTTGGACTAATAACTAACTTGGCTAAAAATGAAGGTAAAGTTTTGGAGGTGTTAGTCTTCGATGGTAATCATGAAGCACATCAATATGGTAAGGGATACGGGGAAGGAAAAATAATAGAATATGCTATCAATCATAGTAAAAATCTCAACAATGATGTAGATTTTTATAAAATAACTGGAAGAATTTTTGTCCAAAACTTTAATAATATACAACAGGCTCACGCTGGCATTACTAATGTTTTCCAGAAACCGCTGACGGGTATAAAACTTGAGAATATCAGTCTCTGGAAAAATTTAATTTTGATAATACAGTACTTTATTGGATATTTACTTTTCCTCAAAGCCCGAGGTTGGAAAGGTCCATATAACCCATTTGCTAATGTTTCTACGGTTTTTTATAAATCAAATGTGAGTTTTTTTAAAAAATACCTGATAAATTCATATAAAAAGGTGAATGATAAAAAGCTTTATACTCTTGAATGTGCATATTACTATGATTTATTGCAAAAGGATTTTAGCTCATTTTTAACTGATTATCAGCTTGTAGGTAGAAGCGGTGCTAGTGGCATGTTAATTAATGGATTAGATTATACAGATAATATTAAAGATTTGGCGAAAAGTTTGATGTAAGTAATGTATATTAGATTATATTAATTATGAATTTATCAGAAAACAACGAATTTGAGCTTTTAGAATTGCTTCTGGAAGAAGAAGGAATCGAACTGGAAAAAGACCAATTTTTGATTTCGCGTCGCAATTTAACTCAAGCTCCAGCTTCATTTCAACAAAGGCGTTTGTGGTTTCTTTATGAATTAGAACCGACATCTTCAGCTTACAATATTTGTTCTGTATTCAGCCTGAACGGACAGCTTAACGTAGAGGCTTTGCAGCACGCTTTTAGGCAATTGCAACAGCGACATGAAAGTTTGCGTACTACATTTATCGCGATTGATGGCGAACCTTGGCAACAAATTCACGCGAATTTTTTAGCCGAACTTGAGTTAGAAGATTTGAGCGTAGACGCGGAGCGGCTTGTCGTTAGACATCGCTCTGCAACCGAAAGCGAAAAAGAAATCTCTACAGCAGTGCGTTCGGAAGCTGAATATGCGTTCGATTTAGAAACAGGTCCGCTCATCCGTTCTCGACTTTTCCGATTAGCATCACGACACATATTAACTTTGACTCTGCATCATATTATTGCTGATGCTTGGTCAATCGGTGTCATTTTGCAAGAAATCGCTGCTCTTTATATTGATGAAAAAACACTTCCAGACTTAAAAATTCAATACGCCGATTATGCCTTATGGCAACAAGAAAACTTTAGCGATTTAGCTTTGCAAGATAGCCTTGCTTATTGGGAAAAAAAATTAGCAGAATTACCCGTCCTGCAATTTCCGCTTGATTTTCCCAGACCTAAGCTGCAATCATTTCGGGGAGATTTGGTGAAATTTTCTCTACCAAGTTCCCTAACAAATGTTATTCGCGCTTTCAGCCAAAAAGAGGGTGCAACTTTGTTTATGACCCTGATGGCTGCTTACATTGCTCTTTTGGCACGTTACACAGGACAAGAGGATATACCAGTCGGTACTTCCATTGCCAACCGTCCGGGAATCGATGCGGAAAAACTCATTGGTTTTTTCGTGAATATGTTGGTGATTCGCACCGATTTATCCGAAGAACCTAATTTTCGGACGCTTTTAAATAGAGTTAAAGAAACGGTGCTTGAGGCTTTTGAACATACAGAAGTGCCGTTTGAAACATTAGTAGATCGCTTGCACCTCGAACGCGATACAAGTCGCAATCCTTTATTTCAAATTGCTTTTACTTTATTAAATGCACCGAAGCCGCAATTTCACACAGGTGATTTAGAAGTCTCTTTGTTAGCAACTCAAGAAGCGGCTCGATTTGATTTAGAACTTTTCATCACTGAAAGTGAAGATAGTTTGCATGGCGTTTTCTCTTACAATATTGATTTATTGAGACGGGAAACTGTAGAAAGATTGGCGCGTCATTTTTGCCAATTATTAGAAAATTTAGTAACGCAACCAGATATACCGGTAAGCCGATTACCGATTCTGCTTCCGGAAGAATTAACTCAATTAATTTCTGCGAAACCTCGCGAAACTTTTCCGGTGCAATTTTGTTTGCACGAAATTTTTAGCCAACAAGCAAAGCAGCGTCCCCAACAGACAGCGCTAATTTTTGAAAAAGAAATTCTCAGCTATGAAAAATTAAGCGATCGCGCTAACCAATTAGCACATTATTTAATTCATCTTGGTGTTAAACCCGAATCGCGAGTTGGACTGTGGATGTCGCGGTCTAAGGATTTGGTAGTGGCGATTTTGGCTATCCTGAAAGCAGGGGGTGTATACGTTCCATTCGATCCGGATTATCCAAGCGATCGCATTGCTTACATGATCGAGGATAGTCAAGTTGCAGTTTTACTGACACAAACTCAATTCCAACAACAAATCCCACTTCAGCAAGCTACTGTCGTTTTCATCGATAACTGCGAAGCGGAAATAACCAAACAAAACTCAACAGATCCGAAAGTTTTTGTTCATCCAGATAACGCAGCTTACATTATTTATACCTCCGGATCAACCGGAAAACCTAAAGGAGTAGTTGTCACCCATCGTCATGTTGTGCGTTTGCTGTTAGCAACAGAAAAATGGTTCCACTTCACCGCAAAAGACGTGTGGACGCTCTTTCACTCCTGCGCCTTTGATTTCTCAGTTTGGGAAATTTGGGGCGCTCTTTTCTTTGGCGGTCGTTTAGTTATTGTACCTTATTTAGTCAGTCGTTCCCCCGAAGAATTTTATAATTTACTTTGCGATGCCAAAGTCACAGTTTTAAATCAAACACCTTCAGCTTTTCGCCAATTAATGCAAGCAGAAGAACTACTTTCTCGCGAAGGAGAATTAGAGTTACGCTATGTAATTTTTGGCGGGGAAGCGCTCGATTTAGCAAGTTTAGAACCTTGGTTCGATCGCCACGGTGACGAATTTCCGCTGCTAGTAAATATGTACGGAATTACGGAAACAACAGTTCACGTTACTTACCGTCCGATTCGCTTAAAAGATGTGAAAAAACGCCTTGGTAGTCTGATTGGCGAACCTATTCCTGACCTTTCTTTATATATTTTAGATCGCCATTTACAACCTGTTCCCATTGGGGTAGTTGGTGAAATGTATGTTGGTGGTGCGGGTGTAACTCGCGGCTATTTTAACCGTCCGCAATTAACCGCAGAGCGAATGATTCCCAACTTCTTTGAAATGAGCAGGGGAGAGCAAAAACGTTTATATAAAACTGGTGATTTGGCTCGACGTTTGCCTAATGGCGAAATTGAATATTTAGGACGAAACGACCATCAAGTTAAAATACGCGGTTTTCGTATCGAATTGGGTGAAATAGAAGCAGTTATAAAACGTCATCCAGGTGTGCTAGATACTTTAGTAATTATCCATGAACAAAGTAAAGAAGATATTAGAATAGCCGCTTACATTGTTCCTCAAACCAAAATCCCAGACTATGAAACTTTAACGCGGGAACAAACCCAAGAATGGCAATATACCTTTAACGAAACTTATCGCGGTGGTGAAGAAGTCAACACAGCTTTTAATATCACGGGTTGGAATAGTAGTTATGACAATCAACCGATTCCTGCCGAAGAAATGCACCAATGGCTTAATAATACTTTGGCGCGAGTGCAAGCACTAAAACCCAAACGCATTCTCGAAATTGGCTGCGGTACGGGGATGATTTTGCTGAATATAGCTCCTCAGGTAGAGTCTTATTGGGGAACTGATTTTTCTCAAGAAGCGATTAACAGGTTGGAAAATATTATTCAAACTCAACATGTGCAATTCTTGCACCAAGAGGCAAGTAACTTTAATCAAATTCCTGAGGATTATTTTGATACTATTATTATTAATTCTGTTGCTCAATATTTCCCCTCTATCGAGTATTTGCAGCAGGTAATTGCAGGTGCGTTAAAAGTGCTAGCACCGGGGGGTAGTCTATTTATAGGCGATAATCGTAATCTCCCACTTTTAGATTATTTTCATACCAGCGTTGCCTTTTTTCAAGCTGCTGACGAAACAGATAAAGAGACTTTTAAAACCCAAGTTAAACGCATCGCGGAAACAGAAAATGAATTGGTACTCGATCCGGCTTTCTTTGTTAATCTTCCCGAAGTTTTCCCGAATTTAGCAGCGGTGGAAGTTGATCTAAAAGAGGAAAATACCCGCAACGAACTGACTAAATATCGTTATGATGTCATCCTGCACAAGCAAGGTGGCGAACAAAATGAAGTTGCAATTGAACCTATTTGGGAAGATTGGGAAAAAGCCAATCTGCAATTAAGCGATTTGCGTCAGCGGATTATTGAAACAGGTGCAATCGCTTGGCGCCGCATTCCCAATGCTCGTTTAATTAAAGATGAAGCTATTTTGCAGTGGGTACAAGGAAACGATCGGGTAACTACCATCAAAGAATTACGCGAATTAATTGATATTAATCTGAAACAAGCAATTAATCCCTCAGATTTGTATGCACTTGCTAAAGAGATTAATTGCCAAATAACTATCAGCTATTCGCCAGATTTACCGAGTTATTTTGACGCTTGCTTTTATCCAGCAATCGAAGGAAAACGCCGTCCGGTAATGCCAATTGCGCGTAGAGATGCTAAATTGAGCGTCTCTACATATAGTATCGATCCTCTCAAAGGACGTTTTGCAAAAGCGTTAATTTCCCAGTTAAAAGAAAGTGTCCGGGAATTGCCCGAATATATGCGTCCGGCATCGTTTGTTCTGCTGGAAAGCTTTCCGATGACTCCCAGTGGTAAACTGGATCGGCGTGCTTTACCTGCACCAGAGCGAGATTTAGCGATTCGCAATGCGATAGCTTCGCTTCACGCCAAACAATCCTTCGTTCAACCTACAACTTCCACCCAACAAAGACTTTGCACAATTTGGAGCGATGTGCTTAGTATTGATTCTATCAGTGTGACGGATGATTTCTTTTATTTAGGAGGACACTCGCTTATAGCAACTAAGTTAGTTTCTCGCATTCGGGAAGAGTTTAATTTAGCTTTGCCGTTACGAAAGGTTTTTGAGCATCCGACTGTGGCAGGTTTAGCTGAAGAAATTGATCGCCTAGCTGTTGTTAGCGATGGAAATATACAGAAAGATATCATACCACGAATTGCCCAACGGGAAAATTTACCGCTTTCTTTTTCGCAAGCGCGACTGTGGTTTTTAGATTTGTTGGAACCGAATAATGCCGCTTATAATATGGCGATCGCTTTTCGTTTAAATGGCGATTTAAATCAAGAAGCGCTACACCGCAGTTTGCAAGAAATAATTCAACGTCACGAGACATTACGCACGACTTTTGAGAGTAAAGACGGAATTCCTATACAAGTTATTCACGAATTTGAACAAGTCCCGCTGACTGCGTGTGAACTAAGTCATTTACAGCAGGAAGAAGAACTTAAAAAAGCAGTTAAAGAAGCAATAATTTGTCCCTTCAATCTTGGCACATTACCGTTGTTGCGCGTTTATTTATATCGGTTAGCAGAGGACAGGCATGTTTTTGTTGTAGTGATGCACCATATTGTTTCTGATGGTTGGTCGTTAGGATTAATGATTAAGGAATTGTCCTTATCTTATACAGCATTTTGTCGGGGAGATGCATCACCTTTACCGTCTCTATCTTTACAATATGGCGATTTTGCTCATTGGCAACGGACAATTTTTGATAAAACGCAACTGCAACAGCAACTAAGTTATTGGAAAGAAAAACTCAGCGGTAAAATAGAGGTTTTAGAGTTACCAACTGATTTTCCGCGTCCAGCAGTTGCTCGTTATCAAGGTGGTGCAGTATCCTTTACTATTAACAAAAAAGTAGGCGATCGCTTTGGGCAGTTATGTGAATCTCAAGGTGCTACCCTGTTCATGGGATTGTTAGGGGTATTTACCACTCTGTTAATGCGTTATTCGGGACAGCAAGATTTGTTAATTGGTACGCCAATTGCTAACCGCAATCGTAAACAAATTGAAGACTTAATTGGCTTTTTTGTCAATACTTTAGTTATCAGAATTGATTTGAGTGGCAATCCTGATTTTCAAACATTATTGTTGCGAATAAAAGAAGAAACTTTGCAAGCTTACGCTCATCAGGATGTACCTTTTGAAAGAATCGTTGAAGAACTTCAACCAGAAAGAAATCTCAGCCATAATCCTTTGTTCCAGGTGATGTTTGTTTTGCAAAATGCACCGATGGGAAACTTAGAATTGCCCAATTTGAGTTTAACTCCTTTGGAATTGGAACAAGTTACAGCTAAGTTTGATTTAACTTTGTTGATGAACGAGACAGAAGAAGGACTTCAGGGAACATGGGAATATAGAACCGATTTATTTGATGTTGCGACAATTAACCGGATGGTAGGACATTTGCAAACTTTGCTAGAAAGTATTGTTGCCAATCCCGAACAACGAATTGCAGAATTACCTTTACTAACGGCAACTGAGCAACATCAGTTATTAGTGGAGTGGAATAATACTCAAACTGAATATCCCCAAGATAAGTGCATTCATCAATTATTTGAATCTCAGGTAGAAAAGACACCAGATGCAGTCGCAGTGGTGTTTGAAAACGAATATTTGACTTATCGAGAGTTAAACAAACGAGCGAATCAATTAGCACATTACCTGCGTTCAATGGGGGTAAAACCAGATACATTGGTGGGAATTTGCGTTGAGCGATCGCTTTCAATGGTCATCGGGTTGCTGGGCATTCTGAAAGCTGGTGCTGCTTATGTCCCCCTCGATCCGCGATTACCCCAGGAGCGGTTAACTTTTATCTTAGAGGATGCCCAAATATCAGTATTATTGACGCAGCAGCTATTAAATATTGAAAACATTGCTCAGACTATTTACTTAGACACTCATTGGCAAATTATTACCCAACAAAGCGAGGAAAACCCACTTAGCAAAGTCGTAGCTGATAATTTGGCATATGCAATTTATACATCGGGTTCCACAGGCAAGCCCAAGGGAGTGATGCTTTCTCACCGCAATCTTTGCAATCATATGTTCTGGATGCAAGCAACATTCCCCCTAACTGAAAAAGACAAAGTGCTACAGAAAACTCCCTTTAGCTTCGATGCTTCAGTTTGGGAGTTTTACGCACCCTTGCTGGTGGGTGGGCAGTTAATCATCGCTCGACCAGGAGGACATCAGGACAGCGCTTATCTGATTAAAGCGATCGCAAACCTGAAAATCACTACTGTGCAACTTGTCCCATCCTTGCTGCAAATGCTTTTAGAACAAGGAGGAATTGAGACTTGTGACACTCTCAAACACGTCTTCTGTGGGGGTGAAGCTTTGCCTGTAGCGCTGCAAGAAAGTTTGTTGAGCAAGCTGAATGTGAATTTGCACAATCTTTACGGACCGACGGAAGCTTGCATTGATGCAACTTTTTGGACTTGCAAAGATGAAAGCGATCGCCAAATTGTCCCGATTGGGCGCCCGATATCTAACACGCAAATTTATATTCTCGACTCGAATCTCCAACCAGTTCCCATCGGTGTGCCGGGAGAATTGCACATCGGTGGTGCTGGAGTAGCGCGAGGTTATATTAACCGTTCATTGACTGCTGAGAAATTTATTCCTAACCCCTTTAAAAATTCGTCTTGGAAAGTTTGGCGGGACGGTACAGGCAACCGCCACGCCAGATGCCTCAACGGAGGGAACCTCCGCACAGCACTGGCTCAACTTTCCGCAAAATTTAAATCAGATCGGCTGTACAAAACTGGGGATTTAGCTCGTTATCTTCCCGACGGCAACATTGAATTTCTGGGACGAATTGATAACCAGGTTAAGGTGCGGGGTTTCCGCATCGAATTGGGAGAAATTGAAGCATTATTGAGTCAACATCCAGAGGTAAACAATGCTGTGGCGATCGCTTGGGAAGATTCATCAGGTAATAAGCCTTTAGTAGCGTACATTGTCCCGAAGAAAGAGCAATTAATCTCTTCAAATATGCTGCGTGACTTTTTGAAAGCAAAATTGCCTGATTACATGATACCAGTCAATTTTGTCATGTTGGATGCTCTGCCTTTATTACCTAATGGCAAAGTTGACAGAAAAGCACTATCTGCACTCAATTTAGAAAAAAATGTAGATTCAAGCAAACAGATTCCCCCGCGAACACCGTTAGAGCATAAATTAGTGGAAATATGGGAGGAGTTACTGCAAGTTCAGCCAATTGGTGTGACTGAAAACTTTTTTGATTTGGGTGGACATTCTCTTTTAGCTATTCGGTTAATAGCGGCAATTGAACAGCGATTAGGGTGCAATCTACCTGTTGTTACTTTATTTCGAGAAGGTACGATAGCGCATATTGCCGCTTTATTGGAACAAGAGCGATCGCCTAGTGATTCAGATGTTCTCGTTCCTCTACAAACCAAGGGTGATTTACTTCCCTTATTTCTCGTACACCAAGCCGGCGGTTATGCTTTATCCTATTCTGTGCTGGCTCGCACCTTCACTCAAGAACGTCCGATTTATGCTCTCCAAGCACGGGGATTAGATGGAAAACAACCCCCTTTAAATACTATCGAAGCAATGGCTTCTAGTTACCTGAAAACGATTCGGCAAATTCTTCCTTCTGGTCCTTATTTATTGGGCGGACACTCTTTAGGCGGATTAATTGCCTTTGAAATGGCTTCACAATTAGAAGCAGCGGGACAACAAGTTGAACAGGTGATAATTATCGATACCCATCCTCCTTTGCCTACCCCGCAAATTGAAGCTTCTCTTAATGACAATGCCGCTATTCTTTGCTTTATTGTTGAGCAAATTGGACTTCATTTTAACGAAACTGTAAGTATTTCCTATGAAGAACTTTCCACCTTAGACGAAGTGGCTCAATTTGAGTATGTACTGCAACTTTTGCGACAGCACGAACTCATTCCTCCTGATTCGGGACGAAATTTGATTGCCGGATTAGTCAACGTTTACAAAGCTAATTTGCAGGCAAGTTTACATTATCAACCGCAACTTATTAAATCTTCTATTTCCCTGTTCAAAACACCCTCACTAACAAAACAGTTTCCAGACGATTCTACTGTCGGTTGGGGGAAATTAACCAGCGCAAAAGTGCGCGTATCCTCCGTAAATGGCGAACATCAGACACTTTTGAAAGAACCTCATGTTAAAAGCCTTGCCGCAGCCATTGAAGAACTATTGTCTTATAATTAACATCAATTCAATCATTGAAGTTTCATAGATATGCACAGTTCTAATTTGCAAAAAATTTACGGATTTGATTATCTAAGAGTGATTTTTTGTATTGCTGTTCTTTGTTTACATACAAATATTCCGAGCTTAATTTTAAAGTATCAAACCCTCTACAATATCATTGTTTATAATGTATTTTATTTAGCTGTACCAATATTTTTTCAACTAGCTCTTATTTTGTTCTTTTTAAACAGGCAAAAAAATAAAGATTACTTCTGGAAAAAAAGATTTTTCAAAATCATAAAACTTTATATTTTTTGGGGCATACTTTCTAGTTTATTTTCTTTTTTCACTCAAAAGGAAATGTATCTGAATTATCTCAGGAATTTAAAAAATATTAATAATATTATGAATTTTATCATAACAGATGGATATTCTAATCCTTTTTATTACTTCTTTTCTTTGTTATTTGTAACGATATTAGCAGAATTATTTGCTTTTTATATTGATCGAGCTAAAATAAACAATCAACTAATATGTTATTCTCTTTTGATATATTCTTGCATAATTGTTTTCCTCTTGCCTTTAAGTGTAATGTTGATGGGTGGAAAATTTGCTATGTTACCGCAAGCAGTCAATCCTTTAAACTTTACACCTTACGTTTTTTCCTCATTTTTAATTAGCAATTCTTTATCTCAAAATAAACCAAATGATAATTCAAAACTAAATATTAAACAGATTTGGATATTAATAATCTTATTTATTTTCTTTGCTCTTTTTGAATGGAAATATATAAGCCATCCCTTAATATGGGGTGGTGAAATGAATCCTCTACCAGTTTATTCTAGAGTATCTCTAGTTTTTGGTGCTTGGTTGATTACCTTAATTTCCACCAAAATTACATCTGAACCGCATTTTCTCATCAAATTATTTTCTGATTTATCCTTGGGGATATATTGCTTACATACCTTTTTAGGCCTATTGCTGATTAAATTTTTTCCACTTACACCTAATACTGACGTTTTATTACTCTTTTTTCTGATGATTGTCTTAGCAACGCTGTTAACCAAATTTTTGAAAAATTTTCAAATATTTAAAGAGCTTATATGACGCCACCTTTAATTTTGGAACACCAGCACCTTGACAAGGCTAGTGTCGTTGGTTTATTGTCCACTCAGTTCTATAGATGTAGTGTTAAAAAATGACTAAACACGTTTATATCTTGACGCTGTTTGAAGTATGTCATGGATAAGCCGCAATTACTAGCAAAAGCAAATCCCCCGACTTGGTTAAAAATTTTGGTAATAAGCCTGATGGGGTTAGGCATTTTCTTTCGCTTTGCCCATCTAGGGCAAAAAACATACTGCTGTGATGAATCTTGGACATCCGTAGCAATTTCTGGTAACACGGTAGCCGAGCTAAAACAGGAAGTTTCTCATCATCAAGGCACAATTCCTATTACCACCTTCGACAAATATCAACATATTAATTCAGATCGTGGTGTGGCTGATACAGTGAATTATTTAATCACCTCAGACCCGCAGCATCCCCCATTGTATTACGTCATGGTGAGATTGTGGGCGCAAGTATTTGGAGATTCGCCTATTGGGGTGAGGAGTTTATCAGCACTCATCAGTCTGTTGATATTTCCTAGTATATATTGGCTGTGTTTGGAGTTGTTTGATTCACCAGTTGTGGGATGGGTTGCGATGGCATTGATTGCCGTTTCTCCTTTACAGTTCTTCTTTGCTCAAGAAGCACGTCAATACAGTTTGTGGATGGTAGAAATTTTAGTATCGAGTGCTGCTTTACTGCGAGCTATCAGACAAGAAAATAAAGGAAATTCGGCTGTGTATACTCTCACCTTAGCCTTGGGATTGTACACCCATTTATTCACAGTTTTGGTAATGATAGCTCATGGTATTTATGTAGTTATTCAACAACAGTTTCGCTTTACCAAAACCTTATTCAATTATCTGCTGGTTACGATTGCTGCCTTCTTAATGCTTTTACCCTGGCTGATTGTGCTCATCACCCATCTTAGTACAGCACTAGAGCTAACTTCAGAGTTTGCAATAAGAAGAATAGATAATCCCTTCGAGCTAATCGCTATTTTTCTGATTCGAGTTACCCGAACATTTTTCGATCTTAATTTAACTTTAGATACATTAGTATTTAATAGTTTGGCTGTGGAAGGTTCTTTATTTTCTAGTATTACTACATTAATATTCAGTTTATTTGTGATTATTTTCTTGATATGGTTTCTCGTAAAAGTACCTCCAAATAATACCAGTTTATTGATTTTTTTATTGGGAGGATTCCCAAGTCTATTGTTAGTGATATATGACCTAATTTTTGGAGGAACTCGCTCCCTTAAAGTTCGCTACCAATTGCCTTTATATTTAAGCATAGAAATTATTGTAGCCTATGTTCTAGCTTTCTACATTTTCCCAGAACAGACTTGGCGGCAAAAAATCGCTCAATTCATAATCGTGGGATTATTAATAGTCGGGTTAGTTTCTGATGTCAAGTTTTTTCAATCTGAGAATTGGTGGACACAATCAGATGGTCAATTTATCAAAGAAACATCTCAAGTTATCAATCAATCAGAGAGACCTTTATTGGTAATTAATAACTCTCCTGTTAATTTAGGAGGAATCCTAACCTTAAGTCATTATTTACCAAAAGTTCGCCTACTGCCAATAGCAGATAGTGAACTGCTGCCGATTCCTCAAGAATATAGCCAGATTTTCTTTATGCAAAATAATAGCAGTTTATTTCATCAACTAAAGCAGGATAAAAGCTATCACTTGAAAGTAATTAAAGTACTTAATTTACCACCTGGAGGTTTGTGGCAATTTGAAAAAGTTGATAAATTGTGAACACTAGTAGTGCTTTCGTCGGTTCTATAAATTTGGGGTCAATAAATATCTCGCTTGCGTTGGTAGCGATCGCTTGTGTTAAGTAAGTCGGCATCAAAAAAAATTATGTAAAAAGAAACACCTAGAATTAATCTATTTAAAGATGTTGTATAACGCCGCACAGGGTTCCTCATGAATTTCTATCTTGAGATTAACAATTTAATAAATCGACTGCGCTTAAGTCTTTCTTGGGTGTTTGTAAGTCGGCTGATTCGTTTCGCCATAGTGGGTTTAAGTGGTGTATTTGTAGACTTGGGAGGATTTTATTTTTTGCATACTCTGTTGGGTTGGGTGTTAACTCCGAGTGCAATACTTTCAACAGAGGTGGCAATCATTAATAATTTTTTCTGGAATGATGTATGGACTTTTGGTGATGTGTCTGTTCAGCAACAATTAGGCAATCAGCGGTTGCAACGTTTTTTCAAGTTCAACCTAATTTGTTTTTTTGGACTGATTTTCAATAGTTTAATTGTGAATTTGCTGTTTTATAAATTTGAGATGAATGAATACATGGCAAAATTGGTAGCAATTATTTGTGTTACCCTCTGGAATTTTTCGCTAAACTCAAAGGTAAACTGGCAAATAACAAAGACATAAGTAGATATTTTGAGAGATAGTTACTAGGGCAAATGTGTCACTGACCCCTGGCGATCGCGTTTTTGCCTAAATTCTGTCTTATACGATTTCTCGTGCGAAGATGCGCCTAATTAGCCTGGGTCGTTTCATTGATAAATAATTAATATTTATCTTGACAGATAATACTTTTTATAATATACTAATCCGGATGCGGATTTTTGAAATGTCGATATTATATACGCCTTTATTAATAGAGGCGAGTTTGTCCACCATACTCTGCTACATTTCAACCGATAACAAATTGAGTACAAGGCAATGACTACTTCTGAAATAACTACTGAGCAGAAAAACCAGACAGGAAATTCTTATACAGGAGAAAAATCCTCTTCATCAGGTCAAAAAATCTTATTTACCTTGAAGGCGTTTGAGTATTTATTACTAGCTGCTATTATCTGTTCAGGCATAATTCTTTTTCTTTTACCAGATAATAAACAAGCTGTAATTGCTGGAGCAGTTTCTCTGACTATTTCAATTTTTTTGTTACTCATCAACAGACAAGCATTTGAAGAGTCTAAGAATGCCGCTAACCAGTTTAGTATTGCCCAAAAAGCTGAACTATATACTTCTCTATTGAGCAATAATAAGTCCTTGGAAAAAAATACGTTCACTCCAGCAAGAGCAAAGGCTTTACAGTATTGCCAAGATATGATTGACGATTATAAAAAAACTCGCAATCTATCGAGAAACCTTTACTATTTTTTGCAAATTGCAACTGTTATTTTATCAGGAGTCACACCAATTTTAGTTTTGGTAGACAAATTGGAAGCAGGACAAGCTTGGCTCAAGTGGCTCCCCGTAATCTGTCCGGCTATTGCCTCTATAGTCGCAAGTATAGTTACCTCCTTTCCTTTTCAGAAGAATGCGCTTTCTGCTAACACAGCGATTGAATTGTTAGAGGCTGAACAAGAGAAATTTATATTAGGAGTAACTCCGTCTTATCGTTGCTATGATGTGTCTAGCGAAACTGAACAGCAACAAAAAGCAAGTCAGGCAATAGAACAGTTTATTGTTCAAGTGAATAACATTCATCTCCAGCAACTGCAACCAACCGAAGAGAAGCAGTCAGAAAAGACAGAATCAGCTGTATCTGCTGCATCTAACGAGTCAAAACCTGAGCAAAGTCAACAAAGTTAACACTCAGAAAATGGGGAATGGGGAATGGGGAATGGGTAATTGGTAATGGGGAATGGGTAATTGGTAATTGGTAATTGGTAATGGGTAATTCCTCCTTGTCCACGCCAGGCGCCTCAACGGAGGGAACCTCCGCACGGCGCTGGCTCCCCTTGTCCCCCTGCCCCCCCTGTCCCCCTTGTCCCCTATATTAAAACCGGGCACCGCCATCTACTTCTATGACGCTTCCGGTAAAATAGTCGCATTCGATGATAAAACGCATAGCCTGCCAAATTTCGTAAGGTTCAGCTATGCGACCGATGGGTATTTTGGCAATCATCTCTGCTTGAGCTTCTGGGGATACCCGACTGAGGATTGGTGTATTCGTCAATCCAGGAGCGATACCTGCCACCCGAAATCCGAAAGGAGCCAACTCTAAAGCCCATGTGCGCGTGTCTGCATCTAGTCCGGCTTTAGAGGCACTATAATTCGACTGACCTGGATTCCCCGACCTTGTTACAGAAGAGATATTCACTATCAAAGCTGGGGAAATATTTTTTTCAATCGCTCCAGCTGCAAATTCTCGTGCCATAAAAAAAGCACCTGTCAAATTGACATCAATTACCCGCTTCCATTGTGCTGTCGGCAGCTTCCGCAACCACCCTTCATTGTCGCGTGTAACTAGTAATCCATCTCGAAGAATACCCGCATTATTAACTAAAGTATTAGCATCTCCTATCTTTTCAAAAGCCAACGAAATAAAATCTTTTACCGATGATTCATTGGCTACATCAAGATGCACTCCGTAGATTTGTCCTGGCAATCCAACACTCTCCGCTTCGAGTTCTTTAAGCTTGTCCACATCCAAGTCGCCACCAACCACTTTAGCACCTGCACGAGCTAATTCTAAAGTGATGCAACGTCCAATTCCACTGGCGGCTCCGGTAATTATTGCTCGAATATCTTCTAATTTCATGTAAATCCTAAAATATGGTACTATAACTAACGATCCGCTTATTAAGCGTCATCTGAGAATTTTTTCATGTCAAAAGAAAGATGAAAGCATTGCAATGCAACTGTTTGAGTCTTTAAAAGTCTTTATCCTCAAAAGGTATTCTCAATTAACTCAGCTTATTGAGTATGAATCTGAGACACGATTAACAAAACACTTATAAGTTTGCCAAAAAAAATATCCGTGTGTCAGTTAAAAGGGCAGAATGTGGATATTAAACAACTAAAGTTAATTTGTCAAGTAAACAATACCAATAAACAAAAAATAGGATACTGCAAAAATGTTTTTTGATAAGAGTGAGTTTGAATTTACCGCCACTTTAGAAGCCAACTGGTTAGTAATCCAAAAAGAGTTAGAGCAACTCCAACCAAAAAACTTTGTTGATTGGCCCGAAAAATATATTTACAATCAAGGTTGGGAAGTTTTTGGACTGTATGCTTTTAGTAATAGAATTGAGGAGAACTGCCGATTGTGCCCAGAGACAACTAAGTTAGTCGAGATGATACCGGGTATGACAACAGCGGGATTTTCTTCCTTAGCTCCAGGAACTTATATCGGTCCGCATTTTGGCGCTACTAAAGCGGTTTTGCGCTGTCATCTGGGTTTGATTGTACCAGATGAATGTGCCATCCGGGTAGACACTGAAACTAGAAGCTGGCAAGAAGGTAAGTGCTTAATCTTTGACGATACATTTGAGCATGAAGCTTGGAATAAATCTGACAAAACTCGAATTGTCTTACTCATTGATTTTGAAAGACCATCAACATTAGCCGAGCCATTTGAAATCAATGAATCGATTGATGAAGAGTATTGGTTGAAGATTTTGTCTCAAGCTGAACCTTCCTCTAATTAGTAAGATAAATTTTATTTATAAGAAATAAATATTTATGGAAGTTTACGTATTGCCTCTTTCTCTGGCTCAAAGGCAGATTTGGTATCAGGAAATAATCTGCCCTGGCAACGTTGCTTATAATATCCCGATCGCCTTACGTTTGATGGGCGATTTAGATCGCAAATCTTTAGAAGAGGCTTTCCGTAAAATTATCAGCCGTCATGAAATTCTCAGGACGACATTTGCCATAGAAAATGGCGAACCAGTTCAATTAATTCATGCTGAACAAAACTTTCATTTAGACCAGAAAGTAATTACATCACCTCTAGATGTTGAAAAAGAATTAGCAGCAGCATCGCGTCAACCATTCAACCTGGTAAAAGGTCCGTTGATGCGAGGAATTTTATATCAAATACAACCACAAGAGCATATTCTCTTGGTGAATCTGCATCATATCATCAGTGATGGTTGGTCGCTAGGAATATTTGTTAAGGAACTGACTCAATTTTATACCGCCTCTGTTGTCGGCTTGGAAGTATCTTTGCCGGAATTGCCAATTCAATACGGCGATTACGCAGAATGGCAGGAAACTTGGCTGCAAGAAGAATCTATTAAACAACAGTTAAATTATTGGGAAAAAGCGCTCTTCAAACCTTTGCCAGTTCTTGATTTACCTTTAGACAAATTGCGACCGGCATCACAAACATTTAATGGTGCAGTGTTGCGTGAACCTCTGCCAATATCTCTCACTTCTTCTGTTGCGGAATTGGCAAAAGTTGAAGGTGCTACCTTTTTTATGGTAGCATTGGCAGCGTATCAAATTTTGCTGAGTCGTTATTCCGGTGAAACGGATATTATAGTTGGGAGTGCGATCGCCAATCGCAGACGTAGCGAACTTGATAACCTCGTTGGTTGTTTTGTTAATACTTTACCTTTGCGCGGAAATCTTGACGGTAAACTCACTTTTCGCCAATTTTTGCGGCAGATATCGCAAACTTGCGTTGAAGCTTACGCGCATCAAGATGTTCCCTTAGAACTGCTGATAGAAAAACTAGAAATTAAACGCGATCCCAGCCGTTCTCCGATTTTTCAAACGCTTTTCGCTCTGCAAAATGCACCCATCGGTGAAATTGAGTTACCAGGACTCACCGTTACACCGATCTATCTTGATAACGGTGGAGCCAAATTTGACCTGAGTTTGATGCTAGAACCTCTTGGTGAGGGATGGCAAGCAGCACTGGAATATAACACAGACCTTTTCACTTCAGAAACAGCAAAGCGAATATTAACGCATTATCAACAACTGTTAACGGCAGCGATTAATACTCCTGATGTTGGCATTAACGCTTTACCGCTGTTAACCGCAAGCGATCGCCAGGAACTTTTGACTTTAACTGCATCAAAAACTTGTAAATTCGAGCCGACAAATTTAGTTGAACTTTTTATTAACAGCGCTCGCACTCATCACGATAGAATTGCTGTTAGCGCATCAGAAAAAAAATTAACTTATCAAGAATTAGACCAACGCTCTAATCAATTAGCTTATGTTTTACAACAAAAAGGAGTGCGTGCAGAAACGCGAGTAGGCATTTTTTTAGAGCGTAGTGAAGCGTTAGTAATTTCGTTACTTGCAGTTTTGAAAGCAGGGGGTACTTATGTACCTCTCGATCCCCAATATCCTCCAGACAGGCTGCGTTTTATTGCCGAAGACAGTGAAATTGCTCTTTTGCTGACAGAAGAAGCTTTAGTGGGCAACTTTCCTTTTTCGGTTGCGGAAATTGTGGTGATTGACAAAGTTGAACTTTCAGCAGACGTTAACTTTGCTTGCCAAATTCTGCCTACGCAAGCGGCATATATTATTTATACCAGCGGTTCCACCGGACAGCCAAAAGGTTGTCTGGTAACTCACAGCAACGTTGTCAGACTGATGCGGAATACTGAGGCTTGGTTTGGCTTTAATGAAAATGATGTGTGGACGCTGTTTCACTCGTTTGCTTTTGATTTTTCAGTTTGGGAAATTTGGGGAGCGTTGCTGTATGGCGGTAAGCTAGTTGTGGTTCCTTATTTAGAAAGTCGTTCCCCGGAAGCTTTTCGAGCTCTTTTGCTGCGGGAAAAAGTCACTATTCTCAATCAAACTCCTTCGGCTTTTCGCCAACTTATTCGCGCTGATGCAGAAGATAAATTAGTGGTTTGTGAATCAAAGGTTGCGGGGTTAAGTAACGAACCGCAGCGGAAAGTCCGAGCGGAGGTTTCCTCCGATCGGAACTTTCCAAGAGAGAGACGCGGAGAACACAGAGGAAGAGAAGGAGAGAAAGATTCTGAAAGTTGCTTTGGCAAATTATTAGGGTTGCGAGCGATTATTTTTGGTGGGGAAGCATTAGAATTACAAAGTCTCAAACCTTGGATAGAACGCTACGGTACAGATTATCCGCGTTTTATTAATATGTATGGAATTACGGAAACTACTGTTCACGTTACTTACCGTCGCATATTGTCAGAGGATATTCGGCAAAATCATGGTAGTGTCATTGGTGTACCTATCCCGGATTTATCACTTTATATATTAGATGAAGCGCTGGAACCGACACCTATTGGTGTTCCCGGAGAAATCTATGTTGGTGGAATGGGTGTTTCTAGAGGATATCTTAACCGTCCGAAACTAACCGCAGAAAGGTTTATTCCTAACCCTTTTAATAATTCAGAATTAGAATCACGGCTGTACAAAACTGGCGATTTGGCTCGACGTTTGCCTAATGGTGATATTGAATATTTAGGGCGTCGCGATTTGCAAGTGAAAGTACGCGGTTTTCGCATCGAATTAAAAGAAATTGAAGCGGCTTTAATAGCGTTACCACAAGTAGCAGAAGCTGTGGTAGTTACTCACTCTCAAACCGAAGAAGATAAACGTTTGGTTGCTTATATTGTAACCAACGGTTCGACAAATCAAAATCAGTTGCGAGCATTATTAAAAGAGCGTTTGCCTGATTATATGATTCCGGCAGCTTTGATGTTTATTGATGTTATGCCGTTGACCGCCCAAGGTAAAATTGATCGTAAAGGATTACCGGCTCCAGATTGGAATCAATCTACTGTTAGACGCAGCTTAATACCGCCGGAAACGATTGCGGAAAAGGTGATTTGTAGCGTTTGGGAAACAGTTTTAGGGCTGGATGCTGTAGGAGTTGAAGATAACTTTTTTGACTTGGGTGGTGATTCGATATTAGCGTTGAGAGTTGTGACAGAAATTCGCCGTCAAGGATGGGTATTAACGCCGAAAGAAATATTTCAAGAACAAACGGTAAAACGGCTGGCTGGAGTTGTGAAAATAATGCGTTCTCCAGTAGAGACACAGGTTATCGCGTCTTTACAAGGTGACGTTCCTCTGAGTCCGATTCAGCGATGGTTTTTTGCTCTCAATCTTCCCAATCCAAATCATTGGAATCAAGCGTTACTTTTGGAAGTTAATAAATCTTTAGAAGCGGCAACAGTTGCAGCGGCAATTAAAGCGATCGCAGTTCATCATGATAGTTTTCGGTTGCGGTTTGAAAAATCAGGTGTATGGCGACAGTTTTATAGAGAACAGGATGGCTTTTCTTTTGAAATTGTTGATTTGGCACTAGAGAGGGAGTTTGAGCAAAATGCTGCCATGCAGAAAGTTGGTGAAAGGTTACAGCGATCGCTTGATTTAACTAATGGCCCTCTTGCTCGTGCTGTCTGGTTTAATCTCGGAGAAAATCGCTTACCTCGACTCTTAATTATTATCCATCACCTAATTATTGATGGCGTTTCTTGGCGCATTTTACTTCAAGATTTAGTAGAAGCAATTAGCAACAACCAGCTAGAAAACGCAACATCATCTTTTCAACAGTGGAGTCAATTTCTACAAAATTTGGCGACATCTCCAGAAATTCAAGCACAAAGACAATTTTGGCTGGATACTCTCAAAGAAGAAACCGCTCTTATACCTTTAGATTTTGCCAATTCTCTAACAGAAAACTGCGAATCATCTGTTAAAACAGTTTCTCTAAAATTAACCAAAGAACAAACTAATATTTTTCTCACTAAAGCCAATAAAGCTTACCACACTCAACCCCAAGAGTTATTGCTTACCGCTTTGGCTAAAACCTTGAGAAATATTACTCAAGGACAAACACTGCAAATTATGATGGAAGGACATGGCAGGGAAGAGTTATCCTCTGACTTAGATATAACTCGCACTCTTGGCTGGTTCACCACCCTTTATCCGCTGCGTTTGGAAGTACAAAATGAAGACATTTTAATTCAAACCGTCAAAGAACAATTGCGTTCTGTTCCTCAACGCGGGTTTGGTTATGGTCTTTTAAGATACCTGCAAAACGATGACAGTTTAGCTGTTTCTTTACCTGCACAAATCAGCTTTAATTATCTCGGTCAAGTGCGAAACGAAAGCGGCAAAAATAAATTATTCCGCTTATTGAATGAAGACACAGAACCCGCACGAAATCCCGAAGGTTTGCGTCCGCATATAATTGATGTTCTCGGCATTGTCGTTGAAGGTGAATTGCGCGTTGATTGGTTGTATAGCAGCAATTTGCACGGCAAAGAAACAATTGCAAAATGGGCTGATGATTTTCAGCAAAACTTGCTGCAAATATTAACTCATTGTATGAAACCGGGTGTAGGTGGATACACTCCCTCAGATTTTCCCTTAGTTAGCATCAATCAATCTTCGCTAAATATACTGCAAGAGAAGTTTCCCGATTTAGAAGATATTTATCCGCTTTCCCCCTTGCAGGAAGGAATGCTGTTTCACACAATATATGACTCAGAAGATGCAATTTATTTTGAACAAGTAACTGGGAAAATTATCGGAAAGTTTGATGTTTACGCTTTTGCATTTGCTTGGCAAACAGTTGTGGAGAGACATCCGATTCTTCGCAGCGCAATGGAATGGGAAAACCAAGAAATGCCGCTGCAAATTGTGAGTAAACATGTCAAATTTTCTATTTTACAAAAAGATTGGTGCGATTTCTCGCCTACGCAGCAAGAAGATGAACTTAAGCAATATTTGATTGAAGATAGGAAAAATGGTTTTCTTCTAAATCAGCCTCCCTTGATGCGGTTTACCATCATCCGCTTAGATGATTCTACCTGGCAATGGGTTTGGAGCCATCACCATATAATCCTCGATGGTTGGTCATTACCAGTAATATTTAAAGAAGTTCTTGCTATTTATCAATCAACCATTCAGCGTGTTCCTCATTCTCTTGCACCCGTTCCACCTTATCGAAATTATATTCACTGGCTAGCATCCCGAAATCGCCAACAAGCAAAGCAATTTTGGCAAGAAACTCTGCATGGTATTTCCACATCTACTCGCCTATCTTGGCAACTACCAGAAGATAGAGAAATAGTTAAACCTGCTTATCAGGAAGAAGAATTACGCCTGAGTTCAGAAGAATTTGCATTATTACAAAAGATGGCGCAAAACCATCGATTAACTCTGAATACTCTCGCTCAAGGTGCTTGGGCACTTTGTTTGCAAAAACATGGGGCAGGAGAAGATGTAATTTTCGGCGTTACCGTTTCTGGTCGTCCGCCGGAACTGACCGAGGTGGAAAATATGGTAGGGTTATTTATTAACACTTTGCCGATGCGAGTTCGCCTCAATCCAAGTGTTACCGTCGCGTCTTGGTTAGAAAATATTCAGCAGTGCCAAGTGCAGATGCGGGAATACGAATATAGCAAACTAACGGATATCCAAAAAGAAATTCCACTGGCTGCGGGTGAATCGTTATTTGAAAGTATTTTAGTCTTTGAAAATTATCCGGTTGACAAAAGTTTAAAAGAGCAAGGACAGGATTTTCAAGTCGATGAAATCCAGTTTTATGAAAGAACTAATTACCCACTGACGGTGGGTGTGATTCCAGATAACGGACTGCTGTTGAAACTGAATTATCAAACAAAATTCTTGTCAGCAACAGCCGCGAAAACTTTGCTGGAACGCCTGCGAAATATTATGGTAAATTGGGCTTATCAGCCGGATGTTGCCTTAGGCGAAATTCAGATATCAGCAATCAATCAAGAAAATACCAATTCTCTTGATTGGGGAGATTTTCAACTTGCTCATCAGTTATTTGAAGAATCGGCAGATTTGCATCCAAATGCTGTAGCGCTAGTTTTTGAGGATGATGCAATTTCCTATGGCGAATTAGAAAAACGTGCGAATCAATTAGCCGCCATTTTAATATCAGCAGGCATCGGCAATGAATCAATTGTTGGGTTATATTTTAACCCCTGTATTGACTTTATCATTGCACTGATTGCCGTTTTGAAAGCGGGAGGAGCATTTCTCCCCCTTGATTGCTCTTATCCGGAAGCGCGGCTAAAATTCATTGTGGAAGATAGCCAAACCCACCTGATTCTGACAAATGAAATTCCTGCACCAGGATTATTCCCGGCTGATGTAAAAATTATACCTTTGTCAGGAATTGTAGAGACGCGATTAATCGCGTCTGTACCAAAGTCAGAAGACAGAATTATCCCCTCCTCCCCTCTGCCTCGCGCTAACCGAAAAATTAGACCGGAAAATCTCGCATACATTATTTACACCTCTGGTTCCACAGGAAAACCAAAAGGGGTTATGGTGACTCATGCAGGTATTCAGAATCTGGTTCGCTGTCAAAGTTCGAGTTTCAAAGTTACAGCAGAAAGTCGCGTTTATCAATTTGCTTCGCTGAATTTTGATGCGGCAATTTCTGAGATTTTTATGGCATTGGGTAGCGGTGCCACTTTATATCTGCAAGAAAAGGCGAATCGATCGCCTAGTTCTGCTCTTTGGTCTACTTTAACCGCGTGGAAAATTACTCATTTAACTCTTCCACCGTCGCTGTTAGCTGCTATGGAACGATCGCATTTACCAAAATTGCAAACTTTGATTGTGGCTGGAGAAGCGGCTTCTGGGGATTTGCTTAGACGCTGGGGTGGAGGGGAACGCTTTTGTTTTAACGCTTACGGACCGACAGAAGCGACTGTTTGCGCTAGTTTGATAAATTGTTCTGATTTAGTAGGTGAACCGAGTATTGGCAAAGCGATCGCCAATGTGGAAATGTACCTGCTAGACTCGTTTCTGCAACCAGTGGTTCCGGGTGTTACCGGAGAAATCTATATTGGTGGTATCGGTTTAGCACGCGGCTACTTAAATCGCCCTAATTTAACCGCTGCGGCATTTATTCCCCATCCCTTCGCCAAAGAACCGGGTGCTAGACTTTATAAAACAGGCGATCGCGCAGTTTACGATTTACAAGGAAACATCCGTTTTCTCGGTCGCCAAGACGAGCAGGTAAAATTTAACGGTTATCGCATTGAATTGGGGGAAATCGAAGCCGCTTTAACCAGACATGAAGCGATAGACAGTGCAGTGGTGATGCTGCGTCAAGACATGCCCGGACGCAAGCGATTGATAGCTTATGCCTTGACACCCCAAGAAAACCCACCAACGGCAAACGAATTACGAGATTATTTAGCAGAAATTCTGCCTGCTTATATGGTTCCGAGTGCAGTGATTTTGCTCAAAGAATGGTTGCTCACACCTAACGGTAAAATCGATCGCCAAGCCCTTCAAGCACCCGAACTGCCAACAAGCGAAGTTATACCAAAAAATGAAACAGAGGAGATATTAGGCAACATCTGGGCAGAAGTGCTGGGACTAGAAACCGTCAATTTGCATGATAATTTCTTCGAGCTTGGGGGAGACTCGATAATTAGCTTGCAAATCGTTTCTCGCGCTCGCGAGAAAGGATGGGAAATTAACCCCAAAGATATTTTTGAAGCGCAAACTTTGTCCCGACTGGCGACAAAAGCCAAATTATTAGGACAGCAAGTGGAAGTTATCGAACCGTTAACTGGAAACGTTTCTCTTGCTCCGATTCAGCATTGGTTTTTTGCTCAAAATTTGCCGCATCCACATTATTGGAACCAAGCAGTAGCAATTAGTTTAAACGAACCGTTGAACATCGATGCGCTCTTAGTTGCATTAAACGCTTTAATTGCCCATCATGATGTCTTTCGTTTGGGGTTCAGCGAAAATCAGGGCAACTGGGAGCAATTTTATACCGGGACTCCGGAAAGTCCTTCCTTGCGAATCGAAGATTTTAGCAAGTATCCACCTTCAACGCAACAACAAGCTTTAATGGCAATTGTCGAAGAAGAACATGGATGTTTCCAACTTGCTCATCCGCCATTGTTGCGGCTTTTGTATGTCAAAAACCTTTTGGAATACGGAAATATTTTGTATCTCTTAGGACATCATTTGATTGTAGACGGCGTATCCTGGCGGATTCTGATTGAAGATTTACACCAAGCTTACCAACAGGCGATCGCCTTTGTGCCGATTTCCTTACCTTTAAAAACATCCTCTTATCGACAGTGGACTAGTTCTTTGCAAACTTTAGCTGATTCTTTGGAAATTACAAAAGACATTTCATTTTGGCAAGAAATACTATCAACTTCTCTCACCCCATTACCTGTAGATTATCCAGTCAACCCTGGAAGCAATACGGTAGAAAGTGCAATCATTCAACCTTCCCAATTATCCCCAGAAGAAACCATTGCTTTGCTCAAACAAGCAACCGCTACTTACCATGCCGGTGTGCAAGAAATTTTGTTAGCAGCATTACTAAAAACCCTCACCGACACTTACAAATCAGATAATTGGCTCATCGATTTAGAAGGACATGGCAGAGAACAACTTGTCAGCGGACTGGATCTTTCAAGAACAGTCGGCTGGTTTACATCCTTGTATCCAATACTCTTGAAAAAACCTGCGGGAAATGCCCATCATGATATGTTACTCAAAGAAGTCAAAACACAACTGCGAGCCATTCCCCATTATGGCATCAGCTTCGGTTTGCTGCGTTATTTAAATCAAAATGAAACCCTTACCAATGTACAACAAGCCCCTATCAGTTTCAATTATCTCGGACAAATAGAGAGCTTATCAAAAAGCGATTTCAGCCTGAGTAATGCACCCACAGGAGTAGGATTGTTTCCCAAACAAGAACGACCTCATTTATTAGCAATTAATGCCCGTGTGCAGAGCGATCGCCTGCAAATAAACTGGACTTACAGCCAGCATATTCATCGTTCCCAAACTATCCATCATCTCGCAGAAAGTTATCTGAACAACCTACGTTTATACCTCGCAGATTCAACATCTACCAATTTTTATAGTGCTACTGATTTTCACTTAGTTGATTTGTCAGAAAGCGAACTGAATTCGATTATTGAAGATTTAGAATAATTGGTGCAAAATCATGAAAAAACGAACCGCCAAGACACCAAGAACACAAAGGAATAAGAGTTGCAGAGGGTTTTTGCGCTCATTCCTGATTTCTTTTCTTTCTTCTCTCCGTGTCCTCTGCGCCTCTGCGGTTCGTTAAAAAAAAATTATATAGGATTGTTATTATGAGCCTCAAAGATAAAATAGAAGATATTTTTCCCCTCACACCATTACAAAAAGGTTTACTTTTCCATTCCCTTTACGACCCCGAATCAGGTATTTATTTCGAGCAATTTCATTGCCGTTTAGAAGGCAACGTCTCTGTAATTGCCGTGCAGCAGGCATGGCAAACTTTAGTTGACCGCCACCCCATTTTGCGGACTGCCATCATCACCAAAGGGCAAAGCGAACCCGTACAAGTAGTATTTCGCAACCTGGCGTTTAACATAATAGAAGAAGATTGGCGCGGTCTGAGTAACTCGGCACAAGAAAACCGCCTTAAACAATTTTTAGAAGCAGACAGACGGCAGGGATTTATTCTCAATCGTCCCCCGCTGATGCGGGTAACTTTAATTCGTTTAGGGGAAGACTGCTGGCATTTAGTGTGGAGTCACCACCATCTTATTTTGGATGGTTGGTCTTGGCCCATACTACTGCGTGAGTTTTTATTGTTGCACAAAGCAGCTAAAGAAAATACCGAAATATCATTACCAAATGTGCGTCCTTATAGCGATTTTATCGCCTGGTTCAAACAGAAAAATCCCCAAGATGGCAAATCATTTTGGCGTGAATATATGGGCGGATTTGAAAGTGCTACTCCTTTGTTAATGATATTAAAAGCAAAGCAAAGTAGTGCTTTTGAAAGCGGAGAAATTAAACATGATTTGTCACCAGAAAATACTGCTTTATTGCAGAAATTAGCCCGCAATTGTAGCGTCACTCTCAACACGGTGATTCAAGGGGCTTGGGCTATTTTGCTCAACCGTTATAGCCGCAACGAAGACGTTGTTTATGGCATTACAGTAGCGGGACGTCCCCCAGAACTACCAGGGGTGGAAGGAATGATTGGTCCTTTCATTAATACTTTGCCGTTCCGCGTCTCTGTATCTGGGGAAAAAAGCCTTGATTCTTGGTTGCAAATGATTCAGGGGCAACAAGCTCAAATGCGTCAGTTTGAACATTCCAGTCTTTCAGATATTCAAGGTTGGAGTGATGTTCCACGAGGACAACCAATGTTTGAAAGTTTGCTTGCTTTTGAGAATTTTCCTGTTGATAAATCGTTAAAAGCAGCAGATTTTGGTTTGAATGTTCCGGAGTCATCTTTCTTGGAAACTACTCATTATCCCTTGACTTTAGTGGTGGTTCCGGGGGATGGAATTTCTTTGAAATTAAGTTACAATGCGGGTCGTTTTGATGCGGTGGGGATGAAACTACTGTTAGAGCAATTTTGCCATTTGTTGATTAATATGGCAAATAATGCTCAAGCAAGTTTGAAGTCTTTATCGTTAATTAAGAATGGGGAATGGGGAATTGGTAATGGGGAATTGGGAATTGGTAATGGGGAATCGGTAATTGGTGAGCAGTCCGTTGGGCGGCTCTGCCGACTTGTTCGCGCAGCGTCTCCGACAGGAGAAGGAACTGCGAACCCGGAGGGTAATAGGTCAATTACTATTAGAGAAATTTTTGCGGAAACTGTCAGGAAATATGGTGAACGCATTGCTCTGACTTTTGATGGTGAAAGCTTTACTTATGAAGAATTAGACCGACGTTCTAATCGTATCGCCCGATATCTGCATTCTTCAGGAATTGGTGCGGAAAAAAGAGTGGTGATTTGTTGCGATCGCTCTCCAGAATTGATTGTAGCTATGCTGGGTGTCGTTAAGGCGGGGGGTGTTTATGTTCCTCTCGATCCTGGTTATCCTAGCGATCGCATCGAATTCACCATTTCTGACTGCAAAGCAAAATTAATTCTCACCACAACAGCCATCAGTTCCCAGCTTCCAGACTTAACGCCGAAAATTTGTCTAGATGCGGAAGATGCACCATATCTGCATGAAAGCACTGCACCTTTGACACTAGAAGCTTTAGATCCCAATGCTGGCGCTTATATTATCTACACATCCGGCTCAACAGGCAAGCCCAAAGGAGTTTTAGTCACTCAGCACAACGTCACTCGCTTATTTAGCAGCACCCAGCACTGGTTTGAATTTAACGAGCAGGACGTTTGGACATTCTTTCATTCGTTCGCTTTCGATTTTTCTGTTTGGGAAATTTGGGGAGCTTTGCTTTATGGAGGGAGACTTGTTATCGTTCCTTATTGTATCAGCCGCGATCCGCAAAGCTTCCTTGAGTTGATTCAAGATGAGAAAGTTACTGTCCTCAATCAAACTCCTTCAGCTTTTGCTCAGTTATTAGCCGCAGAATCGAGTAGAGACAAAGTTTCCCTGTCTTTACGCTACATCATTTTTGGCGGCGAAGCGCTGAATCTGCCAAGTCTACGTCCGTGGTTTGAGCGTCATGGGGAAAATCAGACGCGCTTGGTGAATATGTACGGAATTACAGAGACGACAGTTCATGTAACTTACAGACCGATTAGCAAAAAAGATATAGAAAAATCTAGCAGTTTGATTGGTGAACCGATTCCCGATTTACAACTTTATGTAGTCGATCCTGATGGTAATCTCCTTCCCCCAGGAGTTATTGGTGAAATTTATATTGGAGGTGCGGGAGTTACTCGTGGTTATTTGAATCGAGCAGAATTGACCGCAGAAAAGTTTGTTCAAAATAAATTCTCAGTAGATTCTCCAGAGCGTTTGTATCGCAGTGGCGATTTAGGTCGCTTTCTTCCTAACGGTCATTTGGAATATCTGGGACGCATAGATTACCAAGTAAAAATTCGTGGTTTCCGGATTGAAATCGGCGAAATAGAAACTGCTATTTCTCAATTTCCGGATGTGCAGGAAACTATTGTTTTAGTGGATTCTGATGCCGAAACTAATCAAAAACGGTTAATTGCTTATGTAGTTTGTACTCCTGAAAAACAACCAACCATCGAAACGTTGCGAAATCATCTTCAGCAGCGTTTGCCAGATTACATGATACCGTCGCAGATTGTTTATTTAGAAAGATTTCCCTTAACACCCAACGGCAAAATTGATCGCAAAGCGCTTCCCGCACCGGAAACTAAACGAGAAAATCTCGAAGTTGCTTTTGTTCCTCCCGCTACACCAATCGAGGAAATTTTAGCTGACATTTGGCAACAAGTTTTAGGGATAAATCGCGTCGGAAGATTTGATAATTATTTTGTTTTGGGTGGCGATTCTATTCGCAGTATTCGAGCTTGTTCTTTAGCGCAAGGGTTGGGATTAAACTTAAAATTAGAGCAAATTTTTGCTCATCCTGTGTTGTCAGATTTAGCGGCATTGCTGGCAAAAACAGAAGTAGGAGAAAGCAATAATATTGATGAAAAACCCTTCGCCTTAATTTCACCAAAAGACCGAGACAAGTTGCTTGATTGGGCTGAAGATGCCTATCCCTTGGCACAACTTCAAGCGGGAATGCTTTTTCATGGTGAATATTCAGAAGTATCTACAACTTACCATGATGTTTTCAGTTTCCGCATTCGCGTACCTTTTGATTTGAATGTTTGGGAACAAGCTTATACTCAGATGTTTGAAAAACATCGGGTATTGCGGACGGCATTTTATTTAGGAGAATTCAGCCAGCCGATTCAGGTAGTTGTGAAAGATGTACCTGCACAAATTATTTTTAACGATTTAACTGCTTTATCGGCATTAGAACAAGATGAGTATCTGAAAACATTTATTGCCGAAGAACGAGAAAATCGCTTCGATTATAAAAGCGCACCGTTGATACGTTTTCATATTCACCTGCTTGATGAAAACGTGATGCAAGCAAGTTTTACTTTGCATCATGCGATTATGGATGGATGGAGTTTAGCCAACTTTTTGGCAGAATTAACAGGGTTGTACCTTCATTTACTTGACAGGGGTGTGCCTGTACCACTGCCTGCACCTGCTTTGCAATACTCCAAATTTATCGCTTTGGAAAAGCAGGCTCTTGATGATGCAAATCAGCGCGAATTTTGGCAAAATAAACTGGCGGGAGTTTCTTTCACCAAACTGCCACGTTTGCCTGTGATGATGCCAGTGGCACTGCCAAGGATGGGTAAATTTGATATTACTTTACCAGAAATAATTTCCGGCGATTTAAAAGCTGTATCTCAGCAGTTGGGTGTACCTCTGAAAACGTTATTGTTAGCAGTTCACCTGCAAGTTATCGGTTTTTGCTGTGGGGAAACAGAAGTAGTTACCGGATTGGTGAGTAACGGTAGACCGGGAGAAACTGATAGCGATCGCGTTTTAGGACTCTTTTTAAATACATTACCATTGCGCTTGTCATTATCAAAAAATTCTTGGGTTGATTTAATTGCCGAAACTTGGCTTGCTGAACAAGAATTGATGCCTAATCGTCGTTTTCCTTTAGCAGAAATTCAGCGTTTGCAGAAGTCTCAAAATTTGTATGAAACTTCGTTTAATTTTGTCCACTTTCATGTTTATCAAGGCTTGCTAAATTGGCGGAAAGTAGAATTAATTCAAGCGGAATCTTTAGATGAAACAAATATTCCTTTTGCCGTCAGTTGGAATGAGGAAGTAAACGCGGTAAATCTTTCGTTTAATATTACTTATGACCGCCAGCAATTTGATGATACACAAATAGCTAAAATTGCTAATTATTATCAAAGAGCTTGTGCAGCGTTAATTGCTAATCCTCAGGCAAAACCAACAGCAGAATTGATGACTCAGGAAGAAATTAAAGAAATTTTCTTCCAGGAAGAATCTTCTTGGCAACCTACTGAATGGGTGCATGAAATTTTCGCCCAACAAGCAGCAAACAATCCTCATTCTATTGCGGTTATCTGCGAGAAAGAAAGTTGGACATATGCCCAATTGAACCAAAAAGCAAATCAGTTGGCGCGATTTTTAGGCGATAAGCGAAGCGCAACGCGGGTACGCGATCGCGCTATTGACAATCAGCCAGTGGGTATTTGTTTGAAACGTTCCCTAGATATGGTTTGTGCGATGCTTGCGGTTCTGAAAGCGGGTGGCTGTTATGTGCCGATTGACCCTGATTATCCACCTGTCCGCATCCAGTCTATGCTGGAAGATGCGAAAGTTAGTCTGTTGCTGACTCGCTCTGATTTAGAAATCCCAAATTTTGCGAACGTTGACACCCAAATTCTCTGCATTGATGCTTGCAGAGAAGAAATTGCTCTGCAATCTTCCCAAAACTTAGAAATTCCGATTTTCAGCGAAAATATCGCATATATCATATTCACCTCTGGTTCCACCGGACGACCAAAAGGAATTGCGATTTCTCACCAAGCTTTAGCACAGCATCAAGCTTGGTTTTTAGAGACGTTTGCAGTTAATAGTGCCGATGTTGTGCTGCAAAAGACACCATTTAGTTTTGATGCTTCGGTGTGGGAATTCTGGACACCTTTAATGGTGGGAGCCAAATTAGTGATGGCAAAACCGGGAGGTCATCAAGATCCAGCGTATTTGGTGAAAATTATCCAGGAGGAAAATGTCACCTTGCTGCAATTGGTGCCGAGTCTTTTAGAAATGCTTCTAAAGGAACCGGGATTTTCTCAATGCTTCAGTCTTCGGATGGTTTTCAGCGGTGGTGAAGCACTGAAAAAGCGAGTTTGGGATTTTCAGAAAATGGCGATTCCTTTAGTGAATCTTTACGGACCTGCGGAAACAACTATTGATGTCGCTTTTTATCGTTGCGATGGCAGCGAAATTACTGATAAAATTCCGATTGGCAAAGCAGTCACCAACACTCGTTTGTATATCCTCAATCCCGATTTTGAACCTGTGCCCATTGGCACACCGGGAGAGTTATTTGTAGCTGGCTGTCAATTAGCTCGCGGTTACTGGAATGCTCCAAGTATAACCGCAGAAAGGTTTTTGCCCGATTTATTTGCGGAAAATGCAGGCAGTCGGATGTATCGCACAGGCGATCGCGCTCGCTATTTACCCAACGGCAATATTGAGTTTTTGGGACGTTTCGATCAACAAGTAAAAATACGCGGTTTCCGCATAGAAACAAGCGAGATTGTTACAGCATTAGAAAAGCAATCTTGGGTAGTTCGTGCTGTCACTAAAGCAGTTTCTACTAGAGAAAAACCGAATCGACTGATTGCTTACTTAGAACTAAAAGCACCTCCCTCCAACTGGCAAACATTGCTGCGATCGCAACTACGCGAGACTCTCCCTGATTACATGATTCCATCTTTGTTTGTCAGTCTCGATGCTTTGCCGTTACTACCAAATGGTAAAATTGACCTTAACGCTTTACCCCATCCTGAAGAGGAAAATATTGTTGTTCGCGAATATATTTCTCCGCAAAACGAAATAGAAAATATCCTTACTCAACTTTGGGGGCAAGTACTGCAAGTATCTCGTGTGGGGATTAAAGATGACTTTTTTGAGTTGGGAGGAGACTCTATCCTTTCTTTACAAATTATTGCCAAAGCGCGGGATTTGGGACTTTATTTTACTCCCCAAGATTTGTTTAACAATCCCCAAGTAGAAGCGCTTGCACCTTATGTGAAAACAGCAGCAATACCCAATTATTTATCAATTCCTGAAGGCAGTGAAATACCGCTGACTCCTATACAAAATTGGTTTTTACAACAGCAATTAGCGCATCCAGAATATTGGAATCAGGCGATTTTGTTGGATGTAAAACCGGAATTGAATGCGGCAGAATTTCAAACTGCTTTAAGTCAAATTGTCGCAATTCACCCAGCTTTTCATCTGCGATTTTATCAAACTGAAAACGGCTGGACGCAACAATTAGGCGATAATGGTAATGTTTTCAAGTTAGATATCGTTGATTTGACTGCGATTCATAAAGAGGAATTATCGGAAAGTTTGAGTGCGATCGCTACTCAGTTTCAGGCTCAACTTGATTTAGCAAACGGGCTTATTTTTCGCGCTGTTTATTTCCAAACTGAGGAAAACACAGCCGATAAGCTACTACTAATTATTCATCATCTCATCGTTGATGGTGTTTCTTGGCGCGTCATTTTGAAAGATTTAGCTGTCGCTTGTGATGCTTTGCACAAAAATCAGGAAATTTATTTATCTGCTAATAATGTAGGTTTTCCGCAGTGGAGTCACCATCTACGTACTTTAACTGAAAATTCCGATTGGGAAAAAGACGTTGCATTCTGGACAACGCAACAGATATCTAATCCAGATATTCCCCTTGATTTTCCTGAAGCTATAGCAGATAACAAAGAAAGTTCTACCACTCAAATTGAGTGCAATTTCACCAAAGATGAAACCGACATTCTGCTTTATGAACTGCCGCGCACCCGCAAAGTTAGGATTCAGGAAGTTCTTTTAGCAGTTCTTTTACAAGTAGTGACAGAGTGGACGGGTGAATCAGAGATATTAATTGCCTTAGAAAGTCACGGACGAGAAAGTGATTTTACTACCATTGACGTTAGTAACGCTGTCGGCTGGTTTACATCTCTTTTCCCTTGCAAATTGAAGAAAACAACAAGCGATTTGTTGGGCAATTTGGAAAGCGTTAAAGAACAGTATCGCAACTTGCCACACAACGGTTTATCCTATGGAATCCTCAGTCAAAAACCAGAATTATCTGCGATTTTACCGAAAAGTCCTGAAGGAATTCTCTTTAACTATCTGGGGCAATTTGATGATAATTTCTCCCAAACAGCAGCTTTTACTCTTGCTGCTGAAGATGTGGGAATCTCTCGTCATCCAGAAAATCGGCGTGCTTTCCAACTAGAAATAACTAGTTTAATTGCTAACGGCAAATTACAAATGCGGTTTGGTTTCAGTCAAGCTTTGCATCGAGAAGAAACTATTCGTAGTTTGGCAGATAGCTTTTACAGACATTTGCAGATGTTAGCAACCAACCGCACGCAAGAATACAGTTGGACACCTGCGGATTTTCCTTTAGCAGCGTTAAATTCTGAACAATTGGCTATTGCTTTAGCAGGAACTACCGATGTAGAAGATATTTACCCGCTATCTCCTGTTCAGGAGGGAATACTTTTCCATGCAAACTATGAAGCTGAAAAAGACCTTTATTTGCAACAGGTGACGGGTGAAATTGAAGGAATTTTGGATGTAGAGACTTTTAAAACAGCTTGGGAATGCTGTATAAACCGCCATCCCAGTCTGCGTGCTACATTTGTTTTGGGCGATTTACCCCGACCGTTGCAGCGAATTCATAGCCGCGTAAATTTGCCTTTTGTCTGTGAAGATTGGCGCGAGTATGATGCTGATGAAGTAGCAGAAAAATGGTCAATTCTGTTAGAAACAGACCGCAAACAAAGCTTTTCCACAGAAACACCTTTATTGATGCGGATGACTTTAGTGAGAACCCAAGAAGAGAAATGGCAATTTCTCTGGACTCACCATCATATACTTTTAGATGGCTGGTCATTACCGCTAGTTTTCCGTGATGCGATCGCCTTTTACCAATCTGATAAACAGCGCCCAAATTTGCCCCAAGCACCCGTTTACCGCGATTTTATTGCTTGGTTGCAACAAAAAGAATCTGCCTCAGCAGAAGCTTTCTGGCGGCAAGAATTGAGCGGTTTGCAGTCAGCCACTAGTTTAAATTTAACAAAATCCTCAACACAAGCGTCCGATTATCAAATTTGCCAAACTACCCTCAGCAATGAGATTTACGCTCAACTAAAGACATTTGCCCAAAGAAATCAAATAACGTTAAATACCCTGATTCAAGCCGCTTGGAGCATCCTCTTAAGTCGATATAGCAACTCTGATGATGTAGTTTTCGGTGTCACCGTGTCGGGACGTGTGCCGGAATTATCGGGTTTTGCAGAGATGGTGGGTTTATTTATTAACACTTTGCCCTTACGTGTAAAATTGAATCCGGCAACGCCTTTTAAACAATGGTTGCGTTCATTGCGCGATCGCCTCTCTTCCATCAATCAATATTCATTCAGTCGTTTGGTAGATATTCAAGGCATTAGCGACATTAAGAGAGGAGAACCGTTGTTTGAATCCATCGTGGTTTACGAGAATTATCCAGTCGAAGAAAGTCTGCGGCAAAATCCTGGGGAATTAGCGATACATTCGGTGCAATCTCTAGAAAAAAATAATTATCCCGTCAGTCTCTACGTCTTGCCAGGAGAAGATTTAACCCTGAAAATTGCTTCTCAAAACAATGTTGGTGGGGCAATTCAACACCTAACGCAAATTTTGACAAAATTTGTCGAAGAACCGCAATTTATCGGTGAAATTAATTTGCCGATCGCCAAACGAAATTATCTGCAAACAGCTTATCCCGAAATCACCGTACATGAGTTATTTAGTCAGCAAGCACACTCTACTCCCGACGCACCCGCAGTTCTCATCGGTGCGAATTGGCTAACCTATGAGGAATTAGAACGCAAATCCAACCAAGTTGCACACGCACTATTGCAACTCAATGTCACGCAAGAAACATTGATAGCAGTTTGCCTCGATCGCCACGCTAATTTGCCGATCGCGCTTTTAGGTATTATGAAAGCGGGTGCAGCCTATTTACCGCTCGATCCTGGCTTTCCGCGCGATCGCCTCGAATGGATGCTTGCAGATAGCGGTGCTGCCATTATTGTTACAGAAGATAAAATCGCTGCCGAACTGCCAGAATCGTCAGCAACCCTTCTGCTACTAGATGCAGTTTCGCAACAATCAGATACAGCACCGCCTATTTCCACTGAAAATAACCAATTAGCTTACGTTATTTATACCTCTGGTTCCACCGGACGACCCAAGGGAGTACAAATTCAGCATCAGTCTGTGGTTAATTTCCTCCTTAGTTTCCGCGAAAAACTGCAAATTACTGCTGCTGATACGCTCGTTGCAGTCACCACACTTTCTTTTGACATTGCTGGATTAGAGCTATTTTTGCCATTAATTAGCGGTGCGCGGTTAGTTGTGGCTTCCCGTGAAACAACACGGGATGGATTTAAGTTAGCTCAATTGTTGCAAGAATCGCAAGCAACGGTGATGCAAGCAACTCCAACAACCTGGAGATTGCTTTTAACAGCGGGTTGGAAACCAAACAATTCTTTTTGCGCTCTCTGCGGTGGGGAAGCGATGCCAGTTGAGTTAGCAGCGTCTCTCCTCGATAAAGTTGATTTGTGGAATGTTTACGGACCAACGGAAACTACAATTTGGTCTGCGGTTAAAAAAATTAAGCAAAAAGAAGATGCACTTTCTATCGGTCGGGAAATTGCCAACACATCTATATATATTCTCGATAATGCCGATAATCCCGTTCCCGAAGGAATTATGGGAGAGTTGTTTATCGGGGGAATCGGACTAGCACGCGGTTATCGGCAAAAAGCTGCGCTGACAGCAGAACGATTTGTTCCCCACCCTTTTTCAAAAGAACCAGGTGAACGACTTTATCGTACCGGAGATTTGGCGCGTTGGTTGCCAAATGGCGAAATCGAGTTTTTGGGACGTTCCGATTACCAAGTCAAAATACGCGGTTTCCGCATCGAACTGGGAGAAATCGAAGTTGTTCTCGAAAGTCATCCAGCGATCGCGCAAGCAATTGTCCAAGTTATTGGGGATACTCAAGTCGATAAAAAGCTCGTTGCTTATTTGGTAGTCAAATCTGATGCCGAAAAACTGACTATCGAAGCTCTTGCTTCATATATCTTAACAAAACTTCCCGATTATATGCTGCCGTCCGCTTGGGTATTTCTCGATGCCATGCCTCTGACACTCAATAATAAAATAAATCGGCGTGCATTGCCTGCACCATCTCAACAAAACGACCTTGATTATACAGCGCCGAGAAATGCGATTGAAGAAGCATTAACTTATATTTGGCAAGAACTTTTGCCAGTCGAAAGAGTGGGAGTAACAAACAACTTTTTTGAACTTGGGGGACATTCTCTCTTAGCTGCCCAAGTTCACGCTCGAATTAGAAAAGTATTTTCCATCGACCTAGCATTACGCGAACTTTTTGAGACCGTAACGATTGAGAAAATGGCAGAACTTCTGGTGACGCGAGAAACTTTAGAGGGACGCACCCTTAAGATAGCCAAAGCATTTTTACGCTTAAAACAAATGACACCAGAAGAAAAAGCCAGATTGCTTCAACAAAAGCGCAAATAAAGCGAAAATCTTTCTTTTTAGCCTCTTCTTTGCGCCTTTGCGCCTTTGCGTGAGGCAAAAAATTATTTATGTAACCTTGTCTAATGAAAAAATTACTTGTAACTGGATCGTCAGGATTAATAGGTTCCGAAGTTTGCCTATATTTTGCCAATCAAGGTTGGGCAATTCACGGCATTGATAATAATCAAAGAGCAATATTCTTTGGCTCTCAAGGAGATACTCGCTCTCAACAAAAACGCTTAGAAACTCAAATTAAAGGTTTTGTCCATCACGAGATAGATGTACGCGATCGCCCGGGCATACTAGACTTAATTGATAGCCTGAGACCTGATGCGATCGTGCATACAGCAGCACAACCCAGCCACGACCTCGCGGCAACAATTCCCTTTGATGATTTTGATATCAATGCTGTAGGGACGCTGAATCTTTTAGAAGCAACTCGCCAATTTGCCCCAAAAGCTCCGTTTGTGCATATGTCTACCAACAAAGTGTATGGAGATGTACCTAATGAAATTCCGATGACAGAATTAAAAACTCGTTGGGATTATGCCGATCCTGCCTATAAGCACGGTATCCCCGAATCGTGTCGCATCGACCAATCAAAACATTCTCTTTTCGGTGCTTCTAAAGTTGCTGCCGATATTATGGTTCAAGAATACGGTCGCTATTTTGGGCTAAAAACCTGCTGTTTGCGCGGAGGATGTTTGACAGGTCCAAATCATGCTGGTGTTGAACTGCACGGATTTCTCAGCTACTTAGTCAAATGTAATTTAGAAGGTCGCACTTATAAAGTGTTTGGTTACAAAGGCAAACAAGTGCGGGACAATATTCACTCTTATGATGTTGCCCGCTTTATCGAGGAATTTCTAGCCGCACCCCGCAGTTGTGAAGTTTATAATTTAGGAGGTGGACAAGAAAATACCTGTTCGATATTAGAAGCTTTTGATATCGTTGCATCATTAACTAACAAAAAAATGGTGTACGAGTATATAGAAAAAAATCGGGAAGGAGATCATATATGTTATTATAGTGATTTACGGAAAATAAAAAAGCATTATCCTAATTGGTCTATCACCAAACCATTAGAATCAATATTTTCAGAAATTGTTGCTGCCTGGTCAAATAAATTCACACTCAATCAAAAATAGCAGGAACTAACTACATATCACCAGATTCGTAGTGAAACTCTGCGAAACGAGTGCGTTTAATTCCTTATGAATTTCCTCAGCCGATAATAAACTCAATATGACTAATTCCAACACATGATAAAAAATGACTTCACCGCAGTGACTCAAATTGAACGGATTGAACAACCGACGAGAGAAGTATTTCAAAACTTTCTCTCTCCGAGAAAACCCGTCATTATCACTGGGGCAATGAAGAGTTGGAATGCGCTCTCTTTGTGGACAGCGGATTATCTTAACACCGTCATCGGCAATACACAAGTTGATATTAGTGTTTCGCAAAACAGTCTCTTCACCGGCAATCAAGAAAATGGGTTTGCCAAATTGAGACAAAAAATGAATTTCATCGAGTTCATCAACCTGCTGCAAAAAGAGAAGTCAACCGATAATTACTATTATCTCCAACAACAATCAATTCCCGCAAATTTTCCAGAGATATTTTCGGATATTGAGTTACCAGAATACTTCGATAAAAAGCTCTTGACCGATCCGACCATTTGGATTGGTTCTGGGGGCAACATTTCCCCGCTGCATTACGATGCAATGGATAACTTATTTGCTCAAGTTAGCGGTCGAAAACGTTTTTTACTATTTAATCCCCAACAAACTTCTTCACTATATCCTTTCCCCGCTAATTCCAAAATCCCGCACATGAGCCAAATCAATATCGATCAACCCGATTTTGATAAATTTCCCAACTTTCCCAAAGCTAAATATTTTGAGTGTGTTATCCAAGCAGGTGAAATTTTATTTATTCCTGTTTTTTGGTGGCATCAAGTATACTCGCTGGAAAATTCAAATAACAAGCTAAATATTTCTGTAAATTTCTGGTCTAAGCCACCTATTAGCCAATTTTTTACTCCTCCAGGACGGCGATCGCTAGCACAAATACCCGCTATTATGAAGAGAGCTTTAAAATTATGAGTTGTATAACATTTATAAACATGCCAAACTGAATATTTATTATTTACCTCCACTTCTAATATTCTCACCAATTATTCAACTGAATTATGAAATATCTAAGTCAAGTACTTGAACTAATTCGTGAATTCCGTAGCTTTATTATCTTCTGGCTTGGGCAGTCTCCGGCTGAAGTCGGAACCCGCTTGACAGGATTTGGTTTAAGTATCTGGGTCTATCAGAACAGTCACGCCGTTACACAAGTAAGCCTAGTTCTATTTTTTACAACCTTACCTGGTGTATTAATCACCCCCTTCGTTGGTGCATTAGTAGATCGGTGGAATCGAAAATGGATAATTATTTTCAATAATATAATTGTGGCTTTTGTCACAATAACACTCGTCTTACTGCTACAATCTCATAATCTGCAACTCTGGCATACCTATATCTCTGCATTTTTAACCTCATTGTGCGGTTCTTTTCAAATGACTGCAAAGTCAGCTGCTTTACCCATGATGGTTAAGAGGAATCAGATGGGGAGAGCCAATGGCTTAATTCAGTTCAGCACAGCGGTAGGACAGCTTGCTGCACCAGTCTTGGCAGGTGTACTCATCGCCACTATACAACTTCAGGGCTTGCTGCTGATTGATTTATCTACCAATATGATTGCAGTGTTAACGCTACTATTTATTCAGATTCCTCAGCCAGAAAAGAGCACAACATCGGGTGAGGGAATTACTAGTATCATCAATGACATTATTTACGGCTGGGAAAACATTTCATCTCGCCCTGTTTTGCTAACCCTACTGGCATTCATGACAATTTATTTTTTTGTGAATGGGATAACCACCGTCTTGATTAATCCGCTGATATTATCCTTTTCGGATGCTACGACATATGGGAGTATAATGTCAATCGCTGGCGGTGGAATGGTTGCTGGTAGCATCTTTATGAGTATCTGGGGAGGAGGAACAAAATCTATCTCTGCTCTGTTTATGTTTTCGGCATTGAATGGGATAGGTATAGTAATCGCTGGAATAAAACCCTCTATCCCCTTAATAGCCTGTGGCATTTTTCTCTCGTTTTTTACCTTGCCGATTATTATGGGTACTAATAATACAATTTGGCAAAATAGCGTACACCCAAACGTTCAGGGACGTGTTCTCTCATTGTTCGGCGCAGTAACAGGCTTGGGGTTGGCTTTTGGTAATATCAGTGCCAGCCCACTAACTGACAGAATCTTGGAACCTATGCTATCCGATGACGGGGTGCTTGCTAGCACTGTTGGAAAATTGATTGGAACGGGTACTGGGCGTGGAATTGGTTTTTTGATGATTCTAGAAGGGCTGCTATTTTTACTCATATCAATCGGCTTCTACTATTATTTTTCCTATCAGCAATTTGATGAGGAATTGTTGGCTGCTGGTACGGAAAATCTGACGCAATACGATTCGGATCAGATCCCCCCACCTGAGTTGACACCCTTCAAAAAGGGGTAATTGATAATGGGTAATGGGTAATGGGGAATTGGGCATTGGTAATGGGTAATTGGTAATGGGTAATAACTTTTCTCATTCCCAATTTCCAATTCCCAATGCGAGCGTGCGATAGGGCCCAACACTTGATATGACATTATAGCCGTCAGTCTTAAAGTTTCTAAACATTTCTTCAATAATATATAAAATTAAAACCTCAGTCTTTTTTATCTGAGTTTTTAGGTGTTGGGTGTAAGATGATAGGTCAGAATTTTTTAATTCTCAATTAGATGAATATTGTTGATAATTACAGTCCGATCTTTATTTTCAGCATCTTATTGACATTCAACAATTCTCGGTCTTATGCCATTACCCATGAAGATCCACTTAAGATGGGAGCAAAGCAATCAAATGATATCTTTGAATTGCCTGGTAAGAAAGCGATTAGTTATTAAGCACGCCCGCCCAATACCATATAATAGCGTCGCTATATTCACAAAACTTATCTACGTAAATTACGCCAAATTAGGGGTTTTGTAGCCCGCGCTGGCGTGACTTGTATCTTTAGCCCTAGCCCTTCTATCATAGATTAAAGATATAAGTCTACACATAATTGGTATTATATTTTCAATTATTTGTAGAACCACTTTATGCGCTACTTTGAAGAATACTGTGAAGTACATCTTGAACCGAACATTGCACCATTTACTTGGGTGTTTAGGAGTGATGAGAAAATCTGTATTAGATTTGGTATTAGCTTATCAAAAGATCCAGATTGTGGGCAAATAGCTTATGAGTTGAATGATGGACAAGGATATTGCGATTCAGGTCGAATTACGGCACATACTGAAGGCATTGTCGAAAATGGGTTCAAAATGTTTTCACTCACCCTACCACCTATCAGTAGCGGGGGTGGATATCGATATAGCCTGGGTTATGTTGATATGTTCGGTTCGGAGCATACAAGTGTGCGATCGCGTTTTCTTCTTGTCTGCGATACATCACCTCGATCGATGGCTGAGATCCAATCAGTGTTTCTTGGGTTTGTTAACAACCAACCTCTGTATGGACCAATACCACAGGTTGAAATGACATCTAGCCCCCCGGATTGGGGCGCACGTCTGTTTTACTCTATAATAATAGATCGCTTTGCCCGGAGTGACAACAGCGATCGCATCGATCTAGGCGCAGTCAGGTATAATCCTTCTGACCCATATGCAAGCCACGGTGGGACAATTCGTGGCGTTACCGATCAGATACAATACCTGAAGTCATTGGGAATAAGAGCAATTATCCTCAGCCCGGTGTATGTCAACGCTGCTGACGGCTATCATGGCTATCATCCAATTCACCTATTGATGGTCGATCCACGTCTGGGTACACTTATGTGTCTGCGCGAGCTTGTCGCGAAAGCTCATGAAGCTGATATCGCTGTCATTTTAGATGTCGTCAACAATCATATCACAGATAGTATTAACTGGGAGCATTATGGTGGTCCGACTGGAGGGGAATTTAAATACTTGCAAGGTGATGATACTACAGTCATGCCTTTTCCCGTAGAAGCACGTAACACATCACTCTTCCACGGTCCGGAATACACTGATATGGTGAATCAAAGACTGTTTGGCTTTTTGGAAGATTGGCGAACAGAGACAAGCTACGTCCGCGAGTTGCTAATTAACCATCTCAAATACTGGATTGCGGAAACGGACATTGATGGTTTTCGATACGATTCCGCACGTCACGTTGGTCTTGACTTTTGGAAGCCTTGCGTTGAAGAGATATCAAGATATACCACCTATCTTGGGAAAAAGCAGTTTCTGCAAATAGCCGAACACGCTGGAAGCACTCACGAAGAATTAATTGCCTACAATGACGCGAAATTCTCGAATATAATAGACTACCCAACTTATTATACCGCCATCAAGTACTCTCTTGCCGATCAAAGTTGGCTAGGGGGTTTGGCAGATTATTTTTGTGGTTTTCTGGCTCCATCACACTCATATTATGCAGGTTGGAGGAACAATATTATGTTCCTCGAAAACCAAGACACAACTAGAATATTCCATGAATTCTTAAGTCGCATACCAAGCCAAGACGATGCTAGAGTTTATCTGCACTTTGCTCTTGCCTGCTTGATTCTTGGACCTCAAATACCTTCTATCTATCAAGGAACCGAGCAAGAGTTTTCTGGTGCTTTAGGGATGCATCAACGAGAGGATACAGGAGAATGGATTGGTCATGATTGCTACGTGCGGGAGGACATGTTTGAGAACCCTGCGTGTGTTTGGCAGTTTGGTCCGATTAACCGAAAATCTTTCCAACCCTATAACAAAAACCACCCAACCTTCATACTGATTCAACAGCTTGCCGAAATTAGGTTTCAAAACAAACTAATTCAAAGTGGAACCCGCACTTTATTATCCTCTAGAAAGAATGGTCTTTGGTGTGTACTTATTCATAGTATGGCTTTTGATCAGCCGCTCTTCATTGCTATGAACCTTGGACCTAGACCAGTATTTGAGCAGGCTTTAAAGATTCCTAATTTGTATGGTGAGTTCTCCGGAGTTGATCTGCTGATCGCGACATCGGGTGGAGCATTCCATCTTGTGGAAGGTGGTATGCGAATTAGACTTGCACCATTCACATTTGTCTTAGGGCGACTTTTACGCGATGATAATAAAAGTTAAAGAGTAGAAGCAATGGGACTTGCCTCTATCACTTTTAAATTAGAGGCAGTTTGTTGTAATGAAGATTCACGCATCAGGTAAATTTTCTTCTAATTCTCTGATGCCAGGGTATTGATAGGCAATAAGTGCTGCCACCATTATAAAACACCCGACGATCGCAAATAGCAGTCCGATACCGCGACCTGGTCCAGAACCAATCACCTGACCAATAATGTTTCTAGACCAAGGTCCATCAAATGCCATTAGTGGCTCAAAAACACGGTCAGCCAAAGGACCAGCAACAAGTGCAGCTAGCGGTATAGCAATCCCCGATATCGCTCCGGTTAAAGCAAAGACTCTTCCCTGTACTCGTTCGGCAACTTGTGTCTGAAAAATAACCTGCACTGAACCGTTGATGAAAGGAGCAGTCAAAAAGAAAAGTAAAGTTGCGATCGCAATCTGTATAATAGAGGGACGCAAACCAGCAAGGGCAATCCACAGCCCACTTAAGGACATGGCGCTAAGTATTGGGACTATCAAGTTTTTCCAATTATTTTTCTGAGTGCTCATCACCAAAGCACCCACGAGAGTACCAATACCGCCAACGAATGCAATTTGTCCCAAGCTAGCTGGGGTAGTCAAAGAAAGAATTAAGGGATACATCAGTACACCAACAAACCCGATCAAGAATTGGTAAATGGTGAAGACAATCAAAAACCTTAGTAATCCAGAATGCTCAGTCAAATAAGTCCAGCCGTAGCCTATTTCTCGCAAAATTGATAAAGGCTCTTGGTTCTCATCAGCAGGCTGACTAATTTGAGGGAATGGCACTAACACAAGGGGAACAAGGGCAACCAGTAAAGCTGCTAAATCGATCAGGAGAATACCTTTAAGCTGGATAAGACTCAGCAAAATACCTGCTAGTAAAGGCGAGATGATTTGCTGAATGCCCATTGAAAGTTGAACCATACCGCTGACGCGGGCTAAATCGTCTTTAGGAACCAAGGATGTGATCGAAGCTTTATAAGCAGGCGAATGAAAAGCACCGAAAATTGAAATGAAGACATTTCTCAGGTAAATGTGCCAAATTTCTAGTTGACCGGTAATTACTAGCGCCAGAATAGTTAGTGTAGACAGCCCATTACACAAATGACTAATAATCATTGTCCAGCGCCGATCCCAACGATCCACCAATGTGCCTGCTAATGGCGAAATCAGGATCGGTGGTACCGTAGAAGTCAAGGTAACTAAAGCGAACTGGGTAGCGGAGCCTGTTTTCTGAAAAACCCAGATATCCAGAGCAAATACAGCCATCCAGGTGCCAATCAGAGAAACTAATTGTCCCAACCAAATTAATGTGAAAATACGCATTTTATCTATAAATTTCTAATTTAAGCGACAATCGGCTGTTATATTTATTTATAGTTGTTCAACCCGACATAATATTACAACATTATTTTCTGTAAGCGATCGCTTGTGTCGCACCCAATCATCAAAAACTTGGTAATCAACACTACACAGCATCAAAGCCGAGATTTTGACTTTGACCTTGATTAATTATAGCCAAGTGACTATAGGGTATAGTATTAAAATCCACAAGCGAACTGTTGCTTACTGGAAGTCTTCATCATTAAAAACATATATAAATTATACAAATGAATCGATTCAACTTGACGGTGGTCAAGCGGTTTTGGGCGATCGCTAAACTTTATTGGCTAGGTAATGAAAAAAAAGGTGCTAATGCTCTACTTGTGCTTCTCGGAGTGTTATTATTAGCCAACACTCAGGTCAAGGTGTTCTTAAATACCATACAGGGAGAGTTAATTTCTGCCCTTTCTGCCCGTGATAGCGCTCGATTCTGGCAAGGTGTAGTAATTGCATTAGGAGGGATAATCATTTCTGGTTTCCTTAATTCTGGCTATGGCTATCTGCGAGAGACAATAGGGATTTATTGGCGTCGCTGGTTGACCGATCGCTTCTTAAATCAATATTTTAGCGATCGCGCTTTTTATGAGTTGAGTAACTTTAACCAAGAAATTGACAACCCAGACCAACGTATTGCCGAAAATGTCGCCAGTTTTTGCCAGCAATCCATTCAGTTTTTTGTAAATATTATTGAATCTATTTTTGTAGTAATTGCTTTTAGCTTCATTCTCTGGTCTATTTCCATAAATCTAGTTTTGGCTTTATTAATTTATTCAATATTAGCTTACTCTATCACTATTGGCTTTTACGGCAGAAAATTAACTCAACTACATTTAAATCAACTGAGAAAAGAAGCTGATTTTCGCTTTGGTTTAGTTCGCATTCGAGAAAATGCCGAGTCTATTGCATTCTATAACGGAACTTCTCAAGAAGCCAACAAAATTAAACTTCTCTTCAATGAAGTATTTAATAACTTTAAACGATTAATTTTATGGTCAGAGTTGTATTTAAATATATTTAAATATCCCTTTGGCAATCTCACCTTAATATTACCAGCAGTGATTCTCGGAAACCAGATTCTCATAGGTAAACTCGAAGTGGGAAAAGTGACAGAAGCTATGGGGGCGTTTGGAAGCGTCGCTTTTTCTGTCAATTTGATAATGTATCAGTTTGAAATATTCACTAAATTTGCGGCTTCAATTGACCGTCTATACATCTTTTATGAATATCTTAAACAGCCAAGAAAAGAAACAGCTAATAAAAAAATTGATATAGTAAAAGACAACCGTTTAGCAGTTGAAAACCTGACTTTAGAAACTCCTAATTATCAAAAGACTTTATTTAAAAATCTCTCGGTAGAACTGCAACCAGGACAAGGATTACTAATTATGGGAGAAAGTGGTAGTGGAAAAACTTCTCTGTTGCGTGCCTTAGCTGGTTTATGGAATTCGGGAACAGGTGTAATTTTTCGCCCGGAATTAGAAGAAATGCTATTTTTACCGCAGCGTCCTTACATGATTTTAGGCACTCTACGCGATCAGTTAATTTATCCTAACGCCAAAGTTGATGTGAGTGATGAAGAACTTCGTCAAATTCTCCACAGGGTAAATCTGTCAAACTTAGCAGAACGATTCGGTGGTTTTGATGTAGAGAAAGATTGGAGTTACGTTCTTTCTTTGGGAGAACAACAAAGGCTGGCTTTTGCCCGGATACTAGTGACAAAACCAAAATATGCAATTTTAGATGAGGCAACGAGCGCTTTAGATGTCAACAACGAAGAAAATCTTTATCGTCTTTTGTTAGAGACAGGGACAACCTTTGTTAGTGTAGGTCATCGCCCCAATCTTAAGAAATTTCATCAGCTTATTATCTCTGTTTCGTTGCCTGTATCTTCTAATTTATAACAAATAATCCCCACTCCCCATTCCCCACTCCCCACTCCCCACTCCCCATTCCCCATTCCCAAATCAGATTATTTTTCTATGAGTCGTATTATATTCATGAACGTTTCCGCTGCCGGACACATCATCCCCACTTTTGGATTAATGGCAGAGCTAATTAAAAGAGGTGAAGAGGTAATTTACTACGAAGTTGACCGTTTTCAGAAAGAAATCGAGACGTTTGGAGCTTCTTTTCGTTGTTATCCTCCGCTAAATCCTCAGACAGCACCACCAGCGGAAAACGAAATGTCTCTAGTACCCTCGTTAACTTGGTGCGCGATCGAGATGCTGCCGGCACTTTTAGAATCAGTCCGTGAGGAAAAGCCAGATTACATCATTCACGACTCGCTGTGTCTTTGGGGAAGATTAGTAGCGCAGTTGCTGAATATTCCCGCTGTCAATTCCATCGCTACCGCTGCCTTCACTCCAGAAAGTTTCTATGAATGTCCCAGACTAAGAAAGAAACTTCCCCGATTGTTAAAGGAGGCAGCAGGCAGCATGAAGCACTATCGTCAACATCAACGAGAACTACGAGAAAGTTACGGCTTGTCCCCGATTAAATTTATTGATACATTTACTAATATCGAACCTCTAAATATTTGTTATTTACCGCCAGAACTTCAGCCTTATAGCGATAAATTCGATGAGCGGTTTCATTTTGTCGGTCCGTGCAATCCGGTGCGGGCGATGGAATATGATTTTCCAATGGAGCAATTACAAAAAGATAAGGTAATTCTGATTTCATTTGGCAACATTCACGATCCAGGTTTGGCATTTTATCAAAGCTGCATTCAGGCTTTTGGCAGCATTGATGCTCAAGTTATAATGCTGTTGAGTCCGGGAATGGATGCTGCGCTTTTGGGAGATATCCCAGAAAACTTTATAATTCGACCTACGGGTACTGTTCCCCAACTAAAGATATTAGAGCGTGCTAGTTTGTTTATTATGCACGGTGCGGGAGGGGGAGCGCGGGAGGCTGTCTGGTACTCGGTGCCGATGATTGCAGTTCCCCAAACTTATGAGCAGGAGATTATTTCACACCGCATTGAGGAGCAGGGTGCGGGAATTATGATTTTACCAGAAGATGTGACAGCGGAACGTTTGCAAAAGACAGCGCAGCAAATTCTAGGCGATCGCTCTTTTGTCGCAAACAGCGATCGTCTGGGTGACGCTTGTCGTGCTGCTGGAGGAGCAAAGCGAGCGGTGGATGAAATTCTGCGATATGTTCATAACACTAGTACATTCCCAAAATAAGAATATGTATCTCGAAAACTTTAAACAAAATATAGTCTAACATAGTCAGGCATCGTCTAAAACCATAGAAGTAATGAAATTGTCTGATTATGCTAAAACCTTGGGGATTTCCTACCTTACAGCTTGGCGACATTACAAGGCAGGTAAGATACCATACCCGACAGAACAACTTCCCACAGGTACGGTAATTGTTGATTACGATCCAAAAAAGATACCAGGGGGTCTTGTTAGGGTTGCGATTTATGCCAGAGTCTCAAGTGCTGAAAATAAAGATAACTTGGATAGACAAGCTCTTAGATTAACTGAATATGCAGTTGCCAAAGGATATCAGATCGCCTATATCGTGAAGGAAGTAGGGAGCGGTCTAAACGACAATCGCAAGAAACTAGAAAAGCTTTTACTCAAAGATGATTATGACATTTTGTTAGTCGAACACAAAGATAGATTAGGCAGATTTGGTACACATTACATGGACATTTTACTTAAAAGATTAGGGGTAAATTTAGAGGTTGTTAATCTAGCCGACAATGGTCGGGATGAATTAATGCAAGATTTGGTGGCGATAATTACCAGCTTTGCAGCACGGTTATATGGTCAGCGCAGGGCAAAACGCAAAACAGAAAAAATTGTGGAAGCGTTAAACTCTAAAGGAGATTAATCTAGATTTTATAGTCAAATATATCTGACTGTATCTTTCGTGATATACTAATTTCATTGCCAAAGTTGATCAATATGCGTCAAGTCGAAAAGCACCTAATCAAGGATGGACATGAGTGGTTTGATTATTGCGGGGAGATTACTACGGTTTATCGACAGCTTTATAACACTGCTCAATTGACTCAACGTCAAGGTTTTTTCTATGGCTGGGGAACTCAAACACAGGCTAAATTAGACACGCTGTTTTCTTCAAATGAGAACTACAAAGCAATGGAGCGCGAAAGTAGCACAACTCGTTTTAAAGCAGAATGCAGATGCTTGGATTGCGTACTACAAGGCATTGGCAGCTTATAAAACTGACGATAGCAAGTTTACAGGTAGACCGAAACCACCTAGTTATGTTGATGAGAAAAACCTAGTTAAGTTCAATAATCAAGCAATTGGTAAAAGAGAATTTAGTAAAGGTTTAGTTGTCCCATCAATGTCACCAATTCAGATTCCAGTCAAGCCGGGACTAAAGTTTGAGAACTTGTGCGAAGTACGAATTATCCCCAAAACGGGATGCTTCGTTATCGAAATAGTTTATGAAATTCCAGAGTTGTCAGATTATGAGTGCAGTTTGAATCCTGGGTTGAGTGCGGCGATAGATATTGGTTTAGATAATCTAGCGACGATTGTTTTCAATGAACTAGCAATACAGCCGATTATTGTAAATGGGAAACCATTGAAATCAGCAAACCAGTTTTATAACAAGCAGGTTGCTAAATTCCAAGGTTTTCTACTCTTAGGTAAAGGCAAATAAAGGCGAATTGCAAACATCGTTCGTAATCGCAATCAATTTGTAGATTCATATTTACATCAGTCCACAAAAATGATTGTGGATGAGTTTTTATCTCTTGGTGTAACTCACGTATCAATAGGAAAAAATGAACAATGGAAAACTCGTCTTAATTTAGGTAAGCGCACAAACCAAAACTTTACTCAGATACCACACGCAAAATTTATCGAGATGCTGACTTATAAATTAGAAAGAGTCGGCATCACCGTACTGGTTGCAGAAGAAAGTTACACTAGCAAGAGTTCTGCGATTGATTGGGCGAAGTCTTCTCGCTTACAAATGTGGACAGGCTTCTCCCAAGGGGAGACGCGAAGCGCGAACATCAAAAATATTCGTGGGTGGTTGCGGATCT
>NZ_JTCM02000085.1 GCF_000817785.2 Hassallia byssoidea VB512170 | reverse complement strand
ACAAAAATGGACAGGCTTCATCTTGCAGGTTCGTTGGGCATCGCGGATCTTTAAAACAAGCCTGTCAATGAGTGAAAGAGTGTTTGTGAATCCCCATGCCCGCTTGCCCCGTATACACAATGATACACTCTTTTAGCTTTATACTGTACTGGGTACTGAGTATTGGGTAAAAATTATTGACAATCGCCAATTTATAGTGATTAATACTTAATCAATAATTTTCTTTTAAAGGGTGCAAAAATGTGCTTATAACGGTAAAAATCAAAGAAATAGTTATTTCTTGTTTTATCCTTGCCCGATTAAGTGAAAGCGCAAAATGAATCATTCTCTAGCTCAGGATGTGTCTATATATCAGCTAGCTTTGGGTGTAAAAACGCCTCCCCAACCATTATCTCTTAGTCCTGCTACTCTGCTGTCACTGGTGCGATCGCAAATTGACTTATTAATTGAGCAGAAAATTGCAGCCACTTTATGGGTGAAGCTACCACCACAGAAAATTTGGCAATCAGAATTAGCGCGTTATCACTCTTGGGTAAAAGTGTCTGATGTCATCTATAGTTGTGACGTGGGTTCGGTGCAAAGCAAAAGTGAAGTCCGAAGTTCAGATGACTCAAATGCACACTTCAAAAAAAGTGAGGAAAAAGGCATCATCCCATCACTTCATTACCAGAGAGTGCAACTACTCCCAGATAGCCAACTGCGACGGGAATACTTTTTAATGGTATTGTCACCGCAGTTTTGTAGTTTAATTTTGGCACACCGAACGCCCAAAATACGCAAAACCCCTGACGCAAAAGTAAAAAGCAATAAAACAAGTGCGTTGCTAACGATAAATACTTTTGAAGGAAGAATAATTCAACGAGTTTTAGATGGTATAAAACAAGCAACTGCGCCAGATTCATTTTCTCTCGTCCCGGCTGATTTTATTTGCCCAAGTATGCCGGATGCAACACTGATGAGTTCCCTGCTGCAAAAACAACTTCAGCGACAAGAAGAAATAAATCGGCAAATCGCTGTTGAACGATCGAGCAAAGTTCAGCAGCGAAATCAAAAACAGCACAATAAAGAAGAACTTAAGGATGAATACTTAAACAATGTGTGTCAAGAATTGCGTACACCGTTAACGCACATGAAGACGGCACTTTCATTGTTAAATTCTCCCAATCTAAAACCGCCGCAGCGACAACGTTATTTACAAATGTTGAATAATTTGTGCGATCGCCAAAGTTCCCTAATTACTGGTTTATTGGATCTAGTAGAATTAGAGCGCAATTTAGACTTAACTACTTTAGAGTCGGTACGCCTCTCGGACATTGTACCGGGCGTAGTCAGTACCTATCAACCTTTAGCCGAAGAAAAAGGCATTCTGCTTGCCTACACCGTACCCAATGACCTGCCAGCAGTTAGATGTGTCACTGGTAGGTTAAGGCAGATTGTAATTAATTTATTGCATAACAGTATTAAGTTTACACCTAATGGTGGTCAAGTGTCGGTGCGAGCCTTTCTCGGCGGAACTTCCCCGCGTGAAGGCATCCAAAAAGCATCTACCACTACTGAGGGTAAAAGCAATTATGTCCAACTAGAATTTCGCGACACAGGTATAGGTATTGCCGAAAACGAGATTCCCAAAATCTTTGATCGCTTTTATCGCGTGCGTTCAGGCACAACAGAAGACAAGGGAGGCGCCGGTTTAGGATTAATGATTGTTCAGCAACTGCTGCGACGCTGTGGAGGCTCGATATCTGTCAAAAGTAAACTGTCTGAAGGTTCTATTTTTACAGTACAGTTAGTGGTTAGTGGATAGTGGATAGTGGTTAGTTGATAGTGGATAGTGGTTAGGAGTGCTTTTTGACAACCAACAACTAACAACTAACAACTAACAACTAACAACTAACAACCAACACCCAACTATGTTCATCACCTTAATTGCAGACTACGGAAATGGTGATCCGGCTTTTGCTGAGGTTACGCAGCGTTTATTAACAGAATTACCGCATTCTCTAATCAATTTAGTTTCAGCTCCAGCTTTCAGTACCTTGGCTACCGGCTTTTGGATTGCTCAACTCGGTCTGAACATTGGTCCAGAAGAACGTTTAATTTATCATAATTGTGCGCCCCGCCAAGATGATAAACAAGCCAGACGGGACAATGAAGGCGAGGGATTAACTTATGCTCTGCTTGACAATAATGTTAAAGTCGTCGGTGTTAATGCTGGTTACACACTCTCTTTTATCAAAGATTATGCACAAGTACTGCATATTGTCAAGGTTTCTAGAGGCGGTTCGCAATTTCGATCGCGTGATGTATTTCCCAGTGCAGCAGGTGCGATTGGTAGAGGCGATTTAAGCGTTTTGGGAGAAGTTTTGAATAAAAGTGATATTCCTGATGCACCAAGCGATCGCGTAGCCTGGATTGATGGTTACGGTAACATTAAAACCACCATCCCCGCAGATAGCATCAACCTCAAACCCGAAGCCAAAGTAATTATCCGCGTCGGTGATGTAGTAAGTGATGCAGTATACTCCGACGGTAGCTTTAAAGTCCCAGAAGGAACATTAGCTTTTGCACCGGGAAGTTCTGGTTGGTTAACACCTGATGGAAAGCGATCGATTCGTTGGATGGAATTATTTCTGCGCGGTGGTAACGCTTGGGAACGCTTCGGGAAACCGCGTGTAAATCAGTTAGTTACTTGTATTGGGTAATGGGGAATGGGGCATGGGGCATGGGGGATGGGACAAGGAAGAGGGGGAATACAAGGAAGACGAGGAGACAAACTCCCCCTGCTAAGAGCTCCCTGCTAAGAGCTCCCTGCCCCCTGCCCCCTGCCCATCTCATCAATCTTTCAGCGGCAGAAAAATCGTTAAAACTTCGCCGTGCTGCGGACGCTGGCGGACTATGAGTTTACCGCCGATCGCCTGAAATAAATGCTTTGTCGCAGAAAGATTCAAGCTAATTACACCCGTCTCTGGTTGGAACATCAACAATTGACCTAAAGCCTTACGAATTGGCGGGGTTACGGCTGCGAAGGGGTTTTCGCTGTCTTTGCATTGAGCTTGTGGTGATAATTGTAACTTTAATTGATCGCCAGCGGGAATTACCTGTACTTGAATATGGCTACCAGCTGGTAAGCTGCGGGTAAAATTTTCCATCAAACCGGTGAGGACGCGATCGAGCATTGAAGGATTGCTTACCACCGTTGGTAATTGCTGCGGTAAGACAACATCCAAAGTTAAATTACGCCGATTTGCGGTTTGTTGCCAACGGGGAATGCTTTGCTGTAAAACTTGATCTAAAGAAGTTGGTGTCAGTTGAGTGTTGCTCGATTTCGCGGCAGCAGAAGTTTCTAATTCTGCGGCTTTAAAGAGCAACTCCATACGATCAATTTGCTCTGTACACTCGTGGTCGATAACTTCCAAGCGCTTGATAACGTTTGCTGGCAAGGTTTTCTGCTTTAATAGCAGACGTGTCATGGTGCGAATTGTTGTCAAGGGTGTGCGGACTTCGTGAGCAAAAGCTTGAAGCAATTCTACATCGGGACGGGACGAACGGTGAGCAGAGGCATCGGCGCAATTTTCTTTATCGTGTCGGTTCGCGGCTTTTTCTTCTTGGGGTAATTGCGTTAACAATAACTGACTAAATTGCATCAAAATGTGGTAATCTGGTGCAACTGGTTCGTATTTTTGGACTAAAGAATTTAGTTCGGCGTAAAAATCTGGATTGTTTAGCATGACTCTCGCACCAAGCGATCGCCACGCCATCTGAACCACTTCTGGGTCAAAAGAAAACGAAAACCTTTTTTTACCGCTATTATCTTCTGCTAAAACTAATACTAATCTAAATTTTTCTGTAAAAATTAAGCAAAACTGCTCTCTCCCCAACGGATCGGCAGCCAATAAAGGCAATACTGATTCATGAGGAGCAATTTCTGATGGTATTACTGTCGTCCCGGTCGGCATTTGAAATGGCATCAATGCCAACGGGTTAAATGGTTTTGCTGTAAAAGTTATTGTCTGCAAGCTTTGAGTTACTCTTGGCTGACTAAACATTGGTGCCGGTGCAGCTAAAACTAATCCTTGGGTGGCATCAGTTGAATTAGTTGCTAAAGTATTTAATAGCAACTGTTCAGTTGCGGCTAAACTGACGCACCACTGCCGGTCTGATGCAGCAGGTGAACATTCAGCCACACTTAATTGACTTTCGGCTAAAATTTCACTCAGACTTGGCAAGATCCATTTGTACACAGGTTTTCACCTCTTAGTTCACTCAACGGCTAACAGCATCTATAAAAGACATTCCACTATGAGGTTATAGTTATTTGTGTACTGGTAACAGTCGTAGAACCGAACACTCTTAGGCGCAATTTCCCCTAGAACAGTGATTGAGTATTCATCGTAGTGAAAAAAGTCGGTTTACAGATTTTCTCTACAAGAAAAACCGGATTTTTGACATTAGCTAGGAATTAAAAGCAATTTTGTCACGTATTCCTGACTTACTTACCAGATACTTCCGACAGAATCTTTTATCAAACAGTTAAATTTTCTTTATATCCTGGGGGAGAGGTAGATAAATTTATTTGGAGGGAATCTAGGTAGAAGAGGTGAAACTCATGTTGACACCCCTTTTGGGCAAATAAAGATTCCATGCAAACCAACTTAGTTAGGTTCCCCATCGCATCGATGTCGGGAAACAGTGAACAAACACTTTCAAAAGTATCTACCAAGTACGATTGTGCAATGCAGCAATTTCAAGAGCTGCTGGCAACTGAGGATTTGGATAATAAACTGGATGCACAACCATCTATAGTTAGTGAGTTTGAAGACGCACTACGATCGGCAATTAGTGAGGCTTATCAAAAAGGCTATGGTGATGATGATGCTCACTGTTTTTTACAGCGAATTCTTTATGGCATCAATCGGCTGAAGCTGTTTTGGTATGACGATTTGCGGCACTATAATAATGAGCGATCGCTTTATTTATCCTCATTATGCCAGCAAATTGAAGCAGCTTGGCAAAATTGGGAATTAGCACAAGTTGATGTGGCTGCACTGCAACAATTGGATGTCAAAGATGCTTTAATTAAACGTGCTGCGGAAGATTTAGATCCGCCATTATCCTCGGAAAGTCGCTACATCCGTGAGGAAATGAGCGAAGTTGGTTATCGTCACTTGTTAGCGATCGCCTCGTTTGATGGTTTAGTTGAAGGTAGTCGGCTTTCCCGCATTTTGGGTGGTGCGGCAAATGAGGTGCAATGTACGCTGATACGGGTACTGCTAGAAGAATACGGCAACGGGCGCTTATCTCGCAAGCACTCGACATTTTTCAAGGCAATGATGGCTGAGTTTGGTATGAACACTCAGCCAGAAGGATACTTCGATTTAGTGCCTTGGGAAGTACTAGCTTGCGCTAATCATAACTTTTTGGTGACGGAGTGCAAGCGGCATTTTCTGCGCTATAGTGGGGGGTTGACCTATTTTGAAGTCGCAGGACCCGCAGCTTATAGAAATTATCTCACAGCGGCGCAACGATTGCAACTGTCGGAGGCGGCGATGGGTTATTGGGAACTGCATATCAGGGAAGACGAACGCCACGGACGTTGGATGCTGGATGATGTAGCTTTGCCTTTGGCAGAACAATATCCCTCGGATGCGTGGGAATTGGTGCTGGGGTATGACCAGGAAAAATTGATGAGCGATCGCGCTGCTGTTGCTGTCGTGCGATCGATACGCGAGGCAGAACACTCGGCTTTACTCATCAAAGAAATAGAAAAAATTAGAAAATAAAAATTAAATATGGCAAGTTTTATCTTGCCTTTTTTATTTTGTTTCTAATTTTTGTTATTGTCACTTGCTTCTCAAAATATTCCTTTAGTCATTAATTCTTAGCTAAAGGAACAATTTATGCTCGCTTTTTTTAAGCCAGTAATTAATCTTTTCGCTTTCGCTAATTATATCATAAAGTGCAATTCCCATGAAAGACATTTTTGTTTGTCCCGAAGAATCTAACTTTTACTCCAACTGCTTGGAAAACCTTGTCATCAGAAATTGCCAAAATGACGAGTCTGTTGTTGAATTTGGCTCTGGAGATGGTACTCCGGTTATCAATTCATTATTAAGAAACAAATTTGATGGTGTCATACATGGATTTGAATTAAATACTTCTGCGTGGAAAGTCGCCAATTCCACAATTGATGAATATAATCTCGCTAATAAATACGTCATCAATAATTCATGTTTGTTTAAATCGTCTAAACCTAAAGCCGAATATCTGATTGCTAATCCGCCATATTTGCCTGCACCAGACAAAGATATTTACATGCCATTATTATTTGGCGGTATAGATGGCGCCGCAGTTACTAACGAGCTTTTGTCATTAGATTATGACAATGTGTTACTTTTAGTATCTAGCTACTCTAATCCCGAAAGTACGATTGAAAAGGCGAAAGAAAACGGCTACAGTGTTAATAATTTTGTCGTATTGCCGTTGAAATTTGGCTACTACAGTTCTGAACCAAAAGTCAAAAAACACATCGAAGAATTAAGAAAGCATAAAATGGCGTTTTATTCTGGCGATTATTACTTCTTAGCGGGAGTTTTATTTAAAAAATGCCATGAGTGTGATGTTGATTTATCTAGTGAATTAGCTCATGTGATGACGAGTTTGTAAGTACTTGACACCCTTTGCATAGTGCGGCGTTGTACGCACAACGCCCGCCTACACAAGCTAGAATATCCATAGCCCGCGTAGGCGGGCTTCGTTCGTATAGCCTCAGCATAGAATGCTGAGGGCGTTATGTTTGCGAGTTTTGTTTGACGAACCTTTATAATTTAGGATTGAGCGATTGCCTTTTTTATATACAGCAGGAAAGCAAGTTGCTCCAAGGTACAGTATTTAACCTTGAAAGCCAGATACAAAGCGTTTTTCACTTCGGAATTCTGACTTTTGAGTACTGAATTATGCTGTATAATATTAAGTCTGCTTCACCCAACACAAGCTGAGTATAGTTAATTTTTTTCATATCTCTCCTACTTTTAATTCACTATGAGAGAAAAAATTTTAGAAACACTCATCACTGCATTAGAACCAAAAGATTTTGTATTAGCTTTTTGGCAAGGAGGTTCAGCAGCGCATGGGTATACAGATGAATGGTCTGATTTAGATATTGAAGTAATTGTTAAAGATGATGAGGTTCAACAGACTTTTGATGCTGTAGAAGAAGCTTTACAAACAATTTCAGAAATTAGTTTTAACTATAGAGTTCCCGAACCTACATGGCACGGTCACTCACAAACATTTTACCAGTTAGCAGAAGCAAATCCATTTTTGGTGATTGATTTTGCAGTTATGAAGCAAAGTAGCCGCAACGATTTTTTAGAAGTCGAACGACATGGAAACGCGGTTATTGCATTTGATAAAGCTAATCTAGTTGTACCGCAAAATGTGAATCAATCCGAGCATTTTTCCCAAATGAAAGAAAGATTTACACATCAAAAAAAGCTCTTTAACTTTTTGCAAGTATTCGTCAAAAAAGAGATAAATCGCGGACATTTAGCGCAAGCTATCGTCAACTATCAATCATATACCCTGCGAAATTTAGTTGAACTTTTGGGAATGCTATATCGTCCCTACCGATACGATTTTACAATCAAGTATTTTAATCGAGATTTTCCATCTGAAGTTGTAGCGCGTGTAGAACCACTTTTTTGTATAACGGATTTGGCTGATTTGGCAAACAAACAGCAACTTGCAGAGGAAATGTTCGCAGAAACCTTATCGCGTGTAGAACAAATGCTTGAGAAGCATAAGTAACCCTAATGAAATATTACTTTATTTTCAAGTCAAGTCAGGATGATACAAACAAATACTTTCCACTTCAGTTAAGCTGACAACAGCAGTTTTAATTCCCAAAACAATGACGAATAATAGTCCTACAATTCTCGCTTTAGACTTTGATGGTGTAATTTGCGACGGACTAATTGAATATTTTCAGGTAGCATGGCGTACCTATTGTCAAGTATGGTCGCCAATTAACCAAACGCCATCAGATGATTTAGCTTCTAGATTTTATCAGCTTAGACCTGTGATTGAAACAGGTTGGGAAATGCCGGTTTTAATCAAAGCTTTGGTAGGGGGAATTGATGATGAAAAGATTCTTCAGGAATGGGCTAGCATCGCTCAACAAATTTTGTTAGAAGACAAGCTACAGGCAAAAGAAATTGCTACAAAACTAGATAATCTCCGGGATGAATGGATTGCTACAGATTTAGATGGTTGGCTGAGTCTGCATCGATTTTATCCGGGTGTGGTAGAAAAAATTAAAGCAATCGCTAGTAAAATCAAGCTGTATATCGTCACCACCAAAGAAGGACGTTTTGTACAGCAGTTATTACAACAACAAGGAGTTACTTTAGAAAAAGAAGCGATTTTCGGGAAAGAAGTCAAGCGTCCTAAATACGAAATTCTGAGAGAATTAATCCAGGCAGCACAGGAAAAAGCAGTCAGTTTATGGTTTGTAGAAGATAGAATCAAAACGTTACAGTTAGTTAAACAGCAAACCGACTTAGAAAATGTCAAACTCTTTCTGGCAGACTGGGGTTATAATACTCAACCAGAAAGAAACGCGGCTGAAAACGATTCGCGAATTCAGCTAATATCGCTTTCTCAGTTTGCTGAAGATTTTTCGGAATGGATAGTTGATAGTTGATAGTGGATAGTTGATAGTGGATAGTTGATAGTGGATAGTTGATAGGGGATAGGGGATAATGGTAAATCTGAACAACGCACTAACCAACAACTAACCACTAACAACTAACAATTAACAACTAACCACTAACAACTAACAATTAACAAAACTTTATGCTTGACCTTACACAATTAGCGCGACAAATGCAAGGCTTAAGTCAGCATCTAACTTTAGAAGCTGCTGCAAGTCGGCAGCGTTTAGAATTAGCGCAACAACATCTGAAAAATGCTTACGATCGCCAAGATGATTTAGTACAGCGACAGGAAAAATGGCGCGATCGCATTAATTTTTCTAATGCTACACCAGTTGAGCCACTAGATATCTGTATCGATATTCCAACTCCGCCGAAGGTACATACTGTTATTGCTACCGACGGTTCCCAAATTGCCCCGAATCACCACGAAATTGCTTACTGCTATCTCCTCAACATTGGCAGAGTCGTTTTGCACTACGGACAAAATCTTCACCCAGTTTTAGATAGTTTACCAGAAGTATTTTACCGCCCAGAAGATTTATATATGTCGCGGCAATGGGGAATTCGCACTGAAGAATGGATGGGTTATCGACGCACTGCGAGTGAAACAACTGTGTTAGCAGAACTTGCTTGTGTAGAAAAGACGGAAGCACCAACATTAGCAATGGTGGATGGTTCGTTAATTTACTGGTTTTTGGAACAGTTGCCTGGGGAAGCACGCGATCGCATTTTACCCCCGATCCTTGAAGCTTGGAAGCAAATGCGCGAAGCTCAAATTCCCATCATGGGTTATCTCAGCGCTTCTCGCAACATTGAAGCGATGAATTTTTTACGTTTAACAGCTTGTTCTCACCCAGTTCCTGATTGTAAAACTTTTTGCCCAAATCAATTAGAAAAAGTACCTTGTAAAATATTTGAACCTTTACGAGATACTACACTTTGGTCAACTAAACTCAAACCCGGACAACGCAGCACTTTATGGCGCAGTAATGCCCACATTTTAGAACAGTATGAAGACCAAAAAATTTACTTTTGCTACGTCCACGTTGGTACCGAAATTGCCCGGATAGAAGTTCCGGCGTGGGTAGCAGAAAATACTACTATGTTGAACCAAGCATTAGGATTGATGTTGGCACAAGTGCAAAAAGGATATGGGTATCCAGTAGCGATCGCGGAAGCGCATAATCAAGCTGTGGTCAAAGGTGGTGATAAAGCGCGTTTCTTTGCTTTATTGGAACAACAAATGATTAAAGCCGGTTTGAGAAATGTAGGCACTTCCTACAAAGAAGCCAGAAAACGCGGTAGCATCGCTTAATTTGACGCTATGAAAGGAAATTATCTCTAATAAGCTGTTCCACATTTAAATTGCACGCATTAGGGCGGGCAAGATGCCCACCCCACAATAGTTTGATTCAATTTAGATATGCAAACTAGATATGGAACAGCTTATCATCAGGACTTACGCACGAACTACGAATTTCCGTCATTGCGACGTAAGGAAGCAATGACGGAAATACGTAGCTCATCAGCGATTTAATGCAGATATAGTTGCGGCATTACCTGCACCCGTACAGCGTTATTTTTTACATGCGATCGCACCGGAAACACCTTTAGCAACTTCTGTCAAGCTAAAAATGCAAGGACAGTTTCGGCTTGCACAAGATAAACCTTGGCTACCCATGCAAGCGCAAGAAATCCTCACTCCCAAAGGATTTGTTTGGAAAGCAGTAATTGGTAGAGGATTTCAATTTAAAGGAGCCGATTATTATTTTAATAATTCGGGGAGAATGCAGTTTAAAATGTGGGGATTAATTCCGATTGTGAATGTAGATTCTGAGGATATTCATCGTTCCGCTATTGGACGACTGGCAGCAGAATTTATCTGGCTACCGTCTGCCTTATTGCCTAGTATGGGTACAACGTGGAAAGTGCTTGACGATAACACGATTCAAGCTAGCTTACAGATTGATGGTGAACTCGTCACCCTGACTTTAGTTATCGATGCAGACGGCAAAGTTTTACAGATTTTCTTGCCACGTTGGGGCGATCGCACAGAAAATAAAACTTGGGCTTACATTCCCTTTGGTAGTAAGTGCGAAGCAGAACTATATGAAAGCGGTTTCACCATTCCCGACAAAACAAGTGCAGGTTGGTGGTTTGGCACAAATCGGTATAATGAATTTTTTCAAGCTACTATTGAGCGGGCAGAGTTTTCTTGAGAATCGTTAATTACCGCTTTTTGGCTTTTTCTACATCCAAAATGCCGGATTGAGAAAGTCGAGGAGAGCATTGCTGCTCTCCTACCCCTTATAAATCCAGTTATGTTCGCGGACCTACCGTTGACTTGTTCAATCCGTTAGTGAAAATATCCTCCGCGATGGTGATGCCAAGCGGAACTCCGCCAATATTTTTCGAGAGATTGGGTTTGCCGTTATTTTTGACTCTAAAAGCATCAAAAACCCAATGAACGCCAAGGAGAACGCGACTCAACCCGTTTTCAAGAATCATCTGCCACAATCCGTCATCAAAATTGCGGCGATGCAGCGATCGCACTGTGCCTCTGTTATCTTGATTTTTGCCATTCAATTCTTCAGAAATGAAATCGAGTCCATCAAATAAATTATCTGCTTTTCTATCTCCAATTTCCACGCCATAAAAAAGCCGTGTTATGTGCAAAGCAGCAGCACCGAACGTCGCATGTCCTGATGGATATGCTGGAAAGTTTGGCGTGAAATTCTTCAAGGGAATTGTGTTTGTGGTTAAATTGGGATTGACTGAGTTTGTTCTTGGGGCACCTAACGGCAACCAAAATGGATCGCAATCCTTTGAGATATTATTGTTAGCATCTGTTGCCGCAGGACCGATTGATTCATCATGTTCGCGAATGCCTAGCACCGGTCGCCAGAGATCGTGAAAGTATTTCTGATCCCATGCTAGAATGCCGGCATCACCCATTGCTGCGTTCACCAGAGCGAATAAACGAGCATTTTGGGCTTCGGTGTTGCCTTTAGCGATCGCTACAGTGCGAACAATTTGGTTATACAAACGCGGTGGGGTTCCTAGTCCAATTGCTCCATCATACGCCCAATAAATACCAACTAACGTTTCTTCTGGAGTTCGGATGTCATCTTCCAAATCTTCATCAAGTGTTCCCATCAGTTCGGGTGCAATGCCTTTCACCCGCACCTGTCTCAATGCCTTGAGATATTCCAAATTGTCAAACGGTGGTGCATCAAGTTCGTGTCGGGCTGTAATCGCAAAGCCTTTTGACTGCGCTCCATAAAATGGTGCGTCAAAACCTTGCCCTGGATTGTCAGGATCAACTCGATGCCTACCACGTTCTGTAGAAAACTCGTAGCCAGCATCACTGTTATCTGGGTCATTTTGTCTATCGGCTAGAATTGCTTGAGCTACTTTCACCCCAAAGTCATGTCCAGGGTTAGCCACATCACCATTTTCTGCCAGCTTTGTATCAAAAAAACCTTTTTGTTTTGTATACAAGGCTACTAGTGTTGTGTAAGCAGCCGCCGCCACTGCTGCGGCTGGTGATGCGCCATTTGGAGCCGATGGTAGTCCAGGTAGATAAGGCGGTAAATTAACTGGGTCATTAACTACACCAGCATAAGCATCGTACATAGCCAAGTGAACAATTGCCAATGCTCGTGAACTCAGCGCCGGTCCGGGTTGTTCTCTCGCCTCTGGTTTTGTGAAGCTGATACGATTAGCTTCAAGCGCGACTTCGTTCCAGATAAGAATAGAATCTGTCATCGGTTGCATTTTCCTTTTTCATTAAGAGCGCATAACAGTTCTATTGACAAAATCGACATTTTGTAGTTATGCGCTGTTAATTATTCCTCAAAGCCGCGTTTGTGGATTAAGCAAGATGTCAGATATTCGTAATATTTCTTTACATATGCTAATAGCCGCGCGTCCATTGAAATAAACTGAAATCCTTACTTAGTAGATGTTCAGTCCTCTTGAGAGGACTTTATTAGCCTTGGACTTAAGTCCAAGGTGGATGCGATCGCACTATATATAGATGCTGAAAAGCGTTTCTAATAGTTGTCATGACTGTGTGAATGAAGGAATTTGAGAAAGTCAAAAGGCATTTTGCTTGCGGAAAACACCAAAATGAGAAAGTCAAAAGGCATTTTGAGTAAGTCAAAAGGCATTTTGCTTGCGGAAAACACCAAAATGAGAAAGTAAAAGCTCATTTTGAGAAAGTCAAATGCCATTTTGCTAATTGAATTCGACCTAAACTAAAATACCCGAAAATTTTTTCTCTAGCTGAAAAGAGTCTCCGAAAGCCTTGTCATAAGCAGCAAAAACCACAGCGAGGACTTCTCTGTGCATCTGTGCGGTTCAAAAATGCGTTAATCTTGAATTAATCACTATATATATAGATACTCGAAAGCGCTTTTACTAACTTCTGAAGATGTATCGATTCATGCGTTGCCATCACAGATATGCGGATGCGACTTGTGGGAACTGTTGGGGGACGAATTGCTGGGGCAAAAATGCCAGATGCTTTTAGCTGCTTTCCTGCTTCTAAGGCTGCTGCTGCACTTGGCAATTGAAAACATAATATAGGTGATTCTTGCTGCACTAATTTCAACTTGGGTAATTGCAGCAACTTTTTCAACTCATCGACATTCGCCCATAATTGGTTGCGGCGTTGCGGTTCTTGCTGTACAATCTTGATTGCTGCTAACGCTGCTGCGGTGTCTGCGGGTGACAGCGCGGTGGTGTAAATCCAACTGGGGGCGCGATTTCGTAAAAAGTCGATTAAAGTGGCACTGCCGGCGACATAACCGCCTAAACTGCCCAAAGCTTTACTCAAAGTGCCAACTTGAATTAATTGCTTTCCGCTACAGCCGAAATGTTCGACACAGCCGGCGCCAGTTTTACCCATTACCCCAGTGGCATGAGCTTCATCAACTAACAGCATACAGCTAAATTCTTCAGCTAAATTTAACAGTGTCGGCAATGGACATAAATCACCATCCATGCTAAAGACGCTATCAGTGATAATTAAACAGCGTCGGTAATTTTGCCGCTGATTCAGCAGATTTTTTAAAGCTGTTACATCACAGTGCGGATATTCGATAACCGTCGCACCACTGAGAATCGCTCCATTTTTCAAGCTGGAGTGATTGTACTCGTCAGACAGTATTAAATCGCGTTTGCCTACTAAAGCGGTTATTGCTCCTAAATTTGCTAAATAGCCAGAACTGAATACTAGTGCATCTTCTGTTTGTTTGAATTGGGCGATCGCTTGCTCCAACTCTCTGTGTAATTCTCGATGCCCGCTGAGTAATCTCGAACCAGTGCTTCCCGTCCCGAATTGTTTGGTAGCTGCAACCCCGGCTTCAATTAAGCGATCGTCCCCCGCCAATCCCAAATAGTCGTTACTGGCAAAATTAATTACCTCTCGACCATCCACAATCACCATCGCACCAGGGCGTCCGTGGATGGTTTGTACTGAACGATACCAGTCCGCCCGGTGAATCGTTGTCAGGGATTCGTTTATCCAAGCATAAGGGTTTGGGGACATGGGGGAGGGGAGTGGGGGATGAGGGGACAAGGGGACAAGGGGGACAAGGGCGACGGGCGTGGGGACAAGGGGGAGAGAATAAGCAACACCCAACAACTAACAACTATCAACTAACAATTAACAACTAACAACTATCAACTATCAACCAACTAACTAATATTCAACTTGTTCGCTGCTAAGAAGTGCGATCGCTTGTTTGATCCAATCTTCTACATAAGCATCTTTTGGTAGTCCAATATCCTCACTTACTACGTGTAAAGCGTGACTGACTTCATGAGCAGTATATCCCAAGGCGAAGAGGGTCATTTGTACTTCTTCGAGAATATTTGGTGCGGGACCACCTGTAGCTACGAAGAAGCCTGCTGATTTCCGCCATTCGATTAACTTGCTTTTTAGTTCTAAACAGATGCGTTCAGCGGTCTTTTTGCCCACTCCCGGCGCTTGAATTAAGATTTGTATATTCGCAGCGATGATGGCTTGGACTAATTCTGGTAATTCCAGAGTGTCCAATAAAGCGATCGCGCTTGCTGCCCCAATTCCACTTACAGTTAAAAAGTGGCGAAACAAATCTCTTTCTGCTGGTGAAGCAAAGCCATATAAGAAAGGCACTTCTTCCCGAATTTGGTAATGGGTAAATATTTGTACTTCCCCACCCGTTGCTGGTAACTGCTGTTCCAGTCGTTGGGGAATTTGTAAATCGTACCCGATGCCATTTACTTCTAGAGTCAGTATGACGCGATTCGCGCCACATTTTTGCACACCAGCAACCAAACCTTTTAGATAGCTAATCATTAAATAAAACCAAAGTGTTTTAAGCCTTCGAGAATTCCACCTGCACAAAACTTTTGTGCGAGGTAACGATAGTCAGCGGGATTTTCATTGTGCCATTGGAGTAATTCCGGACGGGCATTCCCAACGAGAATTCCTCTTTCGTTCCCCACGGCAAATAAAGCAATATCATTGCCAGAATCACCACAGACAACCGTTTTCTCTGCTGCAATTCCCCACTTTTGGCGGAGAAATTGCATAGCCTGACCCTTATCGCTGTGGCGGGGCACGATGTCAAGGTCAACACCGCTGCTATAGATTAACTTTATATTTAAACCACATTTTGACAGATTTGTGTCAAGTAATGGTAAAATTTTATGTGCTGATTCTTCTTTGAGGAAAAAACTTATCTTAAAAGGACGCTGTTCTGAGTCTGGTTGGGGGACTAATTCAGGATATTTTGCGGTTTCAGCTAATACGAGGTCACGATTCCAGCCTTCGGAAAGTCGCTCTGACCAAGTAGAATCGGGAGTATCGCTGCCGTCAAGGTAAATTTCTGTTCCTACAGAAACGACCAAGGCATCTGGTTCTATCAGGTTTTGTTCAATTTGCAGTTCTCGATAAAGTATAGGCGATCGCCCTGTCGCATAAACAATTTTAGTACCATACTTTTGGCGATGTTCGCTCAGTGTTTGCTGAAGTTCTGTTAAGGCTTCGTCATTACCCACGAAGGTATTATCTAAGTCTGTTACAAAAAGAAATTTATCCACAGCTACCTCTTTGATGTTGCCAGCTTTACCATCAAAAAGTTTATGTCCTTTTTGGTTTGTGCGATCGCTGTAGCTAGATTTTTCCTAAAATATCCAATTAATTCAAAATGGCACAAAATAGTACAGACGTTCCGCTGGAACGTCTCTACAAATATCAGGCAAAATAGTACTAAATTACTATTAAATCGACCTAATATAAAAAATAGGGTAAGCAATGCTTACCCTAGATTCAAAAATTCAGCAACACTTAAAATTAGACAAACTTAACTACTGAGAAGTTTCGCGTTTTACTTTTTCAATGTTTGCATCGTAATCTCCACGTTGCGCTTTATTGCGAGCGAGTTCTTGTTCAATTTCGCTACGTTCGTAATCTTTTGCCCCAAAAGAGCGTTTTTGCGGTTCGTTGGTTAATTCTGAGCCAAAGCGCTTCAGCATTTCCACAGGATTTTTTTGCCGGCTTCCAGTTCCCAAATCCTTGGGAATTACTTCTGCTGCACGTTTACCGCTTTCGACATAATCACTATCGCCTACGGCTTGAGCGGAGGCTGGTAAACTAGTTAAGAAGATTAAACCAGCTAAGAAAGCGATCGCTATTGTGCGACGCAATTGATTAAATATTCTGTTGAATGCCAACATTCGGGAATTTCCCTCCAATTTTTCTGCCAAATGCTTGCATGTTACGAAATTCTCATCATTTTAGCGTCTTCCTCTGGGAAGGTTACATATCTATATCAAAAGTAAGGGGAAGGGGAGATGGGGGGAAGGGGGAGAGGGGGGGAGGAGGGGAAAAGCCCCAAGGGAAAGAAAACTTTTTAACTTTAGAAAGCTTACCAAAGATGAGGCAAGTGAGCGTTTGCGATCGCTATTCAAGCAGAACGCCAATTTTCTATTTGTAAATTAGATACTCTTTGAAACTCTCGGACGTTAGATGTTACGAGAATGTGATTATGGGTTACTGCTGTGGCTGCGATGAGTACATCATAAGCGCCGATAGGAGATCCTGCTATTTTTAGAATACCTCTGATTTCGGCGGCTTGCTCTGCTTCTTTTGAGCCAAAAGGTAGAATTGTAATTGAGTTTAAGATTGTTTCAATCAATGGTTGGATTTTGACAGCGCGTTGTGGATTGACGGCTAATCCATATTTTACCTCCATCACTGTTAGGGATGAGACAAAAATATCAGCAGGAGAGATTGATTTGAATCGCTTGAGGGTGTTTTCTTCTCCTTTGACAAAATCACTAATTACGCAAGTATCCAGTAGATAACCCATAATTAAAGTTCTATTTCGTTAGGTGGTAGAAGTTCATCTCGATATGATTCAAAGATGATACTTTCTGTTACACCTTGATATTGCATAATCACCACTGACCAAGTTGTGGGTTTTGTTTCTAAGAAAGTAACGAAAACGGCGCTTTCAGTAATGCCTTGTGGTGTTTCAGCTAGTTCAATTTTGCCGTTTTTATAAGTTCCTTGAATGGTTTGCAACATAAAGCTTACCTCTTAGTTGTTATTTTCAATCAGGTCATCGTAGTCAGAAAGGGAAAGTTTTTTATTCCTTTCCCCCTTCTGCTTTCTCTTTTATGCCACAGTTACATCTTTCGACAAATAAACATCCTGAATCGCGTGAAATAGCTTCACTCCTTCCTCAAAAGGACGTTGGAATGTCTTGCGTCCAGAAATTAAGCCTGTGCCACCAGCACGTTTATTAATTACAGCAGTGCGAACCGCTTCCGCAAAGTCGCTTTTACCAGACGCACCACCAGAATTAATCAATCCTGCACGTCCGCAGTAGCAATTTAGCACCTGGTAACGAGTCAAATCGATGGGGTGGTCGGTTGTCAAGTCGGTGTAAACTTTTTCATTGGTTTTACCGTAACTTTTACCTGTCGCTTTGGCAACGGCTCCGTAACCATTGTTAATTTCCGGTAACTTTTGTTTGATGATGTCAGCTTCAATCGTTACACCCAAATGATTCGCTTGTCCGGTGAGGTCAGCGGCAAGATGATAATCTTTATCTTGTTTAAAAGCGTTATTACGCAGATAACACCAAAGAATTGTTACCATACCCAATTCGTGAGCGCGTTTAAAAGCGTGGCTGACTTCTTGAATTTGCCTGGTGGATTGTTCTGAGCCAAAATAAATTGTCGCACCCACCGCTGCTGCACCCAAATTCCAAGCTTGTTCGACATCACCAAACATAACTTGGTCGAATTGATTCGGGAAAGTTAACAATTCGTTATGGTTGAGTTTGACGATAAAAGGAATTTTGTGAGCGTATTTGCGAGAAACGCTGCCCAATACTCCTAAAGTGGTAGCGACTGCGTTACATTCAGCTGCGATCGCTAACTTGACAATATTTTCGGAATCGAAGTACATTGGGTTCGGTGCAAAAGATGCGCCGGCAGAGTGTTCGATACCTTGGTCTACTGGTAAAATAGACAGATAACCGGTATTCGCCAAACGACCTGTAGAATATAAAAGTTGCAGATTACGCAAAACTTGGGGATTGCGATCGCTGTTAATCCAAACTCGATCTACAAAGTCTGGTCCTGGTAAATGCAATAAATCTGAGGAAACCTTTGCTTTAAATGTCAGCAGGTCTTCTGCTTCTTTACCTAGCAACGATTCGATAGAATTAGGTGCCGATAGCGTTGAAGTCATAGCTATGGTGTGAAAACTTCTGTTTTTATGGTCGCTATGTTCAGCCTAAGGTGTGTCTGTCTTAAGGCAGAGTATAATTATCTTTTATTTGAGAGCTTTCAACAAACGGCTTTGCTGTAACCAAAGCTCCGACAAACAAAATATTAAAAACATCTGCGGTACAACTACGTGTAGGTAGTGTTTATGATGGACAGCACATGACGAATCTTGAGGTTATCCAAGAATTGTACAGGACTTTCCGCGAAAAGGATTACGATGCCTTCCTACGCATCTGTACCCCCGACCTTGAATGGATTCAGAACGAAGGATTCCCGCGAGGTGCAACTCGACGAGGGGCAAAAGCCGTAATTGAAGGGGTTTTCAAAGCTTTTAATAACGACTGGGAGTCGTGGTCATTTAACATTGAGCAGTACCTAGATGCGGGGGAAACAATCATCGTTATCGGCAGCTATGCAGGTTGCCATCGTTTGTCCGGCAAGTCGTTTTCCTCTCCGGCAGCGCATGTGTATGATATTTGTAACGGCAAAGTGTGTCGGTTCCGGCAATTCACTGACACTAAGGTTATCTGGGACGCAATAAACTAGAGCGGTTCACAGTTGAGTTACAGCGATTTTCGGGTAAATGAACCACATCTTTTTTATCTCACCCAAAGTCGCAGAGGACGCAGAAGTTGAGAGTTTGGGAGAGTTTTTGCGTAAGTCCAAGATTTTAGAGTAGACCTATGAGCAAAAGTCTTTTTTGCACCCGAAGTGAGAGAGCTTTTTTCCTGCTCCTTTCACGGCAGGTGCTCCACGCAGGTCCGACACCAAGACCCTTACGGGTTCGGCAGTTACTCCACGCAGGTGAACCCCAAGACTGTACTGCCTCACCGCACTGCCTCCCCTTTCCCCAAATAAGTGCAATAAATCTAGTGAGTCTCTAAATTTTTTGGGTGTGACGCCGATCCTCCTCTTGCATTAAAAATTTGCGATAAGCGAGGACACGGGGAACGCACATCATCGTGTCCAACTGTGATAATAAAGAGATATTTACCATTAATTTGGACACAACATCATAGGAAATTTTAGAGAATGCAGAACAAATTTATTTATTGGTGGCAAAAGTGCTTGCGTTTCATTGTGGTACGTCTTGCGATACTCCCGAACAAAGTCGCTGCGATGGTAGCAGTGGTGACGATATCAATGTTAGGCATGCAAGTAGGCGCTACTCCGATGAGTTATGCAATTACAATTTCTCAAGCTTCTGTTGCAGTAAATCCCAGCAAGTACATCCAGCATAAACAGACAACATTAGAAGCAAAAGTACCAAATATAAATGTGTATCGCAGTCCTGACTGTAGCTGTTGTGGTGGGTGGATTGCTCACTTAAAGACACAGGGTTTTTCAATCCAAGACTTTCCCACACCTGATATCGACGCAGTAAAACAAAGGTACAAAGTGCCGGATAACTTAACATCTTGCCACACCGCAATTGTGAATGGATATGTCATCGAAGGACATGTTCCAGCAAACGACATTAAACGTCTGCTTCAAGAAAGACCAAATGTTTCTGGCTTATCTGTTCCCCAAATGCCTGTAGGTACTCCTGGGATGGAGATAGGAAATAAATTTGACCCATTTACTGTGTATTCCTTCGCTCCCAAAAACAAAATTATGGTATTCAATGATTATCCGTTACGAACAAACTAATCATTACTGGTTAATAGTTTTAGGAGAATAGTCAAGGTTTTGGACACGGGGTGGGGGACAGTGAGTCCCCCATGTTAACTATTTTTGAAGATATAAAGTGTTAACTTGTTGTCACTGGTAGACTTGATGCTTGAAACAATTCGTTTCGCTTACATTCGGTCAATGAAATAGATAATTATCGTTTCTTTTTACGTTTGAACTCATATCCAACACCTAAAGAAGCAAACGCTATTGTGCCTAATATATAATCCGGTTCCGGAACTGTCTTATACTTATATTCAAACTCCTCTCCAAAAAGAGGTGGTGTAGTTGCAGGTAAGCGACGGTGATTAGTTGCTTGCTCGTATGAATAAGCAATATTAATCAAAGTTGATTCCGCAAATGCCGAACCTAACAACTCAATTCCAACTGGCAAGTTATCAGATGTAAATCCAGCGGGTACAACCAAAGCGGGAAATCCTGTAAAAGAACTTAAAAGAGCGTTGCCCGGATATCCTTCTGGATAAGGGGCACCAATTAAACTCGGCTTTAACACTATACTTGGATACAAAAAAGCGTCTAGATTTTGCGATTGAATAACGCTTTTAACAGTAGTTGTTAATTCTTCTTTATTTTTCAGATAAAGCTGATATTCTGGACTTTGTTCGGGAGGTACTGTTGTTTCGTCATACAAACTTAAGTATCCCTCAACAGAAGGAATCGGAAGTATCTTACCAGAATTGAGTATTTCTGTAAGAGTTTTATATGGAATGTCGGGTCCGCGAGAAGCTAGGTAATCATTAATATCAAACTTACTTCTATATTGAAAGCCGAGGTCTGCGTAAGGATTTGTCCTGACAAAATAATCCAGATTGGGAATTTCTACATCAAAGACTTCCGCACCTTTTTTCCTCATATCTTCGATTGCTGCATTCACCAACGCTTTTATCTCTGGGTCAGTAACATTTTTACCGATGTCAGCTTCAACCAGTTCTCGAATTACTCCGATGCGCTTTCCTTTAAGTCCGTCTTTATCCAAAGAGTCTGTATAGCTTTCGGGAATTTTACCGATGCTTTTTGCAGTTGCAGGGTCATTCGGGTCGTATCCTGCCAAAACATCTAATAAATAAGCTGCATCGGTGACATTTCGAGCGATCGGTCCTCCGGTGTCTTGAGTTAAAAGCAGTGGAACAATACCATCTCGACTTGTTAACCCAACTGTTGGTCGTATACCAACTAAATTATTTACAGATGCTGGTCCGCGAATCGAAATTGCCGTATCTGTACCAGTTCCTATTGTGGCAAAGTTAGCAGCAATAGATGCTCCAGTTCCCCCACTTGAACCCCCAGGTATTCTATCAAGTGCGTAAGGATTGCGTGTTTGTCCACCCAAAGAACTAATAGTGGTAAAATCTAATGAAAACTCGTGCAAATTAGCTTTACCAAGTATAATCGCTCCCGCATCTCGCAGTTTTTTGCTGAGAAAAGCATCATCTGGGGGGATAGAATTTTCCAGAGTCAAGGAACCCGCTGTAGTCGGCAAATCAAAGGTATCGTAATTATCTTTTAAAATAACTGGAATTCCATGCAGAGGACTTCTCTTACCTGAAGTTTGACGCTCTTTATCTAAGGCTGCGGCTGTTTCTAATGCTTGCGGATTTATGGTGATGATAGAATTAAGGTTAGGTCCTTGCTTGTCATAAGCATTAATCCGATTTAAGTAGAGTTGCGTCAGTTGTACCGATGTCAATGCACCAGCATCAAAAGCTTGATTAATATCGGCAATTGTTGCTGTTTCTAATTTAAAGTTTGCCGCTAAAACTGCGGTAGGCAAAAGCAACGATGAAACTATAGTTGTAGTTAATATAGAAAAGGTTTGTTTGGGATTTTTTAACACTGTACACTTCCTGAAGATAAATAAAAAAAGTATCAATTTATATAACAGTAAAATCAAGGTAGGGTGTCGTACTCTCGCTAACGCACCTTCCTCCTTAATTACGGTGCGTTAAGGCGTTCCGCCTAACACACCCTACATCTTCGGATTTGTATTGTAATTTACTCCAAAAGTAATAGATAAGCAAATACCATTAGATAGATGCGGTAAGTTTTAATTCATGATAAAGTAAACAAATTTATCTGCCCTTTGCTTATGCTGCCTAAACCCAAAAAGCGTTGGACACCTTCACTCTGGGCGAGTTTGAAGCCCTTTGGTATTGGCGAACAATACCCCAACAACTATTGGGAGGTATTTCGGGCAATTTGGCTGTCACGGCACAAACTCCCTTATGCGTGGAATATCTTAAATAAGGGTGTTTGCGATGGTTGCGCTTTGGGCACAACCGGGATGAAAGATTGGACTGTAGAGGGAATTCATGTCTGCAATGTTCGCTTGCGGTTGTTGCAGATGAATACTATGTCAGCTTTAAATCCCGATTTGCTGCAAGATGTTGGGCAATTACAAACTAAAAAAAGTGCCGAATTGCGCGATTTGGGAAGGCTTCCTTATCCAATGATTCGCCGACGTGGGGAAAAAGGCTTTAATAGAGTTAGCTGGGATGAAGCACTAAAAGTTATTGCTAGTAAAATTAGGGCGACTACAAGCGATCGCCTGAGTTTCTATATTACCAGTCGCGGCACTGTTAATGAAACTTATTACGCTACCCAAAAAGCTGTCCGGGCAATGGGAACTAACAATATTGATAACGCTGCCCGGATTTGTCATTCTCCCAGCACAGCAGGATTGAAAGCTTCTCTTGGTGCAGCAGCTACGACTTGTTCTTATAAAGACTGGATTGGCACAGATTTGTTAGTCTTTATTGGTTCCAATGTTGCGAATAATCAGCCTGTCACCGTCAAATATCTTCACAATGCCAAGAAAGCCGGCACGAAAATCGTGGTAATTAACACTTACCGCGAACCGGGGATGGAGCGCTACTGGGTGCCTTCAATTGTCGAAAGCGCGATTTTCGGGACAAAGTTCGCCGAAGATTTCTTTTTGGTGAACATGGGCGGAGATATGGCATTTTTGCATGGTACAATCAAGCAGATGATTGCTCACGACTGGATAGATCAGTCCTTTGTAGAAAAGCACACAGCAAACTTTGAAGAACTAAAAGCTTTTCTAGAAACGCAATCTTGGGAGGAGTTAGAGCGACTTTCTGGAAGCACCCAAGATGAAATGTACGCCTTTGCGAAAATGGTTGGCGAAGCTGATAAAGCTGTCTTTGTCTGGAGTATGGGCATTACACAGCATTCTGGTGGTGAAGACAATGTACGTGCCATCATCAACTTAGCTCTCACCAAAGGTTTTGTCGGTCGCGAAGGTTGCGGTTTAATGCCAATTCGCGGTCATTCTGGGGTGCAAGGTGGTGCAGAGATGGGATGTTACGCTACGGTGTTTCCCGGTGGAAAGGAAATCAACCCAGAAAATGCAACTCAGTTAAGTCAGCTTTGGGGTTTTGAAGTACCCACTACCAAAGGTTTAATTGCTCCAGAAATGATTGATGCAGCATTCGATGGGCAATTAGATGTATTATTTTCCGTGGGGGGCAATTTTCTGGAAGTCTTGCCAGAACCTGATTATGTCGAAGATGCACTGAAGCGCGTGCCGTTGCGAGTGCATATGGACATTGTTTTGTCAAGTCAAATGCTTGTGGAACCAGCAGATACGGTAGTGCTGTTACCCGCAACGACTCGCTATGAAGTACCTGGGGGAGTAACTGAAACTAGCACCGAACGCAGAATTATTTTCAGTCCAGAAATTCCCGGTTCCCGTATTGGTGAAGCGCGTCCGGAGTGGGAAGTATTTACGGAGTTAGCAAAACGGGTGCGTCCTGATTTGGAATTGCATTTTGATGATACAATAGCTATTCGCGAAGAAATTGCTCAAGTAGTTCCACAGTATGCTGGTATTCAACATCTGAAGGAAGCTGGCGATCAATTTCAATATGGTGGTTCGCATTTGTGCTTTGGCTGGAATTTCCCCACAAAAGATGGAAAAGCACACTTTGCGGTAATGTCGCATCGAGAAAGAAAATTACCACCAGGTTGTTTTTTGGTATCGACGCGCCGAGGTAAACAATTTAATAGTATGGTACAAGAACGCAAGGACGCAATTACCGGCGCAATCCGAGAAGCGGTGTTGATAAGTGGCGAAGATGCTGAGAAATTAAAGTTGAAAAATGGCGATGCTGTTATTTTGAAGAATGAACTAGGTACTTTTTCGGGTAAGGTCTACATTGCACCAATTAATCCGGGAAATTTGCAGATTCACTGGCCCGAGGGGAATATGCTATTGGATAGAAGTAAGCGATCGCTTGAAGGAGTTCCGGATTACAATGCTGTAGTGCGTTTAGAAAGCTTTGAATCTATCTCGCTACACTAAAGTTATATCACCCAAATAGTTGTAGTTATGTCCGTCGCCCCAGATTTTCAACCCCCACTTGATGTAATATTTCCTCCAGGGGATTTATATAGTGACGAACCACCTTTGGAAAGCGAATTACATTTACGGCAGATAATTCTGCTATTACAATCTTTAGAATTGTGGTGGGAAAATCGCAATGACTTTTACGCTGCGGGTAATTTGACCGTTTATTACAGTCCACGTCAGCGCAAATCAGAAGAGTTCAAGGGACCAGATTTTTTTGTCGTGCTGGACACTGAACGCAAAATTCGTAAAAGTTGGGTTGTTTGGGAAGAAGACGGCAAATATCCAAATCTGATTGTAGAACTTCTCTCAGATTCAACCGCATCTACTGACAAAGGCTTGAAAAAACAGATTTATCAAGATATCTTTCGCACTCCCGAATATTTCTGGTTTGACCCGAATAATTTAGAATTTGCTGGGTTTATTTTACTTGGTGGTATTTATCGACCGATAGAGCCTAATTCCCAAGGATGGTTGTGGAGTCAACAGCTAAACTTGTATTTGGGTGTTCTTGAAAATAAATTGCGCTACTTTACCGCAGAAGGACAGTTAATTCCTACACCCGAAGAAGTTGCGAAACTCGAAACCCAACGTGCTGAACAAGCAACGCAACAAGCTGAACAAGCAACGCAAAAAGCCGATCGCCTAGCCGCAAAACTGCGAGAATTGAATATTGACCCAGATAATATCTAAAAAACGCGATCGCCCTGCTGGTGTGCTGTGACTATAACGCAGTTGTCCAATGTTTAAAAAGTTGTATGACAAAGTCTCCGGCAAGCAAAACTAAAGCTACTGTCTGGGTAGTGGAAAAAGGGAAAGTACGTCCTAAACTAGATCAACTGACTACCGAGGAACCTTTAGAAATTCGGTTAGTTTCTCCTGAAAAGACAATTGCTGTGACGATGCGATCGCCTGGAGCAGATTTTGAACTAGCTGCCGGTTTTCTCTACAACGAAGGTGTAATTTATTCTAGAAAAGATATCCAACGCATCAGCTATTGTGTTGATGGCGAACAGCGTTACAACATCGTCAACGTCGCTTTAACAGAAGGATTAACTTTAGATTTACAGCCTTTGGAAAGACACTTCTACACTACCAGCGCTTGTGGAGTTTGTGGTAAAGCTAGCCTTGAAGCTTTACGCCTGCGAAATTGTTCAGTAATTCTTCCAGTTCCCACAATCACGCCTGAGATTATTTATAGCTTACCAGAAAAACTGCGATCTGCTCAAGCTATTTTCACCGCTACTGGAAGTTTGCACGCAGCGGCTTTATTTGATGCTGAAGGAAATCTGTTGAAGTTGCGGGAAGATATTGGGCGTCACAATGCTTTGGATAAATTGATTGGTTCGGCATTGCTGGCTGACGAATTGCCCTTAAATAATCATATTCTCATGGTGAGCGGACGCTCTAGCTTTGAGATTTTACAAAAATCTACAGTTGCTGGGATTCCCATTGTCTGTGCAGTTTCTGCTCCTAGTAGTTTAGCAGTATCCGTGGCGCAAGAATTTGGAATTACCTTAATTGGATTTTTGCGCGAGGAACGCTTCAACGTGTACTCTGGTTTGGAGCGAATATGTACTACCTGAAAAAGTAATAATAGTAAAAGCGAATATCATAAGCAGGTAATTGATATGAAAGACTTTCAAATCCAAGGAATCAACCATATCGCGTTAGTATGTAAAGATATGGCACGCACGGTTGACTTTTACACCAACACCCTTGGTTTAAATTTGATTAAAACTATCGCATTACCAGATGGTGGACAGCACTTCTTTTTTGATATTGGTAATGGGGATGCTTTGGCTTTTTTCTGGTTTCCCCAAGCACCACAAGCAGCACCCGGAATCGCTTCTGTAAGACCTGATGCTATGCAAACTGGTAATATAGCCACAGCACACGCTTCAATGAATCATCTAGCATTTAATCTTCCAGTTGAAAAAATTGAGGAATATCGAGAAAAACTAGTTAGCAAGGGTGTGGAAGTAACCCCTATTTTACACCATGCAGATGTTCCCTCTGGGTTTTCCTCATAAGTTGATGAAACTACATTCATTTCCTCAATTTATTTATTCGATGCTGATGGAATATTGCTGGAATTTGCCATAAATTTACGCGAATTAGGCGACCCAGAAAGAGATATTCAACATCAACCAGCTAAAGTCTTAAGTCAAGTAAACTAATTTATTCGTGCTATGGTGGTGAATCGTCTGAGAAAAGTATATTTTTTCCTTTGTTAATTTATCTAATTTTTTTTAGCTATTTTTAATAAATATGGTTTTCCAATATACTGATGCTTTCGTCACCATAGCCACTATTCATCTGGATATGCTAGTAGTTTTTTATACTAACATTTTGAAAAAAGAACCAGTAAAACTGATTCCAAATATTTATGCTGAGTTTCAATTATCAGGTGTAAAATTAGGTATTTTCAAAGCAAAAAAAACCAATGAATCTGAATTTATTAACTCAGTTAAAAGTAAGATGAGTTTGTGTTTAGAGGTGAGTAATTTGGAAGATGCGATCGCTCACCTTACTACTTTAGGTTATCCCCCACCAGGAGAAATCACAACCGCTTCTCACGGTAGAGAAATTTACGCTTACGATCCTGATGGCAATAGAATAATTTTGCATCAATCTAAAGTGGTTAGTGGATAGTTGATAGTGGATAGTGGATAGTGGATAGTGGATAGTGGATAGTTGATAGTGGATAGTGGATAATAGTTCATAAAAGAATTAACAACTAACAACTAACAAACAACAACCAACAACCAACAACCAACAACCAACAACTAACAACCAAAAACTAACAACTAACAACCAAAAACTAACAAACAAATGTCAATAACTCAAAATTATAAATTAAACCTGATTCAATGGTATCCCGGTCACATTGCCAAAGCTGAAAAGAAGCTTAAAGAACAGCTAAAGCGTGTAGATGTGGTGCTGGAAGTACGAGATGCACGCATACCTTTAGCGACAAACCATCCGCAAATGACTGAATGGGTGGGGAGTAAAGAGCGGGTGTTGGTGCTAAACCGAGTAGATATGATTACACCACTAGCGCGATCGCTTTGGACAGATTGGTTTAAACGTCAAGGTGAAGTGCCTTATTTTACCAATGCCCAACAAGGTCAAGGTGTGATTGCGGTATCAAAAGCAGCACAAGCAGCGGGAGTAGAGATAAATAAAAGAAGAAGCGATCGTGGAATGTTACCCCGTCCCGTCCGCGCTGTAGTCATTGGTTTTCCCAACGTCGGTAAATCAGCTTTGATTAACCGCTTGCTCGGAAAGCGAGTAGTCGAAAGTGCAGCTCGTCCTGGTGTAACTCGTTCCTTGCGCTGGGTGCGAATTTCTGAGCAGTTAGAATTGCTTGATGCTCCTGGTGTCATCCCCCTAAAGTTAGAAGACCAAGAAGCCGCATTAAAGTTAGCGATTTGTGACGATATTGGCGAAGCATCTTATGATAATCAACTAGTAGCATCAGCACTCGCAGATTTACTGTTATACTTAGAAGCAGTAGCAACTGATGTCTTGCCGAAAAAACCCTTAGAGACTCGCTACGACCTCGACCCCACAACCGACACCGGAGAAGCATATTTACACGCTTTAGCGCAGCATCGTTACAAAGGAGATGTCGAGCGTACCGCAAGACAACTTTTAACCGATTTTCGCAAAGGATTTCTCGGTACAATTCCCCTAGAATTACCGCCTAACGTATAAATAAACCTTTCCAGCAATTTTTGAGTAAAACTGCTACTCAAAAATCTGGACATTCAGATTTAGTTACATCAGGGTGACAATAATAACTCAGCACCGTTTGCACGTTGTCACCAAGCCAATACGCTACTTTTTCAGGAGATGCTCCAGAGGCGATCGCCCAAGTAGCGAAAGTATGGCGAGTGCTGTAAATACTCAAATAGGGGATTATCCCTTGTTCTGCTAACTCAGCAACAACTCCCTTGTATTGATAACCTTTCGTGCTATAACCTCTCCAAAATCTATCTGAAATTCTTAAGTTCATTTTTTGTCCAGAGCTACTTTTGAAAAGTAGCTTTTTTGGATCTGGGGAGTCAGATCTTAGCTCAAAAAGGAGCGATTGTAGTTTAGACCCTTGCTGACATGGAAACACCCGTCGTTTGTTATTTTTAGTTCCTTTTAAAAGGCGAACGCGATCGCCCGTCGGAGTTTCAAAGACCCCTGCAACAACCCACGACAAATTAGGACACATTGTTTTAAAGATCCCCTGCAACAACCCACGACAAATTAGGACACATTGTTTTAAAGATCCGCAACACCCAACCAATTACTCGGATGTTCGCGCTTCGCGTCTCCCCGAA